>NZ_JBDOQT010000001.1:0-712055 GCF_039839785.1 Pelagibius sp. CAU 1746
GATCCGTCTAAATACGCGGTCAACCAAAAGGCCCCAGTGCCTAACCGGAAACCCCCGGATCATGCCAAACGACACAATCCGCCGCCCGCGTATCCCTTCCAAATCTACAATGTCAAACAGCAGAGCGGCAGCGCTCGGCCGGGGCCGTTTGCTGCCGGGAGGCCGGGTTATAGGGCCGCCCCAGGGGGACTGTCAAACCCTTTATGAAAACTTTTTTACGTTACCGCTGCAGAAAGCTGATTCGGCACGCTCCGAGCCCCCTGTTAACCGCCTTTAAGGTTGACAAGCCCTTGTATGACCAGCCATTTTCAAAAATTGGTTAACGATTTGATGGTAGAACATTTACCGCCAAACCGTTCTGCCTAGGGGGGCAGCCATCCAACCCGTCGAGCCACGGAGCTATTGTTGGTCGTGACGAGTCGTAATTTCGAGGCCGAATCGCTGATTCGATTCGCCAAAAAAGTCAGTTTTCCCGCAATCTTAGCCATTCCTCTCATCGGTGGAGCCGTCGCCGCCTCGTGGTCGACGGCGGAGACCGCCCAGGCGGAAATCGAGCCGGCCGGCGCGCCCGCCCCCGTGGCGGCGCCCTTCGCGGCCGACGACCCTCCAGTGGAAACCTCCGCCGAAGGCGAGATCGGACGCGAGACTCCGGGCCCGACGTCCATGGCCCCCGCCGCGCCCGCCGCGCTGCAGCAGGCCGCCCTGCCCGCCGCCGATGAAGCGGCCGAAGAGGCCCGGGCGGTCGAAGAGGTCGAGCCGGAGCCCGCCACGATCATCCGTGAGATCACCGTGGCCCCGGGCGACACCCTGATGAACCTGCTGGTCAAGGCCGGCGCCGAGCGTGCCCAGGCGCACCAGGCGGTCACCGCCATGGAGCCCGTCTACAGCGCCCGGCACCTGATGCCGGGCCAGGAGATCGAGGTCGCCTTCGCCGACAGCGGCGCGGCGGGACCCGGCGCGCTGCTGTCCATCAGCTTCAGCCCCAACCGCGAGCGCGACATCGAGATCAGCCGCTCCAGCGACAGCGACGAGTTCTTCGCCGAGTCCATCGACCGCCCCGTGGCCCGCCAGTTGGCCTACGCCGAGGGCTCGATCTCCAGCAGCCTGTCGGTCGCCGCCTCGGAGAAGCGGGTGCCCAACCAGGTGCTGGTCGAAGCGATCCGCGCCTACAGCTACGATGTCGACTTCCAGCGTGAAATCCAGAAGGGCGACTCCTTCGAGTTCCTCTACGAGATCTTCGTCGACGAAGAAGGCGCCCTGGTGCGCACCGGCGAATTGCTCTTCGCCGCCATGACTCTGTCGGGCAGCCGCACCGAGCTCTACTACTATGAACGCGCGGACGGCAGCGCCGACTTCTATGCCGCCGACGGCTCTTCGGTGCGCCGCTCCCTGATGCGCACGCCGATCGACGGCGCCCGCCTCTCCTCTCACTTCGGCATGCGCAAGCACCCGGTCCTCGGCTACTCGCGCATGCACCGCGGCACCGACTTCGCCGCCCCGCGCGGCACGCCGATCTATGCGGCCGGCAACGGCGTCATCGAGCATGCCGGGCGCAAAGGCGGCTACGGCAACTACGTCCGCATCCGCCACGGCGGCAGCTACAAGACGGCCTATGCCCACATGAAAGGCTTCGCCAAGGGCATCAAAAAGGGCGCCCGCGTGAAGCAGGGCCAAGTCATCGGCTACGTCGGCTCCACCGGCCGCTCCACGGGCCCGCACCTGCACTACGAGGTGCACCTGGACGGCAAGCAGGTCAATCCGCTGAAGGTCGCCATGCCGCGCGGCGAGAAACTGAAACAATCCGAGATGGCCGACTTCGCCGAGAGCCGCAGCGAGATCGAGCGGCAGATCGCCCTCGCCCAGGGCGGCATCATGATGGTGCAGCGCGCCTGCGGGCCGCAGGCCGAGGTGGTGGAACAGGGCTCGGCCGTCGACAAGGACTGCTGAGCCGCCCCATCCCATGACCCTCATCGTCGCCGACTATCTGGAAAAACGCTCGCGCCGCCGAGGCTAGCGGAACGCCGCTTCACGCTTGCCTCGCCCGACTTCCTGAGCGGAGATTTCCAGATATGTTTGCGGCCGCATTTCCCGGCACCTCGGCGGCGCTGGAAGGCTTCGGCCTTGGCGCCGGCCTGATCATCGCCATCGGCGCCCAGAACGCCTACGTGCTGCGCCAGGGCTTGCTGAAACAGCACGTCTTCGCCGTGGCCAGCCTCTGCTTCCTCATCGACTGCGCCCTGATCGCCCTCGGCGCCGGCGGCTTCGCCAGCCTGCTGAACGCCGTACCGAAGCTGCCCGGCATCGCCGCCTGGGGCGGCGCGCTGTTCCTCGCCGGCTACAGCCTGCGCGCCTTCGCCGCGGCGCTGCATCCCGGCAGCCTGAGGGCCGACGGCACGCCCCCGGGCGGCGCCGGTCTCAAGGCCGCCCTGGCGACGGCCGTGGCCTTGAGCCTGCTCAATCCGCACGTCTATCTGGATACGGTCGTACTGCTCGGCGGCCTCGCCGCCCAGTACCCCGGCGCCCAACGTCTGGCCTTCGCCCTCGGGGCCATGGCGGCCTCCGGGCTGTGGTTCTACGGCCTCGGCTACGGGGCGCGGCGATTGGCCCCGCTCTTTGCCAAGCCCGCGGCCTGGCGGCTGCTGGACGGCTTCGTCGGCTGCCTGATGGCGAGCCTGGCCGCCGGCCTCATCCTCGGCCAGTTGCAAGCCTAATCGTGCGAATCCGATATATTTCAAAGGCATAGAGCAGATTCAGAGGGCCGGTAGATCGCCTTTGGCGATTCCAGCCGACCCTGATCTGCCCTAGAGCCCCCGCCTTCCCTCCGACACGCGCCCGGTGGACGCCGCGACCACCTGGCGGCGAAACGGACACGATCTATCGCCCGAGAATGCTTACCAAAAGTAGGAATTAATCATTTCTACACAACTATACCTACATCTTTAGGCATAATATTTATACCAATTCGATTACACGACGCCTGCCGATAGAAGATCAGGCTTACCCAGACCGTGCCGAGAGGCCGAGATCCGCGTGGAGGATGCTTTGCGTTTCCTGAATTCCCTCAAAATCCGCACCCGCATCTGCATACTCGCGGTCCTGGCCGCCGGCGGACTGCTGGCCCTAAGCGGCACATACTTCGTCAGCGACGTGCGCCTGCGCCAAGCCATGACGACAACGGAATCCCTGGTCGAGGTCAAGCAACTGGTCGCGGCCGTCGAGATCGGCACCCTGAACATGCGCCGCCGGGAAAAGGATTTCCTGCTGCGCGGCGAGCTGCAGTATGTCGACAAGTACGACCGTGACGCCGCGCGGGTGATCGAGTCGCTCGACGCCCTGCATCTGCCGGACAGCGCGGCGGAGGTCGAGACGGCGGTCGCGGCCCTGCACGCCGGTGTCGCCGAACACAGGGCCCAGTTCGCCAAGCTGGTCGAACTGCTGCAACGCCTGGGGCTGGATGAGACCTCCGGCCTGCAGGGGCAGCTTCGAAAGGCCGTCCACGATATCGAAGAACGGCTTAAGGAATCCGATCTTCCGGACCTCACGATCAAGATGCTGATGATGCGCCGGCATGAGAAGGACTTCATGCTGCGTGGCGAGCAAAAATACATCGAGCGCATCGAGGAGCGGCGCGTCGAGTTCGAGAGGCTCTTGGCGGCCGCCCCTCTCACCTTCGCTTCCAAGCAGGAAATCGAGGGGCTTCTTTCCGCCTACGTCTCCGGCTTCCGGGCCTGGGCCGAGGCAAGCCTGCAGGTGCAGATCGAAACAAGTAAGCTGAGCGAGATCTTCGCCCGAATCGCCCCCCACTTCGACACAGTCGCCCTGGCCGCCGAAAAGGGGATGGCGGATTCGGCAGAGCGCCTGCACCGCACGCGCGACATCAGCGAATTCCTGATCTACGGCGTCGCGGGAGCCCTGCTGCTCTGCAGTGGCTTCTTGGGGCCGATCATCACCCGCAGCATCACACGGCCCCTGAAGCTGATAACCGATGCCATGACCGCCTTGGCCGGCGGCGACACCACCGCCGAAGTCGTCGGCGGCGAGCGCAAGGACGAGGTCGGCAACATGGCCCGCGCCGTTCAGGTCTTCAAAGACAACGCCGTGGAAATGGAACGAATGCGCGCCGAGGAAGAAGCCCGCAAGGAAGCGCAAGACGCCAAGATGAAGACCCAGATGCTGGCCATCGCCGACGCTTTGGATCGGGAAATCAAGGCGGTCGTCGAAGAGATGAACGAGAAGGCCGACTTGCTGAAAAACGCCTCCGCAGGGATGAACCGCATCGTCGCCAACCTGGGCGGCCGGACCGAAAGCGTCGCCAAGAGCTCCGGCCTCACGAGCGACCGCATACAGACCGTCGCCTCCGCAGCCGAAGAGCTGAGTTCCTCGATCAGCGAGATCGGCCGCCAGATGGAGCAGTCCAACAGCATCACCTCGAAAGCCGTGGACGACGCGCAACGCACGAACCAGACGGTCACCAAGTTGGCGGGCGCGGCGGAAAAGATCGGCGACGTCATCAACCTGATCCAGGAAATCGCCGAGCAAACGAACCTTCTGGCCCTCAACGCCACGATCGAGGCCGCACGGGCCGGCGAGGCGGGTAAAGGCTTTGCCGTCGTCGCCAACGAGGTCAAGGCCTTGGCCACGCAAACGGCGCGGGCGACGCAGGAAATCGGCAACCAGGTCGGCGCCATCCGCTCGGAGACCCGGGATGCCGTCGAGGCCATCGGCTCCATCGTCAATACGATTAACGAGATCAGCGCGATCGCCGGAAGCATTTCAGGGGCGGTGGAGCAGCAGTCCGCAGCCACCCAGGAAATCAGCCACAGCGTTCAGGACACCGTCGCAAGCACCGCCGACGTCACGTCCCAGGTCGAAGGACTCGCCGGCGAAACCGAGCAGGTCGGCGACATCTCGGGCCAAGTCCTGGAGAACGCCCAGCAGACCTCCGAGAAAATCGAAAACCTCCATCAGCGCATGGGTGAAATCCTGAAGGATCTCCGGGAATCGGCGGTCGGTGACCGCCGCAGAAGCCCTCGATTCAAAGGCGATTGGAAGACGGCGATCCAGGCCGACGGCATGACTTTCGACACCCGCCTCCTGGACCTTTCGCTCGAAGACGCGCTGGTCGGAGAGGACCTGGGGCTGGCCGTGAAAACGCAGATCTCCATGACCTTGGAAGGCCTCACCGGCGAAATCGCGGCCCAGGTCGTCAACACCGGCCAGGACCGCACGCACCTGTGCTTCCTGAACACCCCGGAGCAGCAGGAACGCCTGACGGACTTCCTGCAGAACCAGGGGCACCTGAAGAGCGCCGCCTAGCCGCTCCCGCAGCGCGAGGCCGGAAGCCCGGCCGCGGTATTATTCGGCGGCCGCGCTCGGCTTCTTTGCCAGCCAGTCCGGCCGGTGAATGGTGAAGACCTCCTCGACCAGGCAGTAGTCCATGTAGCCGAGGCGCGCGATGGGCTTCACCTTGGCCATGTCGACCAGGCCGTCGGTCAGCACCGAGTCGTCGATGTGGATGCCGATGACCTGCCCGAAGACCACCGCGTTGCGGGAGTCGGGAATGTCGGAGGGCAGATCGACGGTCTGCAGGTAGCTGCATTCCAGGTGGATCGGCGAGGCCGCGACCCGCGGCGGCTTCACCAGTTCGGAGGGCACCAGCTCCAGCCCGGCGATCTCCGCCTCGCTGGTGCCGGCCGGCGCGGAGGCCGAAGTCATGTTCATCTGCTCGCGCAGATCCCAGGTCACCACGTTGCAGACGAATTCCTTGGTGCGCTCGGCATTGGCCAGCGAGTCCTTGGAGCCGTCGGGCGGCCCGTCGGCCTTGCGCCCGCCGGCGGCGAACATCACCACGGGCGGATCGCCGGCGACGCCGTTGAAGAAGCTGTAGGGCGCCAGGTTCACCCGCCCCGCTTCGTTCAAAGTGGTGATCCAGCCGATCGGCCGCGGCACCACACAAGCCTTGAAGGGATTGCGCGGCAGACCGTGGTCGCCGGTCCGCGTGTCGTAGAACATAAACCTCTCCCTCAAGAACGGCGCTCAGGCCGCCGCGACCATTTCCCCATTGATGGCCAGCCCCTCGGGCCCGGCGCTGACGCTCACCTTGTCGCCGTCGCCGATCTTGCCTTCCAGGATCATGCTGGCCAAGGGGTTCTGAAGCTCCCGCTGGATCACCCGCTTCAGCGGGCGGGCGCCGTAGACCGGATCGTAGCCCTTGTCGGCCAGCCAGGTCTTGGCCGCCTCGTCCAGTTCCAGCGCGATCTTGCGGTCTTCCAGCATCTTGTGCAGGCGGACAAGCTGGATATCGACGATACCGCTCATCTGCGGGCGCGTCAGGCGGTGGAACAGCAGCACCTCGTCCAGGCGGTTGAGGAACTCGGGCCGGAAGGCCTGGCGCACCACCTCCATGACTTGGCCGCGCACCGCGTCGCTGTCCTCGCCCTCCGGCTGGGCGGCCAGGATATCGGCGCCCAGGTTGGAGGTCAGGATGATCATGGTGTTGCGGAAGTCGATGGTGCGGCCCTGGCCGTCGGTCAGGCGGCCGTCGTCCAACACCTGCAGCAGGATGTTGAAGACGTCGGGATGCGCCTTTTCCACCTCGTCGAAGAGCACGACCTGGTAGGGCCGGCGCCGCACCGCTTCGGTCAGCGCGCCGCCCTCCTCGTAACCGACATAGCCCGGCGGAGCGCCGATCATGCGCGCCACCGCGTGTTTTTCCATGTACTCCGACATGTCGAGGCGAACCATGGCCGTCTCGTCGTCGAAGAGAAAGCGGGCCAGCGCCTTGGTCAGCTCGGTCTTGCCGACGCCGGTGGGGCCGAGGAAGAGGAAGGAACCGATCGGTCGGTTGGGGTCCTGCAGGCCGGCGCGCGCGCGGCGCACGGCGTTGGAGATCGACACGATGGCGTCCTCCTGGCCGATCACGCTCTCGCGCAGGGCGTCTTCCATGGCGAGCAGCTTCTCGCGCTCGCCCTCCAGCATCTTGTCGACGGGAATGCCGGTCCAGCGCGACACCACCGCGGCGATGTCGTCCTCCGTCACCTCCTCGTTCAGCATCTGGTGCTCCTGGGCCGACTCGGCCTCGGAGAGCTGCTTTTCCAGGCCCGGGATCACGCCGTACTTCAGCTCGCTGGCCTTGTTGAGGTCGCCCTCGCGCTGCGCGATCTCCAGGTCGCTGCGCGCATGGTCGAGCTGTTCCTTCAGCTTCTGGGCACCGGCCAGCTTGTCCTTCTCAGCCTGCCACCGGGCGGTCAGATCTTCGGTCTTTGCTTCCAGTTCCTTGATCTCACCCGAAAGCTTTTCCAGGCGCTCCTTAGAGGCCTTATCGCTTTCCTTCTGCAAGGCGTTCTCTTCGATCTTCATCTGCACCAGGCGGCGGTCGAGCTCATCGATCTCCTCCGGCTTGGAATCCACCACCATGCGCAGGCGGCTGGCGGACTCGTCGACCAGGTCGATCGCCTTGTCGGGCAGGAAGCGGTCGGAGATGTAGCGGTTGGACAGTGTCGCCGCCGCGACGATGGCGGCATCGGTGATGCGCACGCCGTGGTGCACCTCGTACTTCTCCTTCAGACCGCGCAGGATCGAGACGGTTTCCTCGACGCTCGGCTCGGGCACGAAGACCGGCTGGAAGCGCCGCGCCAGGGCGGCGTCCTTCTCGATATACTTGCGGTATTCGTCCAGCGTGGTGGCGCCGACGCAGTGCAGGTCGCCGCGCGCCAGCGCAGGCTTCAGCATGTTGGAGGCGTCCATGGTGCCTTCGGCCTTGCCGGCGCCGACCAGGGTGTGAAGCTCGTCGATGAAGACGATGATCTCACCGCCGGCATCGGCGATTTCCTGCAGCACGGCCTTCAGGCGCTCCTCGAACTCGCCGCGGAACTTAGCGCCGGCGACCATGGCACCGAGGTCGAGCGACATGAGGCGCTTGTTCTTGAGGTTGTCGGGCACGTCGCCGTTGACGATGCGTTGGGCCAGGCCCTCGACGATGGCGGTCTTGCCGACGCCGGGCTCGCCGATCAGCACGGGGTTGTTCTTGGTGCGCCGCGAGAGCACCTGCACGGTGCGGCGGATCTCCTCGTCGCGGCCGATGACCGGGTCGAGCTTGCCTTCGCGCGCCACCTCGGTGAGGTCGCGGGCGTACTTGTTCAGCGCCTCGTACTGGTCCTCGGCGGTGGCCGTATCGGCGCGCCGGCCCTTGCGCATGGTGTTGATCGCCTGATTGAGCGACTGCGGCGTCACCCCGGCAGCGGCCAGCGCCTTGGCGGCGGTGGTGCCCGGCAGCATGGCGATGGCCAAGAGGATACGCTCGGCGGTGACGTAGGAATCGCCAGCCTCCTCCGAGAGCTTCTCGGCTTGGCCGAAGAGGTCGTTGGTTTCCTGCGCCAGGTAGAGCTGGCCGGCGCCGGCGCCTTCGACCTTGGGCTGCTTGGCCAGCGCCTCGTCGACGGACTTGACCGCCGCCTCCGGCTTGCCGCCGGCCTGGCGGATCAGGTTACGCGCCAAGCCCTCCTCGTCGTCGAGCAGAACCTTCAGCAAGTGTTCCGGGGTCAGGCGTTGGTGGTGTTTGCGGCTGGCGAGAGTTTGCGCGGCCTGGAGGAAGCCGCGCGAGCGTTCGGTATAGCGATTGAGATCCATCTATATCCCCTTTCCCGCACCCGATGAGCGGCATGCAGGTAACCAGATCGATACTACTGCAGCGGTCGCGCCCATCCCAGTGGCACGCGGCCGCCGAAGCCGGCCGCAACGGCCCGGCTTCCTTAGGAGATATGGGGTGTTGCAAAAAAGGCACAAGGCCCAGGAGCGCCCAAAAAAGAGCCCCGGCGCCGCTGTCGCGGGGCCGGGGCGGGTCATTGCCCAAAAGTAGGATCAGGAGAGATCAATGCTTACCCCGCCGAACCTCCCGGTGATCCTGCTTGAGGACGTCCCTTGAGCACGGCAGCGAAGAGCATGAGGGAGACCCTAAGGCGATTCGCTCTTAAATGCAAATGATTATCAATAGCAGCATTGGCAGCCGGATTCGGTTGGGTTTTCGGACCGCCGCGCCCGGCCGGGAGGGCCCTCCGGCCTGCCTGGCAGGCCGCCGGAGCGGGTGGACCGCCGCGGAGACGGGGTGTGGCTTGACAGGGCGGCGGGCGGCGCGATGAACTGCACCGCAGCATAACCGAAACGACCGCGTGCGCCCTTGTCCGGGCCGAGAAGGGAAGTTCAGGCCCGATGGCGACCACCGTGCAACAGATCTGCCGCTACCCCGTGAAGGGGTTGAACGGCGAGTCCCTGGCAGGGACCTCGCTGCTGCCCGGCGGCGGGCTTCCCGAAGACCGCCGCTACGTCATCGCCTACGGCCGCGGCACCGGCGCCAAGCCCGGTTTCTTCGAACTGACGGAAGAGGAGCGGCTGGCCCAACTGCGCATCGCCTACGACCCCGCGGGACCGACCCTCACGGTCAGCCGCCAGGGCCGCCAGGTCGTGACGGCCAATCCCAGCGATCCGACCGGGCAGGTGCTGCTCAACCAGTTCTTCGCCGGCTTCCTGGCCGGATCCCGGCGCGGCACGCCGTCGTTCCGCGACATGGCGGGGGCGGACCAGGCGGCGGCGCGGCCGCGGCCCGTCTCCATCCTGAACCTGGCCAGCCTGCGCGACTTCGAGCGGGTGGCGCGCCAGCCGGTCGACCCGCGCCGCTTCCGCGCCAACATCCTGATCGACGGCCTGCCGGCCTGGAGCGAGTTCGCCTGGCTGAACCGGGAGATCCGCATCGGCACCGTCAGGCTGAAAATCATCGAGCGCATAGAGCGCTGCGCGGCCACCAACGTGAACCCGGAAACCGCGGAGCGCGACATGAACGTTCCGCTGACCCTGCGCAAGGGCTTCGGTCATATGGACATGGGGGTCTATGCGGAGATCGTGGACGGCGGCGAGATAAAGACCGGCGACCCGGTAAGCGAAGTCTAAAAAGCGCGCAGGGACCGCCGCGGCGCGGCGTCACGCAGCCGGCCGGAGCGGATCTCCGGCCGCAAACTCAGGAAACCGACGTTCAGAGACCCAGCCTTCAGGGAACGGCCGGGTCGTTCTCGCTTTCGGAAGAGGCTTCTTTCTTGCGCGGCTTGCCGTCTTCGCTGGCCCGCGGCTTGCGGGCACGGCTGCGGCGCGGCTTCTGCGGGGCTTCGCCCTCGCCGTTCTGACCGTCGGCCGCTGCCACGGGAGCCGGCGCGCCCCCGATCTCGGGCTGCTCCGCACCCGGCTGGCTGACCTCGGGCTGTTCGGCACCGGGCCGCTCGGCTGCCGGCTGCTGCGCTTCCAGCACCGCGCCATTGTTCTTCGCCGCGTCCTCAGCGGCCGCCACGGCATTGCCGTTGGCTTCCTCGCCGTCGGCACCGTTATAGGACTGCTGCGGCTGGCGCTCTTCCTGGCGCCGGCCACCGGCCTGCGGATCGGTGCTGTCGCTGAGGATGCGGAAGTAATGCTCCGCGTGCTGGTAATAGGCTTCGGCCGCGACCCGGTCGCCGGCAGAAGTCGCGTCCCGCGCCAGGGTCAGGTACTTCTCGTAGACCTGTCGGGCGTTGCCGCGGACCCGGCCATCGGGGCCGTTGCTGTCGAAAGTGTGGGTCCGGGACTGTCCGCCGCCGCCACCACCGTGCTGTTTGCGATTTGTACGACCACGCGGCCGACGTCCGCTATTGGAACCTTGTCTCATCGTTCGCTTTTTGCTTCAGAATGGATGTCTTGCCACTCGCGCCCTGCGGAATTGCTCACATGGCGATTCCGCGAGCTCTAAACCACACACAAGTTAATTTTGGGTGGTGTTGCGTCTCCCCGAGACGCGGGAGCCATTCGGCTCGGCCCATTCAACGTAGAGGGCTTTGCCCGGCTTTCCAACTCTTTTTTTCATTTATCCACGGCTCTCTTCGGCCTTGGAAGCCGCATTTTTCCGCGCTTTGGCGCCTCGGCCACAGTCCGACGCGACGGCCAGCAGGCAGCGTTCGATTCCCGCCAGATCGCGCGCCCGGCGCAGCGGCTTGAGCCCCGCCGCGACGAGCAGTTCCTCCACCGCCCCCGCCTGCCCCCGGCCGATCTCCAGGGCCAGCAATCCGCCGGGCGCCAGGACCGCCGCAGCGGCGGGAATCAGGCTTCGATAGGCCGCCAAACCGTCGGCGCCGCCGTCCAGTGCCGCGGCCGGATCGTAGCCGGCGACCTCCGGCGCAAGGGCCGCGATCTCGGCGCTGACGATGTAGGGCGGGTTGCTGACGATGATGTCCCAGGAGCCGCCGGCCAAGGACAGGCCGTCGTCCCAGGAATGCCGCAGGAAGCGCGCCCGCGCCGCCAGGCCGAGACGCTGGGCATTGGCCGCGGCCTGGGCGACCGCCTCGGCACTGACGTCAATGCCGCAGCCCGTCGCCTTCGGCAGTTCGCTCAACAGCGCCAGCAGCAGGCAGCCGCTGCCGGTGCCGAGATCGAGCAGCCGCAAGGCGGCACCGCGCGCGGCTGTCTGGGCCAACACGGCCTCCACCAGGGTCTCGCTGTCCGGCCGCGGGTCGAGCGTCGCCGCGTTGAGCGCGAAGGGCAGGCTCCAGAATTCCCGCTCCCCCAGGATGCGCGACACCGGCTCGCGGGCGGCACGGCGGTCCACCGCCGCCTCGACCTTGCCGGCCTCCTCGGCCGTCAGTTGGCGCTCCGGCGACCCCAGCAGCAGCTCCGGGCCGCCGCCCAAGAGACGGCAGACCAGCAAGCGGGCGTCGCGCTGCGCCTCCTCGATGCCGGCCGCGGCCAGGCGGTCGCGCGCCGCGCCGACGGCCTCGGCGAGAGTCACCACGGCCTCCTCGCCGCGACCCGGTTCCTTGCAGCTTGGCTCATTGCAGTTCGGCCAGCTTCTCGGCCTGGTCGGCGGCGATCAGCGGGTCGATCAGGTCGTCCAGCGCCTCGCCGGTCAGCACCTTGTCCAGCTTGTAGAGCGTCGCGTTGATGCGGTGGTCGGTGACGCGGCCCTGGGGAAAATTATAGGTGCGGATACGCTCCGACCTGTCGCCCGAGCCGACCTGGCTCTTGCGGCTGGCCGCGCGCTCGTCGATCTGCTGCTGGCGCTGCACTTCGTAGAGGCGCGCGCGCAGCACCTTCATGGCCTTGGCGCGGTTCTTGTGCTGCGACTTCTCGTCCTGGCACTGCACCACGACGCCGCTCGGCAGGTGGGTGATGCGCACCGCCGAGTCGGTGGTGTTCACGTGCTGGCCGCCGGCGCCCTGCGAACGGTAGGTATCGACACGCAAGTCCTTTTCCTCGATGTGCACGTCGACCTCCTCGGCCTCCGGCAGCACGGCGACGGTGGCCGCCGAGGTGTGGATGCGCCCGCCCGATTCCGTCACCGGCACGCGCTGCACGCGGTGGGCGCCGGATTCGAACTTCAGGCGCGCGAAGACGCCGGGGCCGGAGATCTGCGCGCTGGCTTCCTTGTAGCCGCCGATCTCGTTCTCCGAGGCGTCCATCATCTCGAAGCGCCAGCCCTTCAGCTCGGCGTAGCGCTGGTACATACGCAGGAGGTCGGCGGCAAAGAGCGCCGCTTCGTCACCGCCGGTGCCGGCGCGCACCTCCAGGATGGCGTTGCGTTCGTCGGCCTCGTCCTTGGGCAGCAGCAGGATCTTCAGCTTGTGCTCCAGGTCGGGCAGCTTGGCCTTCAGCTCGTGGAACTCGCTTTCCGCCAGGCCGCGCATCTCGGCGTCGGATTCGGGATCGGCGATCAGCTCGGCCAGGTCGGCCATCTCGTGCTGGGCGCCGCGCAGTTCCTCAATGCCCTGCACCACCGGAGTGAGGTCGGAGTATTCCTTCAGCATGGCCGTGTGAGCGGCCGAGCCGGGGTTGGGGTGGCTCGCCACCAGCTCCTGCAGCTCGTCGTAGCGGCTGAGCACGCGGTTCAGGCTGTCGTCCAGGTTCAAGGGTCTACACCTACTCTTTGTCCGCCGCGTCCCCACCTTGCGGCAGGTCGAAGAGGCGGCGGATCATGTCTTCCAGTTGCGCGGCCAGGGCGGGGTCTTCCGCCACCGCCCGGCGCAGGGCTTCCGAAGGATCGTGCAGCAGCTTGTTGACCAGCAGGCGCGTCGCCGCCTCGGGGTCGCTCTCGCCGCTGTCCAGCACGTCCTGGCGCACCGCCTCGAAGTGGCGGCGCAGCGCCACCACCGAGGGGATGGCCGGGCGTTCGGCCTGGGCGCGCAGGAAGGCAGCGAGCTCGTCCTCGATGATGCCCCAGGCCATGGCGCTGGCGGCGGCGCGGCCGCCCGACTGGCGGCTGGCCAGGCGCTCCAGGTCGTCCAGGTCGTAGACGAAGGCGTCTTCCAGCTCACCTGTGCCCGGCTCGATGTCGGCGGGCACCCCGGCGTCGATCAGCAGCACCGGACGGTGCCGGCGCCGCTTCAGGGCCGCCGCAACCTGCTCGCGGCCCAGGGTGAAGCGCCCGGTGCCGGCATCCGAGATGACGATATCGGCATCGGCGATGTGCTGTTCAAGCTCCTCCCAGGGCGCGAAGTTGCAGCCCAGGCGCCGCGCCATGGCCTCGGCGCGGTGCGGCGAAGGGTGCATGAGCAGGCGCTGGGTCACCCCGGCGGCGGCGAAGTCGTCGCTCAGCATCTCGCCCATCTCGCCGAGCCCCAGCCACAGCAGGTTCAGCCCGTCGAAGCGGCCGAAGAGGTCGCGCGCCACCTGGGTCGCGGCCAGGGTCATGGAGCTGGCCTGCTGGCCGACCGGGGTTTCCCTGCGCACCCGTTTGGCCGCGGCGAAGGCGGCCTGGGCGGCGGCGGCCAGGAAGGGGCCGGCGGTCCCGGCCTGCTGGGCGGCGCGGTAGCACTGCTTCACCTGGCCCAGGATCTGCGGCTCGCCCAGCACCTGGCTGTCCAGCGAGCCGGCGACGCCCAGCAGATGGCGCAGGGCGTCGGCCCCCATGTGGCTGTAGCTTTGCCCGGCCAGGTCGGCCGGGGCGCAGCCGGCGGCCGCGGCGATGAGCTGCAGCAGCGCGCCGGCGACCCGCTGGCCCGGCTTCGGCACCACCAGGAACTCGATGCGCTCGCAGGTGGCCAGCACCAGCCCCTCCTCGCAGTCCAGGTCCTTCAGCGCGGCGAGAAGGCTGGCCTGGTCCGGGTCCTCGGCGAAGAGCGCGTCGCGCAGCGGCGGCATCACGGTGCGGGCGTTGACGCCGAACAGCAGCAGACGGTTCAGGGGATCTTCCGCGGACTCCGGCAGCGGGAAGGCCATGACGCCCTCCGCTAAGACAGGCGGGACAGGCGCTCGGCCAAGCTGTTCAGCGGGACGAGTTCCTGCTCCCCCGAATCGAGGTCGCGCAGCGTGGCGCTGTTCGCCGCCAGCTCTTCGTCACCGAACAGCAAGGCGGCGCGGGCGTTCATCTTGTTGGCGCGCTGCAGGCGCTTCTTCAAGTTGCCCGAATAGCCGAGTTCCACGACGAAGCCGGCATGGCGCAGGTCCTGGGCCACCTTCAGCGCCGTCGCCTGCGCCGCCTCGCCCACCGGCACCACCGCGACGGGGCGCGGCGCGGGGATGTCCGCCTCCAGCAGCATGGCCAGGCGCTCCACGCCCGAGGCCCAGCCGACGCCCGGCGTCTGCGGCCCGCCCATGGTCTTGATCAGGCCGTCGTAGCGCCCGCCGGCCATGACCGCGCTCTGCGCGCCCAGCCGGTCCGTGGTGAACTCGAAGGCCGTGTGGCAGTAGTAGTCGAGGCCGCGCACCAGCCGCGGGTTCAGGCTGTAGGCGATGCCCAGGGCGTCGAGCCCCTCCAGCACCGCGGCGAAGAAGTCGCGGCTCTCGCTGTTGAGGTAGTCCTCGAACAGCGGCGCGCCTTCCACCAGTTCGCGGTCGCCCGCGTCCTTGGAATCGAGGATGCGCAGCGGGTTGCGGGTAAGGCGGTCGCGGCTGTCCTCCGACAGCGCGTCGATGTGCGCGGAGAAGTAGGCCACCAGGGCTTCACGATAGGCGGCGCGGCTCTCCGGGTCGCCCAGCGTGTTCAGTTCCAGCGTGACCGCATCCTTCAGGCCCAGGGACTCCAGGATCTGCGCCCCGCAGGCGATGACTTCCACGTCGGCCAAGGGCTGCGGCACGCCGATCAGTTCGACGCCGATCTGGTGGAACTGACGCTGGCGGCCCTTCTGCGGGCGTTCGTGACGGAACATCGGCCCGGCATAGAAGACCTTCAGCGGCACCTGCTGGGCCAGGCCGCCGGAGATGAAGGCGCGCGCCACGCCGGCGGTGTTTTCCGGACGCAGGGTGATGGTGGCGTCGACCTCGTCCTTGGCGCTGCCTTTCCCCGATCCCATCGCGAAGGTGTACATCTCCTTGGTCACGATGTCGGAGGTGTCGCCCAGGGTGCGCTTGAAGACCTCGGTGAACTCGAAGATCGGCGTCGCCATTTCGTGGAAGCCGTAGAGCGCGGCGACGTCGCGCGCACCGTCGACCACCTTGCGGTGGCGGCGCATGGCCTCGGGCAAAAGGTCGTGGGTGCCCCTTACGGGCTGCAGGCTGCTCAAGCGATCTGCTCCGGAAAGGGCTAAGAGGCGGCCGCGGCCGGGGTCTTGGAACCGGTTTCCGCCTCGGCATCCTCGACGGCTTTCACCGCTTCGATCTCCGCCGCCTTGGCTTCGACAAGTTCCACCAGATGGTCGACGATGTCGCCGTCCTTCAGCCGATGGTCGGGCAGCCCGTTGATGTAGACCTGATGGGTGCCGCGCCCGCCGCCGGTGAAGCCGACGTCGGTCATCAGCGCCTCGCCGGGCCCATTGACCACGCAGCCGATCACCGAGACGGTCATCGGCGTGGTGATGTGGGCGAGGCGCTGCTCCAGCACCTCGACGGTTTTGATGACCTGGAACTGCTGGCGCGCGCAAGACGGGCAGGAGATCACGTTGACGCCGCGGTGGCGCAGGTTCAGCGCCTTCAAAATGTCGAAACCGACCTTGATCTCCTCCACCGGGTCGGCGGAGAGCGACACGCGGATGGTGTCGCCGATGCCGGCCCACAGCAGGTTGCCGATGCCGATCGACGACTTGATGGTGCCGCTGCGCAGGCCGCCGGCTTCGGTCACGCCCAGATGCAGCGGATAGTCGCAGGCCTCGGCCAGCGCCATATAGGCGGCCACCGACAGGAAGACGTCGGAGGCCTTGCAGGAGATCTTGAACTCGAAGAAGTCCTCGTCCTCCAGGATGCGCGCGTGATTCAGCGCGCTCTCCACCATGGCCTCCGGACAGGGCTCGCCATAGCGCTCCAGCAATTCCTTTTCCAGGGAGCCGGCGTTGACGCCGATACGCATGGAGCAGTTGTTGTCACGCGCCGCCTTGATCACCTCGCGCACCCGGTCGCGCGAGCCGATGTTGCCCGGGTTGATGCGCAGGCAGGCGGCGCCGGCCTCCGCCGCCTCGATACCGCGGCGGTAATGGAAGTGGATGTCGGCGACGATGGGGACCGTCACCTCCGGGATGATCTTCTTGAGCGCCGCGGTGGAGTCCTCGTCGGGGCAGGAAATCCGCACGATGTCGGCGCCGGCCATCTCCAGCGCGCGCACCTGCTCGATGGTCGCCTGGACGTCGCTGGTGAGCGTGTTGGTCATGGACTGGACGGTGATCGGCGCATCGCCCCCGACCGGCACCTTGCCGACGTGAATCTGGCGCGACTTGCGCCGCAGAATATCGCGATAGGGGCGAACGCTCATGCCTGCTGTCCCAAAAATCTAACACGGGCGGGGCGGCTGCGGAGGCCGCGGCGCCCCGATTGGCACCCCGCCGAGCACCTGGGCGCAACATGCGCCGAAACGCCGGAAACTTCAAGGCGGCAGCCGGAAATGACAGAGGCCGGCCCCCGTCTCGGGGACCGGCCTCGGGTCCTTGGGTCCGCCCGAAGGCGGCGGCTGTCAGCGGCTTGCGCCGCCCAGCAGCGAGTCCGGGGTCAGCGGGATGTTGCGGCGGACCGCGCCGACTGGGCCCAGCGGGGCCAGAGCGCGGCCGTCGACGGTGATCTCCAGGCCGCCGGCATTCCCGGTCAGCAGGGTCAAGTCGTCCTGGTTGGGCACCCGATAGGTGTCGCCCACCCGCAGCACGCGGGTCAGCAGCAGGGTGCCCTGGCGGTCGCGGACCTGCACCCAGGCGTCCTGAGTGGCCCGGAGGACGATGCGGGCATCGGCGTTTTCCTCGCCGTAAACCTGCGGCTGGTGATTGGTCAGAAAGGCCGTCGCCGGGGTGTTGCTGTCCGGCGCCGCCGGAATCGCGTAGGCGTCGCTGCGCGCCGGAGCCTCCGCCGCCGGAGTTTCGGCCGCCGGAGTTTCGGCCGGCGGAGTTTCGGCCGGCACAGAGGGCGTAGCGGCCGCCTGCGGCGCGCTCTCCGCGGCGACTCCGGAAACCTCAGCCGCCTGGGGGAGGGTTTGGGGGACAGCCGGCTGGCTTTCCGCGCTTTCCGCCGCAGCCGGGGCCTCGCCTTCGGCGGCGCTCGCGACAGACGGCCCGTCTTGGGCAGGCGTCATGGCCGTTTCGGAGGCCTGGACGGCACTCTCCGGCTCCACCGGAGCCGGTGCATCCTCAACCGGGGCAGCCGCTTCGGCCGCGTCCGCCACCGCGGGGGCCGGCTCCACAGCCGGCAGAGCGGCGCTCTGGGCCGGGGCCGGGGCCGCCGGGGCCGCGGGAGGCGGGGCGGTTTCCGCCTCCGCAGCCGCGGGGGCCGGAGTCGCTTCGGCGGCGGCGCCACTCTGCGCCGTGGCGCCGGGCGCCTCGCCGTCGACCAGTTCCTGCAGGCGCTCGGGCACCGGGGCGACCAGGTCGCCCAGGCTTTCGCCGTTGTTGGAGAGGTAGAACCATACGCCGTAGGCTCCGGCAAACAGCAGAGCCGCCACCAGGAAAACCGCGCCGCCGGGCATCTTGCCCTCGGGCGCCGGGGTCGGGAAGTGCAGCTTCGTCTGGTTGTCCAGACCCTCGACTTCGCTCTTGAAGCGTTCGACGACCTGCTCGCCGTCAAGGCCGAGGTACTCGGCATAGGTGCGCACGAAGCCGACCGCATAGGTGGCGCCGGGCAGGTTCTCGTACTGACCGCGCTCGATGGCGTCGAGATAGGAATAGCGGATACAGAGCACTTCGGCGATGGAGCGGAGATCCTGGCCGACCTGCTGGCGGGCGCGGATCAGCGTGTCGGAGACGCTTTCGCCCTGCAGTTCCTGCGCGATGGCGATCTCGGGCGCGCCTTCCGGCTCGACCAATTTGGGTTCCCCCAACTTGGGTTCGTCGTTTTTAGATTGGTCCTGCTTCGCTTCGCCGAGCTTTGGCTCTTCGCGCTTGCGTTCGCTCTTCTTCAACGGGTGTGCCACGGGTTCTCACAAGTTCCGGACTGGGGACTGCGCCAAATCTGTGATCAGGCGCCGTATTTTGTGGCGCGTCGAGACCGCAACGTGCTTGGCAGTCGTCTTCGCCGGCACTGCATGCCTGGACATTAACAATATTCGCTCTGCCGCAGCAACGCGTTAGATCGGGATGTCGCGATCCGATGCGTAAGACCTTAACTGTTCACGAATACTGTGATCCGGCAAAGTTAATAATTGCTTTATGGAGTCCTGCAGCGGCGCCACTTCCAGGGCGCGCACCATGCTTTTGACCTGGTCGATGGCCTGGGGCGCCATGGAAAGACGGCGCACGCCGCAGCCGACCAGCGCCATGGCCTCCACCGGATGGCCGGCCATCTCGCCGCAGGCGGTCAGCGGCACGCCGTGCTCGGCCGCCTGCCGGGCGATGTCGCGCACAAAGGTCAGTACCGCGGGCGACAGGCTGTCATAGCGCCGGGCCAGGCGCGGGTTGTTGCGGTCGGCTGCGAAGAGGAACTGCACCAAGTCGTTGGTGCCCAGAGAGACGAAATCGCAGCGCGGCAGAAGCTGAGGCAACTGCAGGGCCAGCGCCGGCACTTCGAGCATGGCCCCCACCCGGATATCCGCCGGCAGCCGGTCGCCGAAAGCCCGCTCGCGGTCGATCTCGCGTTGCAGCAACTCCCGGGCGGCGTCGAATTCGGCGACGTCGCTGACCATCGGAAACATGACCGAGAGGCTGCGCCCGGCCGCCGCGTGCAGCAGGGCGCGCAACTGGCGGCGCAGCAGGGCCGGACGGTCCAGGCCGATGCGGATGGCGCGCCACCCCATGGCCGGATTCTCCTCGTCGTGACCGCCCCAGTAGGGCAACACCTTGTCGCCGCCGACATCGAGGGTCCGGAAGACCACGGTCTTGCCCGCCGCCGCGTCCAGGATGCGGCTGTAGATGTCGGTCTGGGTCTGCACGTCGGGAAAGGAATCGCGGATCATGAAAGGCACTTCGGTGCGGTAGAGCCCGATCCCTTCGGCGCCGCCCTCCTCCAGGTGCGGCAGGTCGATCATCAGGCCGGCATTGATCAGCAGCGTTACATCCACGCCGTCGCGCGACACCGCGGGCAGATCGCGCACCGCGCGGAAGGCTTCCTTCTGGCGCTCCTTGGCGGCCATGCTCTCGACGAAACCGGCGCAGACCGCCTCGCTGGGGCGCAGCAGAACCTGCCCGGTCTCGCCGTCGACGATCACCTGGTCGCCCTCGCGCACCTCGGTGGTGATGCCCGCGCAGCGCCCGATCATGGGAATCTGCAGGGCGCGGGCGACGATGGCGACGTGAGAGGTCGGCGCCCCGTGTTCCAGGACCACCGCGCGCAGGCGGCCCGGGTCGTAGTCCAGCAGCTCCGCCGGCCCCAAATCGGCGGCGATCAGCACCATGTCCGCCGGCAGATCTTCGTCGCGCTTGCGCTCGTCGAGCCGCAGCAGGTGGTGCAGCAGCCGGTTGCCCAGATCGTCGAGGTCCGCCAGGCGGGCGCGCAGATAGGGATCCTTGATGGCGGCCATGCGCGCGCGGGTTTCGTTCTGGATCTTCTGGACCGCCGCCTCGGCCGTCAGGCCGCCGCGAACCGCATCGTGCATGCGCCTGAGCCAGCCGCGGTCGTCGGCAAACATGCGATAGGTCTCCAGCACCTCGCGGTGTTCGCCGTCGCGCGCCACTTCGCTGCGCGCCAGCATGACGTCCAGGGCGTCGCGCATCTCGCCCAGCGCCCCGTCAAGGCGCGCCAGCTCGGCGTCGGGATCCTCGGCCACCACCTGGGTGATGACGATGCCGCGCTGGTGCGGCACCGCGGTGCCGATGGCCAGGCCCTCGTTCAGCACCATGCCGCTGAGCCGCCCGGGCATGACGCCGCCCTCGCCGCCCGGCGTCCCGGCGGTCAGGTCCAACAGTCGGTCGCCGGCCAGCAGTTCGGCCAGAACCATGGCGACGGTTTCCAGGACCTCGACCTCTTCCTCGGTGTAGTTGCGCTGGGTGCGGTTCTGCACCACCAGCACGCCCAGCACCCGCCCGCCGCGCATGATCGGCACGCCCATGAGGGACTGGTAGACCTCCTCGCCGGTTTCCGGGAAGTAGGCGAAGTTGGGATGGCTCTGGGCGTCGGCCAGGGCGACCGGCCGGGCCTGCGCGGCGATGAGGCCGACCAGGCCCTGATTGACCCGGATCCGCAACTTGTGCACGGCGGCGGGCTTCAGGCCCTTGGTGGCGAAAAGCTCCAGCACGCTGCCGGCGCGCATGACGTAGATCGAGCAGACCTCGGCGACGATGTCCTGGGCGATCAGATCGACGACCTTGTCCAGGCGCGTCTGGCTGGAGCCGCTGCCCTTCATCAGGTCGCGCAGCAGCCGCAGCAGGCGGCGCGAGCCCGCCCAGCCGTGATCCGTGCCCGACGGGCCCGTCATGGCCCGGTCCTCCGGCGGGCTGCCCGCCTGGTGTCAGAGACCCTAGGCTGCATCCAGGCCGTAGGCGGTATGAAGTCCGCGCAACGCCAGTTCGGTGTACTCCTCGGCGATCAGCACCGAGACCTTGATTTCGGAGGTGGAGATCACCTGGATGTTGATGCCCCGTTCGGCCAGCGCGGTGAACATCTGCTGGGCGACGCCCGCATGGCTGCGCATGCCCACGCCGATGACCGAGACCTTCACCACGTTGGGGTCGGACAGGATCTCGTCGAAGCCAAGCTCCGCCTGACGCTCGCGCAGCACCTGTTCGGCGCGCTCCAAATCGGCCCGGCTGACGGTGAAGGTCAGATCGGTGCGCTCGGTCTCGGCCGAGACGTTCTGCACGATCATATCAACGTTGATGGCCGCCTGCGACAACGGGCCGAAAATCTTGGCGGCGACACCCGGCTGGTCCGGCACGCGCAGCAGCGTGATCTTGGCTTCGTCGCGGCTGTAGGCGATGCCGGACACAAGGGCTTGTTCCACGATCTCATCCTCGTCGACGACTAGGGTTCCGGGAGACTCTTCGAAGCTGGACAGTACCTGCACGCGAACGTGGTGCTTCATGGCCATCTCGACCGAGCGCGTCTGCAGGACCTTGGCCCCCTGGGAGGCCATTTCCAGCATCTCCTCGTAGGTGATTCTATCCAGCTTGCGCGCCTTGGCAACGATACGCGGATCGGTCGTGTAGACGCCGTCCACGTCGGTGTAGATGTCGCAGCGCTCGGCCTGCAGGGCCGCCGCCAGCGCCACCGCCGAAGTGTCGGAGCCGCCGCGGCCCAGGGTCGTGATGCGCCCCTGGGGGTCGATGCCCTGGAAGCCCGCGACCACGGCGACCTGTCCCTCGCCGAAGCGGCGCACCATGTCCTGTACGTCGATTTCCTCGATGCGCGCGGAACCATGCGCATCGTCGCTGCGGATCGGGATCTGCCAGCCCATCCAGGAGCGCGCCGGCACCCCCATGGACTGCAGCACGATGGCCATGAGGCCCGACGTCACCTGCTCGCCCGAGGAAACCACCACATCGTATTCGCGCAGATCGGCCAGATTGGCGGCGTCGCGGACCAGCTTGACCATGGAATTGGTCACGCCGGCCATGGCCGAGACCACCACCGCGACCTCGTTGCCGCGCTCGACCTCCACCTTCACGCGCGCCGCCGCGCGGCGGATGCGCTCCAGATCGGCAACCGAAGTGCCCCCGAATTTCATCACAATACGGGCCATGGTCGTCCCAGCCGTCTTGCCCCAGAAATACTGCGCGATAGATGAAATACTGCGCGATAGATCCTGTGGACAGAATGGATCACAGCGCCCCCGTCCGGACGTTGGTACCAGGCCTTGGCGGTTGCCCGGGAAGCGGCGGCTATCCATACTCGCAGCGATGCCGCAGTGCAAGAGCAAGGCGGGCCGCGGCCACACGCCGCAGGCGCAAAACGCAGGATCGAGGCGAAGGAGCTATGGAACAGAGCGAAGCACGGACGGCCGGCGGCGCCAGTATCGATGCGGAGGAGATCGCCAAGTTCTCCGCCATGGCCGAGGCCTGGTGGGACCCCAACGGCAAGTTCCGCCCGCTGCACCGCTTCAACCCGGTGCGCCTGGCCTTCATCCGCGACCGGCTCTGCGCCCATTTCGGGCGGGACCCCCTGGCCGACACGCCCCTCAAAGGGCTGAAGCTGCTCGACGTGGGCTGCGGCGGCGGGCTGCTGTCGGAGCCGCTGGCCCGCCTGGGCGCGGAGGTCACCGGCCTGGACGCGGCCGAGAAGAACATCCGCATCGCCGCGCTGCACGCCGAGGACACCGGCCTCGAAATCGACTACCGCCACGGCAGCGTCGAGGCTCTGGCCGCCGGCATCCAGGCTGGCAGCGAGACGCATTTCGATGCGGTCCTGAACATGGAGGTGGTGGAGCACGTCGCCGACGTGGACTCCTTCCTCGCCGCCTCGGCCGCCCTGGTGCGCCCCGGCGGCCTGATGATCATGGCCACCCTGAACCGCACGCCGAAGGCCTTCCTGCTGGCCATCGTCGGGGCCGAGTACCTGCTGCGCTGGCTGCCGCGCGGCACCCACGACTGGCGGCGCTTCCTGCGCCCCTCCGAACTGGCCCGCGCGCTGCGCCAGGCCGGCATGGACGTCACGGAGATGACCGGCGTCGCCTACAACCCGCTGACCGACGGCTGGCGGCTGGCGCCGCGCGATCTGGACGTGAACTACATGCTGGTCGCAACCCGTTCGCCGGACGCCGGCGGAAGCTGAGGCGCCGGGAGCCCCCGGCCAACGGGAAGGGTCGCCCTAGGAGTTTTCCCGGGGCAGCCAGGGCACCCGCGCCACTTCGATGCCCTCGTCCCGCAGTTCCTCGGCCTCGGCATCGGAGGATTCGCCGTAGATGCCGCGCGGGTCGCTTTCGCCATAGTGGATCTTGCGCGCTTCCTCGGCGAAATTGCCGCCGACGTAGTCGCAGTTCTTCTCCACGTGATCGCGCAGTTCCCGCAACATGCGGCGCAACTCGCCGGCCTTTTCGCCGTCGGCCATGGCGGCGGCCGAAGCCCCGGCTTCCCGGGACGCCTGCTGCCCGGCTTCCGGGGCAGGGCCGGCCTTTTCCGGCACCCCGCGCCGGGCCGTCACCACCGCCGGCGCCATCAGCGCCTTGGTCACCTTCTTGCTGCCGCAGACCGGGCAAACGACCTTGCCCGCCTCGGCTTGGGCGGTGAAGCTGGCGCTGTCGGGAAACCATGCCTCGAAGACGTGGTCTTTACGGCACTTGAGGTCGTAGACGATCATCGTGGTCCAAAAGTTCCCATCACAGGTCCGTCCTGCGGACCATTCTAGAACCGTTACAGGAAAGAAATAGGGTGAAACAGGCCGATAGTCAAAGCACCACGAAAGCCCCCGGGAGCGGCGATCCCTCGCCCTGGGTACGGCGTTTCGCCCCTCTGGTACCCGCCGGAGCCCCGGTCCTCGACCTGGCCTGCGGCGGCGGTCGGCACAGCCGTCTGTTCCTGGAACGCGGCCACCCGGTACTGGCGGTCGACCGCGACCTCTCTTGGCTCGGCGATATGCGGGAGAACCCGCGCCTGGAGGCTCTGGCCTGCGACCTGGAGGGAGGGCCGCTTCCCGGCTTCTTCGAGCGCAGGTTCGGCGGCATCGTAGTCACCAACTACCTCTACCGGCCGCTCTTCGCGCCCATCGCGACGGCGCTCGCCCCCGGCGGCGTCCTGATCTACGAAACCTTCGCCGCGGGCAACGAGCGCTTCGGCAAGCCGAGCAATCCGCACTTCCTGCTGTACGCCGGTGAACTGCTGGAAGCCTTCCAGGGCCGCCTGGACGTCATCGCCTACGAAAACATGGTCGTCGAACGGCCCAAGCCCGCGGCGGTGCAGCGCCTCTGCGCGCAAGCCCCTGCGAAAGGGGCGCAAAAAGGGAAATAGATAGGGGGGTCAGGCGCCGGGCTGCAGCAAGGGGTCCAGCTTGCGGCTGGCCTCCAGCGCATAGAGCTCGTCGCAGCCGCCGATGTGGCGGTCGTCGATGAAGATCTGCGGCACCGAGGTGCGCCCGCCGCTGCGCTCGACCATCTCGGAGCGGCGCTTGGGGTTCACCATCACGTCGATCTCGGTGAAGTCCACGCCCTTCTGCTCCAGCAGCTTCTTGGCCCGGTAGCAGAAGCCGCAAAGCATGCTCGAATAGATCTCAACCTTCGCCATGGTGTGTTGCTGCCCATATCCCATCGACAAAACCGGCCCCTACGGCGGGGCCCAAGAGGAGAAGATGGTGTCGGTGGCCAAGGTTGTCCAGGGCGCCGGCTCAATCCCGCAGCGCCCGGGCCAGCACCAGCACGTCGACGGCCGCCGCCCCGGCCTTAAGCGCGGCACGGCTGCAGGCGGCCACGGTGGCGCCGGTGGTCATGACGTCGTCGACCAGCAGCAGGCGGCGGCCCTGCAGCAGGGCCGCGCGGCGCGGGTTGACGGCGAAGGCGCCGGCGACGTTGCGCTGGCGCTCGCTGCGGGTGAGACGCCCCTGGCTGGGCGTGGCCCGGCGGCGCAGCAGCAGGTCCGGCACCTCCGTCAGGCCGCCATCGGGCGGGGTCGCGGACCGCGCCAGGGCCCGCGCCAGCAGCGCCGCCTGGTTGTAGCGCCGGGAAAACAGCCGGCGCCAATGCAGCGGCACCGGTGCGACGACCTCTGCCGCCGCCAGCAGCTCGCGGCCGCTGCGCGCCATCCAGTCGGCATAGGGCGCCGCCGCCTCGGTGCGGTCGCCGTGCTTGAAGCCTAACAGCAGCGGCCGGCTGCCGTCGTCATAGCGCATCACCGCGCGCGCCCGCGCAAAGGGCGGTGGCTCCGCCAGGCAGGCGCCACACTCCAGCTCCGCGCCCGCCACCCGGCTACCCGCCGTCTCGTCGTAGGCGAAGGGCAGGCCGCAGCACCGGCACAGCGGTTCGGCCAGGAAGGTGACGCCCGACCAGCAGGCCGGGCAGAGCGCGCCCTGGGCTTCCACCAGAATGCCGCAGCCGAGACAGCGCGGCGGCAGCACCAGGTCGAGGACACGCGCCAGGGGGCGCAGCAGGCTCGCCACCGGCCGCCCATCTCCCCTGGTTCCCGTCTCCGCCATCCGCACGCCCCCCGCCGCGCTCCGCTACTGCGGCGATGGTGGCGGAGGTCCCGGCGGCGGTCAATTGCGGGCCCTGCAACGCTTACTCAGCGCCGCACCTCCCGAGGCCTTTTCGCAGCCGTCCTCGCGCGCCATAGTGCGGTCATGAGCAACCAGACCGGCTCCGACATCCCGGAGATCTTCGACCGCCGCTGCCTGCGCCGCCACCGGGAGCGCGCCGCGGGGGCGATCGCCGAGCACGACTTCCTGATCCGCGAAGTTGCGGAACGCCTGCTCGACCGGCTGCAGGACATCCGACGGAGCTTTCCCCTGGCGCTGGACCTGGGTTGCCACCACGGCGTCGTCGCCGAGTTGCTGGCCGAACACCCCGCGGGCCTGGGCGGCATCGAGACCCTGGTCCAGGCCGACCTCTCCCCGGCCATGGCCCGTCTCGCCGGCGCGCGCGCGCCGGCCCTGGCGGCCGACGAGGAAGCCTTGCCCTTCGCCGCGGGATCCCTGGACCTCGTGCTCTCGGTGCTCAGCCTGCACTGGGTCAACGACCTGCCCGGGACACTGCTGCAGATCGCCCGCGTGCTGAAGCCGGACGGCCTGTTCCTCGCCGCGATGATCGGCGGCGAGAGCCTGAAGGAGCTGCGCGCCGCGCTGCTGCAGGCCGAAAGCGAGGTCGAGGGCGGCGCGTCGCCACGCGTCTCGCCCTTCGCGGACCTACGCGACCTGGGCGGCCTGCTGCAGCGCGCCGGCTTTGCCCTGCCGGTGGCCGACGTGGACAGCATCACCGTGACCTATCCCTCAGCCCTGAAGCTGATGGGCGACCTGCGCGGCATGGGGGAAAGCGGCGCCGACCGCAACCGGCGGCGCGGCTTCAGCCGGCGCGAGACCCTGCTGCGCGCCGCCGCGCTGTACCAGGAGCGCCACGCCGACAGCGAGGGACGGATTCCCGCGACCTTCGACATCCTCTATCTGACCGGCTGGACGCCCCACGCCTCCCAGCAGCGCCCCCTCGCTCCGGGCAGCGCCAAGGTGCGGCTGGCCGAAGCGCTGGACGGCGGGGAACAGTCCGGCGGCGGCAAGGCCGCCCCCGAAGGCTGATTCCCGAAAGCTGATCCCCCAACAGCGCTGCCGCCGTCAGGCCTGTCCGTCGTGGCCGCCACCGTCGGTGCGGCGCTGCGAGGCCAGAACATGACCTTCCTCGGTCGCCGCTTCGCGGAAATATCTGAGGATGAACACCCGCACGCCGGCGGTGAGGCCGGATTGATCGCGCTCTTTGTCCACCTGGGCACAGATGTCGTGCAGGCTGCGTCCTTCCCGAGCGCAGATCTCGGTCAGGGCGTCCCACATCTCCGGTTCCAGGCGGATACTCGTCCGCCGATCCGCGAGTGTAACGTTGCGGCTAATGAGCGTAGACACGAGATATTGGAGCAATCATAAAAGAATATGGCGCTGAAGCTTGCACCGGACATTTTAGGCATCAGCAACCACCAGTAGCAAGTTTTCTCGTTTCGCTCACGGGAATGTCGCAGCATTGTGTTACAGCAGGTCGCGCAGCAGGGCGACCAGCGGCACGTCGGCCGGCGGCATTTTGTAGTCGGTGAGGCGCGCCGGCCTCACCCACGCCAGTTTCTGTCCCTCGCGGCCCTGCGGCTGCCCTTCCCATCTGCGGCAGGCGAAAAGCGGCATCAGCAGATGAAAATCGTCATAGGAATGCGAAGCAAAAGCAATCGGCGCCAGGCAGCTTTGCCGCGTATCGATCCCCAGCTCTTCGTGCAGTTCACGCACCAGCGCGGCCTCCGGCGTCTCCCCCTCGGCCACCTTGCCGCCGGGAAACTCCCATAACCCCGCCATGGACCGGCCCTCGGGGCGCCGGGCAATCAGCACCCGGCCGTCGATGTCGACCAGCGCCGCGGCGGCGACCAGCAGGACCGGCCTGGCCGGGGCCGCACGCTCATCGGCCTGCCAGCAGCCCGCATCTTCCGCCGCGCCGCCCACGCCCTTCAGCTCCGGTAATCGGCGTTGATGGAGATGTAGCCGTGCGTCAGGTCGCAGGTCCAGACCGTGGCCCGGCCGCGGCCGATGCCGATGTCCACCTCGATGTCGATGCTGCTGCCCTTCATGTGCCGGGCCACCGGGGCTTCGTCGTAACCGGGCACCACCTCGCCGGCCTCGGCGACCTGCACGCCGCCGATGGCGATGGCCAGGCGGTCGCGGTCGGCGCGCTCGCCGGACTTGCCCACCGCCATGACGATGCGTCCCCAGTTGGCGTCCTCGCCGGCGATGGCCGTCTTCACCAGCGGTGAATTGCCGATCGCCAGACCGATTCGCCGGGCCGCCCCCTGCGAGGCGGCGCCGAGCACCCGTATGGTGATGAACTTGCGGGCGCCCTCGCCGTCGCGCACCACCTGTTGGGCGAGATCGCGCAGCAGTTCCTCCAAGGCCCGGCGGAAGTCGGCCAGGCGCGGGTCGCGCGGATCGCTGATACGCGGATGCGTCGCCTTGCCGGTGGCACCCATGAGCAGGGTGTCGCTGGTCGATGTATCGCCGTCGACGGTGATGCAGTTGAAGGTCTTGTCCGCCGCCTGGCGCAGCAGGGCCTGCAGCACGGGGGCCGGCAGCCGCGCATCGGTGAAGGCAAAGGAGAGCATGGTCCCCATGTCCGGCGCGATCATGCCGGATCCCTTGGCGATGCCCGCCAGCATGACCGGCTTGCCGCCGATCTCGGCCTTGCGCAGCGCGCCCTTGGGATAGGTATCGGTGGTCATGATCGCCTTGGCCGCCGCCTTCCAGCCGCCGGGTTTCAGCTTCTTGGGCAAGCCCTTCACGGTCTTGACGATCCGCTCGGTGGGCAAGGGCTCGCCGATGACGCCGGTCGAGGCGGCCAGCACGTCCTGCGGCCGGCAGCCGAGCGACTCGGCGACCGCCTGGACCACCCGCTTGACCGAGGTTTCTCCGGTCTTGCCGGTAAAGGCGTTGGCGTTGCCGGAGTTGACGATGACCGCGCGGGCCCGGCCGTGGGGCAACTGAGCCCGGCACCACTCCACCGGCGCGGAAGCGGTCTTCGAGCGGGTCAGGACGCCGGCGACGGTGCTGCCAGGGTCCAGCACCATCAGGCAGACGTCCGGCCGCCCCTTGTACTTCACGCCGCAGGCGGCGGTCGCAAACTGCACCCCGGCGATGGCCGGCAGGGTCGGAAAGCGCGCAGGCGCAAGGGGAGAGACCTCTAGAGCCATGACAAAGCCTCCCGGCAGATCGACGCAGGCATCTTCAATACCCTCGATTGGTTGGACGGACCGGCGGTCGGTTGGGCGGGCTGGCGGTTGTCGCGCCGGCCGGCCCGCCCGGTCCCTTAGTTGTTCTCGGGCGCAGGTGCGGCCTCGCCGCCCTCCGGCGCCGCCTCGCCCTCCTGCTGGCCGAAGAGGATCTCGATCTCCGCGCCCTCACGCAGCTCGGCGATGACCGCTTCCGCGGCCTCCTGGGAGAGTTGATCGCGCAGTTCGCCCTCGACCGCTTCCTTGGTCGGCGGCTCGGTCATGGAGCTCTCTTCCAACAGGATGACGTGGTAGCCGAACTGGGTCTTCACCGGCTCCTTGGAGTAGGTACCGACCTCCATGGCGAAGGCGGCGTCGGAGAACTCCGGCACCATCTGGCCTTCCTGGAAAGGCGGCAGATCGCCGCCGTTGGCGCCGCTCGGCCCGGTCGACTTCTCCTTGGCCAGCTCCGCGAAGTCGGCGCCGCCGTCCAGTTCGACGATCACCGCCTTGGCCTCGTCCTCGCTTTCAACGAGGATGTGGCGCGCCTTCAGCTCACGCTGCGGCGGGTTCTCCTCCAGGTACTTCTGATAGGCCGTCTCCAGCTTGTCGTCGGTCACCCGCTCGTCGATGGCGCGCTGCAGGTAGGTCTGGCCGACGATGAGGTCCTCGACCTTGCCGAGCTGGCTCACCACCTCGGCATCCTTGGCCAGACCGGCGTTGTGGCCGGCCTGGGTCGCCAGCTCGTTGTTGACCACCTGCTCGAGAATCTGCGGCATCAACAACTGAGCCTGGGCCTGAAGCTGCGGGGGCAGCCGCTGCAGGAAGGCGACGAGGTCGGACTCGTAGAGGTTCTGGCCATTGACGATGGCGATGGGGTCGCCTTGGTCGGCGCCGGCTTCGCCCTCGGCGGCAGCCTGCGGCTCGCTCGTGGAAGACCCGATCATACCCGACCCGTTCATACCCGACTGGGTCAGATAGGTCTGAAGGCCATAGCCACCGGCGGCCCCTACCAGAAGGGCAACCACCACGGCGACGACGCTTAACGATTTAGACATGAAGAAATTCTCCTTGATGGGCCACGCACCCCGGTGACCCGTTCAACAACGGCCCGACAATTATTTTTCCGCGGAAGCTTCCACGGGCTCGAATGCTCTCTCGCAGACCGGAGGACGGCGGCTCATTGGGCGCTTTCCCCAGTCGCAGTTTCCCCAGTTGAACTCTCCCCGGTGGAACTCTCCAGGGCATCTTCGGGAAACATCTCTACCGACGCCTCGCGGCGCAGGCTGACGACCAGCCGGTCGACCGCTTCCTTCCTGGCTTCCACGCGCAGTTTGTCCTGCATGTCCAGGAAGGAAGGAATGTTGTCGGCGCGCCGGTCGACCAGCAGGATGACGTGCCAGCCGAATTCGGTCTTCACCGGTTCGCGCGTGAATTCGCCCGGCTCCAGCGCCAGGGCGGCCTTGGCGAAGGCCGGCGCCATGCGGCTGGGGTGGAAATAGCCCAGATCGCCGCCGCGCGCGGCCGAGGCTCCGGTGGACAACTCCTTGGCCAGCGAGATGAAGACCGCGCCCTCGTCCAGGCGGGCGATGGCCGCCTCGGCCGCCGCCTCGCTGTCGACCAGGATATGCCGGGCCCGGATCTCGCGGTCGCCGCGGCGGGCCGCGACCAGGGCGTCATAGCGTGCCCGCAGGGCCGCGGTCGTGACTTTCTCGTTCAGATAGCGCTCCAGGAGAACGCTGGACAGCACCCGGTCCTCGAAGCTCACCAGGCGCTCCCGCACCACGGGGTCGTCGCGCAGCCCTTCGGCCCGCGCCGCCTCGGCCAGCAGGCGCAGATCGACCAGGCGGTCGAGCAGGGCCGGGAAGACCGATTCGATCTGGTCGCGGTAGCGCTGCGGCAGATCCTCAGCCGAGGCCACCACCTCCGCCCAGCGGATGGGGTATCCGTTGACCCGCGCCACCACGGGGTTGTGCGCGTCCATTTCCCGCAGCGCATCCTTCAGGCGGGTCAGCTCGGCCCCGCCGCCGCCCGGCGCGGGTTCCGGCAGGTTCAAGGGCAGAGGATCGCCCGCGTCCTGAGCCTGCAGGGGCTGGGTCACGCCCCCCGCCAGCAGCGCCGCCAGCACCCAGGCCGCGGCCGGCCTCCCCGGCACGCGCGGCACAGGCCCGGGACGACGCAAAAAGCCGGGAATCCCGGCCCCTTGCGCAAAAAGGAGGACTTCTTGGAGTGTGCGACGCGCCATGGCTACGCATCATGCACGGCGCGGGCCATATCACAAGGGTCCGCAAAGCGCGGCCGCGGGCACCGGCCGGCCCCCCTGTACCGCCGGCCGCGGGCAGAGGGCCGACGCCCCCGGGTCACACCTCGGGGAGCATCGTTGACAGCCCGAAGCGGGGGCCCTATGTGTCACACCACGTAAAAAAGGGGGCTCCGGCCGCCACTCACCAAATCGTAAGGATCTCGCATGTTCGGCGTGCTCGCCAAGCGGCTCTTTGGGTCTGCGAACGACCGATTTCTGAAGAGCCTGAACCCGACGGTGACGGCGATCAACGCCCTGGAGCCGCAGCTCCAGGAACTGAGCGACGAGGCCCTGCGCGCCCGCACCGCCGAGCTGCGCGGCCGCCTCGCCCAGGGCGAGAGCCTGGACGACATCCTGGTCGACGCCTTCGCCACGGTGCGCGAGGCCGCCAAGCGGACCCTCGGCCAGCGCCACTACGACGTCCAGATGATCGGCGGCATGGTGCTGCACCAGGGCAAGATCGCCGAGATGAAGACCGGCGAAGGCAAGACCCTGGTCGCCACCCTGGCGGTCTACCTGAACGCGCTGTCCGGCAAAGGCGTCCACGTGGTCACGGTGAACGACTACCTGGCCAAGCGCGACGCCGAGTGGATGGGCCAGATCTACCGCTTCCTGGGCCTCAGCACCGGCTGCATCGTGCACGGCCTGAGCGAGGACGAGCGCCGCGCCGCCTACGCCGCCGACGTGACCTACGGCACCAACAACGAATTCGGCTTCGACTATCTGCGCGACAACATGAAGTTCCGCCTGGAGGACCTGGTCCAGCGCGACTTCAACTTCGCCATCGTCGACGAGGTCGACTCGATCCTGATCGACGAGGCGCGTACGCCGCTGATCATCTCAGGCCCGGCCGAGGACTCCTCGGAAGCCTACATCGCCGTCAACAAGCTGATCCCCAGCCTGACGGAGGAAGACTTCGAGAAGGACGAGAAGGCGCGTTCGGTGACCTTCACCGAGGCCGGCGCCGAGCACATGGAAGAGCTGCTGCGCGAGGCCGGACATATCGAAGAAGGCGGCCTCTTCGACATCCAGAACGTCAGCCTGCTGCATCACGCCAACCAGGCGCTGCGCGCCCACAAGCTGTTCAGCCGCGATACCGACTACATCGTCAAGGACGACAAGGTCGTCATCATCGACGAGTTCACCGGACGCATGATGGAGGGCCGCCGCTACTCCGAGGGCCTGCACCAGGCCCTGGAGGCCAAGGAAGGCGTGACCATCCAGCAGGAAAACCAGACGCTGGCCTCCATCACCTTCCAGAACTACTTCCGCCTCTATCCCAAGCTGGCCGGCATGACCGGAACGGCCATGACCGAGGCCGGCGAGTTCCTGGAGACCTACGACCTGGAGGTCATCGAGATCCCGACCAACGTCGAGGTCGTCCGCGAGGACGCCGACGACGAGGTCTACCGCACCGCCAAGGAAAAGTACCAGGCGATGCTGGAGCAGATCCGCGACTGCCAGGAGCGCGGCCAGCCGATCCTGGTCGGCACGGTCTCCATCGAGAAATCGGAGCTGCTCTCGGAGCTGCTGAAGAAGGCCGGCATCAAGCACCAGGTGCTCAACGCCCGCTTCCACGAGCAGGAAGCCTTCATCATCGCCCAGGCCGGCGTGCCCGGCGCCGTCACCATCGCCACCAACATGGCCGGCCGCGGCACCGACATCCAGTTGGGCGGCAACCTGGATATGCGCATCGCGCAGGAAGCCGCGCCCATCGAGGACGAGGCGGCCCGCGAGAAGAAGACCGCCGAGATCGAGACCGAGATCGCCGCCGCCCGCCAGCAGGCGCTGGCCGCCGGCGGCCTCTACATCGTCGGCAGCGAACGCCACGAGAGCCGGCGCATCGACAACCAGCTTCGCGGCCGCGCCGGCCGCCAGGGCGACCCCGGCGCCTCCAAGTTCTTCCTCTCCCTGGAAGATGACCTGATGCGCATCTTCGGCTCCGAGCGCATGGACTCCATGCTGCAGAAGCTGGGCCTGGAGGAAGGCGAGGCCATCGTCCATCCCTGGGTCAACAAGGCCCTGGAGAAGGCGCAGCAGAAGGTCGAGGCCCGCCACTTCGAGGGCCGCAAGTACCTGCTGAAGTACGACGACGTCATGAACGACCAGCGCAAGGTGGTCTTCGAGCAGCGCAAGGACCTGATGCGCGCGGACGACGTGCAGGAGACCGTCGAGGAGATGCGCGCCGACGTCATCGACGCCCTGGTTGGCCGCTTCATCCCGGCCCAGGCCTATTCCGAGCAGTGGCAGGTTTCCTCGCTGCACGAGGAGGTGTTGCGGCTCTTCAACCTCGACCTGCCGATCGCCGAGTGGGCCAAGGAAGAGGGCATCGCCGACCAGGAGATCAAGGAGCGCATCGCCGCCGCGGTGAAGCAGCGCATGGCGGCCAAGACCGCCAACTTCGGCCCCGAAGTCATGCGCGGCCTGGAAAAGCAGATCCTGCTGCTGGTGCTGGACCGCCAGTGGAAGGACCACCTGCTGTCCCTCGACCACCTGCGCCAGGGCGTGCAGCTTCGGGCCTACGGCCAGCGCGACCCGCTGATCGAGTACAAGCGCGAGGCTTTCGACCTCTTCGAGAACATGCTGGCCGAGGTGCGCGAGGAAACCATAAGCCTGCTCAGCCGCGTCGAGCTGCGCCCGCAGGAGCCCATCGACGTGCCGCGCCCGCAGCAGGTCATGCACGAAGGCCGCCAGGACGTTGCCATGGCGACGGCGGGTGCCGGGGCCGAGCCCGCGGAAACGCCGCAGCCGCGCGCCGTGGCCCAGCCGGCCACCAGCCGCGCCGCCGCCGCCGAGATCGACCCCAACGACCCCGGCACCTGGGGCAAGGTCTCGCGCAACGCCGCCTGCCCCTGCGGCTCCGGCAAGAAATACAAGCACTGCCACGGCAAGCTGGGCTGAGACCCTCGCCTGCCCTCATTCCCAAGTATGATTGTCACCCTCGGGCTTGACCCGAGGGTCCATGGTGCCGCCCGCACGAACCGGCCCGTCATGAAGATGGATGCTCGGGTCAAGCCCGAGCATGACGGCTTATGCGGCTACTCCCCCGCCCTCTGCAGGTTCAGATAGCCGTCGCGGGTCTGCGGCAGCTTCCTGTCCAGGATGCGCGAGGCGATGACCGTGCGCAGGATCTGCGCGGTGCCGCCGCCGATGGTGAACATGCGCGCGTCGCGCACCATGCGCTCCAGCGGGTTGTTGCGCGAGTAGCCGGCGGCGCCGAAGACCTGCAAGGCGTCGTTGGTCACCTTGATCGCCATTTCCGAGGCGAAGACCTTGGCCTGCGCCGCTTCCAGCACGTCGGGAAAACCCTTGCCGCTGTCGGCGGCCTTGTGGATCAGCGCACGCGCCGCGGCGAGCTGCGTCGCCATGTCGGCCAGCATCCACTGCAGCCCCTGGAACTCGGCGATCGGGCGGCCGAACTGCTCGCGCTTTCCGGCGTAGGCCAGGGCCTCCTCGTAGGCGCCCTGGGCGATGCCGAGGGCGACGGTGGCCGCGCCGACGCGCTGGGCGTTGTAGGCGGACATGAGGGCGCCGAAGCCGCGCCTGAGGCCCTGCGGCGGCATGAGCAGCCTGTCCTCGGGGATCTCCAGGTCCTCGAAGAGAATCTCGGTCTCCGGGATGCCGCGCAGGCCCATGGTGGGCTCGCGCTTACCGATGCGCAGACCCTTGGGCGTATCCTTTTCCGGGTCGCGCAGCGCGATGAAGCCGCCGATGCCCTGCTCCACCCCGTCCTCGAAGACGCGGGCGAAGATCAGGTGCAACTGCGAGACGCCGCCGCCGGTGATCCAGTGCTTGCCGCCGTTCAGGATGTAGCGGTCGCCCTGCTTGTCGGCCCGCGTGGTCATCTCGGTGGCGGCGCTACCCGCCCCCGGCTCGGTGATGCAGATCGCCGGCTTGTCGCCGGAGAGCACCTGTTTCGCCGCGATCTGCTTCTGCGCTTCGCTGCCGTAGGCCATGATGGCGCTGACCGCGCCCATGTTGGCCTCCACGGCGATGCGCCCGGTGACGCCGCAGACCCGCGCCATCTCCTCGATGACCAGCGCCACCTCCAGGAAGCCGAGGCCCGGCCCGCCGTAGTCTTTCGGGATGGTCATGCCGAAGAAGCCGGCCTCGCGCAGGGCGCGGCAGTTGTCCCAGGGATACTCTTCCCGGCGGTCGACCTCGGCGGCGCGCGGGGCGATGACCGCCTCGGCCAGCTCCCGCGCCTTCTCCCGAATGCCTTCTTGTCGTTCCGTCAGCCGTGTCATCTGAACCATCTCCTCCCTGTTCCTTGCCGGAAGTATCCGGGCCGGAGCGGGGGCGGGTCAAGCTGGGGCCGCCCGGTGCCAGGCTTCGGCCCAGGCACGGCGGTTTCCGCTGTGGGCGGCGTCGGTCCGGTGCTACGCTGGAATCGTCGGTTCGCTGGCCAACTGGATCTTACGAGGTCATGGAAGGGAGAGAACGGATGACGATCTACATCACGCAAGGCCATTACAGCCGAGAAGCGATCAGGGGCATGGTCGCGAAACCCGAGGACAGGGCAGAGGCCGTCGCCGATCTGGTCAAGGCGGCGGGCGGCAAGCTGCTCAACTACTACGTCACCTTCGGCGAGTACGATTTCCTGGTGGTCATGGAGAGCGACAAGAACCTCACCGACCTCATGTCGGTCCTCTTCGTGGCGGCGGCGACCGGCGGTGTCACCGATCTGCACACGACGGTCGCGGTGACCTCGAAGGAAGCGACCAAGGCCATGAAGCAGGCCAAGAAGATCCAGAGCGGCTTCAAGGCCGCGGGACAAGCGGCCTGAAAAGGCCGGTCACTCGCGCCAGTGGTGGCAGGCGACCTTGTGGAGGTCGCCCGTGCCGTCTTCCTCCAGCGGCGGCGCCTGCTCGGCGCAGAGCGCCGTCGCCTTGGGGCAGCGGGTGCGGAAGACGCAGCCGGAAGGCGGCGCCAGCGGCGAGGGCAGGTCGCCCTGCAGCACCAGGCGCTGCTTCTGCTGCTCCTTGTCCGGGTCGGGGATCGGCACGGCGGAGATGAGCGCCTGGGTGTAGGGGTGGCGGGCGCGCGAGTAGATCGCCTCGCGGTCGGCGATTTCCATCACCTTGCCCAGATAGAGCACCATGATGCGGTGGCTGATGTGGCGCACCACGGAGAGGTCATGGCTGATGAAGATTAGCGTCAGGCCGAACTCCTGCTGCAGGCGCATCAAGAGATTCACGATCTGCGCCTGGATGGAGACGTCGAGGGCCGAGACCGGCTCGTCGCAGACGATCAGCTTCGGCCCCAGCACCATGGCCCGGGCGATGCCGATGCGCTGGCACTGGCCGCCGGAGAACTCGTGCGGGTAGCGGTTGATCATCTGCGGCAACAGGCCGACCTTGGCCATCATGTCCTTCACCCGGTCCTTCAGCGCCTCGCGGCTCAGCTCGGGCTCGAAGGTGCGCAGCGGTTCGGCGACGATCTCGCCCACCGTCATGCGGGGATTGAGGCTGGCCAGGGGGTCCTGGAAGATGATCTGCATGTCCTGGCGCCGGGCCCGCATCGCCTTGGGGTCCAGCGCGGCGAGATCATCGCCCAGCCAGACGGCGCGCCCGGCGGTGGGCTCGATGAGGCGCAGGATGGCGCGGCCCAGGGTCGACTTGCCGCAGCCGGACTCCCCGACGATCCCCAGAGTCTCCCCGGCCTGGAGCTCGAAGCTCACCCCGTCCACCGCCTTCAGCGGCAAGTAGCGCCCGACCAAGACGCCGCCGACGCGCAATTGGAAGTGAACCTTCAGGTTCTCGACCGACAGCAGGGCCTCGCTCATGCCGGCTCCCTCTCTTCCAGGCGTTCCAGATGGCAGGCCTTGGCCCGGCCTTCCCCGGCGGCCTGCAAGGCGGGCTCTTGGCTGCGGCAGGCCTCGAAGACGTAGGGGCAGCGTTCCTGGTAGGCGCAGCCGGGCGGCAGGGCCTGCAGGTTCGGCGGCTGGCCGGGGATGGTGGCGAGCCGGGTAACTCCGGCCTCGTCGAGACGCGGCATGGAACGCAGCAGGCCCAGACTGTAGGGGTGCTGCGGACGGTAGAAGATGTCGCGTACTCCGCCGGTCTCCACCACCCGGCCGGCGTACATCACCATGACCCGGTCGCAGAGCCCCGCGACCACGCCCAGGTCGTGGGTGATCATGATGATGGCGGTGTTGAAGTCGCGCTTCAGGTCGGCCATGAGGTCCAGGATCTGCGCCTGGATGGTGACGTCCAGGGCGGTGGTCGGCTCGTCGGCGATCAGCAGGTCCGGCTCGCAGAGCAGCGCCATGGCGATCATCACCCGCTGGCGCATGCCGCCGGAGAACTCGTGCGGATAGAGGTCGACGCGCTCCCCGGCCGAGGGGATGCCGACCCGGTCCAGCATCTCGATGGCGCGGCGCCGCGCCTCGGCCTCGCTGCTGCCCTTGTGCTCGACCAGCACCTCGGTCATCTGGCGGGAGATGCGCAGGTAGGGGTTCAGCGAGGTCATGGGATCCTGGAAGATCATCGACAGGGTGACGCCGCGCACCTTGTTCAGCTCGCGCGACGGCAGGCCCAGAATCTCCTTGCCGCGGTAGCGCACGGACCCCGTGGCCTGCCCGTTCTTGGCCAGCAGGCCCATAATGGAGAGAAAGATCTGCGTCTTGCCGGAGCCGGACTCGCCGACCACGCCGACGCTCTCCCCCGCCTCGATGTGGAAGGAGACGTCGTTGACCGCGTGGACCTCACCCTCCGGCGTGGCGAAGCGGGTATCGAGGTTCTTCACGTCGAGTACAGCGGTCATCTAGCGATCCTTCGGCCACTTTTTCATACTCATCGATCCTTCGGCCACTTTTTCATACTCATCGATCCTTCGGCCACTTTTTCATACTCATCGATCCTTCGGCCACTTTTTCATACTCATCGATCCTTCGGATCGAGGGCGTCGCGCAAGCCGTCGCCGATGAAATTGAAGGCGAAGAGGGTCACCGCCAGGGAACTCGCCGGAAAGATCAGCATCCACGGCGCGACTTCCATCACCCTGGCCCCCTCGGAAATCAGCACGCCCCAGGAGGTCAAGGGTTCCTGCACGCCAAGCCCCAGGAAGGACAGGAAGGATTCCGTGAGGATCACCTGCGGCACCGTCAGGGTGACATAAACGATCACCGGGCCCAGCACGTTGGGGATGATGTGGCGGAAGATGATGCGGAACCGCGAGACGCCCCCGGCATAGGCGGCCTCGATGAACTCCTTGCGCTTCACCGACAGGGTTTGACCGCGCACGATGCGCGCCATGGTCAGCCACTCCACCGCACCCAGGGCGACGAAGATCAGGAAGATGTTGCGGCCGAAGATCACCATCAACAGGATGACGAAGAACATGAAGGGCAGCGAGTACATGACGTCGACGAAGCGCATCATCAGGTTATCGATGCGCCCGCCGACGAAGCCCGCCACCGCCCCGTAGGTGACGCCGATCAGGAGACTCACGCCGGTGGCCAGCAGTCCGACCATCAACGACACCCGGGCGCCATAGAGCGTGCGCACGAAGAGGTCGCGGCCGTTGCCGTCGGTGCCGAACCAATGGGCGTTGGCGAAATCCGGCGGCGCCTGGATGCGGTCCCAGTAGACCTGGTCGTAGGCATGGGGGCTGAGCAGCGGCGCCACCAGCGCCAGGAGGGCGAAGCTAGCCAGCACGATCATCGAGGCGACGGCCGCCTTGTTGCGCAGCAGGCGGTTGCGGGCGTCCTGCCAGAGGCTACGGCCCTCGAATTCCTCGACGGAGGCCAGGCCGTCGGAGGCAGCGGTCAGGTTGATCATCAGCCGTGCCTCACTTTGGGATCGAGAAAGCCGTAAATCATGTCGACGAGCAGATTGAGCGCGATGATCAGGACGGCATAGAAAATCATCACGCCCATCACCAGCGTGTAGTCCCTGTTCAAGGCCCCCTGCACGAAGTAGCGCCCGATGCCCGGGATATCGAAGATCGTCTCGATGACCACGGAACCGGTCACCAGCCCCGCGGTCGCCGGGCCCAGGTAGGACACCACCGGCAGCAACGCCCCTTTCAGGGCGTGGCGCAAGACCACGACCTGCTCGCGCAGCCCCTTGGCCCGCGCCGTGCGCACGTAGTTGGCGCTCAACACCTCGACCATCGAGCCCCGGGTCAACCGCGCAATGTAGGCGACTTGCGGCAAGGCCAAGGCGATCACCGGCAGGAGCTTGTTCTCCAACGCCCCGCCTCCCCAGCCGGCGACCGGCAGGAGCGACAAGTAGACCCCGAAGACCAGCGTCAACAGCGGCGCCATGACGAAGTTGGGCACGGCGATGCCGATCATCGCCACGGTCATGATCGCGTAGTCGCTGGCCTGGTTCTGCCGCAGCGCCGCCAGGGTGCCGAAGGAAATTCCCAGGATCACCGCCAACAGAATCGCCGTTCCGCCGAGTTGGAGACTTGCGGGAAAGCCGGCGAGGATCAGGTCGTTGACGTCGAAATCGCGGATCTTGTAGGAGGGGCCGAAGTCGCCCCTCAGCAGGTTGCCGACGTAGTCGAAGTATTGCTCGACCAGCGGCTTGTCGAGGTTGTAGGCGCGCAGGATGTTGGCTTCGATGTCAGGTGCTAAAGCGCGATCTTCATCGAAGGGGCCGCCCGGCGCCACGCGCATCATGAAGAACGCGACGGTGATAATGACCAACAGCGTGGGGATGGCGCTGGCGAGGCGGCGAATCAGAAAAGCAATCATGTCGCTCAAGCGGCGCGGGGCGGCGGCGCCATCGCACCGCCGCCCCGCCTCGCAAAGCCTACTTCAGATCCATGTAGCGAACCCGATGCACGTCCTTGGCATTGGGTTCCCAACCGGTCAGCCTGTCGGAGACCAGGTTCTTGGATACGTAGTAGTAGATCGGAATGACCGGCTGCTCCTCCATGGCAATGGCTTCCGCCTTGGCCATGAGCGAGGAACGCATATCCATGTCACCAGTCGTGCCCGCCTCGACCATCAGCTTGTCGAACTCGGAGTTAGAGAACCCCGAATAGTTGTTCGGTCCGGTACGCGTCTCAAGCAGATAGAGGAAGTTCTGGGCGTCGTTGTAGTCGGCGATCCAGCCGGCGCGCGCGATCGAGAAATCGGCGCTGTTGAGGGCGCGGTAGTGGACCTTGACCTCCGAGTTGAACAGCTCGGTCTCGACTCCGAGGTGCTGTTTCCACATGGAAGCGATGGCGATGGCGATACGCTTGTGATTTTCGGAGGTGTTGTAGGACAGCGTGAACTTCAGCGGGTTGCCGGGACCGTAGCCGGCCTCGGCCAGCAAGGCCTTGGCCTTCTCCAGGCGCGCGCTGTAGGGCTCGTCCATCCAACTGACCATGGACGGATTGCCGTAGCCGCCGGCGCCGGGGGGAACGAAGCTGTAGGCGGGGAGTTCGCCGGTCTTCAGGACCTTGTCGGTGATGATCTCGCGATCGATGGCCATGGACAGCGCCTGGCGCACGCGCTTGTCGTCGAACGGCGGCTTGCGCAAGTTCATCGGGTAGTAGTAGATGCCGAGGTACGGCGCCACGCGGGTTTCATCCGACAGGTTCGACTTCAGCCATTCGAACTGATCGGAAGCGAAGTCCGCCGCCCAGTCGATCTCGCCGGCGCGGAACCGCTTCTGCACGGCCGTGCGGTCTTCCTGCGGGTAGTAGACCACCGTATCGATCTTCACGTTGGCCGCGTCATAGAACTTGTCGTTGCGGATCAAGGTTATCTGATCGTTGGGCACCCAATTTTTCAGGGTGTAGGGGCCGTTGACGGCGATGTTCTCCGGCTTGGTCCAAGCCTGGCCGTGCTTCTCGATCAGATGCCGGGGTACCGGGAAGGCGGTGTAGTGGGTCAGCTGCTCCAGGAAGAACGGCGTCGGCCCGACCAGCTTCACTTCCAGGGTCTTGTCGTCGACCGCCCGCACGCTGAGCTTGTCCGCCGGCACCTCGCCGGAGTTGACCTGCTGGGCGTTCTCGATCGGGAAAAGCAGCGAGGCATATTCCGCCGCGGTTTCGGGCAGCAGAATCCGGCGCAGGGAGTAGACGAAGTCGCCGGCGGTGACCGGCGTGCCGTCCGACCAGCTATGGTCGCGCAGCTTGAAGGTATAGGTCTTGCCGTCGTCGCTGATCGTCCAGCTTTCCGCGGCCCCCGGGATCGGCGTGGCCGACGCGTCCTCGGTGGTCAGCCCCAGGAACATGTTGCCGACGATGCGATTCTCCCAGACGCCCTGAACGAAATGCGGGTCGAGGGATTCCGGTTCGCCCATGTTTCCGACCCGCAGGACCTTTTCGGCCTGCGCGCCGCCGGTGAGCGCCACCGCCAGGCCGAAACCCAGCGCCGCGCGCCTAAAGTTCTTGAGAAGCATCTTTTGAGTTCTCCCATTCCGTTATGAAAACCCCTCCCTCACCCGCGGTCTCGCTGCCGTATCCCGGTCTTGTGGCGCAGGTGGTCCGCATATTAGTCCCCTAACGGCTGCGTGTTTCAAGGGCCATCACCGCGAATTTGCAGCGGTCGGTTGCGTTCTTGCTCCAGGTTCCGCAAGAAAATGACCCTGTCGCCCGATCGGTACTCAACCGAGCGGCGAATTCAGCCCCGCGAGGAGAAGACTATGGGGGAAGACTATGCGGGAGGGTCCGCGGCGGCCCGGGCCGGGACAGCCGGATCAGGAAAGGCCCTTCTGGCCCATCTCCAGGAACTTCTGACGGCGGGCCTGCTTCAGTTGCAGGCCGCTGTCACGGACCAGATCGCGCAGGCCCGCCTCCAGCTTGTCGCCGACGCCCTTGATGGTCATCTTGGCCGCCCGGTGGGCGCCGCCCAGGGGCTCCGGGATGATGTCGTCGATGACCCCCAGGCGCAGCAGATCCTGGGCCGTCAGCCGCAGGGCCTCGGCGGCCTCCTGCGCCTGCTCGCCGGAGCGCCAGAGGATCGAGGCGCAGCCTTCCGGCGAGATCACCGAGTAGATCGAGTGCTCCAGCATGTAGACGCGGTTGGCCGCGGCCAGCGCGATGGCGCCGCCGGAGCCGCCCTCGCCGATGATCACCGACAGCAGCGGCACCTCGACGTCCAGGCAGACCTCGATGGAGCGGGCGATGGCCTCGGCCTGGCCGCGCTCCTCGGCGCCGATGCCGGGATAGGCGCCGGCGGTGTCGACCAGGGTGATGACCGGCAGGCCGAAACGCTCGGCCATGCGCATCAGGCGCTGTGCCTTGCGGTAGCCCTCGGGCCGGGCCATGCCGAAGTTGTGCTTCACGCGCGAGTTGAGATCGGCGCCCTTCTCGTGGCCGATGACCATGACCGAATAGCCGCGGAAGCGGCCGAGACCGCCGACGATGGCATGGTCCTCGCCGAACAGGCGGTCGCCGGCCATCGGCGTGAAATCCTCGACCAGGGCCGAGATGTAGTGCTGGAAGTGCGGACGGTCGGGATGGCGGGCCACCTGGGTCTTCTGCCAGGCCGAAAGCTTGCCGTAGGTCTGGCGCAGCAGGCGGTCGACCTTGCCCTGCAGCTTCTCGACCTCGTCGGCGATATTGATCTCCCCGTCGTCGGAGAGGTGCCGCAGTTCTTCGATCTTGCCTTCCAGTTCGGCGATCGGCTTTTCGAAGTCGAGAAAATTGTGCATGGGCTTCTATCTAACACAGCATTTCGCGAGTGGCACGCCTAACCGTCGCCCGAAAAGGAAGGGGCGAAACGGCTGGCGGAACCCTTTGCCGCAAATTCCCGCCGGAATCAAGGGAGGCCGAACCACGGCGCCCGGAACGGCAAAGCCGGCGCCCCCCCCGCAGAAGAGGGAGCCGCCGGCTCGGTAAGCTCCAAAACGGTGCGGATCAGCCCTTGGCGATCTGGCGCGCCTTCTTGACCATCACCTCGGCCTGCTTGATGGAGGCGATGTCGATGAGGCGGCCGTCCAGGGAGACCGCGCCCTTGCCTTCCTTCTGGGCCTGACGCATGGCCTTGAGGATGCGCTTGGCCTTGTCGACCTCGGCCTTGGAGGGGCTGTTCTCCTCGTTGGCCAGGCCGATCTGGCTCGGGTGGATGGCCCACTTGCCCTCGCAGCCCAGCACCGCGGCGCGGCGCGCCTGGGCGCGGAAGCCCTCGGGGTCGGAGAAGTCGCCGAAGGGGCCGTCGATGGGGCGCAGGCCGGCGGCGCGGGCGGCGACCACCATGCGCGCGACGGCGTAGTGCCACATGTCGCCCCAGTGATAGAGGCGCTCACCCTTGTCGTCCGGATCGGTCAGCACGCCGTACATCTCGTTCGGGCCGCCGATGACGGTGGTGCGCGCCTTGGTGGAGGCGGCATAGTCGGCGACGCCGAAGTGCAGGCTCTCGTTGCGCGGCGAGGCCTTGGCGATCTCGTCGACGTTGGCCATGCCCAACGCCGTCTCGATGATCATCTCGAAGCCGATCTTCTTCTTGCGGCCGACGGCCTCCTCGGCCTGGGTCACCAGCATGTCGACGGCGTAGATGTCCGCCGCGGTGCCGGCCTTGGGGATCATGATCAGGTCCAGACGCTCGCCGCCCTGCTCGATGATGTCGATGACGTCGCGGTACATGTAGTGCGTGTCGAGACCGTTGATGCGCACCGACATGGTCTTGTTGCCCCAGTCGATCTCGTTCAAGGCCTTGATGATGTTCTTGCGGGCCTGCGGCTTGTCGTCCGGCGCCACCGCGTCCTCAAGATCGAGGAACACGACGTCCGCATCGGATTCCGCCGCCTTCTTGAAGAGTTTCGGGTTGCTGCCCGGCACGGCCAGTTCGCTGCGGTTCAGGCGCGCGGGAGCCTGCTCGACGATGGTAAAGCTCATGGAAGTACCCCTGCTGTCTCAGAGTGCGCTAGTCGATGTACGTCGGCCTGCCCGGGGGGCCAGCCCGAATTTTTCAAGCTATGGTGGGCGTCACGGCGGCGAATTTGCCGACAGGCATAGCTTGAGAAATCCGGGCTAACACCCAGCCAACTCAGCTGCGGAAACTGGTCACCCCAGTGGGTCTTGTCAACCGGAAGAATCCGGCCGCAGGCTCAACGCGGCCCCGTCCGGCCGCGCGCCAGAGGATGATGATCCTGAACCAGGGATTTCAGGCGCTCGCCGAGCACATGCGTATAGATCTGCGTCGTCGATATGTCGGCGTGGCCCAGCATCTTCTGCAGGGCGCGCAGGTCTGCTCCGTGGTCCAGCAGGTGACTGGCGAAGGCGTGACGCAGCACGTGAGGCGAGACCCTGGCCGGATCGATCCCGGTCCGGCGCGCCAGGTCCTTCAGCAACTGCGCGACCCGGTGGCGGGTGATGTGGCCTTCGGCGCCGCGCGACGGGAAAAGCCACGGCGAGGCGGCCTTGACGGCCGTCGGCGCCTTGGCTCCCTTGCCCGGGCCGGGGAGGAAATGATCGCGCGCGGCGAGATAGGCCGAGAGGCTTTCGCGCGCCGCCGGGCTGAGCGGCACCATACGCTCCTTGCCCCCCTTGCCCTGGACGATGAGCAGGCGCTGGTCGCGCTGGGCGGCGGCGAGGCGCAGGCCGACCAGTTCCGAAATGCGCAGGCCGGTGGCATAGAGCAGTTCCACCAGCGCCGCCAGCCGCAGCGCCTCGGGCCCCTCGCCCGCCTGGGCCGCGTCCAGCAGGGCGCCGACCTCGTCCTCGCTCAGGATCTTCGGCAGGGCGCGGCCCTGACGCGGGCTGTCGACCTCGGCGCTGGGATCGTCGCCACGCAGAGTCTCGCTCAGCAGGAAACGGTAGAACTGGCGCAGCGCCGAAAGGCGGCGCGCGGCGGTGCGCGGCGCCATGCCGGCCCGGGCGAGAGCGCCCAGGAAGGCACGGATATCGTCGGCCGTGGCCGCCTCCAGGGCCCGGCGCCGACCGAGAAACTCGGTAAAGGCCTGCAGATCGCGGCGATAGGCCTCCAGGGTGTTGGCGGCGGCGCCGCGCTCGGCGGCCAGCATCTCCAGGAACGGCTCGATCTGGGGGCTGTTGGGCCCGTCACCCATGAGGGCGGCCTAGGGCCGGGCGGCCAGCGCCGCCTCGATGGCTAGGGCCCGGGCCTCGTTGCCGAGGCCGACGGCGGCCAGCGCAGAGACGGCGTAGCCCAGCGCCAGGGGATGACTATCGGCCGGCGCCGCCACGCCCAGCGCGTCCACCGCCAGCAGAACGCTCTCGCCGCGCTTGCCTTCGGCGGCCGCGTCGCCCAGCGCCAGAAGGCTCGGCAAACGCTCCAGGGGCCGGGCCGCCGCCCCGTCTTGCGCGAGCTGGGCCCAGCTCAGCGGCTCTTCCTGCCCCAGCGCGCGGGACAGCATCAGCATGAGCAGGCGCCGCTCGGCAGCCGCAGGGCTCTCCGCCGTACTTTCGGCACTCAGGGGCTCGGCCGCGCCGGCAAGGCGGCGCAGCGGCGTCAGCTCGTCGTAGGCCGCTTGCGATTCCGGATCCTTCAAGCCGTCGATGCGCAGCACCGAGAGCCAGCCGCCGGCGCGCTCGAACTGGCCGAGGCGGAACAGGGCGCGTGCCGCCTGAGGGGCGAACCACGCCAGCTCCGGGCTCGGCGCCAGCCCGGTCAAAACCGGCTTCAGGGCACGGGCCACAGCGTTGGACCTGCCGTCCGCCTCGGCCGAGAGCAGCGCCGCGCGCAGGATTTCCGCCTTGGTCGCCGCCAGGCTCTCGCGGTTGGCGGCCCGGTACAGCAGAGCCCGGCCGCTCACGCCGCCCTCCCGCTCTGCCTGAGCCAGGGCGTCGGCCAGATCGGCCTCGGTGAACTCGAAGGCGGCGTAGGCACCGGCCAGGCGTTCGCCCGGCAGGGCGCCGACCTCGGCCAGACGCTCCACCGCCGCCGCGTGAACGGCGTGGTCGCCGCCGGCGAGCTGCGCGATGCCGTGCAGCAGCGGCGGGCCGGCGCCCGCCACGGTCTCGGCCGAGACCGCGCCGCCGGTCCTGCGCAGGATCGCCAGATTGAGGGGAGTTAGCCCCTCGCCGCCGACCCTGCCGGGCGTGCCGCTGATGAAGCCGTCGGCCAGAACGAAGAACGCGGGGTCGCCGTCAGGGGCCTGCTCGCGCAGCAGGTCGAGCCCCAACATCGCCTGGTCGCCTTGTTCGGCCAGGAACTGGCAATAGATCTGCGCCTTGGCCCAATAGAGATCGCGCGGATAGCGCGCCAGGCCGGCAGGCACCTCGCCGCAGGCTTGGCTGTCCTTGCCGGCCAGCAGCAGACCGTCGACCTTGGTCCGGGCCAGCCAGGGGTCCTCGACCCGCTGCGGCACCAGGGCCAGCAGACGGTTGAGGCCGGCCAGCGCGCCCAAGGCGTAGAGCCGCTCAGCGCGCAAGCGCAGGAAGCCGCTCTCCCCCGCCGCGGCCTTCTGGACCGTGGCCAGGGCGTCGGCAACGGTCGGACCCGCCGGGTCCGCTGGGCCGCCGCCGGGCGGCGGCGCGCTGGTCAGCAGCAGCCGCGTGGCCAGACTGTGCAGGGTCGGCGAAGTGATGCCGGCGGGCAGCCCGGCCAGCAGCGACTCAACCAATGGGCGCGGGCTGCCGGCCCAGACGCGCGGGCCGAACCCGCCGCTGCCCAGGTCGAGAATGCCCAGGGCCTCCGGATCCAGTTCGCCCAGGCGGTCGATCTCGATGCCCTCGGCCCCTTCGCCCTCCACCTGCGGCGTCTCGGCGGCGCGCTCGGACGGCAGGGACGGCTGGTCGCCCGCCGCGGCCGCCGGCCGCTCCGGCGCCACCGTCGGCGGGAAGAGGGAGATCGGCGCGTCCTGCGCCACGGCCCCCGGTGCGGCGGCCCAGAGGGCGACGCAGAGGGCGCTTGCGCAGCACAAGACGGCGGCGCGCGCTGGCAGGCGGGGCTGGCGGCTAGCGGGGGAAGCGTTCATCGGGCAGCGCCTTCTCGACCGGCGCCGAGGGCGGCGGGATGTCCCAGGTCAACAGAAAGAAGCCGCCGGAGACGATGAGACCGGCGAGAACGACAAGAGCAACGAGGGTGGTCTTTTTCATAAAATAAATCGCGTGCGGCTGAGGACTGCGTGAACGGGATCGGCAGCAGTGTTACGCTGTTCCGGGCCGGCGCCGGCCGCTGGTCGGGCAACACTGTCTACTTGTGCCGTCAAGATGGTTTTATGATAAGGTCCGAATCTGGCGCGAATGCGGCAGTTTACCTAGGGTCTTTCATCGTTGCAACGATCAGCAGGCGAGTTTCGGTGGTTCATACAAGCGAAGAGGTGGCGGACGCCGGGAGCATTTCCCTGGCCGTGCCCCGCACCATTGCCCTGGTGGGGCTGATGGGCGCCGGCAAGTCCTGCATCGGTCGCCTGCTTGCCGCCTCGCTCGACCTGCCCTTCGTCGATGCCGACAAGGAAATCGAGACCGCCGCCGGCTGCTCCATCGAGGACATCTTCTCCGCCCACGGCGAAGCGGCTTTCCGTGACGGAGAACGCCGGGTGATCGCCCGCCTGCTCGACGAACCGAAGATGGTGCTGGCCACCGGCGGCGGCGCCTTCATGGACCCCGAAACGCGCCGGCTGATCCGCGAGCGCGCCATCTCCGTGTGGCTGCGCGCCGATGTCGACCTGCTGCTGCGCCGCACGGCCCGGCGCAACAACCGGCCGCTGCTGAAGCGCGGCGACCCGCGCCAGATTCTCAGCGAACTGATCGCGTTGCGCTATCCGGTCTACGCCGAGGCCGACGTGGTGGTCGATTCCGTCGACGGTCCGCCAGAGACGACGCTGGCCCGCGTCGTGAAAGGACTGCAGCACCATATAAGGAAACACGGCGCAGCCCCCGGAAAGGCCGGACAATGAGCCCGCACCAGCCCCTGCGCGTTGAGCTGGGCGAGCGCAGCTACGACATTCTGATCGGCACCACCGTGATGGCCGAGGCCGGCAAGCTGATGCGTCCCGTGCTGAAGAGCGACCGGGTCGTCGTCATCACCGACGCCAACGTCGCCGCGCTGCACCTGGCGCGCCTGCAGCGCGCCCTCGACGACGCCGGACTGCGGCACGACAGCATCGTCATGCCGCCCGGCGACGCCACCAAGAGCCTGGACCAGCTGGGCGTTCTGGTCGGCAAGCTGCTGGACATGAAGGTCGAGCGCTCGACCACCCTGGTGGCCCTGGGCGGCGGGATGATCGGCGACCTCGCCGGCTTCGCCGCGGCGGTGACCCTGCGCGGCATCGATTTCGTGCAGATCCCCACCAGCCTGCTGGCCCAGGTCGACAGCTCCGTCGGCGGCAAGACCGGCATCAACGCCCCGCAGGGCAAGAACCTGATCGGCGCCTTCCACCAGCCGCGCCTGGTGCTGGCCGACACCTCGATCCTGACCACCCTGCCACGCCGCGAGATGCTGGCGGGCTACGCCGAGATCGTGAAGTACGGCCTGATCCGCGACGCCGCGTTCTTCCACTGGCTGGAGGCGCACGGCGCCGACCTGGTCCAGGGCGAGCGCGCCGAACTGCAGCACGGCGTGCTGGAAAGCTGCCGCGCCAAGGCCGAGGTCGTGGCCGCCGACGAACGCGAGAGCGGCCAGCGCGCGCTGTTGAACCTAGGGCACACCTTCGGACATGCCCTGGAGGCCGAGACCGGGTACGGCGACGAACTGCTGCACGGCGAAGGCGTCGCCGTGGGCATGGTCATGGCCTTCGACCTGTCGGTGCAGCGCGGCCACTGCCCGCCGGAGGCCGCCGACCGGGTGCGCCGCCATCTGGCCGCCGTCGGCCTGCCGACCGGATTCGCCGACCTGGCGCCGCGCCACTGGGACGTGGAGCGCCTTGTCGGACATATGTCGCGCGACAAGAAGGTGAGCGGCGGGCGCATTACCTTCGTCCTTGTGCGCGGCATCGGCGAGGCCTATCTGGACAGGACCGTAGAGTTGGACGAGGTGCGCGCGCTCTTGACCGCCGCCTTGAACGACGCCGACCAGCTCGCCCGGGAGAACGAAGCCTCGGGCATAACGACGCGGGCCACGCTCGGCAGTTGAACGCCGAGAGACCGTCCCGCCACGCTCCGCCTTGGGAGCCGCCCGCAAGACACGATGCCTTTTCAGCAACCTGAATAGATCGACCATGGAAATCGACCTCGCCATCATCCTCGGCGCCATCCTGGTGCTGCTGGTCTTCTCGGCATTCTTCTCCGGCTCGGAAACGGCGCTGACTGCGGCCTCGCGCCCGCGCCTGCACAACCTGGCCCAGTCCGGCGACCACCGCGCCAACGTGGTCAACGACCTCTGGCACGAAAAGGAGCACCTGATCGGCGCCATCCTGCTGGGCAACAACCTGGTCAATATCCTGGCCTCGGCGCTGGCCACCAGCGCCCTCATCACCCTTTTCGGCGACGCCGGCGTGGCCTACGCGACCCTGGCCATGACCGTCCTGGTGCTGGTCTTCGCCGAGGTGCTGCCCAAGACCTACGCCCTGCAGAACGCCGACCGCGCCGCCCTGGCCGTGGCGCCGGTGATGCGCATCATCGTCGCCCTGCTGAAGCCCTTCTCGCTGGTCATCCAGATGATCGTACGCGCGGCGCTGTCCGGCTTCGGCATCGAAGTGCGCCACACGCTCTCCGCCGAGGCCTCCGAGGAACAGCTGCGCGGCGCCATCGACCTGCACCAGGGCGAAGGCGAGGAAGAGCGCCACGAGCGCGAGATGCTGCGCTCGATCCTGGATCTCGGCGACGTCTGGGTGGAGGAGATCATGATCCACCGCAAGGACGTGGTGGCCATCGACGTCGACCTGCCGGCGGCGCAGATCGTCGAGGCGGTTCTGGCCAGCCCCTTCACCCGAATTCCGCTATGGCAGGAGGATCCCGACAACATCGTCGCCGTGCTGCACGCCAAGGCCTTGCTGCGCGCGGTACAGGCGGCCAGCACCGACCTGGACAAGCTGGACGTCAGGGCCATTGCCGCCGCGCCCTGGTTCATTCCCGAGACCACCGACCTGCTGTCGCAGCTCCAGGCCTTCCGCCGCCGCCACGAACACTTCGCCATCGTGGTCGACGAGTATGGCGAGATGCTGGGCATCGTCACCCTGGAAGACATCCTGGAAGAGATCGTGGGCGACATCTCCGACGAGCACGACGTGGATATCGAGGGTGTGCAACAGCAACGCGACGGAACCATGATCGTCGACGGCAAGGTCACCCTGCGCGACCTCAACCGGCGCTTCGAATGGCGCCTGCCCGACGAGGAGGCCTCGACCATCGCCGGCCTCATCCTGCACGAGGCGCGCTGCATTCCCGACGCCGGCCAGATCTTCACCTTCCACGGCTTCAAGTTCGAGATCCTGGGGCGCAAGCGCAACCAGATCACCTCGGTGCGGATCTGCCCCAGCGACAGCGGGCCGGCCGAGGAGCCGGAGGACGAAGAGGCGGCACAAGGCTGATTTCATCGACGCGTTATTCGCGTAAAGATTGAAAGGCCGCCGCCCAGCGCCGCTTGACCGCGATTCCGATGCCCTGCACAATCGGTTGCAAGCAGGGGGCGGGAAGAATCTCCCTGCAAGCGGCCGCGCCCTCTATGGCGCCTCTTATTGAAGCATAGGGCCTTGAATCTCTTAAGATTCGCACAAGAGCCCTTCCGCGCGGGAGGACCCCATATGCAGCGTAGAGTTGTACCGGATATCGTCGATCAGCAGAAGATCGAGCTCTTGCCCGGCAGCACCACCGTCCGCGATGCCGTCCGCAATATGGCGGAGCGCCATATCGGCGCGGCCCTCGTCGGCAGCGGCGGGCGGCTGGAAGGCATCTTCACCGAGCGGGACCTGCTGATCCGCGTCGTGGCGCGCGGACTCGATCCCGACAGCACGCCCCTGAGCGCGGTCATGACCGCCAATCCCGACACCGTGGGGCCCGACGATCTGGCCTCCCTGGCCCTGGAACGGATGCGCTCCTCCGGCTACCGCCACGTCCCGGTGGTCGAGGACGGCGAGGTTGTCGGCATCGTCTCGCTGCGCGACCTCTACGCGGCGGCCAAGCGCGAGTTGGAGGAGGACCTGCAGCAGCGCGAAGCCTTCATCTTCGACACCGGCTACGGCACCGGCTGATCTCCCCAAGGAGCACCGCGGGCCCCTGGGAGAACGGCGGGCTTCCCGGGGCCTCGGCCGCTGCGCTTGGTTGACGGGCGGCCGCGGGGTCCTATAGTCGCGGGTTCCCTGTTCGAGAACCACGCGGTACCCGGCCATGCCCCTCTCGCCCCCTGTCGAGCGAACCTGTCTGCACAATCGGAAATACGACTTTCAAGGCTACCAGCGCGCCGACGGCCTGTGGGACATCGAGGGGCGCATCGTCGACACCAAGACCTATGCCTTCGCCAACCAGGACCGCGGCGAGATCCCGGCCGGCGAGGCGCTGCACGACATGTCGATCCGCCTGACCATCGACGAGGACTTCAAGGTTCACGACATCGAGGCGGTGACCGACTTCAGCCCCTTCCGCCTTTGCCCGGACATCACGCCGAACTTCAAGCGCATGATCGGCGCCGAGATCAAGACCGGCTGGACCCAGCAGGTACGCCGGCAACTGGGCGGCGTCGAAGGCTGCACCCACCTGGTCGACCTGCTGATCGCCATGGCGACGGTCGCCTTTCAGACCCTCTATCCGGTGCGCGCCGCCACGGCCGCCAAACGCCCGCCCGGCCAGCGGCCGGGCCTGCTGGAGACCTGCCACGCCTTCGCCAGCGACAGCCCCATCGTCAAGCGCTCCTGGCCGGACTTCTATACCGGCGAGGAGTAGCCCCTAAAGCCAGGCCCCCTAAAGCCAAGCCCCCTAAAGCCAAGCCAAGGGGTCGAGCCCGATGACCGGCCCATGCAGGTGCAGCAGCGCCGCGTAGAGCAGCAGGCCCGCCAGCAGATCGATCACGCCGCAAAGCGGCACCACCCGCCGCAGCCGCGCGGCCGGTCCGCCATCCGTCTGAGCGGCGGCCGCCGCGTAGTCGGCCTCCGAAAGCCGCGCGCGCGCACGCCGCTCCATGCGTTTCATGCCGGCCAGGCTGAAGCCCGCCAGACTGCCGAAGAGGATGAGGCTCACCAGGTCGCCGTTGGCCACGAGGTGGGCGGCGGCCCAGAGGAAGAAGGCCCAAAGAACGGGGTGGCGGAACTGTGCCGCCAGGCCGGCGCGGCGCGGATCGGCGAGGCCGCCGCGGAAGGAGACCGACAGCGGGCTGGGCTGCCACAGCGCCCCGGCGAGCAGGATGCTGGCGGGCAGCATGGCGGCCAGCGGCACCAGCGCCGTGGCCCGGCTGGGCGCCCAGAGCTCGATGTAGGGGGCGGCCAGGGCCGCGGCGATCACCCAGGCGATGGTCGCCAGGGAGACCAGCGAATAGACCGCCAGATAGGCCGGCCGGCCCAGCTTCTCGATCAGCAGGACACGCAGGCCGGTCGCCGCCGGCAGGACGTGGGCGGCCAGGAAGACGGCAATGGCGGCGAAGAATTCGATCATGCTGCTGGATAGCGCCCCGGCGCCGACACCTCAACCTCCTCCGGTTCCCGCCGGCAGGTCCCGGACCTGCCTCGGCGCCGCCCGATCAGCCGGCTCCGACCTCTTCTTCCGGGGTCAGGGTCTTGAGCTGCAGGGCGTGGACGCCGGCGGCCAGTTCTTCGGCCAGGATCTCGTAGACCCGGCGCTGGCGGGCGACGCGGCTCTGGCCGGCGAAGGCCGCCGAGACCACTTCGACGCTGAAATGGGTCTCGCCGCCTTCGCGGTAGCCGGCATGCCCCTTGTGCTTTTCCGAATCATCAACGACCTTAAGGCGTTGCGGCGCGAGGGCCTCGGTCAGTTTCTGTTCGATGGTCTGCGCGACTGCCACGGCACTGCTCCTTCACCGACGATCTGCTGCGCCTGACGGGCGCGTCCAGAAGGTGGGTCGCCCGTCCGGGCCTGTCAACGCCGACCTGGCGGGCCCCGCCCGACAACGCCTCAATCCTGCCCGGAGGCAGGCCACCAGGGATCGCCTTCATGTCATCCAACACTGCGCCCTCCACCGCCCTCAGCCCCGCCGCCGCGCGGCTGCTGCTGGTCGGCGTGGTGGTCCTCTGGGGCGTCAACTGGCCGGTCATGAAGGTCGGCCTGCAGTCCATGCCGCCGGTGTGGTTCGCCGCCGCGCGCATGACCCTGGGGGCGGCCAGCCTCTTCGCCGTGCTGGCCGTCCTGGGCCGCCTGAAGCTGCCGACGCGCCGCGACCTGGCGGTCGTCTTCACCGTCGGGGGACTGCAGATGGCCGCCTTCCTGGTGCTGGTGAACTTCGCCCTGGAGCACGTCGGGGCCGGACGCTCGGCGGTGCTGGCCTACACCACGCCGCTGTGGGTGACGCCGGCCGCCGTCCTGTTCCTGGGCGAGACCATGAACCGGCGGAAACTGCTGGGTCTCTGCCTGGGCCTCGGCGGCGTGGCCGTGCTGTTCAACCCCCTGGGCTTCGATTGGACCAGCCGCGCGGCCCTGACCGGCAACGCGCTGCTGCTGGCCGCCGCCTTTTCCTGGTCGCTGGCGATCCTGCATGTCCGCGTTCACGAGTGGGAGTCCTCGCCCCTGCAGCTCGCGCCCTGGCAGATGGTGCTGGCGGCGCCGCCGCTGGCGGCCCTCTCCTGGTTCACCGAGGACTGGTCGGCGATCGCCTGGTCCGGCGGGCTGGGCGCGATCCTGGCCTACAACGGCCCCCTGGCGACGGCCTTCTGCTTCTGGGCGGTGGTCAGCGTCAACCGGGCGCTGCCGGCCACCACCACCTCCCTCAGCCTGCTGGCGGTGCCGGTGGCCGGTGTCCTGGCCTCGGCGCTTTTCCTGGGCGAGCCGACGACCCCGACCCTGCTGGGCGGCCTGGCCCTCATCCTCTGCGGTACGGTGCTGGTGAACCTGGCCGACCTGCGCGGCGGGCGCGCCGCCGGGGGGCGGGACGCGCCGCCGACTCCCAACGACTGAGACTGCCGAAGACGAACAGGGGCGACTAACAGCCCGGAATCGCGCGGTTTTACGGCCTGCCGCCCTTGCGCCCGGAGGGCCCCTTCCCACATAATTCAAAGATGTCCGGTTCCCCCCAGAAGCCTCACGGCGACCCCTTCCATGAAGGCCCCTACCGCACCGGCGACGCCGGGTCGGACGCGGGCCTGCGCCGCTGCGAGCGGCCGGGCTGCACGGCGGAAGGACTGCACCGGGCGCCGCGCTCGCGCGACGACCTCACCAGCTACTACTGGTTCTGCCTCGAGCATGTGCGCGAATACAACCTGGCCTGGGACTATTTCAAGGACCTGGACGAGGACGACATCGAGCGGATCCGCCGCGGCGACGCGGTATGGCAGCGCCCGACCTGGCCCCTCAACGGCGGCCTCGGCGGACGCAAGACTGGTCCGCACAGCAGACCCTTGCGCGACGGCTTCGGCTTCTTCACCGAGGAAGCCGCCGACCGGGAGCAGCACAAAGGCCGCTTTCCGCCCACGTCCCGCCAGGCCAAGGCGCTCAAGACCCTGGAACTGGCGCCCAACGCCACCCTGGCCGAGGTCAAAGCGCGCTATAAGTCGCTGGTCAAGGAATTGCACCCTGACATTACCGGCGGCGACGGACGCTCCGAAGAGCGGCTGAAAATCATCAACTTGGCGTATTCGGACTTGAAGGCGGCCTTCGACTGATGTTCAACAGGCTCAGGCCCTTCGACGTGCCGGGTTAAAACTCTAAATTCAAACGACGGAATTCCTACTTCATGGCGACAGCAGACCCCACGGCCACCGACGGCGAGATGCCGACGAGCGGCCCCGATATCGAAGTTTCGGTGCGCCAGACCTTCGGCCTCGACTGCGACATGCAGGTGCCGGCGTTCAGCCAGGCCAACGACTACGTGCCCGAGGTCGACGAAACCTACCGCTTCGACCACGACACCACCCTCGCCATCCTGGCCGGCTTCGCCCATAACCGCCGCGTGATGATCCAGGGCTATCACGGCACCGGCAAGTCGACGCATATCGAGCAGGTCTCCGCGCGCCTCAACTGGCCGTGCATCCGCGTCAACCTGGACAGCCACATCAGCCGTATCGACCTGGTGGGCAAGGACGCCATCGTGCTGAAGGACGGCAAGCAGGTCACCGAATTCCGCGAGGGCCTGCTGCCCTGGGCGCTGCAGCGCCCGACGGCCCTGGTCTTCGACGAATACGACGCCGGCCGCCCGGACGTGATGTTCGTCATCCAGCGGGTGCTGGAAGTCGACGGCAAGCTGACCCTGCTGGACCAGAACCGGGTCATCCGCCCGCATCCGGCCTTCCGACTCTTCTCCACCACCAACACCATCGGCCTGGGCGACACCACGGGGCTCTACCACGGCACCCAGCAGATCAACCAGGCGCAGATGGACCGCTGGAACATCGTCGCCACGCTGAACTACCTGGAACACGACGCCGAGGTGGAGATCATCCTCGCCAAGTCGCCGGAATACGACAGCGCCGAGGGCCGCGAGCGGGTCTCCGCCATGGTCGCCCTGGCCGACCTGACGCGCAGCGGCTTCATCAACGGCGACATCTCCACCGTGATGAGCCCGCGCACGGTGATGACCTGGGCGGAGAACGCCACCATCTTCGGCGACGTCGGCTTCGCCTTCCGGGTCACGTTCCTCAACAAGTGCGACGAGATCGAGCGCCCCGTCGTGGCGGAGTACTACCAGCGCTGCTTCGGCAGCGAGCTGCCGGAGTCCGGCGTCAAGGCGCACATCACCTGAGCCCGGGACGCCTCTAGATGAGCCAGCCCGAAAACCCGCTCGACGTCTTCCGGCGGACAACCGCCGCGACGGTGCGCGCCATCGCCGAGCGTGACGATATCAACGTCACCTATGCGCCGCGCGGCCAGGGGCTGGTCGGCAAGGAAGTGAAGGTAACGCTGCCGGCGCGCAATCTGCCGGCGGAGGAAGCCGCGCTGGTGCGCGGCGAAGCCGACGCCGCGGCCCTGCGCCTGCGCCACCACGACGGCAGCCTGCACGCTCACGCGCGCCCGCGCTCCCAGGAGGCGCGCGAGATCTTCGACGCCATCGAACAGGCGCGCTGCGAGGCGCTGGGCATGCGGCGCATGGCCGGTGTGGCGCAGAACCTGGATGCGGCCCTGGAGGAACAGTACCGGGTGCGCGGCCTGAACCGCGCCCAGAGCCGCGAGGACGTGCCGCTGTCGGAGGCCCTGCGCCTGCTGGCCCGCGAGGCCATGACCGGCGCGACGACGCCGGCCAGCGCCAAGGGCGTCATCGACCTCTGGCGCCCGATCCTGGGCCAGGAGATCCTGCAGGACATCAAGGAACTGGGCCGGCGCGCCGAGGACCAGGCGCTTTTCGCCGAGACGGTGCGCGACATGCTGCAGCACCTGGACATCGACATCGGCCTGGAAGACGACCTCGAGCAGGACGAGGACGAGCAGGACCAGCAGCAGGACGAGTCCGAGGACGACAACAGCAGCAGCCAGACCGACGGCGACGAGAGCGCCGAGACGCCGACCACCATGGAAGGCGAGGACAGCGAGGGCGACGAGTCCGAGGGCGCGGAGCCGCAGGCCGCCGAGGCCGACAGCGAGATGATGGAAGGCGCGGGCGAGGAAGACCCCGGCCGCCCCGGACAGCTTCCCGAGCTGTTCGGCCACAACGCCCGCGACAGCGAGCCCTATCACGCCTTCACCACGGAATTCGACGAGATCATCGAGGCGGAAGAGCTCTGCGATCCCGACGAGCTGACGCGCCTGCGCCAGATGCTGGACCAGCAGCTCGCCCACCTGCAGGGCGTCATCGCGCGCCTCGCCAACCGCCTGCAGCGCCGCCTGCTGGCGATGCAGACCCGCGCCTGGGACTTCAACCTGGACGAAGGCCTGCTGGACACCGCGCGCCTGGCCCGCGTCATCGTCAACCCGATGCACTCGCTGACCTACAAGCAGGAGCGCGATACCGAGTTCCGCGACACCGTGGTGACGCTGCTGATCGACAACTCCGGCTCCATGCGCGGCCGCCCGATCACGGTGGCGGCGATGAGCGCCGACATCCTGGCGCGCACCCTGGAGCGCTGCGGCGTGAAGGTGGAGATCCTGGGCTTCACCACGCGCATGTGGAAGGGCGGTCAGGCGCGCGAACGCTGGATCGGCGCCGGCAAGCCGCCCAGCCCGGGCCGCCTCAACGACCTGCGCCATATCGTCTACAAGTCCGCCGATGCCCCCTGGCGGCGTGCGCGCAAGAACCTGGGCCTGATGCTGCGCGAGGGCATCTTGAAGGAGAACATCGACGGCGAGGCCCTGTTGTGGGCGCACAACCGCCTGATCGGGCGTACCGAGCAGCGCCGCATCCTCATGGTGATCTCCGACGGCGCGCCGGTCGACGACTCGACTCTCTCGGTCAACCCGGGCAACTACCTGGAACGCCACCTGCGCGACGTCATCGCCTACATCGAGAACCGCTCTCCGGTGGAGCTTCTGGCCATCGGCATCGGCCACGACGTGACCCGCTACTACCGCCGTGCGGTCACCATCGTCGACGCAGAACAGCTCGGCGGCACGGTGATGGAGAAGCTGGCCGAACTCTTCGAGGAAGAGCACGGAGGTTTGGCCCCGCAAGGTCCGCGCCGCGGCGCCCGCGTCCACTGATCTTGCGGACGGCGCGCCTCACCGCCCTCCTTTACTGCCTGCTGCTGCTCGCCGCGCCCGCCGCGGCACAGACACCGCTCGAGATCCGCGCCACCCCGCTGCGCTTCAATGCCGAGGACAAGACCCAGGTCACCGCCGGCGACTTGCGCTGGCGCGGCGGCCTGCTGCTCAGCGCCGACGACCCGCGCTTCGGCGGCCTCTCGGACCTGGCGATCTCGCCGGACGGCACGCGCATCACCGCCATTACCGATGCCGGGCGCTGGATCACCGCGCGCCTCACCTACGACCGGAACGGCCACCTCGCGGGCGTCGCCGAGGGACGCTGGGGCGCGCTGCGCGGCGCCGGGGGCCTGCTGCTGACCGGAAAGGCCAGACAGGACGCCGAGGCCCTGACCCGGCTGGACGACGGCAGCTTCGCGGTCGCCTTCGAGCGCCGCCACCGCCTGCGGCGCTTCCCCGGCGGCGACCTCACCAAACCGCCGGTGGAGATCGCCGCCCCCGCAAGCCTCGCCGCCGCCGCCGGCAACAGCGGCATCGAGGCCCTGGTGGCGCTGGCCGGCGACCGCCTGCTCGCCTTCACCGAGGGCCAGAAAGTTGGCGGTCTAGCGGGAGGCGACAGCTACGCGGTCTATCTGCGCGACGGCGCGGGCCTGTGGCAGGGCCTGGCCCTGAAACCCAAGGGCCTCTTCCACCCGACCGGGGCGGCGCAGCTTCCCTCCGGCGATGTGATCCTGCTGGAGCGGCGCTTCACCCTGCTGGGCGGCGTCAGCGCGCGCCTGCGGCGCCTCCCGCTCGCCGCGATCCAGCCGGGCGCCCTGCTGGACGGCAGCGAGATCGCCGAGCTGAGACCTCCGCTCACCCTCGACAACTTCGAGGGCGTAGCGGTCCATCGGCTGGGCGACGGCACGACGCGGATCACCCTCGTTTCCGACGACAATTTCAGCCCCCTGCAGCGCACCCTCCTCGTGCAGTTCGATCTGCTGCAAGGCGGTTGAGCCTCGCCGCTGCGGACAACTTGACGGGGATCAACGCAGCGCAGAATTGGGTGCGAACACTCTTCGCGTTCCCTCCGCATCGCGGTTTCGCCTAAGCTGTCCGCCTGGACAGATAAACGGGGGGAAGCAGCATGCCCGCGCCGCAAGCCAAAGATCGGCCTTACACCCTGGAAAACTATGTCGCCGACCTGCGGCGCATCACCGCGGAAACCGACGAGGAGGACGAGATCATCCGCCGCGTCGGCCCGCTGGCCCAGCGCCTCGCCGTCGACAAGAGCTGGCTTCAGGACAAGTACTACCAGACCAACGGCGAGCAGGGCTTCAACGCCTTCCTGCTGCACGAGGAACCGGACCATTCGCTGGCCGTTCTCGCCGTGAACTGGCTGCCCGGCCGCGGCGCGCCGCCGCACGATCACGGCACCTGGGCGGTGATCTCCGGCGTCGACGGCGTGGAGCGCAACACGCGCTACGCCCGTGTCGACGACCGCAGCCGTCCCGATCGCGCCGAATTGGAAGTGAAGCACGAGATCAATGCCGATGCCGGCGAGCTGATCTGCATGAAGACCGGCGGCATCCACTCCGTCCACAACGACGGCAGCGACGTCACGCTGTCGCTGCACACCTATGGCACGCATCCCAACTTCACCGAACGCTCGCAGTTCGATCTGGAGACCGGCGAGAAAAAGGACTTCAAGGTGCAGGTGGAATGAGGCCCGGCCTGAACGGCGCGAAGTCCGCGCTAGAGCAGATCAGGGTCGGCTGGAATCGCCGAAGGCGATCCACCGGCCCTGTGAATCTGCTCAATACCTATGAAGTAGATCGGATTCACACGATGAGACGGGACCACATCGTGGCTCCGTCTCATCGTGATCCGATCTAGGCTGACAGCGCCGTGTAGTAGGTCAGGCGCTCCGAGACGACGCCGTCGTCCGCCACCTTGATCAGGCCGCTGCCCGCGATGCCGGTGCCGGGCGCCGTCCACCAGCACCAGGCGGTCAGTTCGCCGTCCGCTTCGGCGGTCAGCACCTCGGTCAGCGACAGGAAATGGGCTTCCGCCTTGCCGCCTCTCAGTTCCTCGACCGTCGCCTTCATCCCGTCGAGATAGGCGGCCATGTCGCCCTTGGCCACGCGGCCGTGGTTCGGATCGTCCAGTACGTAACTGTCGGACAGTGCCGAGAGGATCTTGTCGCTGTTCCCTGTAGTCCAGCCTTCCGCATAGGCGGCCAGGTGATCGGCTTTGCTCATGGGCTTCCCCTTCGAAGAGTGTTGCCAAGGCAAGCCGAGCCTATCACGCGAAAGCCTCCTCGCCCGAACGCGATTACCGGATCGCCGGGCGCCCTTAGGGTTGCAGGTTGCCCTGGCAGCGCGAGCGAACCTTCGCCCCCGAAAAGCAAAAGGCCCGCTCGGAGGCGGGCCTTTCGGAAACTCTATGAGCCTTTAGAAGCTCAGGCGGCGGCGGCCTGCTTCTCGGTCGCTTTCTTGATCCGGCGCTTCAGCTCGCGGGCCTTCTGGCCGAGCTTCTCCGAGGAGGTCGACAGCAGGTAGGCGTCGATGCCGCCGCGCTTCTCCACGGTGCGGATGGCGCGGGTCGAGAGGCGCAGCTGCACGGTGGTGCCCAGCACGTCGCTCATCAGGCTGACGTCCTGCAGGTTCGGCAGGAAGCGCCGGCGGGTGCGGTTGTTGGCGTGGCTCACGTTGTTGCCGGTCTGAACGCCCTTGCCGGTGAAGTCGCAACGTCGTGCCATGATCGCAAATCCCAGGTCTGTGGCCCGCGCCCCGATATCCCTAGGGGCTGGCAGGCATCCATTGAAAAAGGTTACCGGGCGGCGAGCCACCCGGTGCGGGCTGGTTTCTAAGGCAGCGGCGGGGCCCCGTCAAGCCGATTCCGGGCGCTTTCCGGGCGGGCTCCCGGCTAGCCTGGGATGCGGGGAAAGTTTCCCAAAAATAGAGTTAATTCCCGATAAACAGCCCCACCAGGCGGCGGGCGGCGGCCGTCGGAGTGGTCTTGCCGGCCCGGACCTCCCGCTCCAGGCCCTGGAGCTCGCGGGCGACCTCCGGCTGGGCCTTGAAGCGGCGCATGAGGCCGTCGGAGATCTCGGCCCACATCCAGGCCCCGGCCTGGGCGGCGCGCTTGGCCGCACGGGCGCCGCTGGCCTCCATGACCTGCCGGTGCTTGACCACCGTCTCCCAGACCTCCCCGATGCCCTGATCCAGCAGGGCCGAGCATTTCAGCACCGGCGGGCGCCAGTCCGGGTTGGGCGCGCGCAGCAGGCCCAGGGCGCCGTAGTATTCCGCCACCGCCCGGTCGGCCGCCGGTACCATATCGCCGTCGGCCTTGTTGACGATGACCGCGTCGGCCAGCTCGACGATGCCCTTCTTGATGCCCTGCAGCTCGTCGCCGCCGCCGGGCAGCAGCAGCAGCAGGAAGATGTCGACCATCTCCGCCACCGCCGTCTCCGACTGGCCGACACCGACGGTCTCGACGATCACCACGTCGAAGCCCGCGGCCTCGCAGACCAGCATGGCCTCGCGGGTGCGCCGGGCGACGCCGCCCAGGGTGCCGCCGGTGGGCGAAGGGCGGATGAAGGCCCGGGGATGGCGCGACAGCTCCTCCATGCGGGTCTTGTCGCCCAGGATCGAGCCGCCGGAGACCTTGGAGGACGGATCGACCGCCAGCACCGCCACCTGGTGGCCGGCCTCGACCAAGTGCAGGCCGAAACGCTCGATGAAGGTGGACTTGCCGACGCCGGGCACGCCCGAAATGCCGATGCGCACGGAGTTGCCGCTGGCCGGCAGCAGGGCCTCCAGCAGGGCCTCGGCCTCGCCGGCGTGTTCGGGCTTGGTGGATTCGATGAGGGTGATGGCCCGCGCCAGCGCGCGGCGGTCGCCCGCCGTCACCTTTTCGGCCAGGGCCGCCTGATCTGATACCCCCGGTTTCGTCATGCCCCGCTTATGGGCCGAAGGCGCCGATGCTGGCAAGCCCCTTTGTCCGGCAACACCCCCTCCCTAGCCCTCCCCCACAAGGGGGGAGGGGACAGCAGCCGCATCCGCCGCCCCCCTCTCCCTTGATGAGGAGGGGATACAACGTTGGCAGCCGCGCCAAACAGCTCCCTCCCCCTTGATGGGGGAGGGTTGGGGTGGGGGTGATTTTGGTTATCCCTAGCTCTCCGCGCCTTCGGCCCCAGGCCCCAGCGGCTGGCCGTAGCTGAACTCGACGAAGTTGCCGTCGGGATCGCGCAGGCCGCAGTAGTAGCCGACGGGATAGGCCTCCTGCCTTGGCGCCCAGACGAGGCAGCCGGCGGCCTCGGCCCGAGCGGCGATGGCGTCGACGGCGTCCTTGCTCTCCAAGGCAAAGCCCAGGTGGCTGAAGTCGCCTTCCGCCTGGTCGCGGCCCGGCCCGCCGGGCAGCATGACGATGATGAAGTCCTTCTCTTTCCCCGGCTCGGCCAGCCAGACCACGCGCGCGCCCCTTTCGGCATTGGCGTCGTTGCGCTCATGCACCACCTTCATGCCGCAGTAGTCCCGGTAGAAAGCCAGGCAGGCCTCCAGGTCGCGCACGTGCAGCGCCAGGTGGGTGAAGGCGGGAGTCATGGAGAAAGGCTAACGCCGTCCGGAACTGAAACAAAGGGTATAGGGACTTGCTTCGCGCAGCGATCGTGGCGACCTGTGGTAGAAAGGATCGGCTTCCAATTGGGGTCGAATGATCGATGCATGGGACACGCCTTGGTTCGAGAACACTCCTGCTCTTGCTGCCGGGCCTTGGCTGCGCCGGGCTCTTGGCTCTGTGGCTCGCGCTAGGGAGTGACGAGGTTCAGAAAGGCAATGCAGATGGGCGCATCTTGCCGAGGGAGGTTACACTCGAAAATCTCGATGCCTTCGAAAAGCAGCTCCTCCGCGACCTGCCGGTGGGAACCACCAAGCAAGACGTCGAGACTTATCTGAAACGCTGGGAGATCAGCTATACCTACCTCCCCCCAGACAGCGGGTGGCTGGAGTACAGCAACTCCTTCTACGCCACTCTCGACAACATCGGCTCCCGCAACTTTCTGCGGGCGAGCCTCAGCATCTCGATCGTTCATGATGAAGAGGACAAGGTCCGCGCGATCTGGTTCAGCGTAAAGTACAAATGATGCTCGGTGATCTCGGCCTGCTGTGGCTGGCCGCCCTGCCGCTGATGGGCAGCCCGGGACCGGCCACACTCAGCACCGCCGCCGTCGGCTCAAGCTTCGGGCCGCGCCGCGGCCTGCCCTACCTGGCTGGCATCATCGCGGGCACGGCGGACGTGCTGCTGCTCATCGCCACCGGCGTGACGGCGGCGATCCTCGCCGTGCCGGCACTCGCCACCGCCATCACCCTGGCCGCCGCCTACACCCTCTACCTCGCCTGGCGCATCGCCACGGCGCCGCCGCTGTCGAAGGACACCGCGGAAGCCAAGGCGCCAGCCTTCCCCGGCGGTTTCTTCCTGGCCATCGCCAATCCGAAGGCCTTCGCCGTCCTCGGCGCGGTCTACGCCAGGCACAGCGTGATCGAGGGCGACCTCGCCACGGACGCGGTGGTGAAGGTCGCGGCGCTCAGCCTCGTTATCGTGCTGGTGAATTCGACCTGGCTGGTCTTCGGCTCGATGATCGCCGCCCTGCTGCACGACCCCAGGAAGGCGCGGATCACCAACATCGCCTTCGCGGTGCTGCTGGTCGCGTCCGTGGCGCTGGCGCTGCTCTAAACCCCAAACGTCATGCTCGGACTCGACTCGAGCATCCAGGGGCGGGTGCTCAGGCGGTTGCCCTGAACCCTCGGGACAAACCAGAGGGTGGCAGGAGGCGTAGCGGCACCGCATCGCCGCAAACCGTGTGTCATCCCGGCACTTGTTGCCGGGACCCAATGCCCTGGCCATCCCATCAATCGAGCGCAAAGGGGCGCAGGCCGTCGTCCGGCACCGGCGCCAGTGGGTCCCGGGGTCAAGCCCCGGGACGACGGCGGTGTGCGAATCGAAGCGAGTTGACGGTTTACTCCGCCGCGCTGCCGGGGACGGCGGCGGGTTTGGGCTCTTCTTCCACTGCGGCCTGCTGGCGCGCCCACATCTGGGCGTAGACGCCGCCGCGCACCAGCAGCGCGTCGTGGCGGCCGCGCTCGACGATGCGGCCGGCCTCCAGCACCAGGATCTCGTCGGCCTCCACCACGGTGGAGAGGCGGTGGGCGATGACCAGCGTCGTGCGGCCGCGCGAGACTTCGCGCAGGTTGTTCTGGATCTCGCGCTCGGTCTTGGTGTCGAGGGCGGAGGTCGCCTCGTCGAACAGCAGGATCTTGGGGGCCTTGAGGATGGTCCGCGCGATGGCGACGCGCTGCTTCTCGCCACCCGACAGCTTCAGGCCGCGCTCGCCCACCATGGTGCCGTAGCCGTCGGGCAGGCCCGCGACGAAACCGTCGATCTGCGCCAGGCGCGCGGCTTCGCGCATTTCCTCTTCGCTGGCCGAAGGACGGCCGTAGCGGATGTTGTAGCCGACGGTGTCGTTGAACAGCACGGTGTCCTGCGGGACGATGCCGATGGCCGCGCGCAGGGAGGCCTGCGTCACCTCGCGCAGGTCCTGGCCGTCGATCTTCACCGCGCCGTCCAGCACATCGTAGAAGCGGAAGAGGATGCGCGAAATGGTCGACTTGCCGGCGCCGGAGGGCCCGACGATGGCGACCGTGTTGCCGGCCTTCACCGTGAAGCTGACGTCCTTCAGGATCGGCCGGCGCGGGTCGTAGCCGAAAGAGACGTTCTCGAAGATCACCTCGCCCTTCTTGAGGTCGATTTCCGGCGCGCCTTCCCGGTCGCGCACCTCGGCATCCGAGTGCAGCAGCTTGAACATGGTCTCCAGGTCGATCAGCGACTGCTTGATCTCGCGGTAGACCGTGCCCAGGAAGTTCAGCGGCATGGCGAGCTGCAAGAGGTAGGCGTTGACCATGACGAAGTCGCCGACGGTCATGGTGCCGGCCACCACGCCTTGGGCCGCCAGCACCATCAGCAGGGTGATGCCGACGGCGATGATCAGCGACTGCCCGGTGTTCAGGACCGAGAGGCTGGAGCGGCTCCTCACCGCCGCGCGCTCGTAGTTGGCCAGCGCGCTATCGAAGCGCCGGGCCTCGTGATCCTCGTTGCCGAAGTACTTCACCGTCTCGAAGTTCAACAGGCTGTCGATGGCCTTGGTGCTGGCGTCGTTGTCCGCGTCGTTCATCTGCTTGCGGATCTCGATGCGCCACTCCGTCACCTTGAAGGTGAAGACCACGTAGCCGGCGATGGTGGCGAAAGGAATGAGCGCGAAACGCCAATCGAAAATGACCCAGAGGATGCCGCAGGCCAACCCGACCTCGATCAGCGTCGGGATCACCGACATGGCGGTGAAGTGCAGCAGGAACTCGATGCCCTTGGTGCCGCGGTCGATGGCGCGGCTGAGGCCGCCGGTCTGGCGTTCCAGGTGGAAGCGCAGGGAGAGCGCGTGCAGGTGGCGGAAGGTCGCCAGGGCCACCCGGCGCACCGCGTTCTGGGAGACGCGGGAGAACAGGGTATCGCGCAATTCGCCGAAGCCGAGTGCCGCGACCCGCACCGCGCCGTAGGCCAGCAGCAGACCCAGCGGCAACGCCACGGCCGCGGTGGCCACGCTCTGCCCGGCCCCCTCCCCCAAGCCCGCCCCCAAGCCCGCCGGCGTCAGGGCATCGACCGCGGCCTTCAACACCAGGGGCACGGTGACGATGGCCAGCTTGGCGCAGACCAGCAGCACCAGGGCCGCTACCACGCGGGCCTTCAGGTCGGTCCGCCCGGCCGGCCAGAGATAGGGCAGCAGGTTGGTCAGGACCTTGAGCTGGCCGAGGCCGACCTGCTGGTCACGATCGAGGGTGGTGGGACGCATCTAACAGAGGATATAGGGACAGCGGGGTTCGGGGCCAATCATTCTCTTGGGGGGCACGGCGCACCCCCACCCTAGCCCTCCCCCGCAAGGGGGGAGGGAACGGCAGCGGCGTCATTTCTTTTCCCTCTCCCTTGCCGGGGTAGGGTGGGGGCGAGGCAAGCCCTTCCCTCGCCCCCCCACTGTCGCCCTCGGGCTTGACCCGAGGGTCCATTTCTCCACAGCACCTTCCCTGCGGCACGTCCATGCCCTGCGGCACGTCCATGGATGCTCGGGTCAAGCCCGAGCATGACAATTGAAGAAGCTGCATCGGCCTCGCCCTTCGAGACGCGCGCTTCGCGCGCTCCTCAGGGTGAGGCCTTACTCAATCCTCATCCTGAGGAGCCCCGAAGGGATGTCTCGAAGGATAAAGGATCCCCTCTTCAGGCCGCCTTGCGGCGCTGTTTCACGATACCCAGGATCTCGCTGGCGGCGTGGGGGATGTTGCTGCCCGGGCCGTAGATGGCCGAGACGCCGGCCTTCAGCAGCATATCGTAGTCCTGGGGCGGGATGACGCCGCCGCAGACCACGATGATGTCGTCGGCGCCCTGGGTCTTCAGCGCTTCGAGGAGCTGCGGGACCAGGGTCTTGTGGCCGGCGGCCTGGCTGGAGACGCCGATGATGTGGACATCGTTCTCGACGGCCTGGCGCGCGGCCTCCTCCGGGGTCTGGAACAGCGGGCCGACGTCGACGTCGAAGCCGATGTCGGCGAAGGCCGTGGCGATCACCTTGGCGCCGCGGTCGTGGCCGTCCTGGCCCAGCTTCACCACCAGCATGCGCGGACGGCGGCCTTCCTCGGCCTCGAAGGCCAGAACCTCCGACTGGATGCGCTGGAAGCCCTCGTCGCCCTCGTAGGCCGAGCCGTAGATGCCGGTCACCGAGCGGATGATGGCGCGGTGGCGGGTGTAGACCTTCTCAAGCGCATCGGAGATCTCCCCCACGGTCGCGCGCACCCGCGTCGCCTTGACCGCCAGGTCCAGCAGGTTGCCGCTGCCGTCCTGCGCCGCGGCCGTCAACTCCGCCAGCGCCTGCGTCACCGCCGCGCCGTCGCGCCCGGCGCGGATCTTTTCCAGGCGCTTGACCTGCTGCTCGCGCACCGAGGTGTTGTCGATGTCGAGGATCTCGACCGGCTCCTCTTCCTTGCTGACGTATTTGTTGACGCCGACGATGACTTCCTCGCCGCGGTCGATGCGGGCCTGACGCCGCGCGGCGGACTCCTCGATGCGCAGCTTCGGCATGCCGGACTCCACGGCCTTGGTCATGCCGCCCAGCTCCTCGACCTCGCCGATCAGCTTGCGCGCCTCCTCGACCAGCGAAGCCGTCAGGCTCTCCACGTAGTAGCTGCCGGCCAGCGGGTCGACCACCTTGGTGATGCCCGTCTCCTCCTGCAGGATCAGCTGCGTGTTGCGGGCGATGCGCGCCGAAAACGGCGTCGGCAGGGCGACGGCCTCGTCCAGGGCGTTGGTGTGCAGCGATTGGGTGCCGCCCAGGGCCGCGGCCAGGGCCTCCACCGCCGTGCGCACCACGTTGTTGTAGGGCGACTGCTCGGTCAGCGAGACGCCGGAGGTCTGACAGTGCGTGCGCAGCATCAGCGAGCGCGGGTCCTTGGGCTGGAAGTGCTGTTCCATCAGCTCGGCCCAGAGGAAGCGTGCGGCGCGCAGCTTGGCGATCTCCATGAAGAAGTTCATGCCGATGGCGAAGAAGAACGATAGGCGCGGCGCGAAGGCGTCGACGTCCAGGCCCTTGGACTGGGCGGCGCGCACGTATTCGATGCCGTCGGCCAGGGTGAAGGCCAACTCCTGCACGCAGGTCGCCCCGGCCTCCTGCATATGATAGCCGGAGATCGAGATGGAGTTGAAGCGCGGCATGTGCTGCGAGGTGTAGCCGATGATGTCGGCGACGATCCGCATCGAGGGCTCGGGCGGATAGATGTAGGTGTTGCGGACCATGAACTCCTTCAGGATGTCGTTCTGGATGGTGCCGGAGAGCTTCTCCGGCCCGACGCCCTGTTCCTCGGCGGCGACGATGTAGCCGGCCAGCACCGGCAGCACTGCGCCGTTCATGGTCATGGAGACGGACATCTCTTCCAGGGGGATGCCGTCGAAGAGGATCTTCATGTCCTCCACGGAATCGATGGCGACGCCCGCCTTGCCGACGTCGCCGACCACGCGCGGGTGGTCGGAGTCGTAGCCGCGGTGAGTCGCCAGGTCGAAGGCCACGGAAAGGCCCTTCTGCCCGCCGGCCAGATTGGCGCGGTAGAAGGCGTTGGACTCCTCGGCGGTGGAGAAGCCGGCGTACTGGCGCAGCGTCCAGGGGCGGCCGGCGTACATGGTGGCGCGGGGGCCGCGGGTGAAGGGCGCGAAGCCGGGCAGGCTCCCGACCGTCTCCAGGCCTTCCAGGTCCTCGGCGGTGTAGAGCGGCTTGACGGCGATGCCCTCCGGCGTCTGCCAGGTGAGGCTCTCCGGCTCGGCGCCCTTCAGCTCCTTCGACGCCAGGGCGCGCCAGTCTTCCACGCTCTTGTCCGGCCCATCGCTCATGGTCTCTGCCCTCTGCTCCCCGGGTTTCCCGGCGTCCTTCGGCCCGGGTTGGCCCGGGCGGCGCCCTATTTCGCAGGTGCAGTATAAGCGCGCCGAGGATGGCGGGGGAAGTAGGAAGCGGCGGCAACGCCCCCCAGCGAGGCCGCGCCGCGAAGGCTCTGCGGCAGAGGTCACAACCCCCCGCTGATTGACTTCCGCCGCGTTCTCCCGACTTAAGGCCCCGTTAAATCATTTAGTCTATACAAACGTTTAGATTAATTCTCGTGCCGTGTGGCCGTGCCGAGGGGGCGCGGCGCGCACGGGAGGAAAGCTTCGGGCCATGGATCCCTTCCTCATCATCAAGGCGCTGAACGTCGCCGTGCTGGTGATCATCGGCGGCGCACTCTTCGGGTTCTGGCGCTCGGCCGACCGCACGCCCTGGCTGCTGCACTGGAGCGCCTACGAGTTCGCCCTGGCGGTGGCGGTCATCGTCGACCGCAACATGCTGCCGGCCTCCCTGGCGGTGGGCGTGGCCGTGCCGCTGCTGCTGCTCGGCATCTTCGGCTACCGCAAGAAGGTCCGGCCGCCGCGCTACACCTTCCTGCTGCTCTTCGCCGCCATCGCCCTGCCCGGCTATGGCCTGGCCGAAGTGCTGGGCAAGACCGAAGGCTACGTCTATCTGAGCGCCTGCATCGCCGCCGGCTACCTCGCCGCCGCCGCGATGTTCATCCGCGAGGGCGGCGGCCTCAACATGCTCATCGCCGGCGCCTTCCTCGGCCGCACCGCCTCCATCCTGCTCTACCCCCTGTGGGAAGCCTTCGGCATGGTCTATGCCGCTTATGCCATCGGGCAGGTCTTCACCCTTGCCGCCGGCGTCGGCATGCTGATGGCGGGCTTCGCGAAGGCCTACAACGCCTTGAAGAAGCACGAGCAGGAGCTGATCCAGTCCTACAACAACAGCGAAGAGCTCATGCTGCGCCTGGAGCGGCGTAACCAGGAATACCTGGAAGCGCGCCAGAACGCCGAGGCCGCCAACACCGCGAAATCCCAGTTCCTCGCCAACATGAGCCATGAACTGCGCACGCCGCTGAACGCCATCCTCGGCTTCTCGGAGGTTCTGGCGGTGCTGCCGAGAGAACAGGCCATCCACAAGATGGCCGACTATGCGCGCAACATCCACGAAGCCGCCAGCGGCCTGCAGGCCATCATCAGCGACATTCTCAATCTATCCCGCGTCGAGGCGGGGGCGCTGGACGTTCAGCGGGGCGAATGCGACCTCTCCGGCATGTTCGCCGACCTGCAGCGCATTCTCCGGCCCTTGGCCGACGAAAAGCAGATTTCTCTGGTCATCGAAAGCGGGGATGCCTGCCTCGGGCTCTGCGACGAGCGCCTGACCCGGCAGATCCTGATCAACGGCCTGTCCAATGCCATCAAGTACACCCAGCGCGGCGGCCGTGTGGTCTGCCGCACGGACATCGACGGCCCCTGGGCCGTAGCGACGGTCGAAGACAACGGTATCGGCATCGACGACGAACGAATCGCCAAGGTCTTCGAACCGTTCTGGCAGGAGGGCAACAACTTCCTGGCCGAGAACCAGGGCGTCGGACTGGGCCTGACGATCGCCCGCTCCTATGCCCAGGCCCAGGACGGCAAGATCGAGATCAAGCGCGCTGCGGCAGGCGGCACGGTCTTCCGGCTGTATTTGCCCGCGAAGATTGCCAAGACTGAATTCACACACGCAACCCCTCCGAAATCCGCCGTCTCCTAGCGCTACCTCCCAGCGAACAACACCTTGTCCGGCGAAGATTTTTGCGCTGAAAAGGCGCTTATCCGCATTCTTCCGGAAACCTCTGGGCAACAAATTTAAGCGATTGGACTATAATCTCGTCGCCTAAGACAGGCGGTCCGGGGCGCGGCTCCCCGGGCAACGACGATCGGGATTTGGGACGTCGCGCATGGACCCTTCGGAGCTGATCAAGCTGCTCAACCTCGCCATGTTTCTGGTGATCGGCTGTGCGCTCCTGGTCTTTTGGCGAATCTCGAAGGGCCGCGCCTTTCTGCTCCATTGGAGCGTTTACGAATTCTCGCTCGCGGCGAGCATCTTCTTTTCGAACAATCTGCTCGCCTCTTCCATCGCGGTAGCCCTGGGCGTCCCGATCCTGCTCGCCGGCGTGCTGGGCTACCGGCGGCAGCGTCAGCCGCCACCCTACGTCTTCGCCCTGCTGGCCCTGGCGATCGTACTGCCGATCAACATCATCGCCGCGGTCTTCGGCACGCGCTACGGCGTCTTCTACCTCACCTCCTCGATCGCCCTGGGCCATGTCGCGGCCACCGTTCTCTTCATCATCGAGGGGCGCGCGCTCAACTACTTCATCGCGGCGACCTTCGCTTACCGTTCGGTCAACGCCTTTACCTTCTCGATGTGGATCGGCACCGCCTTCGCGCCCTACGGCCTGGCGGCCAACCAACTGGTCGTCTTGTGCGGCGGAATCGCCATGCTGATCGCCGGCTTCGCCAAGACCTATCGCGAACTGAAGGATAGAGAGCAGGAACTGGCCGAAGCCTATCGAAGGACCGAGTCCCTGATGCAGGACCTGGAATGGAGAAACACGGAGTATGCCCAGGCCCGCAGAGAAGCCGAAGCCGCGAACGCCGCCAAATCCCAGTTCCTCGCCAACATGAGCCACGAACTGCGGACGCCGCTCAATGCCGTGCTCGGTTTCTCCGAGATGCTGATCGTCCTGCCGCGGGAACGGGCCCTGAAGGAGATGACCCGCTATGCCGGCCACATCCATGAAGCGGCCAGCGGCTTGCGGCTCATCATCGACGACATCCTGGATATCTCCCGCGTCGAGGCAGGGGCGCTGCAATTGAAGGACGAAGCCTGCGATCTGGGCCAGATCCTGAACGACTGCCTGCGCCTCATCGGCCCGCTGGCCAACGACAAGGAAATCACCGTCTCGGGCCTTTCCGGCCCGCCCTGCCCGGTGCGATGCGACTACCGCCTGACGAAACAGGCCTTGATCAACGGCCTGTCGAATGCAGTGAAGTTCACGCAGCGGCGCGGCGAGATTACCTGCCGTGTCGAACGCGACGGCGAGATGGCGGTGGTCACCGTCGAAGACAACGGCATCGGCATCGACGACAAGGGGATCGCCAAAGCCTTCGATCCCTTCTGGCAGGAGGGCAACAACTTCCTGGCCGAAAACAAGGGGGTCGGCCTGGGCCTGACCATCGCGCGCTCCTATGTCGCGGCCCAGGGCGGCGCGGTCGAGGTCGCGCGCGCGGGCGAGAGGGGCACCATATTCCGCCTCAGCCTGCCGCTTGCAGGGTCCCGGTCCCAGGACATGAGGGGCGCCGCCGGGACCTGACCGCGCCAAAGCGCCGACGGCAAAACCGCAAGACAGATCAAGCCCGCCTCGGGTAGGTCAATACCTGGTCATCAACACCAGGAGCCTTCCCATGAGCAAGCGTGAATCGACCTATCAGGCCTGGCTGGGCCGCTTCACCCGTGTCGCCGACCACGTCGCCGACAACCTCGACGCGCCGCTCGACCTGATCCGCCTGGCGGAAATCGCTTGCCTGTCCCCCTACCATTTCCAGCGCTGCTGGCTCGCCTTCACCGGCGAAACCCTGGCGCAGATGGTGACCCGCCTGCGGCTGCACCGCGCAGCGGGGGAACTCCTCCGCGACGACACGGCCGTGGAGACCATCGGCCGGAGAGCCGGCTATGGGTCCGCCGCCGCTTTCACACGGGCCTTCGCCCGCGCCTATGGGCGGCCGCCCGCCGCGTATCGCGCCGCGGGCCGGATATCGCCGCCCCTGTCGATCAACCAGAAACCTGAAGGAGACCTTCGCATGTTCGAAGTACGTATCGAAGACACCGAGCCCCTGACCCTCGCCGCCGCGCATCATCTGGGCGACTACATGGAAATCGAAAAGACCTTCAACCGCGTCATGGCTCACTTCGCCGCAAAAGGAGCCCTGGGCAAGGGTCCGCTGCAGGGTCCGCCGCGCATGATCGGCGTCTACTACGACGATCCCGACCAGGTCCCCCGGGCCGAACTGCGCGCCGACGCCGGCCTGGTGGTGCCGCCGGATACCGAGGTCGAAGATCCCATCACGCTGGTCGAACTGCCGGGCGGCCCCCATGCCGTCCTGCGCTTCAAAGGTCCCTACGCGGAGCTGGACGGCGCCTACCGCTGGCTCTATGGCACCTGGCTGCCGCAGAGCGGGCGGGAGCCGGCGGATGCCGCCTGCTTCGAGGACTACCTGACCAACCCGCGCGAAGTGCCGGCGGCGGAGAACGTCACCGAGATCCATCTGCCCCTGAAAGCCTGACGCGCCGTAGCGTCATTGACCCGAGGCGGCGATAGGGGGCAGCCTGTCCAGCGTGACCGGCCGCCCCCGCGGCCGCCTCGGTCCTTGTGCGGCATGTCGACGCCCTGCCCGCAGGGCAACCGCCGAAAGCGAGGTGCAATTCATGGCTTCCCTCATCCTGGCCCGGCTGCTGGGCCCGCTGTTCCTCATCGCCGGACTGGGCCTGCTGCTGAACCGGGCACACTACCGCCGGATGCTGGAGAGCTTTCTGAACGATCCGGCGCTCTATTACTTCTCCGGCGCCCTGGCGCTCGTCGCCGGACTCGCCATCGTGACCTTCCACAACATCTGGACCGCCGACTGGCGCGTCGTCATCACGCTCGTCGGCTGGCTCTCGGTTGCGAAGGGCGTGGTGCGCCTGCTCTTCCCGCAGGCGGGCAGCCGCCTGGCCGGCCCGGTCCTGTCACCCGCCGCCTTGCCGGCGATGGCCCTGCTCGTCGCGGCGCTGGGGGCTTGGCTCTGTTTCGTCGGCTACCTCGCCGCGCCGACGGCGGGGCTCACCTTCTAGAGCAGATCAGGGCCGGCTGGAATCGCCCGCGGGACGGCTCTGTGAATCCGCTCTATGCCTTTGAAACAGATCCGGTTCACACGTTTCGGCGGAACCGCCCCGTGGTTCCGCCTAATCGCGATCCGATCTAGGCGGGCGCCATTCCATGGTGAGAAAGAAAGCCAGCAGCAGCGCCGCGGAGGCGACCAGCGTCGGCAGGGTGAAAGACTGGCCGATACCGTAGGCGAAGCCGGCGAAGCTGGGGCCGATCATCTGGCCCAGTCCGAAGGCCGCGGTCATCAGCGCCATGGAGCGGCGCGGATCGCCCGTGGAGAGGCTGCGCGCATGGACCAGGCCCAGAGCGGTGATGCCCATGATGGTACCGCCCAGCAGCGCCGCGGCCAGCAGCACCGCCACGGCGCCCTCGCCCAGCACCGAAAAGGCGACCCCGATACTTTCCACAAGACAGGCGACGGCGAAGGCGCGCCCGTTGCCGATCCGCTTGGCGACCCAGCCCCAGACGGCCACCGAAGGGATTCCCGCCAGCCCGACGGTCAGCCAGACATAGGGCTCGAGCCACTGCAGCGCCGGGGTCAGGCGCACCAGCGTCGAGATGAAGGTCGCCGTGATCACGTAGCCGAAGCCGAAAAAGCCGTAGGCGAGGATCAGCGCGATGAGCCGCGGGTCGGGCCGCGCCCGGCCGGCGCGGCGGTGTGCCGGCGGCGGTTCCGGCTCGGCCGGCACCAGGCGCAGCACGGCGAGCAGCGCCAGCAGGGCCAGGGCGCCGCTGGCCAGCCACAGCCCGCGCCAGCCGACGCCGCCGGCGGCCAGGCCCGCCACCAGCACCGCCGAGCCGGCGATGCCGACCCCCACCCCGGCGAAGTGCAGCGCCGAGAGGGCGGGGCGTCCCGCCGCGGCCAGGCGGTCCAGCACCAGGGCAGAGGCAAAGACCAGCACGAAGGCGCTGGCGACGCCCGACGCGAAGCGCAGGAAGAGGAACAGCGGCACCGAGGCCTCGATCGCCATGGCCGCGGTGGTCGCCGCGGAGATGCCGAGGGAAAAGAGGAACCAGCGCCGCCGACCGCCGGGCAGGCTGGCCTTGGCCGCAGCCAGCGCGCCCAGGAGGTAGCCGAGGAAGTTGGCCGAGGCGATGACGCCGGCTTCAGCCTGGGTCAGGCCCAGCCGCTCCACCATAAAGGGCAGGATGGGGGTATAGACGAAGCGCCCGATGCCCATGGCCGCGGCCAGCGCCAGGCAACCGCCCAGCGCCACGGCCGCGACGCTGCCCGCCGGCACCGGCTCGGCCGCCGGACAAGGGGCTTCGGACTCTCCCGTCATGCCGGCAAGGCTAGCACGCGCCCTGCGCCGCAGATCTGCAAATCCCGCTCAGCAGAGTCCCGCTGCCGCGGGGTGGCTATTCCGGCGCGGTGATGGTCCCGGCGACCTCCGGCCTGTCGGTGCCGTTGGGCCTGAACACCAGGCCGCCGCCCGAAGGCGGCTTTTCCTGGCCCAGCGCGACGAAGGCGTGGCTGTGGGTCACCAGCACCAGCGGCCCGGCGGGCGGTTTCATCTCAGCGAGCAAACGGCGGACCGCCGCGTTCATCTCGTCTTCGCCTCCGACGGTCCAATGGAAATAATTGAGCGCGGGCTCGTCGCGCACCGGGCCGAGGCCGAGCAGCTCCGCGGTCTGCCGGGCGCGGCAAAACTGACTGCTCAGCACCGTCGCCCCGGCGATGCCCGCCGCGCGGAAGCGTTCGGCCAGGACCGCGCCCTGGGCGCGCCCGGCCGCGCCGACCTGGCGCTGGGTGCGGCAGTCCTTCAGGTCGAAGTCGTCGGCGTCGACGCCGCCCGCCTTCACGTGGCGCAGCAACACCACGTAGCCGCCGTCCTTCAGTTTTGTCAGATCGAAGTCCCCCGCTTCCGCAGGCGCCGCCGCCGGCAGCACCATGGCCAGCAGCCCCGCCAGCAGCAGCAGACGCGCCAAGCCGCGCCGCGTTCCCCGTTTCATCGAATCCCCCCAAGGTGTTTCACATTAGGTCTTTCGCAATGGCGCGCATCATAGCCCAGCCGGGCGGCGGCTCCAGCGATCGAAAGTTGCAGCGGGTCAGACGCGGATACGGCGGAAGGCGACCGGGGCGTCGAAGCCCTTCAGGGCCGTGGTCTCGGTCCTGCAGTCCAGGCCCGGCAGCAGGGCCGCCACCGCCGGGTCTTCCGCCAGCACCTCCGACAGCACGATGTCGCCGCCGTCGCTCTGCCCTTGCAGGCGCGCGGCCATGTTGACCGTGGTGCCGAAGTAGTCGAGACGCCCGTTCAGGGTGACGGCGATGCAGGGGCCTTCGTGCAGGCCGACCTTGATGGCCAGCGCCCGCGCTTCCGATTTGTTGAAGCCGGCGAGTTCGCGCTGGATGTCGAGGGCGGCGGCCAGGGCGTCGCCGGGCGCGGCGAAGGCGGCCATGATGGCGTCGCCGATGGTCTTCACCAGCGCGCCGTTGTGACGCCGCACGATGGCGCCCAGGAAGGCGAAGTGATCGCGCACCAAGTGATAGGCGGCAGCATCGCCGATGCTGCCGTAGAGATCGGTGGAGCGCTTCAGGTCGGTGAAGAGCAGCGCCACCCGCGCCACCGCCACCTCGTCGCCGGGCCTGAGCACCTGGTCGGAGAAAAGATCGCGGAAGGCCTGCAGCGCGGTCACCCGGTCGGCGGTCAGCGCGTCGCGCGCCCAGCGGCGTTCCTCGATGATGACGGTCAGGGGGCCGGTGGCGGCATTGCGCAGCCGCACCCGTCCGGCTTCGCCCGGCCCGCCAAGGCGCACGGCCGCGTCATCCACCACCATTTCGGGCAGGACCTCGCCCTCGGCCAGCACCGCCTCCTCTTCCGGTCCCGCTTCCAGGGTGCGCAGGCGGTAGCTGCCGGCGGGCAGCTCGCAGGCCTCGGTCAGGGTCTCGCCCGGCTGAAGGGTCCGCTGCACCCAGATGTGCGGAGTCGACATGGGCCCGAAGAGGCAGTGCTCGCCCGTGCCCAAGGCGCGCACCGCCGGGGCCGGGGCGAAGCTCAATTCCACATTGCGCGAGAAGTCGCGGTCGTAGTCGATGTTGCAGGTCGCGCAGTGCGCCCCCTTGGGCAGCTGGTCGAGGGCCTGCACGGCGGCCTTGGCGACGCGGCAGCGCGGGCAGAGCAGGTCCCAGCGCATGGTCAGAAGGCCACTGCGCACCGCCTGCAGGCAAAGCTCGATGACCTCGCGCGGCTGGGCGCCCCAGTCGCGCGCCAGGACCAGCGGGCGGATGTGCCCCAGGTCGGCCTCCTGGGCGCTCAGCAGGTGGTCGGCCAGGCGCGCCGCCAGGCCGTGGCCGTGGCCGCTGGCCTCGATCTCCGCCACCTGGGCCTCGACCCGCGCCTTCCGCTCCGGGTCGGGGCGCGGCGCCTTGAAGGTGAAGGGCAGCGCCGCGGCGCCGGCGGCAAAGCGGTCGGCATCGGCGGCCAGGGCGGCGAAGGTCTTGGCGGTGCGCTCAAAGAAACCGGTCCGGAGGACCAGGCGGCCCAGCAGGTTGGCCGGTGTGGCGCTCAAGGTGTAGTCGCCGCGGCAGCCGCCGCCGGGTTCGGCCGTTAGGGCAAAGCGGGCGGTAAGGTCCTTCAACGGGCCGCCGCGGAATTCGCGGCGATGCTCGAACCAGCGGTTGGCCACCCAGTTCACCGGGATCTCGCGCCAGGTGACGGTCAGCGGCCCGCGCCGCAGCCGGCCCTCGTAGAGCACCGTGCCGTCATCCTGCAGGGATTCCGTGACCTCGTAGCGCGGCAGTCCCGCGGCCTCGTTGAAGCGCACGGTGTCGGCCAGCAGCGGCCAGATGGCCTGCGGCGGATTCTCGAAACGCCAGTGAAAACTACGGCTTTGCGGTTCAGCCATGACTTCCGTTCCGGCCGACCGCGAGATGTTAGCCCGGGCTGGCCCCTACCAGCGCATGAAGGGCAGCACCGCGGTGGGCTTCCATTCGGCCGCCGAGATGAAGGCGGCGTAGGCCTCGGGGTCGATCAATCCCTCACTATCTACGCCCAATTCCTCGCCGTGGATCCCTCCGGCGATGAAAATACTGGAAATGCCCGAGGCCTGGGCCCCGGCCACATCGGTGCGCAGGGAATCGCCGATGGCGGCGATGCGCGACGGGTCGATGCCCTCCAGCAGGGCAAAGCAGCTGCGGTAGACCTCCGGATGCGGCTTGCCGTGCCAGCGCACCTCGCCGCCCTTCTGCTCGTAGTCCAGGGCCAGGGCCCCGGCGCAGATCTCCATCTCGTCGCCGCGCATGACGATGAGGTCGGGATTGGCGCAGATCATCGGCAGCTTGCGTTCCAGCCCGGCATCCAGGAAGGCGCGATAGGTCTCCACCACGTCGTGGTCGTTGAGAATGCCGGTATTGAGGATGAACTCCGCCTCCGACAGGGCCTCGACGAAGTCGACGCCCTCCAGGCCCTCGCGCATGCCGTAGTCGCGCTCCGGACCCAGGTGGTAGCAGCGGGTCCCGAGCGCCCGGTACCAGGCGTCGGCACGGGTCTTCAGGTGCTGCCAGGCGTCCTCGCCGGAGCTCAGCAGGTGGTCGGGCAGGTCTTCCGGAATACCCATCTCCGCATTGCGCCTGGCAATGACGCCGGCGCGGCGCGGCGCGTTCGAAAGGAAGATCGACTTCTTGCCGGCCGCGCGCAGTTGCCCGAGCGCCTCCACCGCCGCCGGGTAGGCATTCAGCCCGTCGTGCATGACCCCCCAGAGATCGATGATGAAGGCGTCGTAGCGCTCGGCCAGGGCCGAGAGGCCGGGGTAGATGGGCACCTCGGTCGTGAGGGTGGCGGATGTCATGGAATTCCGGGGTCTCCGGGCCGTTTCAAGGCGAAAGATTACGGTTGCGCGCCTCTTCTGCCACAGGCTGCCGCCTCATGCAAAGGAGGATGCGGGATCGGTCCGGCAGGGACAATCGGCAGAAGCGGTTCAACCGGGACGCTAGCCATGCTATTTCATATCTCGCAACGTTTGGCGTAGAAACTCAAGCTAAAGACGGGGTGGGGGTGGGGAAAATGAGAGCGTGTTACAGGGCCGTAGCAGGTTCTTTCGCCGCCGTGGTGGCGAGCCTGGCATTGAACGGCTGCGTCACCGAGGAAGCGGCGGAAAGCCCCCGACCGGCGATCCTGCCCATCGACACCCTGACCGACGACGGCGGGCGCATCGACAAGTGGGTGCGGCCGGTCCGCATATCCTTGGCGGGAGAAGGCGCTGAAGAGCATCGCGGCCACGTCGCAGAGTGGGCGGCAGCGCTGCGCAGCGTCACCGGGCATCCAATCGCCATGGCGGAAGGCGACAATGGCGACCTATGGCTCGTGTTCGGCACAGAAACGCCGAAGGCGACCCTCGGGCGGCATGCCGAGGTCTATGCGCCACTGTACAGCAACGAAGCGGCTATGGCCGCCGACCTGCAAGACGACGGGGAAGAGGATCTCTGCCGCGCGAAACGGGGCATGAGTACCGAGAACCGCCATGAAATCGTCTACGCGGCCGGAGCGATACCGGCGGGACTGGGCGGCGCGCAAACAAGCAGCTGCATCAGTCGTCTGCTGGTAACGGCCCTGGGGACCTCCGGAACCAAATCGCTTTCGAACAACCAAGCCCCAAGGCCCGACACTTCCGCCAAAGCGGCCACAGGCATCCAAATCATCCTGCTGAAAGTCTGGTACGACAAGCGGGTGAAGCCCGGCATGACGGTCGCCGAAGTTCAGCCGGTCATGAACGAGGCGATGCAAGACGTGATGAAAGAGCGGTTCAAGAAGCCCTAGCGCCGACGCGCACGCGCGATCGCGTCTTCACGCCGCCGGCTTGGCCAGGCGGGGTTCGCCGAAGAGGTAGCCCTGGGCGCAGTCGACGCCCAGGTCCATGACCTCGACCAGGGCGTCCTCGTCCTCGACCTTCTCCACCACCAGGCGTACGCCGTGTTCCTTCAGGTCGTTGACCAGGGCCTCGCCGGCGGCGGCGTCGGCCAGCAGCAGCTCGGCATGGACCTTCACGAAGTGGAAGTTGCGCCGGGCCAGTATCTCGCCGTCAACGTTGAGGTGGTGCACGCCGTCCAGGGAGAAGCGGCAGCCCAGATCCGCGAGGCGGCGCAGGTAGACCGCGGCGCCTGTGTCCCAGGCTTCGTAGTCGGACTGCGAGAACTCGAAGATCAGGTGCTTGGCCAGGTCGCCGTTGCTCTCCAGGAAGTCCACGAAGTCGGCGAAGAAGGCGTCGTCGCCCAGGGTGTGGCTGGAGATGTTGCAGAAGAAGTCGAGCTTCTCGCTGCGGTACTGGATCTTGCGGACCAGTTGAATGCAGCGGATCAGCAGCATGTTGTCGATGGCCGCGACGATGCCCTCGCGCTCGGCCAGGCCGATGTACTGCTCGGGCAGGATCATATAGCCGTCGCTGGTGCGCAGCCGCGAGAAACACTCGTAGTAGCGCCGCTTGCGCTGCGGCAGCAGCACGATGGGCTGCAGCACCAGGTCGATGCGGTCGTCGCGCAGCGCCTGGCGGGCCACGTCCAGCACCGCCGACTCGTCCAGCCCCTCGGCCACCGGCGGCAGCACTCCCGGCTTCTGGTTGGCGTTGGCCGGCATGACGGCGATCTTGTTGCCCCCGTCAAAGGACTTCGCGTCGTCGCGCGCCAGGGCCTTGGTTCCCTCGGCCGGCTTGGCCTGCCCGTCCGGGCGGCGCGCCGGATCGCCCATGGCCTGGGCGCCGGCCTTCGGGCCATCCGCAGCAGGGACCGGCGCCTTGGAGGACTTGGCGAGGCGGGCGATCAGCGACTGCAGCACCTTCACCTCGGAAATGACTTCGTCGACGCTCTTGCCCGAGCGGCTGAGGCTGCCGGCGGATTCCAGCGCCTCGCGCAGGATGGCCAACTCGCGGCGCGTCCAGCTCAGCTCCTCCATCGCCTCGCTCTGGGCGTGGCGCAGGCCGATCAGCTTTTCCACCAGGAAGGACTCGCGGCCCAGCCGGGCATAGACCTCGTGCAGCAGCCCGCCGCCGATCAGCGCCGCCAGGCCCAGGCCGATGGCGGCCTCGCGGCCGGCAAGCGGCAGCCACAGGGGCGCGAAGAGGGCCAGCGCCACCGCGCCGCCCGCGTAGCAGAGGAAAATCGCTAGGTGTTTCAGCATCCGCCTGCCGGGATTGAAAAAGTGCTGTACCGGACCTTGTCAGGCACTTTCCCCCAAGAGGCTTGAAAGATAGTTAATGGAGTCTTGAGGAGACCTTGACGAATCCCGGCCGGCGGCGCTTCTTTGCCGCTAAAAATGTGCCATTTCAGAAGGAGGCAAGCGATGGCCGTGACCATCTATCACAACCCCCGCTGCAGCAAATCCCGCCAGACCCTGGCGCTGCTGCAGGAACAGGGCGAAGATCCCAGGGTCATCGAGTACCTGAATGACACCCCGGACGCGGCGACCCTGGACGGCTTCCTGAAGAAGCTGGACATGGAGCCGCGCGAACTGATGCGCCGCAAGGAAGCCCCCTACAAGGATCTGGGCCTCGACGACCCGGGCCTCAGCCGCGAGGCCCTGATCGCCGCCATGGTCGAGCACCCGGTGCTGATCGAACGTCCCATCGTGGTCAAGGGCGAGAAGGTCGCCCTCGGCCGGCCGCCGGAGAGCGTGCTGGATATCCTCTGAGCGGTGGCACATCCTTCGAGACGCACCCCCAAGGAGCACGGGCGCTGCTCCTCAGGGTGAGGTCAAACTCCGGCCTCATGCTGAGGAGGCCCGCCAGGGCCGTCTCGAAGCATGTGCCTCGCTATCCCGAATAGCGGTGGTCTGCGCCGACGGCGGCGGCGACAGAGGCGAAGCCGTCCTCGCGCAGCAGCCGCGCCAGTTCGGTCTTGATCCGCGCGACCAGCGCCGGGCCGCCGTAGATCAGCGCCGTGTAGAGCTGCACCAGCGAGGCGCCGGCGCGGATCTTGCGGTAGGCCTCCGCCCCCGACGACACGCCGCCGACGCCGATCAGCGGCAGCTTGCCCTCGGTCAGGCGATAGAGATCGCGCAGCACCGCCGTCGAGGGCTCGAACAGCGGCCGCCCGGAGAGCCCTCCCGCCTCCCCTTTCGCCGCGCCCTTCAGGGTCTCGGGGCGGGCGATGGTGGTGTTGGTGGCGATGATGCCGGAGACGCCAAGATCCAGGCAGACGGCGGCGATGTCCGCCTTGTCCTCTTCGGTCAGGTCCGGCGCGATCTTCAGCAGCAGCGGCGGCGCCGGATCCGCCAGCACGTCCAGCACCCGGCCCAGCAAGGCCTCCAGCTCGCCGCGCCCCTGCAGGGCGCGCAGGCCCGGCGTGTTGGGCGAGGAGACGTTGACCACCAGATAGTCCGCCAGGGGGCCCAGTGCCGCGGCCCCCAGCACGTAGTCGCCGGCGGCCTCCACGGTGTCCTTGTTCTTGCCCAGGTTCACCCCGACAATGCCATTCTTACCTGGGCCGCCCCGCCCGGTGCTGCGGAAAGCTTCCAGGCGCGTCCGGGCCGCCTCCAGACCGCCGTTGTTGAATCCCAGCCGGTTGATCACCGCGCCGTCCTCGGGCAGGCGGAAGATGCGCGGCCTGGGATTGCCCGGCTGCGGGCGCGGCGTGATCGAGCCCACCTCCACGAAGCCGAGGCCGAGCCCCAGCATGGCGCCCATCACCCGGGCATCCTTGTCGAAGCCCGCCGACAACCCCAGGGGGTTGGGAAAGCGCCGGCCCCAGACCTCGCAGGCGAGGACCGGATCCTCCGGCGCCGGCCGGCGCGGCGCCAGGCCGTGCTCCAGGGCCCAGAGGGTGAGGTTGTGCGCGGTCTCCGGGTCCAGCCGCCGGAGCGCCGGGCCGATCAGGGAAAAGCTGTCCAAAGGTCGGTCTCAGTCCTGAAAATGCGGCGGGAAAACGTGGGCGCCGTCGGCGCCGAGCGGCAACTCGTCGACGCGCCGCACCGCCGCCGCCGGCAGCGCGCCGTAGAGGTGGGGGAAGAGGGCGCCGCCCCGCGAGGGCTCCCACTTCAGCGCCTCGCCCAGCGCCGCGGCCTCGACCGTCAGCAGGACCAGGCCGTCCTGGCCGGCGCGGTGCTTGGCCGCCGAGGCGCGGACCTGGCCGGCGCCGGAAAAGTGGATGAAGCCGTCGGCACGGTCCTGGGAGGAGCCCGCGTAGCTGCCGGAGTCCTCGGCGGCGGCCCATTCTTCGCGGCGGCAGATGTGATAGATCAGTTCCCGATTCATGGGCGCCAAAGTAATCGAGAGTAAACAGCGCGAACAAGACCCGGCGGCCAAAACCCGCCAAAACATTACAAATCATTGTTTTGCCTCGGGCTTGGGGCCTGTGACTATGTTCTTGCTGCATTCAGAGGCAACATATAAGACAATGTTCCCATGTTGGAGCACGAGGCCGTATGGCGGGCGATCGACCGTCTTGCCGCGAGATACAATCTCTCCCCCTCCGGGCTTGCCCGGCAGGCAGGCCTTGACCCCACGACATTCAACAAGAGCAAACGCATCACCAAGGAAGGCAAGCAGCGCTGGCCCAGCACCGAGTCGCTGGCCAAGGTGCTGAACGCCACCGGCGCGTCGCTCAGCGAGTTCATCAGCCTGATCGAGGATCAGGGCCATCCGACGAACTTCCGCCGCCTGCCGAAGCTGCGCTTCGTCCTGGCGGCCCAGCCCGGTTACTTCGACAGCGAAGGCCGGCCGCTGCGCAGCCACTGGGAGGAAGCCCCCTTCCCCGGCGTGCCCGACCCCCATGCCTTCGCCCTGGAGATTTCCGGCGACGGCCTGCTGCCGGTCTACCGCAACGGCGATCTGGTGGTCGTCTCGCCCAGCGCCGAGGTGCGCGCGGGCGACCGCGTGCTGCTGCGCAGCCAGCAAGGCGAACTGCTGATCGCCGAACTGCTGGAGAACAGCGGCGGGGTGCTGCGCCTCAAGGCTTTCAGCCGCGAGCACGTGGTGCGCGAGCTGCCGCTGGCCCAGGTGCAATGGGTGTCGCGAATCTCCTGGTCCGGGCACTGAGACGCCGCCCGGCGATTGTCACCGCTACAATTCCAACGCATAGCTGCCCAGCGCAGCGCCCGGCGATTCTGCGCGCGGGCAAGCTTTCCCTGATCCGGGCGACCGGCTAGGCTCTTTCCGGCGCCGCAACAGCAGCTAGAGAGACACCGTCATGACAGCTCCCAAGGCCGTGCATTTCCTGGATGGTGAGTGGGTCGAAGGCAACCCGCCGATCATGGGTCCCATGACCCACGCCGCCTGGATGGCCTCGGTCGTCTTCGACGGCGCGCGCGCCTTCGAGGGCGTCACGCCGGACCTGGACAGGCACTGCGAGCGCCTGGTCAACTCCGCCAATACCTTCGGCCTGAAGGCGCTCCATTCCGCCGGCGAGATGCTGGAGATCGCCCAGGACGGCCTGAGGCATTTCGACGACGACGCGGCGCTGTATCTCAGGCCCATGTTCTTCGCGGAGAGCGGCTTCGTCGCCGCCGACCCGGAGTCGACGCGCTTCTGCTTCACCCTCTACGAGGCGCCGCTGCCGCCCGCCGATGGCTTTTCCGTCTGCCTGTCCAGCTATCGCCGCCCGGCGCCGAACATGGCGCCGACCGACGCCAAGGCCTCCTGCCTCTATCCCAACTCGGCGCGCGCGCTGACCGAGGCCGGGCAGCGCGGCTTCGACAACGCGGTGGTGCTGGACGCCATCGGCAACGTCGCCGAGCTGGCCACCGCCAACATCTGGATCGCCAAGGACGGCGCCGCCATCACCCCGGTGCCCAACGGCACCTTCCTGAACGGCGTCACCCGCCAGAGGATCATGCAGCTTCTCCAGGAAAGGGGAATAAGGGTGCACGAGGGCCGCGTCACCTGGCAGGACGTGCTGGAGGCCGACGAGGTCTTCTCCACCGGCAACTACGGCAAGGTGGTGCCGATCACCAAGGTCGAGGACCGCAACCTGCAGCCCGGTCCGGTCTACACCACCGCCCGCGAAGCCTACTGGGACTGGGCGCACGGCTGAGGTAACGTCACGCGCCGGCGCGCACGGTATAGCGGCCGAGTTTCACATTCTCGCCGAAGACGTCGACCGCCCGCTCACGCGGCAGCAGGTCGAAGATCATGTGGATGCGGTCCTGGCCGCCGTCGTTGAAGGCCTCGTGCATCTGCTTGTTGTCGAACCACCAGAGCTCGCCTTCGCGCATCCGCACTTCTTCGTCGCCGGACTTCAGCCAGGAGCCCTGGGCCGAGCGGAGCACCATGTGGTAGCGGTCGCGGACCGCGTAGTACTCGCCGCGGTCGACGTGCGGATAGACGCGCCGGCCCGCCCGCAGGCAGACGATCTTGGCCCGGCTCAGCAGAGCGCCCTGCTCGCGCGCGACATCCTTCAAGAAACGCCGTGCGGCGGGATAGAGCTTGGAGCCCGTGGTCCAGCGGCTTTCGTGCACGTCGCGGCGCTTGCGCTCGCCGATGGCCGACTTACGCAGGCCGCGCAGCGGGATCGCCAGGGCCTCGCGCTGCACCGCGATCTTGGCCTGACGGCCTGTCGCGGCCTCCCAGGCCCCCTCGTTCGACGCGATCTCGTCAAGGAAGGGCTGCGGGTCGATGCCCGCTTTAATGCGGCGGAAGAACTGCACGGCGATCCCCTCCAACTCAGACAGTCCAGCGAGCCTATATGACTGCCCGACAAATCTGACCGTTTGATTAAGATTAGCTTTGGGCCGAGAAAGGCGTGCTTGGGCACCGCCGCCGCGCCACCGTCATGCTCGGACTTGTTCCGAGCGTCCAGGGCAGGCGACGGCCTGGCAACCCTGCACCCTCGGGACAAGCCTGCCTTCGCCGAAGCAAAGCCGCTTCGGCTTCGCGCAGGCAGGCCCGAGGGTGACAGGAGCAGCCTTGATCAGGAAGACGCCTGCAGGCTCTCGCCAGCCAGCACGGAGTCGATGAGGGCGAGGCTCTCCTCCAGGCCGTAGAGCGCCATGAAGGAGCCCATGCGCGGGCCCTGGTCCTGGCCCAGCAGGGTCTCGTAGAGCGCCTTGAACCAGTCGCGCAGGTTCTCGAAGCCGTGCTCCTTGCCGACCGCGTAGACCTCGTTCTGGATGGTCTCGCCGTCGGCATCCTGCGGCAGGGCGCGCAGCCGTGCGGCCAGATCCTCCAGCGCCGCGCGCTCCTTGTCGCTCGGCGCGCGGTAGGACTTCTTCGGCTTCACGAAATCCTGGTAGTAGCGCAGGGCGAAGCCGACCAGGCGGTCGAGGAAGGGATCGCTTTCCGGCGAGGCTTCCGGCGCGTAGCGCGAGATGAAACCCCACAGCACCGCCTTGTCCTCCGTGTTGCACACGGACGCCAGGTTCAGCAGCATGGCGAAGGAGAGCTTGGTGCCCGGCACCGGCGGCTGGCCGCCGTGGATGTGCCACACGGGGTTCTCCAGGCGCTTCTCGTCCTGCCCGTCATAAGCCGCGAGGTGCGAGAGGTAGTCGTCCACCGCCCGCGGGATCACGTCGAAGTAGAGCCGCTTGGCCGCCTTGGGCTTCTGGAACATGAAGAGCGAAAGACTCTCGGTCGGACCGTAGGTCAGCCACTCCTCGGCGCTGAGGCCGTTGCCCTTGGACTTGGAGATCTTCTTGGCCTCCTCGTCCAGGAAGAGCTCGTAGTTGAAGCCCTCCGGCGGGCGGCCGCCGAGGATCTTGCAGATCTGCGAGCCGAGCTTCACCGAGTCGATGAGGTCCTTGCCCGACATCTCGTAGTCGACGCCCAGCGCGTACCAGCGCATGGCCCAGTCCGCCTTCCACTGCAGCTTGCACTGGCCGCCGGTGACCGGCACCTCGACCTTGGCGCCGTCCTCGTCCTCGTAGACGATGGTGCCGGCCTCGGCGTTCACCTCCAGTACCGGCACCTGCAGCACGCGGCCCGTCTTGGGGCAGAGCGGCAGGAAGGGGCTGTAGGTCTCGCGGCGCTCCGGCCCGAGGGTCGGCAGCACCACGTTCTTCACCTCGTCGTAGTGGCGCAGCACCTGCAACAGCGCCTCGTCGAAGCGGCCCGAGGTGTACCAGTCGGTCGCCGACTGGAACTCGTACTCGAAGCCGAAAGTGTCGAGGAAACCGCGCAGGCGCGCGTTGTTGTGATGCCCGAAGCTCTCGTGCGTCTCGAAAGGATCGGGGATCTGCGTCAGCGGCTTGCCGAGATGCTCGGCCACCATCTCCTTGTTCGGGATGTTGTCCGGCACCTTGCGCAGGCCGTCCATGTCGTCGGAGAAGCAGAAGAGGCGCGTCGGCACGTCGGAGAGGCGCTGGAAGGCCTGGCGCACCATGGTCGTGCGCGCCACCTCGCCGAAGGTGCCGATGTGCGGCAGCCCCGAGGGGCCGTAGCCCGTTTCGAAGAGGACATAGCCTTTCTCCGGGGTTTTCCCGGCGATGCGCTTTACGACTCGTCTTGCCTCTTCGAAGGGCCAGGCGCGCGCGCCCTCGGCCAGGTCTCTCTCGTTGCTCATGGTTCCGCTCGTCCGACGGGATAGATCCCCGGGCACGGCCTCCTGCCGCCCCGTTCAAGTGGGGCGGACACTAGAGCATTGTCCGGCTGGTTTGAAGCAATTCCGTTTTCGAACGGAGAGGCGACCGGCAGGAGGAAGGCCAGCGCGATGCGGGGCATCGGGCAAGCCTTACGACTCCCCGGGCGCCCGCCGCTCGAAAACCCCTCGGGCCGGGCAACTTTGCACCAGCTTCGGCAGGCTTCGGCTTGGCCATATCACCACTATGGCCTGCGCCAAACCCCTTGAACTTGGCACAATTCTGCTCCGGCAGAGTGGTTCATACTAGCCGGACAAGGCTCTCGGCCCAGCGCGGCGGGGCGTCAATCGCGCCGAACCGGCGGCCGCGGCAGGGCTCAATCGCGGTCGCGGCGGGGGGGAAACAGCAGGCGGCGCAGGAAGTCGCGGTCCGCGGAGGCGCGTGCCAGAAAGGCGGCCTTGGTTTCCTCCGGCAGCCCGGCGAGGAAGCTGTGGAGATCCTCCGCCATGTCCAGAACCATGTTCCCACCGCTCTCGCGGCGCGCCTGCAGCGCGAGAGCCAGCGCGGCCCGATCGAAAGCCGGCTGCTCCAGGGCGTCGATGATGATGGCGCGGAAGCTCTGCCGGTTTTCGCGGCCCTCCGCGCGGCGCTCGGCGATCCTCTGGCGCAGGGCCTCCAGGGCGGCGGCTTGGCGGTCGTCGAGATTGAAATCCTGCACCGCCGCGACAACCGGGTCCGGTCTGGACGGCGGTGCCGGATCACCCATGAAGCGGGGGAAAATCACTCCTGCGACGAAGAAGACGTTCAACGCCACGGAAGCCGCCAGCAGGAGCCAGGGAAGTTTGCTACGCATCGCAGTCTTGCTTTCCAAAAAACTAGATCAGGTCTTCCAGCAGCAGGTCGACCGGCAGGTCGCCGCCGGCAACCTCGGCGGACTGGGCGGACTGGGCGACGTCCAGCTGTTCGCCCTGATAGCGGCCCAGTTCGAAGGCGCCGGCACAGGCCAGCACCAGGGCCACCGTGGCGAAGGCCGGCACCGCCGGGCGCAGCCAGCCGGCAAGGAGGTGCCCAATCCAGGCGCCTCTCCCCTCCGGCGCCGCCCGCCAGGCCTCTTGCGGGAACCGCCGGGCGTCCTGCGGCCGCGGCCGCAGGGCCTGGGCGCGCGTCACCACCGCAGCCGGAGCCGCCTCGGGCCCGGCCGCCAGCGTCTCGCGCAGGGCCAGGACTTCGTCCAGCAGGGCCGGGTCGCCGGCCAGCCGCGCCTCCAGGCGCGCCGCCTCGTCCTCCGCCAGGCTGCCGTCCAGGTAGGCGGCCAGCCACAGCGCCTCGGGCGCCCCACGCTCCGCGTCCCGGAGCGTTCCCGGAGGCGCCCCGGCCTCGCGGGCCCGGCGCCAGAGGGCCGCGCCCTCTTTCGTCTTGGTCTTGTCTTCCCTCATGTCTCTCTCAACCTCTAACCCCTTGAACCGTCTTACGCCGCCAGGGCGGGAAATATCCCCGCGCCTAGCGGTCTTCCCCCATTTCCGCCTGAAAATGCCCGCGCAGCTTCACCAGCGCCTTGTGATGCATGGAGCGCACGGTCTGCGGGTCGATGCCGATCACCTCCGCCGCCTCGCCCGGTGTCATGTCGCGCCGGTACAGCAGCTCCAGCACCAGGGCCTGGCGCGGGGAGAGCAGACCGTCGGGGATCTTCACCTTCTCCGGGATCACCGGATCGACCGCCAGCACCGCCTCCGGCTGCGCCTCGATGTCCTCGGTACGCCGGCGCAGGCGCCGCAGGTGGTCGATCGCCGCCGAATTGGCCACCACCGTTAGCCAGGTCGTGATCTTGGCCCGCGATTCGTCGTAGCCGCGCAGCAGCCTGAAATCGTGCTGGCACAGCTTTACGAAGACGTCCTGCACCACATCCTCCGCGTCCGAGGTACGCCCGGCCGGCACCAGCCGGCGGCGCACCGCGGCAAAGATTACCGCCGCGTGGCGCGCCACGAAGCGATCCCAGGCCGCCTTGTTCCCGTCCAGCAGGGCAGCCAGATCGGCATCGCCCCCGCTCACGGTCTCGCCTTCCACCGCAACGGCAAAACTCATCCCACTCCTTCGACCGGACCTCTGCCGGCGCCGGAGCTTTCGCCCCGCCGGCCCGCCAGCATAGACCGATTCCACCCCGGGAGTGCCAGACCACCGGCATATCCACATGCGCGGCCCAGTTGTTCCCGTTATAGTCCAGCGATGAGTTCTACGTCGCTTCCTTCGGAAATATCCCCACCCGCCGTCACCGCCCCCGGCCTGCGCCTGCCGGCGGCCCCGGTGCTGCTGGCCGGCATCGGCCGGGCGGTGTGGATCGACCCGGAGGAAGGCGAGGTCCTGAGCCTGAAGCCCGCCGAGGCGGCCCGGCGGGCCCGGCAGAGCGCGCCGCTGCTGTGCCACGCGAAGGCCACTGCGCGGCGCCTGGAAAGCGACCCCTTCCCGGCCTTCGACCTGCTGGAGCTCTTCGCCTTCGTGCGTCCGGCCAGCTTCTGCGCGCCGACGCCGCACGGCCTGGCCCAGGCCCTGGGCCGACCCAAGCCGGAAGACCGGGAGGCCGCCGCCATCGCCCTGCCCGGCCTCGCCCAGGCCCTGCTGACCGAGCTGGCGGCGCGGGGGGCCTCGGAACTGGGTGGCGACCGCGACGCCCCAGGGATCGCCTGGCTCATGGCCCAGGCCGGCTGGCTCTGGGGACCCTACGTGGTGGCGGCGCTCGGTTTCGGCGACGGCGGCGCCCCGCTGCCCAAGCGCAGCCTGGGCTTCCGGGTCTGGGAGCGCCTGCCGGAGTGGGAGGAGCGCCCGCCGCGCGGCGCCCCCGGCACGGCACCGGTGAACGCCGAGGAGGCCCGCCGCCGCCTCTCCGACCTGCTTGACGAGGATGCGGAGCCGCGCCCGCAGCAGGCCGACTACGCCGCGGCGGCGGCCGCCGCCTTCGCCCCGCGGGAGAACGAGGGCGAACCGCAGGTGGTGCTGGCCGAGGCCGGCACCGGCACCGGCAAGACCCTGGGCTACCTCGCTCCGGCTTCGCTCTGGGCCGAGCGCAACAAGGCCGCCGTCTGGATCTCGACCTACACCCGCAACCTGCAGGGCCAGGTCGACGACGAGCTGGCGCGGCTTCTTCCCGAACCGGGCGAGCGCGCCCGCAAGGTGGTGATCCGCAAGGGGCGGGAGAACTACCTCTGCCTCTTGAACCTCGCCGAAGCCGTGGCCCAGGCGCGCCCGCAGGACGGCGTGGTCCTGGGCCTCATGGCGCGCTGGGCGGCGCGCACGAGGAACGGCGACATGGTGGGCGGCGACTTCCCCGGCTGGTTCCCCGATCTCTTCGGCCCCCTGCGCACCCTGGGCCTCGCCGACCGCCGCGGCGAGTGCATCTACTCAGCCTGCCAGCACTACAAGAAGTGCTTCATCGAGCGCTCGGTGCGCTCGGCCCGCCAGGCGGAGATCGTCATCGCCAACCACGCCCTGGTGCTGATCCAGGCGGCCATGGGCGGCGGCGACGACGGCCAGTTGCCGACGCGCTACGTCTTCGACGAGGGCCACCAGCTCTTCGACGCCGCCGACAGCGCCTTCGCCGCGCACCTGAGCGGCCTGGAGTCCCGCGAGCTGCGCCGCTGGATCCTGGGGGCCGAGGGCGGACGGCGCGGAACCAGCCGGATGCGCGGCCTGCAGCGCCGCCTGGAGGACCTGATCGGCGACGATGCGCAGGCGCTGGAGGCCCTGGAAGAGACCCTGAAGGCGGCCAAGGTGCTGGCCGGCGAGGGCTGGCGCCAGCGCGTCGAGGAAGGCCGCCCCGAAGGCGCCACCGAAGGCTTCCTGCTGCTCGCCGGGCGCCAGGTCTACGCCCGCGCCGGCGGACAGGACCAGCCCTACAGCCTGGAGGCCCCGGCCCACCCGCCGGTCGAGGGTCTGCTGGAGGCGGCCGAAGTCCTGGCCGACGACCTGGGGGCCCTGGCCAGCCCCTTGGCCAAGCTGCGCAAGCTGCTGGTGCTGCGCCTGGACGACGAGGCCGACAGCCTGGACAGCGACAGCCGGCGGCGCGTCGAGGCGGCGGTGCGCGGCCTGGAGACCCGCGCGATCGGGCCCATCGCCGCCTGGCGCGAGATGCTGAAGGCGCTGGAGGAGGAGACGCCGCCGGAATTCTGCGACTGGTTCGCCGTGGAGCGCATCGAGGGCCGCGACATCGACGTCGGGCTCTACCGCCACTGGGTCGACCCCAGCCGCCCCTTCGCCGCCAGCCTGGGCCAGAGCGCCCACGGCCTGCTCATCACCTCGGCGACGCTGACCGACGACAGCGGGAAGCATGCCAACGGCGAAGATGTGCACTCCGCCGATGCCTGGCAGGCGGCCGAAGCGCGCCTCGGCATCAACCACCTCATGGCGAACGTGGCGCGCCTCTCCCTGCCCTCGCCTTTCGACTACGCGCAGCAGACGCGCATCCTCATCGTCCACGACCTGAAGCGCGGCGATCTCAGCCAGCTCGCCAGCGCCTACCGCGAGCTGTTCCTGGCCGCGGGCGGCGGCGGGCTCGGCCTCTTCACCGCCATCGCCCGGCTGCGCGCGGTGCAGAGACAGATCGCCCAACCGCTGGCCGACGAAGGGTTGACGCTCTACAGCCAGCATGTCGACGGCCTCGACACCGGCACCCTGGTCGACATCTTTCGCGCCGAGGAGGACTCCTGCCTCTTGGGCACCGATGCGGTGCGCGACGGCGTCGACGTGCCGGGCCGCGCCCTGCGCCTCATCGCCTTCGACCGCGTGCCCTGGCCGCGCCCCGACATCATCCACAAGGCCAGGCGCGAGGTCTTCGGGGGCCGCGCCTACGACGAGCGCCTGACCCGCCTGAAACTGCGCCAGGCCTACGGCCGCCTCATCCGCCGCGCCGACGACCGCGGCGTCTTCGTGCTGCTCGACCCCCTGCCCTCCCGCCTGCTCGACGCCTTCCCGCCGGAAGTGACGGCCGAGCGCGTGGGCCTGGCCGATGCCGTGGCGGCGGTGCGGGAGTTTGTGGGAAGGGACTGAAGCGCCGCTGCGCTTATCCCCCTCACCCTCTCTCTCCCACTCAGGGGAGAGGGGAAGGAGTGAGCCGGCGCGGTCGCAATCCCTCTATTGTCATGCTCGGGCTTGTCCCGAGGGTGACGAGGGAGGATACGGGGAGAGACGAGCTCACCCCTTCACCGCCGTGACGATGTGCGCGGGCGAGTCGAAGCGCACGGTTCCCTCCGCCGTGGCGAAGCGCTTCAGTTCCTGCTGCGCTTCCTCCTGCAACAGCTCGTACTGCGCGTCGTCGAGGACGTCGGCCAGCGTCCAGCCCTTCACGTCGGTGTGGACCCAGTCGGCGAGGGAGGGAAAGCGCGCGGTGCCGACCTGGATGTCGAGCGTCGCGCCGGGAATGCCGGCGGCCTCGAAGAGACCCAGCAGCTCCGCCGGATCGCCCAGCACGAAGGGTGCTCGCAAGCCATCCGCAACCTCGTCGCCGAAGAGCCGCTGCAGCAGCGCGACCATGGCGGCATAGCCCGGCGTGCGCTCCAGCGCGTCCCAGGTGGCGACGACGAGGCGGCCGCCGGGCTTCACGACGCGCCACATTTCCGCCAGCGCCATCACCCGGTCCTCGAAGAACATGAGGCCGAACTGGCAGGTGACGGCGTCGAAAGCGCCGTCGCCAAAGGGAAGCGCTTCGGCGGCGCCCTCACGCCAGTCGATTTTTGGGGCGAGACGCCGGGCCACCGCCAACATGCCTTCATTGGGGTCCAGTCCGGTGACATCCGCGCCGCGCCGCGCCGCCTCGCGGGCGACGCAACCGGTGCCGCAGGCGACGTCGAGCAGGCGACGCCCTGCGGCGATCCCGGCGGCTTCGCAGGTCCGCGACGCCCATTCGCCGAAAAGGGCGGGGACGAAGAACTCCTCGTAGACCTCGGCCGCCGTCTTGGTGAGCTGGCCGCTTTCCATGGCTTGGCTTGCCTGCATCATCGACCTCCAATGTTTTCGTCGCGGATCACTGCGAGAAGGCTGGCAGGGCAAGCCGCCGCCGGGATAGTCCACAAAGTGTAGTTCGCCGGGTCAAAAAGGGGGTGTTAAGCTTCGCGCCGGGCACAAAGGAGGAAGCCATGAAGAGCTACGGCCAGTTCTGCCCCGTCGCCAAAGCCTCCGAGCTGTTCTGCGAGCGCTGGACGCCGCTGATCGTGCGCGACCTGGCGGCCGGCGCGACGCGATTTTCCGAGCTGCAGCGCGGCGTACCGCTGATGTCGCCGACCCTGCTGTCGAAGCGCCTGAAGCAATTGGAGGCCGAAGGCATCGTCGAGACCCGCCCGCAAAAGGGCGGGCGCGGCAAGACCTACCACCTGACCGCGCCGGGGCGCGAGTTCATCCCCCTGGTGGTCGCACTGGGCACCTGGGGCCAGCGCTGGTCGCGCCGTCAATTGGTGGAGGGCGAGATCGACCTGGGTCTGCTGGTCTGGTCGCTGGAGCGCGGCGCCGACGCCACCGCCTTCGGCAAGCGCCAGTCCCTGGTGCAGGTGGAGTTCACCGACCAGCCCAGGGACAAGCGCCTCTGGTGGTTCATCAACCGGGAGGACAACTGCGAACTCTGCCTGGAGGACCCGGGCTTCGAGGTCGATCTCTACCTCGCCTGCACCTTGCCGGACATGATCTACATCGTGCGCGGCGACCTGCCTTTGACGAAGGCACTCAACTGCGGGCGGCTGGAAGCGATCGGCAGCGCGCGGGCCCGCCGCGCGCTACGCGCCTGGCTGAACCTCGGCCCCCTCACGAAGGTCAAGCCGCAGAACCGCCTCGAAGCCGTCGCTGCGCCCGCGCGCCGGTGACAGCAGTTCCAGGCTGCCGCCGGACTGGGCGAGGATGGTCTCGACGATGGCGAGGCCCAGGCCGGCGCCCGGCGTCTCGGCCGCGCCGCGCTCGAACCGGCGGGTCAGGGTGGCGAGGCGCTGCGGCGGCACCAGCGGCCCGCCGTTGACCACGTGAATGGAACCGTCGCTTTCGATATGGACCACCACCGGCCCGCCCTCGCGGCCGTGATGCAGGGCGTTGTCGATGAGGTTGCGCAGGACGATGGCGAAGGCGTCGATGTCGATGCGCGCCACCAGCCGCGACCGGCCGCCGTCATCGAAGTGCAGCCGCCCGGCACTGCCGCCGCGCCGCATGAACTCCTCCACCACCAGGCGGAAGGCCGGCATGACGTCCACGGGAGCGCGACTGAGGGCGATGCCCGACTCGGCGCGGGCGAGTTGCAGGAGTTTCTCCACTAGGTCGCCGAGGCGATGCAGGGTCGCGGCGATCTGGTCGATGCGCGCCTGCTGCGGCGCGCCGCGCAGTTCGACCGCCAGGCGCTGGGTCTGGGCCAGGGCCGCGGCCACCGGCGTGCGCAATTCGTGGGCCGAGTTGGCGGCGAAGGCGCGTTCGCTCTCCAGCACCCGTCCAAGGCGTGCCAGCAGGCCGTTGACGTCCTCGATGATGGGCGCCAGCTCCTCCGGCATGGCCTCGTAGGGGATCGGCGACAGATCGCCGCCGCCGCGGGCAGCCAGGGCGGAGCGCACTTCGGCCACCGGCGCCAGGCCGCGGCGCACGGTCCAGAAGATGACGAAGCCCGCCAGGGGGATGAGCACGCCCAGCGGCGCCGCCACGCCCCCCAGGGTTTCGTAAACCGCTTCACGGCGGTGGGCCATCAACTCGCCGACGGTGATGAAGATCCCCTCCTTCGGCACGCGCTCGGTGAAGAAGCGCCAGCCTTCGACCTCCGCGTGGCCGCGCTGCAACGCCACGGGGAAGGCTTCCACCGGCGCATCGTGAGAACGCAGCAGGACGCGGCCACGGGCGTCGCGGACCTGATAGACCAGGTATTCCTCGTGCGCGGCGAACTCCAGGCTCTCCGAGATCACGCGGGCTTCATAGGAGTCGTCGTCTTTGTCTTTGTCGTCGTCGTCGTCATCATCATCGTCGTCGTCATCGTCTTCGTTCCCTCGCAGCGTGAAGCCGTTGACCACCAGCGGCGCCAGGCGCTGCGCGGTTTCCTGCAGGGCGCTGTCGAAGACCTCGTTGACCTCGTGGTTGACGATGCCGGCGGCCACCCCGGCGGCAAGCAGCCAGAGCAGACTCAACGCCGCGGTCAGGCTGGAAATCAGCCGCCGCGAGATGCTCCACCGCCTTGGGGTGCCGCCCATCAATCGCTGCCCAGGCGATAGCCGACGCCGCGCACGGTATGAATGGCGTCGCGCCCGAGCTTCTTGCGCAGGCGGCTGATGTGCACCTCCACGGTGTTGCTCTCGATCTCCGATCCGAAGTCGTAGAGCGCCTCTTCCATCTGCTCCTTGGAGATCACCGCCGTCGCCCGCTGGGTCAGCAGATCGAGAATCGCCCACTCCCGCTTGGTGAGATCGATGGCCTCCTCGCCGCGCCACACGCGCCGTGCCGCCTTGTCGATCTTCAGCTCGCCGACGGCGACCAGCGGATTGGGATTGCCGGCGTAGCGCCGCGAGACGGCCATGACCCGCGCGCTGAGCTCGTCCAGGTCGAAGGGCTTCACCAGATAGTCGTCGGCGCCGGCGTTCAACCCCTCGATACGGTCGCTGATCTGGTCGCGCGCGGTGAGGATGATGACGGGGCGCCGGTCGCCGCCGCGCCGCAGGGTTTTCAGCAGGTCCAGACCGCGCCCGTCGGGCAGATGCAGATCCAGCAGCACCAGACCGTAATCGACCGCGCGCAGGGCGGCGTCGGCCTCGTCCAGGCGGGTCACCCAGTCGACGGCATGTCCGTCGGCGGCGACCTGTTCCTGCACCGCCTGGCCGAGAACCGGCTCGTCTTCGATCAAGAGAACGCGCATCGACTGCCTGCATTGCTGCGCCGGCCACCCGCCGGCAGGGGCAAAGAACGGCCAAAAAAAGGACCAAGTAGGGGCCGGCCCAGGGGTTCTGCGGACTTCCCATAGCAAGCTTACGCCAAGCTGAACAACTCTTTCCGTCCACTTCAGTTTCCCGTCAGCGCGGCGGGCCAGAACTGACGCCGTTCAAACCCCGAACCCCAATCCATCACGAGGTATTGCGATGAAGTCCATGGTTATCTCCGCCGCGCTGGCCGCCGCCGTCGCCACGCTGGCTTCCGGCGCCGCCGTCGCCAGCGACAAGTGCAGCGTGCCGAAGGCCGACTGGCAGCCGCAGGAGGCCCTGCAGCAGAAGCTGGAAGGCGAGGGCTGGAAGGTGAAGAAGGTCAAGGTCGACGACGGCTGCTACGAGGTCTACGGCACCGATGCCGAGGGCAAGCGGATGGAGGTCTACTTCGATCCCAAGACCTTCGCGGTCGTGAAGACCAAGAGCTGAGATCGCGGGAGCCGAGACCATGGCGGAGACGGTTAAAGTCTGGGACCCCCTGGTCCGGATCTTCCACTGGTCCCTGGTCGCCTCCTTCGCGGTGGCCTGGATCACGGCCGACGAGTGGGATGACCTGCACATCTGGGCGGGCTACACGGCGGCGGCGCTCATCGCCTTCCGCCTGGCCTGGGGGCTTGTCGGGCCGCGTTACGCCCGCTTCACCCAGTTCCTGCGCGCGCCCGGAACCGTCGCCGCCTACCTGAGGGACCTGATGAGCGGCCGGGAGCGCCGCTACCTCGGCCACAATCCGGCCGGCGGGGCAATGATCCTGGCTCTCATCCTCAGCCTTGCGGCGCTCTGCCTGACGGGCTGGATGACCACCCTGGACATGTTTTGGGGCGATGACTGGGTCGAGGAAGTCCACGAGGTCCTGGCCAACGTTCTATTGGTTCTCGTCGGCCTGCATGTGGCCGGCGTGGCCCTGGCCAGCCTGAAGCACCACGAGAACCTGGTGCGGGCTATGTTCACCGGCCGCAAGAGAGCCCCAGCGGCAGGCGACGAAGCCTAAAGGCGCCTGGGCCGGCCGGCGGGCGACCCCTTGCGCCCGCCGGCATCTTCCTCCCCAAGCCTCAGCCGATCCCCAACCAGACGAAGAGCGCCGAGAGCGTGACCAGCGAGGCCACCGTCGACAGCAGGATGACGGCGGTCGAGCGCTGTACGTAGATGTCGTACTGCTGGGCCAGCACGAAGACCAGCGCGCCGGTCGGCAGCGCCGACTGGATGAGGGCGCCGGCGGCCCAGATCGGCTCCATGGTGAAAACGTGGAAGGCCAGCCACCAGGTGACCAGCGGCTGGAACAGCAGCTTCAGGAAAACCAGCCAGGACACTTCGGTCATGCCGGCGGTGGGCGACTTGCCGACCATGAAGAGGCCGATGGCGAAGAGCGCGCAGGGGCCTGCCGAGGCGCCGAGGATGTCGCAGAAAGCGGCGATCGCCTGGGGCAGCGGAATGCCGAGGCCGGAGACCAGCAGGCCGCCGGCGGCGGAGAGCACCAGTGGCGAGCGCGCGACGCCGCGCAGCGCGCTCTTCACCACCACCAGGCCGCCCTTGCCCCGGTGCACGTCCAGTTCCAGCAGCACGATGCCGAAGGCCATGATGACGGCGCCGTTGAGGATGGTCGAGATGATGGCCGGCAGCATCCCCGCCTCGCCGAAGGCCAGCATCAGCAGCGGGATGCCCATATAGCCGGTGTTGGCGAAGTTGGCCGAGAGCCCGGCCAGGCCCAGCGCGCCGAGGCGGTTGGGAAAGGCGAACTTCGCCACCGCCACGGCGAGCAGGAAGGTCGCCGCCGCGCCGCCGCCGTAGGCGCCGAGAAAGGGCAGGTTGAAGACGTCCTGCAGCGAGACCCGCGCCATGGAAACGAAGAACAGCGCCGGCAGCGCGATGAAATAGACGAAGCGGTTCAGCGCCTCGCTGCTCGCCGCGCCGAGAATGCGGAAATAGCCGGCGGCGTAGCCCGCCGCCATGATGGCGAAGATCGGGAAGACGACGTTGAGGATCGGGCCCATGGCGCGGACATTGCCCACCGGGCAGGCGGCTGTCGAGCGCAAAGACCGCAGGCCCCTCTGCGTTCCGTGCAAGGGGCTGCGCGAGACGCACGCGGGGCCGCCGGGCCTTGACCTTGCGGGCGCGGCCTGACTAGTCTCTGCCGCCCCCGGGCAGTCCATTGAGGGCCCATCGTGCCCGCCCCAACCTGTACAGCGAGAAGCAAGACGCAATGTCCCAGCATCACACGGCCCTCGTCCACACCATGGTCCTGGTTTCCGCGGCCGACCGCGACATGACCGACGCCGAGTTGAAGACCATCGGCGAGATCGTCTCGCACCTGCCGGTTTTCGCCGACTACGACCTGGAAAAGCTGCCCAAGGAGGCCCAGGCCTGCGCCGAGCTGATTTCCGAGGACAACGGCCTGGAGAAGGTGCTGAGCCAGATCGTCGCCGGCCTGCCGGAAAAACTGAAGGAAACCGCCTACGCGGTCGCCCTGGACGTGGCCGCCGCCGACGGCAAGGCCAGCCAGGAAGAGCTGCGCCTGCTGGAGATGCTGCGCCACCGCCTGGCTGTCGGCCGCCTGCCGGCCGCCGCCATCGAACGCGGCGCGCGGGCCCGCTACACCCGGCTCTGAGCGCCGCCCTTCCGTTCCCTCCTCTCCCGGAGCGGGCCTTCTCGAGGGCCCGCGAAGATTGGCAGCACTCCCAGACATAGGCTGCTAAGTTATTGTTTTATTAAGCTTATCCTGTTGAGATTTTTCCAACAGGTGGGCAATCTTGGTCCCTATCGGGGTCCAAAGGGTCTTTCGCGGCCCTGGGACGGATGGAGAGGAGGGACGATGAGCGATTTTGTTCGTCAGTTGAACGATTACCGGCTGACCACGGCCGAGATTCTCTACCACCTGCCGGATCATCCCGCGCTGCTGCAAAGCTATATCTGGCAGGAATACGACCTGGCCCCGCGCTATCCCGAGCTGCGCAAGTTCCTGGATTTCTGGGAAAAGCACCTGGACGGCCCGCTGCATTCGGTGAAGGTGGCCAACATTCCCATCATCAAGCCGGCCGAAACCCGCTTCGCGGACGCCTATCTGACGCTGCACTGAGGCCGGCCGCCCGCCGGCGAAGCGCCGCCGGGCAGGTCCCGGTCCGTCGCGCAGGGATCTCGCCGCCGGGCGCCGGAGACGCCGCGGCGGCCACGATGTCGCAGGGGCTTGGCGGGCCCCTTTGCGCCCAGTAGGTTGTCGGCAGTCCCCCAAGCGGGGCAGCGACCGAAACCTGGGCTCCTTCATGTCCGCCACCACCTCAGGAAGCTTCAACAGCGAGACCGATTCCAGCCCCCGGCTGGCCGTCGGCATCTGGCTGCTGGGCTGCGCCGCCATGGTCCTGGCCATGGCCGTCATCGGCGCCATCACGCGCCTGACCGAATCCGGCCTCTCGATCATGGAATGGGCCCCGCTCACCGGCGCCCTGCCGCCGCTGAGCCAGGCCGAGTGGGAACGCGTCTTCGCGCTCTACAGGCAGATCCCCGAGTATCAACAGGTCAACGCCGGCATGAGCCTGGCGGAGTTCAAGACCATCTTCTGGTGGGAATACATCCACCGCCTCTGGGGCCGGCTCATCGGCGTGGTCTTCGCCCTGCCGCTGGCCTGGTTCTGGTGGCGCGGACGCATCGACCGGGCGCTGGGAAAACAGTTGCTGATCGCCCTGGCGCTGGGCGCGGCCCAGGGCGGGCTCGGCTGGTTCATGGTGGCCTCGGGCTTCGCCGACCGGACCGACGTCAGCCAGTACCGCCTGACCGCCCACCTGGCCCTGGCGCTGGTCATCTACGGCTACCTCTTCTGGCTGGCGCTGGGCGTGCTCTGGCCGCGGCCGGAGCGCAGCCACGACCCTGCCGTCGCAACACTGCGCCGCGCCCTGCTGGCGCTGATCGCCCTGGTCGCCCTCACCATCGCCTCCGGCGGCTTCGTCGCCGGGCTCAATGCCGGGCTCAGCTACAACACCTTCCCGCTGATGGACGGCGAGCTGATTCCCCTGGGGTACGGCGACCTCTCGCCCTGGATCGCGAACCTCTTCGAGAACATCGCCGCGGTGCAGTTCAATCATCGTCTGCTGGCCGTGACCACGGTGGCGCTGGCGCTGGCCCTGTGGTTCTGGTCGCTGAGCCGCGACATCGCACCGGCCGCCCATGGCGGTTTCGCCGCCCTGGCCATCCTGGCCCTCATCCAACTGGCCCTGGGCATCATCACCCTGCTGCTGGTGGTGCCGGTGGCGCTCGGCGCGCTGCATCAGGCCGGCGCCATCCTGGTGCTGACGGCGACGCTCTGGACCTTCTACCACCTGCGCTGCCGGCGGGGACTGTGATCCGATGACCGCAGAGGACGACCTCGCCATCCCCGAGGAGCCGCTGGCGGCCTCCATCCTCACCGGCTTCCTGGGCAGCGGCAAGACCACGCTGCTGCGCCACCTGCTCGCACATCCGGGCATGGAGGAGACGGCGGTCATCGTCAACGAGTTCGGCGAGATCGGCCTGGACCACCATCTGATCGAGAAGGCCACCGAGGACACCGTGCTGCTGAACAGCGGCTGTCTGTGCTGCACCGTGCGCGGCGACCTCGTCACCGGCATGCGCGACCTCTTCAGGCGGCGGGTGAAGCGCGAGGTGCCGCCCTTCCAACGCCTCGTCATCGAGACCACCGGCCTGGCCGACCCGGCGCCCATCCTGCAGACCGTCATGAGCGATCCGCTGCTGTCGGAGCGCTTCCGTCTGGACGGGGTCATCGCCACGGTCGATGCCGTCAACGGCGGGGCGACGCTGGACCGCCACATCGAATCGGTGAAGCAGGCCGCCGTCGCCGACCGCATCCTCGTCACCAAGAGCGACCTGGCGGAACCCGGGACCCTGGAAACCCTGGAAGAGCGCCTGCGCGAACTGAACCCGGCGGCGCCGATCCTGCGCGTGGTGCAGGGCGAGATCGCACCGGCCGAACTGTTCAACGCCGGGCTCTACGACCCCACGACCAAGACCACCGACGTGCAGCGCTGGCTCAAGGCCGAGGCCTACGAAGAGCATGGCGATCACCACCACGGTCATAGCCATCACGGCCACCACCACGCGCACGACCCGAACCGGCACGACGCGTCGATCCGCGCCTTCTGCCTGACCTACGACCGGCCGCTGGACTGGGACCGTTTCAATTCCTGGGTCGAGATGCTGATCACTCTCTACGGCGCCGACATCCTGCGCATCAAGGGCATCCTGAACGTCGAGGGCGCGGATGAGCCGATCGTCATCCACGGCGTGCAGCACGTCTTCCACCCGCCGGTGCGCCTGGAAGCCTGGCCTGACGAGCAGCGCGCCTCGCGCATCGTCTTCATCGTGCGCGACCTGAAGCCGGAGATGTTCGAGCACACCCTGAAGGCCTTCAATGAAGACTCCTCGGCGCCGCTGGCCTCAGCCTGACGGGAATCCTCAGAAGGGGCCCGCCTCCATCTGCCACTGGCGGCGGAGGCGGTCGTTGCGGCGCTTGAAGACGCGGAACCAGGCTTCGAAGGCCTGGCCGTCGCCGGCCCACCAGCCGGCGGTGTCGACGCCGGGGCCGTTTTCCTCCTCGACGATCCTGACCTCGACGACGCCCGGGTGGGCGCGGTGGCCGGGCCGGGTGAAGAACAGCACCTTGGCCTCGTCGCGCAGCTCCACGCGCAGGGTATCGCCCTCTTCGGTCTCGATGCCGCCCTGGTCCTCCACCGAGGCGGCCAGCATCGCCTCGAAACCCTCAGTGGTGATGTGCGCGATCTGCGCGCGCGCCGTGGCCTGTTGGTCCTCGGCCAGCGGCGAAGCGGCCCCGGCGGGGCCGGCGAAAACCACAGGGAAAAGCAGCGCCAAAGCGGCAGAAGCAGCCTTTGCACGCATGGTCACACACCTCGTATACACCACACCGGCATATCGAATAGCGGTCGCGCCTTTAGGAAAATTTAAATCCGGGATTTGAGGGAAATGCGATTGGGCAAGAGAGCAAAATCGCTGATCCCGGTGGCCGGCTTGCCGCGGAAAGAGCGTCACCCCCATCCTAACCCTCCCCCATCCAAGGGGGAGGGAACTTCTTTACTGAAACGCCGATTGATATCCCTCCCCCCTTGATGGGGGGAGGTCAGGAGGGAGGTGGGGCCACAGACGCGGACCCGGCGATCACTTGCTGTGCCGCCCCTAAACCGGCTCCAGCACCACCACCAGGTCGTGGGGTTCGACGCGCTGGCCGGTGTGGGCAACCACCTCGGCGACCTTGCCGTCCATGTCGGCGTAGACCGCGGTCTCCATCTTCATGGCCTCGATGGTGAAGAGGCGGTCGCCCTGCTTCACCTTGCTGCCGGCGTCGCAGACGTTGACGATCATCCCCGGCATGGGCGCGCCGACCTGGGCCGGGTCGGCGTCGTCGGCCTTGCGGCGCACCTTGCCGGAGGCGGCCAGGGCCTTGTCCAGCACCTTCACGGTGCGCGGCTGGCCGTTCAGCTCGAAGAAGACCGTGCGCTGGCCCTCGTCGTCGGGATCGCTCGTGGCCAGGAAGGTGATGATCAGGGTCTTGCCCCGCTCGATCTCCACCGCCACCTCCTGGCCCGGCTCCATGCCGTAGAAGTAGACCGGCGTCGGCAGCACCGCGGTGTTCGAGTAGGCGCGGCGGTGGGTCGCGTAGTCGACGAAGACTTCCGGATACATGAGGTAGGAGGACAGCTCCGTCTCGCTGATGTGGCGGCGGGCCTTTTTCTCGGCCTCCTTGCGCGCCGCCGCCAGGTCGGCCGGCGGCAGCAGCGCGCCGCGCCGTTCGGTCAAGGGCGCCTCGCCCTTCAGGATCTTCTTCTGCAGGGCTTCGGGGAAACCGCCGTAGGGCTGGCCCACCTCGCCCCTGAAGAGGGCGATGACCGAGGCGGGGAAGGCGATCTCCTTCTTGGGATCCTCGATGTCCTCCGGCGTCAGACCGTTGGAGACCATGTAGAGCGCCAGGTCGCCCACCACCTTCGATGTCGGCGTCACCTTGACGATGTCGCCGAACAGCCTGTTCACCTGGGCATAGGCCTTCTCCACCTCCGGCCACCGCTGAGCGAGACCCAGGGAGCGCGCCTGCTCCTGCAGGTTGGTGAACTGGCCGCCGGGCATGCCGTGGTCGTAGACCGAGGAAGCGCCCGAGCGCATCTCGCTCTCGAAAGCACGGTAGTAGCGCCGCGCGCCCTCCCAGTAAGTGGAGATCTGGCGCAGATTCGCATGGTCCAGGCCCGGGTCGCGCTCGCTTCCCTCCAAGGCCGCGGCGATGGAGCCCAGGTTGGGCTGCGAGGTGAGGCCGCTCATGGCGTCCATGGCCGCGTCGGCGGCATCGACCCCGGCTTCCGCCGCCGCCAGCACCGAGGCCGCGGAGATGCCCGAGGTGTCATGGGTGTGGAAGTGGATCGGCAGGCCGATTTCCTGCTTCAGCGTTTCCACCAGCAGGCGCGCGGCGGCGGGCTTGCAGAGACCGCCCATGTCCTTGATGCCCAGGATGTGAGCACCGGCGGCCTCCATCTCCTTGGCCAGATCCACGTAGTACTTCAGCGTGTACTTCGTCTCATGCGGGCTGGAGAGGTCGCCGGTGTAGCAGATCGCCGCCTCGCAGAGCTTGCCCGCCTCGCGGATGGCGTCGATGGAGACGCGCATGTTCTCCATCCAGTTCAGCGAATCGAAGACGCGGAAGATGTCCATGCCCGCCGCCGCGGCCTGGGCGATGAAGTGCTTCACCACGTTGTCCGGATAGTTCGAATAGCCGACGCCGTTGGAGCCGCGCGTCAGCATCTGCAGCAGCACGTTGGGCAGCGCTTCGCGCAGCGTCGCCAGGCGCTCCCAGGGGTCTTCCATGAGAAACCGCATGGAGACGTCGAAAGTGGCCCCGCCCCAGCACTCCAGCGAGAAGAGGTTGGGCAGCAGGCGCGCGTAGTGAGGCGCGACGGCGGTGATGTCGTAGCTGCGCATGCGCGTGGCGAAGAGCGACTGATGTGCGTCGCGCATGGTGGTGTCGGTGAGCAGCAGTTCCTTGCGCTCCAGCATCCACCGGGCGAACTTCTCCGGCCCCAGTTCGTCGAGTTTCTGCTTCGTGCCCGGCGGCGGGTCCTTGGCCATCGCGGCGGCTGGAATGTCCGGCAGCACGGCGGCCGGCACTCCCTGGCGCACCTGGGGCCCGGGATCAGGCCGCCCCTCGACCTCGGGGTTGCCGTTGACGATGACGTCGCCGATGTAGGTCAGCAGGCGCGTGGCGCGGTCGCGGCGGCGGTGGAACTGGAAGAGCTCCGGCGTCTCGTCGATGAAGCGGGTGGTCGCCTCGCCGCTCTGGAACTTGGGATGGCCGATGACCGCCTCCAGGAACCAGAGGTTCGTCGCCACGCCGCGAATGCGGAACTCGCGCAGCGCGCGGTCCATGCGCGCGATGGCCTCCTCCGGCGTCGCGCCCCAGGCCGTCACCTTCTCCAGCAGAGAATCGTAGAAGGGCGTGATGAGGGCGCCGGAATAGGCGGTGCCGCCGTCCAGCCTGATCCCGAAGCCGGTGGCGCCGCGGTAGGCGGTGATGCGCCCGTAGTCGGGGATGAACTTGTTCAGCGGGTCTTCGGTGGTGATGCGGCACTGCAGGGCATGGCCGCGCAGCTGCAGTTGATGCTGCGGCGGCACGCCGCTCTCCGGCTCGCCGATGCGCGCCCCCGCGGCGATGCGGATCTGCGCCTTCACCAGGTCGACGCCGGTCACCTCCTCGGTCACCGTGTGCTCCACCTGGATGCGCGGGTTCACCTCGATGAAGTAGATCTTGTCGGTCTCGGCATCCATGAGGAACTCGACCGTGCCGGCGCATTCGTACTTCGCGGTCTGCGCCAGGCGCACGGCGGCGTCGCAGAGCTCGGCGCGCTTGGCCTCGCTGAGGTAGGGCGCGGGCGCGCGCTCGACGATCTTCTGGTTGCGCCGCTGCATGGAGCAGTCGCGCTCGAAGAGGTGGATGACGTTGCCGTGGCTGTCGCCCAGGACCTGCACCTCGACGTGGCGCGCCTGGCGCACCAGTTTCTCCAGGAAGATCTCGTCGTTGCCGAAGGCGGCCTTGGACTCGCGCCGCCCGGCGGCGATCTGCTCGTGCAGTTCCTCCGGCCCCTCGATGACGCGCATGCCGCGCCCGCCGCCGCCCCAGCTCGCCTTGGCCATGATCGGATAGCCGACCTGCTCGGCCAGCGCCTCGACTTCCTTTTCGTCGTAAGGCAGCGCGCCGGTCGCCGGCATGACCGGGATACCCGCCTGCTCGGCCAGGGCGCGCGCCGCGACCTTGGAGCCGAAGCCGCGCATGGTCTCCGGCTTCGGCCCGATGAAGGTGATGCCGGCCTTGGCGCAGGCCTCCGCGAAGTCCGGGTTCTCGGAAAGGAAACCGTAGCCGGGATGGATGGCGTCGACCTTTGCGTCGTGGGCCACGCGCAGGATGTCGTCGATGTCCAGGTAGGCCGCCACCGGCTCCTTGCCCTTGCCGACCAGGAAGGACTGGTCCGCCTTGAAGCGGTGCAGCGCGAAGCGGTCCTCGTGGGAGAAGATCGCCACGGTGCGGATACCCAGCTCGCTGGCGGCGCGCAGCACGCGGATGGCGATCTCGCTGCGGTTGGCGACCAGCAGCTTGCGGAAGGGCGGCGTCCCCGAACGCGTAAGGCGGCCGCCGGCTTGAATCGGACTCAAGTCGTTGTTCCCCCAGATTTTGCGTGAAGCAATCTTGTTTGTTGCATTGCAGTATAGATGAAGGGGAGCCCCACGGCCATACTCGACTTCGGGGCCGCGCGGGCGCCAGCGCGGTCTGCAAAGCGTGCCACTTCAAGGGCTTAGGCCCGGCGGCCGCAGCCATAATCAGCGATATCGGGGAGACGGCGTTGGAGCGGGTAGCGGGAATCGAACCCGCGCGTTCAGCTTGGGAAGCTGACAGGCTACCATTACATCATACCCGCCCAAGGCGCGGCCCCAAGACGCAGCCGGGGCCGCCTTGCGCTGGCGTTAGGATTAGTCAGCGTCCCCGCCCGATGCAAGGGGGTTTTCAAGCTGCCCGGCGCGCCCCAAGATGACGCTCCGCCGCCGCCCTCCCGGACACCGCCCCGTGCTGCACATCCTGCTGTCCATCGCCCCGATCTTCGTGCTGATCGTGCTGGGGCACCTGCTGCGGCGCGGCGGCATTCCCAGCCTGGAGTTCTGGAACCTGAACGACCGGCTGGTCTACTGGGTGCTGATGCCGGCGCTGCTGTTCAACAAGACCTCGACCATCGTGCTGGCGCCCTCGGTCGTCGGCGCCTACGCGGTGGTGATCCTGGGCGCCTTCGCGGCGGCCACGGTTTTCGGCCTGCTGGCCTCCAAGGCCGCCGGGCTGCCGGGGCCGGTCGCCTCCTCGATCCTGCAGGGCGCGGCGCGGCACAACACCTTCATCGCCCTGGCGGTGGCCGAGCGGCTGTACGGCACCGAGGGCCTGGCCATCGCCGCCGTGGCCACCTCGCTGCTGATCCCCACCACCAACGTCACCATGGTGACCCTCATGGTCAGCCTGGTGCGCGGGCCGGACGAAAAGCGCATCCTCACTTCCATCCTGCGCGACCTGGCGCGCAATCCGCTCATCCTCTCGGTCGGCCTGGGGGTCGCCTGGAACATCCTCGGAAACGGCCCGATCCCGGTGGTCCACGACGTAACGCGCCTGCTGGGCGGCGCCGCCCTGCCGGTGGTGCTGCTCTGCGTCGGCGCCAACATCCACATCCGCGCCATGGCCGCCTCGGCCCTGCCGCTGCTGCTCTCCAGCCTCGGCAAGCTGGCGGTCTTCCCGCTGGCCATCGTCGCCCTGGCCCAGGTCATGGACCTGAGCCAGACCGAGACCCTGGTGGCCCTGCTGTTCGGTGCGGTGCCCACGGCCTCTTCCGCCTACACCCTGGCCCGCCAACTGGGCGGCGATGCGCCGCTGATGGCCGCCATCGTCACGCTGCAGACCGGCCTCGCCTTCGTCACCCTGCCGCTCACCATGGCCCTGGCCGCCCATTTCCTGGGCTGAACGCCCCGGCACCTTGATTTACCTCATGGTCCCTGCGACCCTGCGGCCCTAAGCCTGAAGCCCCGGCGGCGCCGGGCGCGAGCGATATCGGGAGGAAGCCTGGCCATGAAAGCGACGACCCACCAAAAGGCCGGGCCCCGCCCTGCCGCGAGCCTGTGCCGCATGGCGCTGGCCGGCGGCCTCGCGCTGGCGGCGCTGTCGTGGCTGGCAGGCCCGGCGCCGGCAGAGGAGGTGGCCCAGGCGCAGGACGACGTGGAGCCGCGCATGCCGGGGCTCGACCCCTGGAACGTGGAAATCCGCGGCGGCCCCAAATGGGACCCGCGCAATGCCCCGCCGCAGTTGAAGGCCCGCGGCCAGCGCCACATCGAGTTCCTCCAGGCCGGCGTGCCCGTCGAATACCGCAGCCAGCGCAACCCCTATCCCAACGTGACCAAGGCCATCGATGCCGGACGCGAGGTCTACGAAGCCAACTGCAAGTCCTGCCACGGCCCGCGCGGCCGGGGCGACGGCGACGCCGGGCTCGACCTCATCCCCTCGCCGGCGCTGCTGACCGAGCTGAGCAAGGACCAGGGCGCCGCCGACGAGTACCTGCTGTGGACCGTCGCCGAGGGCGGCCAGCCGTTCGGCACCGCCATGCCGGCCTTCAAGGACCGCCTCAACGAGGACCAGACCTGGCAGGTGATCTCCTACCTGCGCGCCGGATTGCCGCCGGCCCAGCCCTGATTTCCCGGACGATGACAGCAAGTTAATCCGCCTGTAGTCGCGCGGTCAGCGGCGTCTCCCCATCTTGCATGCAAAGGCGCGGGCAGCATTCCGCGCCCAGCGGATTTGCACAGCCAAGGGAGAACCCAACCATGTCGCAGATCGCAGTCGCACGCGGGCCCGCAGGCCCTGGGCGGCCCCTTCGATGCCGGGGCGCCGGACTGGCCGCAACCTCAGTCGCAGCCTCCATCATCGTGTGGAGCGGCATCGCCGCCGCGGCCCAGGCGCCGGAGAGCTTCGCCGACCTGGCCAAGAAGGTCAGTCCGGCGGTGGTCAACATCGCCTCGACCCAGGAGATCCAGGCGCCGGAAGGCAACATGCAGGGCATGCCCTTCGACTTCCCCGGTTCGCCCTTCGAGGACTTCTTCAAGCAGTTCCGCCAACAGTTCGGTGAGCACGGCCAACCGCAGGCGGCCCCGCGGCACGCCACCGCGCTGGGCTCCGGCTTCATCGTCGATCCGGCCGGCTACGTGGTGACCAACAACCACGTGGTCGACCACGCCAGCGAGGTGACCATCCGCCTGACCGACGAGAGCGTCTATCCCGCCAAGGTCATCGGCGTCGATCCGCAGACCGACCTGGCGCTGCTGAAAATCGACGCCGGCAAGCCGCTGCCCGCTCTGACCCTGGGCGATTCCGACCAGGCCGAGGTCGGCGACTGGGTCATGGCCGTGGGCAACCCCTTCGGCCTGGGCGGCACCGTGACCGCCGGCATCATCTCGGCGCGCGGCCGCAACATCCAAGCCGGCCCCTATGACGACTTCCTGCAGATCGACGCCTCCATCAACCGCGGCAACTCCGGCGGCCCGCTGTTCGATCTGGACGGCAACGTCGTCGGCGTGAACACCGCCATCTATTCGCCCAACGGCGGCAGCGTCGGCATCGGCTTCGCCATTCCCTCCAACATGGTGAAGTCGGTGGTCGCCCAGCTGCGCGAGAAGGGCAGCGTGGAGCGCGGCTGGCTGGGCGTGCAGATCCAGAAGGTGACGCCGGACCTGGCCGAGGCGCTGGGCCTGAGCGGGCCCACCGGCGCCATCGTCGCCGAGGTCACCCCGGACAGCCCGGCGCAGAAGGCCGGCCTCAAGTCCGGCGACGTAATCCTGAGCTTCGCCGGCGAGAAGATCGACGGCACCCGCGACCTGGCCCGCACCGTCGCCCAGCACCCGGCGGGAACGGAGGCCGAGATGAAGATCTGGCGCAAGGGTTCGGAGGAGACCCTGGCCGTCGTGACCGGCCTGCAGCCCGACCGGCGGCAGATGGCCGCGGCGGACGGCGAAGCGGCCCCGGACGGCAGCTATCATGCGCCCGCGCTGGATGCACGGCTCGCCGCCCTGACGCCAGCGCTCCGCGCCAGGTACGGCCTGGACAAGAGCCTGCGCGGCGTCCTGGTGCTCGACATCGAGGAGGGCTCGGTCTTCCAGCAGAGCCTGCGCTCCGGCGATGTCATCCAACAGATCGACGGCGCCGCGGTGACCGAGCCTCAGCAAGTCGAGAGTAAGGTCGAGGCGGCCAAGGCCGCGGACCGGAAGGCGGTGCTGATGCTCGTCAAGCGCAACGGCCAGGACCTCTACCTGGGCCTGAAGCTCGGCATCGCATAGGGCGGAGTTCTTCCTGCCCGGACCCGAAAATGCCGGGAGCAGGGCCGTCCGGCGCGCTTCGGACGGCCCTGCGCTTGTTTTCGCGAACCCCCGGGAGGAAAATCGGTCTGTTGCCGAAGCAGCGGGAAGTCCCATATAGGGCGGGATACCGGCGGCAAACCGCGCAGCGCGCACGGCCAGCCGCCCGGAACCGCCCAGCGAGCAGCGAAGCGATGCGTATTCTGGTCATCGAGGACGACAAGAAGACCGCCGACTACATCCTGAAGGGCCTGGCCGAGTGCGGCTACACCACCGACTGGGCGGAGGACGGCCGCGACGGCCTGCACCAGGCCACCAGCGGCAAGTACGACGCCATCATCGTCGACCGCATGCTGCCGGGGCTGGACGGCCTGGCCATCGTCAAGGCGCTGCGCGCCGCCGAACTGCCGGTGCCGGTGCTGATCCTCAGCGCGCTGGCTCATGTCGACGAGCGGGTGACGGGCCTGCGCGCCGGCGGCGACGACTACCTCTCCAAGCCCTTCGCCTTTTCCGAACTGCTGGCGCGCCTGGAGGCGCTGCTGCGGCGGCCGCACAACATCGCCCAACAGACCGAGTTGCAGGTCGACGACCTGAAAATGGACCTGCTGACCCGCAAGGTGAGCCGCGCCGGCCGGCCCATCGACCTGCGCCCTCAGGAGTTCAAGCTGCTGGAGTACCTGATGCGCCATTCCGGCAAGGTGGTGACCCGCACCATGCTCTTCGAAGGTGTCTGGGATTTCCACTTCGATCCCCAGACCAACGTGGTCGACGTCCACATCAGCCGCCTGCGCCAGAAGGTCGACAAGGGTTTCGACAAGCCGCTGATCCACACCCACCGCGGCGGCGGCTATTGCATCAGCCCCGATCCCTGAGGGCCGATCCCGCGGGCATGGATAGACTGTTCCACACCTCGATCTTCCGCATCGCCCTGCTGTACCTGCTGCTGCTGGGCGTCACCCTGGGCGCGCTCATGGGCTTCGTCTACTGGTCGACCGCCCAGCTCATCGAGCGCCAGGCCGAGGAGACCATGGAGGCGGAGATCCGCGGCCTGGCGGAGCAGTACCGCGACGAGGGCCTGCCGCGCCTGATGGAAGTGATCGGCGAGCGCAGCGGCCCGCAAGGCAGCGAGGAGAACGTCTACCTGCTGACCGGCCCGCGCCTGCAGCCCCTGGCCGGCAACCTCTCCGCCTGGCCCGCACAGGTCACCGACGAAGACGGCTGGGTGGAGGTGGCGTTGGGCCGCCGCGACGACCCCAGCGGCGCCCAGCACATCGTGCGCGGGCGCGCCTTCACCCTGGCCGGCGGCTATCACCTCTTCGTCGGCCGCGACACCGTAGAGCGCGCCGACTTCCGCGGCATCGTCCTGGGGGCCTTGACCTGGGCGCTGCTGCCGGCGCTGGTGCTGGGCCTTCTCGGCGGCGCCCTCATCGGCCGCTACAGCCTGAAGCGCGTCGACGCGGTGCGCGCCACGGGACAGGACATCGTCAGCGGCGATCTCTCGCGCCGCGTGCCGCTGACCGGCAGCGGCGACGAGTTCGACCGCCTGGCCGCCACCATCAACGAAATGCTGGAGCGCATCGAAACGCTGATGGGCGGCATGCGCCTGGTCACCGACAGCCTGGCGCACGACCTGCGCAGCCCGCTGACCCGGGCAAAGAGCGCCATCGAGACGGCGCTGCGCAAGCGCGGCGGGGACGCCGAGGCCTACCGCGAAGCCCTGGAGCAGACCGCCGGAGAGCTGGAGACCATCCAGCATACCTTCGACTCGCTCATCAACATCGCCCAGGCCGAGGCGGGCCTCAACCGCCTCACCCTGGAAGCGCTCGACCTCTCGGCCCTGGCCGGCGACCTGCTGGAGGTCTACCAGCCCATCGCCGAGGACGCGGGACTGGAGCTGGACGGCGCGATCGCACCGGACGTCACCGTGAAGGGTCACCGGCAGCTCTTGGGCCAGGCCCTGTCGAACCTGCTGGACAACGCCGTCAAGTACAGCCCGGCCGGCGGGCATATTCGCGTCGGTCTCGCGAAGAGGGAGGACGGCGCCACGGAGCTCAGCGTCGCCGACAGCGGCGCCGGCATCCCGGCCGAAGACCGCGCGCGCGTGCTGCAGCGCTTCGTGCGCCTGGACGCCAGCCGCGGCACCCCGGGCAGCGGCCTGGGATTGAGCCTGGTCGCCGCGGTCGCCAAGCTGCACGGCGGCGCACTGACGCTGGAGGACAACGATCCCGGCCTGCGCGTAGGGCTGCGGTTGCCGGCGGGCGGCCGAAAACCGCAATAAACACCACGTGATCCGCCGCCGCCCGCGGGTGACAGCCCGCCGGGCGCCTTGTAGGCTCTTTCCCGTCCCCGAAGGACCCGGGACCCATTGGAGATTGCCGCAGATGATCCGCCGCCGCTTACCGCTGTTTTCCATGCTGCTCGCCGCCCTGGCCACGGCTTTGGGGCTGAGCGGCCCGGCCGAGGGCGGCACCGAGACCCGGACCTGGCAGGAGATCGTCACCGCCGCCAAGGGCCAGACGGTCTACTGGAACGCCTGGGGCGGCGACGAGCGCATCAACGCCTACATCGCCTGGGTCGGCGACTACATGCGCGAGGAATACGACGTCACCCTGAAGCACGTGAAGCTGGCCGATACCGCCGACGCGGTCTCGCGGGTGCTGGCCGAGCGCACGGCGGGCAAGAAGGAAGACGGCTCCGTCGACCTCATCTGGATCAACGGCGAGAACTTCGCCGCCATGAAGAAGCAGCACCTGCTCTATGGCCCCTTCACGCAGGCACTGCCCAACTTCCGCCTCGTCGACTTCGAGAACAAACCCTCCACCCTGGTGGACTTCACAGTGCCGGCCGACGGGCTAGAAGCTCCCTGGGGCATGGCCAAGCTGAACTTCCCGTACGATTCCGCCCGCGTGGAAAACCCGCCGAGATCGATCCCCGAGTTCCTCGACTGGGCCGAAGCCCACCCCGGGCGCTTCACCTATCCGGCGCCGCCGGCCTTCCTGGGCTCCACCTTCCTGAAGCAGGCGCTGATCGAGCTGGCGCCCGACCCGGCTTTCCTGCAGCAGCCGGTGGCGAACGACGCCCAGGTCGAGCAGCTCACCCGGCCGCTGTGGGAATACCTGGACAGGCTGCACCCCAATCTCTGGCGCGGCGGCGAAACCTTCCCCTCCGGCGGCCCGGCGCAGCGCCAGTTGCTCGACGACGGCGAGATCGACATCAGCCTCTCCTTCAACCCCGCAGAAGCCTCCTCGGCCATCGCCAACAAACTGCTGCCGGAAACCGTGCGCACCTTCGTCCTGGACAAGGGCACCATCGGCAACACCCACTTCGTCGCCATTCCCTTCAACGCCAAGGCCGCCGAGGGCGCCATGGTGGTCGCCAACTTTCTGATGAGTCCCAAGGCCCAGGCAGTGAAGCAGAACCCGGAGGCCTGGGGCGACCCGACGGTCCTGGCCATGTCGAAACTCTCCGACGGCCAGCGCCATCTCTTCGAAACCCTGCCGCTGGGCCTCGCCACGCTGTCGCCGGAAGACCTCGGCCCGACGCTGCTGGAGCCCCATCCCTCCTGGATGACGCGCATCGAGGCCGAGTGGCAGAAACGCTACGCGCGCTGAGCGCCGGCCGAGAGGACTGCCGCCCATGCGCCGACGCGGCCTGCTGAGCAGCTTTCCAGCGATCACCCTCGCCGCCTTCCTGGCGCCGGTCGGCGCCGGACTGATCGGCACCTGGCTGCCGGCCTTCGGTTTCTTTCCCGCCCTGGGCGGCGAGAGCTTCACCCTGGCCCCCTGGCGCGCGCTCTTCGCCCAGCCGGGCCTCGCCGAGTCGCTGCGCCTGACGCTGGTCTCCGGCCTGCTTGCGACCCTCCTCGCCTTCCTCCTGACCGTTTTCTTCCTGGCGGCCTGCCACGGCGGGCGGCTGATCCTGATGCTCCGTGGCCTCCTGGCGCCGCTCATCGCCGTGCCTCACGCCGCGGTGGCGCTGGGATTGGCCTTCCTCATCGCGCCCAGCGGCTGGCTGGTGCGCCTGGTCTCGCCCTGGGCCACCGGCTGGGAGCTGCCGCCCGACGTCGCCACGGTGCAGGATCCCAACGCCTTGGCGTTGACCCTGGCGCTGGTGATGAAGGAAGTGCCTTTCCTGCTGCTCATGACACTGGCCGCCCTGGAGCAGGTGCGCGCCGAGGAGCGCCTGGCGGTTGCCCGCTCCCTCGGCTACGGCCCGGTGGTGGCCTGGCTGAAGGCGGTGCTGCCGGCGGTCTACCGCCAGATCCGCCTGCCGGTCTACGCGGTGCTCGCCTTCTCGCTCTCCGTCGTCGACATGGCGCTCATCCTGGCGCCGCTGACGCCGCCGCCCCTGGCGGTACAGGTGCTGCGCTGGTTCAACGACCCGGACCTCTCCCTGCGCTTCGTCGCGGCGGCCGGCGCCACCCTGCAACTGCTCCTCGTCATCGCGGCCATCGTCCTTTGGCGCCTGGGCGAGGCGGCGGTGGCGCTGGCCGGGCGCGCCTGGATCGCCGGCGGACAGCGCGGCGGCGACGGCCGGGCCGCGCGTCCCCTCAGCGCCGGCCTGGTGCTGGGCCTGGCCGCCCTGGCCGCGGCCGGCCTGGCCGCCGTCGCCCTGTGGTCGGTCACCGGGCGCTGGCGCTATCCCGATGCCCTGCCCGCCAGCTTCTCGCTGGACACCTGGACACGGCACGCGCCCGAGGTGGCGGCCATCACCGGCACCACCTTGGTGACGGGCCTCGCCGCCGCCGGCATCGCCCTGCTGCTGGCGCTCGGCTGCCTGGAGAACGAGCAGCGCCGCGGCCTCACCCTTTCCAACCGCGCGCTCTGGCTGCTCTACGCGCCGCTGCTTGTCCCGCAGGTCGCCTTTCTCTTCGGAACACAGGTGCTGGCCATCCAGGCCGGCATCGACGCCACCTGGATCGCCCTGGTGTGGAGCCATCTGCTCTTCGTGCTGCCCTATGTCTTCCTCACCCTGGCCGACCCTTACCGGGCCCTGGACGAACGCTACGCCCGCACCGCGCTCTGCCTGGGCGCCAGGCCCAACCGGGTGTTCTGGCAGGTCAAGCTGCCGATGCTGCTCCGGCCCGTGCTCTTCGCCCTGGCCGTGGGCTTCGCCGTCAGCGTGGCGCAGTACCTGCCGACCCTCTTCGCCGGCGCCGGCCGCTTCGCCACCCTGACCACCGAGGCGGTGGGACTGGCCGCCGGCGGCGACCGCCGGGTCATGGGCGTCTACGCCTTCCTGCAGGCGCTGCTGCCGCTGCTGGCCTTCGCCGCGGCCCTGGCCTTGCCGCGCCCCCTGGCGCTAACGCGCAGGCTGGCGAAGGCTCCAGCGTGAGGAGGGCGGCATGAGCGTCATCAGCCTGACCCAGGAGCATTCCCTGACCTTGAGCCAGGTGGAGATCACCCACAAAACCGCGCAGGGCGACAAGCACATCATCGGGCCCGTCAGCCTCACGGTCGCGCCGGGCGAGGTTGTCACGGTCATGGGTCCCAGCGGTTGCGGCAAGTCGAGCCTGCTGGCCTATATCTGCGGCACGCTGGCGCCGGGGTTGAGCGGCGGCGGGCGGGTGCTGCTGAACGGCGCCGAGGTAACCGCGGCGCCGCCGGAAGCCCGCCACATCGGCATCCTGTTCCAGGACGACCTGCTGTTTCCGCACCTCTCGGTCGCCGGCAACCTGGCCTTCGGCCTGCCGTCCGGCCTGCGCGGACGCCGCGCCCGGCGCGCGCGCATCGAAGCGGCCTTGGCGGAAGCCGACATGCTCGCCTTCTACGACCGCGACCCGGCAACGCTTTCCGGCGGCCAGCGCGCCCGCGTCGCCCTGCTGCGCACCCTGCTCTCGGAGCCGCGCGCCCTGCTGCTCGACGAACCCTTCGCCAAGCTGGACGTTGCGCTGCGCGCCCGCTTCCGCAGTTTCGTCTTCGACCATGCCCGCGCCCAAGGACTGCCAACGCTTCTGGTCACGCACGACCCTCAGGACGCCGAAGACGCCGGCGGGCCCCGCCTGCGGATCGACGCCGAAGGGCGCATCCTCGGCGGCCACGCCGGCGGGCGCGGGCGGCGCCCCGGCAACCTTCCCTAGATACCCCGCCTTTCCGCGAGCCTTCGGGCCGCGGCCGGCACGGCAATTCCCTAAAATCCAGGCTCCGCGAGGGCTCTCCCCTGGGCCTTTCCTGTCTGCCCTGCAGGGCGTAGACTGATTTCCGGCACTGCGTACCGGCGGCCTTGCCGCCGGCTGAAAATGAGGATCAAGAGACCATGTACAGCGCGACGACCCAGTCAATCAGCGTGACGGTCAAACCGATCTATCTGGAGGACCAGTCCTCCCCCACGGAGAGCCACTATGTCTGGGCCTACCAGGTGCGCATCGAGAATACCGGTTCGGAAACGGTCCAGTTGTTGAACCGGCACTGGCGCATCACCGATTCCATGGGACGGGTGCAGGAAGTCCATGGGGCCGGCGTGGTCGGCGAGCAGCCAACGTTGGAGCCGGGCGAGACCTTCGAGTACACCAGCGGCACGCCGCTGACCACGCCCTCGGGCATCATGGTCGGCAGCTACGAGATGGAAAGCACCGACGGCCGGCGCTTCGACGTTGAAATCCCGGCATTTTCGCTGGACAGCCCGCATCAGCCCGTGCAACTCAACTAGCCGACTTTCGGGCAGCCGGTTCCGATGCAGAGCGGAGACCGGCGGCCTGTTTTGCGGACCACCAGGAAGAGGGCCAGGAAGGGGACCGTCGCGGCGTGACCACCAAACAGAAAATTCAAGACCTGCCACAGGCTGAGCGGCCGACGCGCGAGGAAGCGCTGCGGGCCGTGGAAACCCTGATCCGCTGGGCCGGAGACGATCCCACGCGCGAAGGCCTGAGCGGCACGCCGGACCGCGTGGTCAAGGCCTACGACGAGTTCTTCGAGGGCTACAGCGTCGATCCCCTGGAGCTGCTGAAGCGCACCTTCGAGGAGGTCGAGGGCTATGACGAGATGGTGCTGCTGCGCGACATTCGTTTCGAATCCCACTGCGAGCACCACATGGCGCCGATCATCGGCAAGGCCCACGTCGCCTACATGCCCAACAACCGCGTCGTCGGCATTTCCAAGCTGGCGCGGATCGTGGAAGCCTATGCCAAGCGCCTGCAGATCCAGGAAAAGATGACGGCTCAAATCGCCAACACGATCGATGAGGTGTTGCAGCCCAAGGGCGTCGCCGTGGTCATCGAGGCGTCGCACCAGTGCATGACGACGCGCGGGATTCACAAGCCTGGCACCTCCATGGTGACCAGCCGCATGCTCGGGATGTTCCGTACCAATCCATCCACGCGGCGGGAGTTTCTCGCACTGGTCGGATCGCCCGCGGGTCTGCATTACGACGGCAGCTAGCCCGGATTTGGGGGATCATGAGTCGGGGGATTGTGCAGCGGGCGGGCCTGGTTGAGGCGGATCGCAGAGGGGCCGGGCAATGATCGAGCTGCGCCCTGTCATCTTCGTCATCGGCATCCTGCTCTCGGTGCTGGCCGTGGCCATGATCATCCCGGCCATCGTCGACATCTCGGTCGGCCATCCCGACTGGCAGGTCTTTTCCGTCGCCGCCTTCGTCACGCTCTTCGTCGGCGTTTCCATGATGCTGACCACGCGCGCCAGCCTGGGCAGCTTCTCGGTGCGCCAGGCCTTCGTCATGACCAACCTGGCCTGGTTCGTCATCGCCGCCTTCGGCGCCCTGCCCTTCCAGTTCTCGGAGCTGGAGCTGGACCCGGCCGACGCCTTCTTCGAGTCCATGTCGGGCGTCACCACCACCGGCGCCACGGTCATCGTCGGCCTGGACTTCGCGCCGCCGGGCATCCTGCTGTGGCGCGCCATCCTGCAGTGGTTGGGCGGAATCGGCATCATCGTCATGGCCGTGGCCATCCTGCCGATGCTGCAGGTCGGCGGCATGCAGATGTTCCGCGTCGAGGCCTTCGATACCGACAAGGTGCTGCCGCGCGCCGCGCAGATCGCCGGCGGGATCGCCATCATCTACGTCTTCCTGACCGCCGTCGCAGCCATGCTGCTGTGGTCGCTGGGCATGTCGGGCTTCGACGCCGTGGCCCACGCCATGACCTCCATCGCCACCGGCGGCTTCTCCACCTACGACGCCTCGGTCGGCCACTTCGACAACGCCGCCATCGACTGGGCGATGAGCGCCATCATGGTGCTGGGCTCGATCCCCTTCGTGCTCTACCTGCGCGTGATCCGCGGCGACCTGCGGCCGGTCTTCGCCGACACCCAGGTGCGCTGGTTCCTGACCATCCTCGCCGTCGCCATCCTCTTCACCGCGGGCTGGCTGTACCGTGGCGACCTCATGGAACCGTTGGAAGCGCTGCGCTACAGCACCTTCAACGTCATCTCGGTGATGACCGGCAGCGGTTTCGCCACCGCCGACTACGGGCGCTGGGGCAGCTTCGTGGTCTCCGTCATGTTCGTGTTGATGTTCGTCGGCGGCTGCGCCGGTTCCACCACCTGCGGCATCAAGATCTTCCGCCTGCAGGTGCTCTACGCCACCGCGCATGCCCAGATCCATCGCCTGATGCAACCCAACGGCGTCTTCTTTCCCTACTACAACAAGAAACCCATCCCCGATCCGGTGGCCACCTCGGTGATGAGTTTCTTCTTCCTCTTCGCCGCCTGCTTCGCCTTGCTGGCCGTCGGCCTGGGCCTCACCGGACTGGATTTCGTCACCGCCGTCTCCGGCGCCGCCTCGGCCATCGCCAACGTGGGGCCCGGCCTGGGCGAGGTCATCGGCCCGGCCGGCACCTACGCCACCCTGCCCGACAGCTCAAAGCTGCTGCTCTGCCTGGGCATGCTGCTCGGACGCCTCGAACTCTTCACCGTCCTGATCCTGCTGGCGCCTTCCTTCTGGCGCGGCTGAGCAAGAAACCATGACCGCAATCCGCCCCCACAGCCGCGAGATGATCGAACGCCTGATCGGCTTCGACACCACCTCCGCCAAGTCGAACCTGGAATTCATCGACTTCGCCCAAAGCTATCTGGAAGGCCACGGCGCGCGCTGCCGGCGCATCGCCAATCCCGAAGGCACCAAGGCGAACCTCTTCGCCAGCCTCGGGCCCGAGGCGCCGGGCGGCGTGGTGCTGTCCGGGCACAGCGACGTGGTGCCGGTCGACGGCCAGTCCTGGGACAGCGATCCCTTCACGCTGGTGGAGCGCGACGGCCGGCTCTACGGGCGCGGCACCGCCGACATGAAATCCTTCATCGCCGTGGCCATGGCCCTGGTTCCGGAATTCCAGGCCCAGCCGCTGCGCCATCCGCTGCACCTCGCCCTTTCCTACGACGAGGAGGTGGGCTGCACCGGCGTCGGCGGCATGATCGACGACATCGTCGCCAACCTGCCGCGCCCGGAGATGGTGATCGTCGGCGAGCCGACGGAGATGAAGATCGTCAACGGCCACAAAGGCTGCTACGTCTTCGAAACTCACCTGGAGGGCCTGGCGGCGCATTCCAGTCAGCCCCATCGCGGCGGCAACGCCATCTTCGCCGCCGGCCGGCTGATCGCCTACCTGGCCGACCTGGCCGCGCAGAAGCGCGCGGAGGCGCCGGCCGACAGCCCCTTCGATCCGCCTTACACCACCTTCAACCTGGGCCTGATCGAAGGCGGCAAGGCGCTCAACATCGTGGCCCAGGACTGCAGCTTCGGCTGGGAGTTCCGGCCGATTCCCAGCGAGGACACCGCGGCCATCATCGAGGGCTTCGAGGCCTATGCCCGCGACGAAGTCCTGCCGGCGCTCCGCGAGTTCGCGCCGGAGGCCGGCATCGAGACTCGGCATCTCTCCACCGTGCTGCCGCTGATGCCGGTCGAGAACAATCCCGTCGAAACCCTGGTACGCCGCCTTTCCGGCAGCAACGCGGCGCCCGGCGTGGTCTCCTTCGGCACCGAGGGCGGGCTGTTCCAGGCGGCAGGCATGGACGCCGTGGTTTTCGGGCCCGGCTCCATCGACCAGGCCCACAAGCCCAACGAGTTCATTGCCGTGGACCAGGTGGCCGCCTGCGAGGAATTCATACTAAAACTTCGCGACTGGGCCGTCGCTGGCTGAAACTGCGCGACTGGGCCGTTGCCGGCTGAAGCCGCGCGACCGGGCGGCGGCCCGATCCCGCATCCTATGGAGTAGCCGCCATCTTCTCTTGCGACTCCCGGGCCATATTGTCGTAGGCTGAAGCCCGCGCCTTCCGCGGCACGGCACCTGCGGCCGCCGCGGCGGTACCGATGCGTCTTCGACAACGGCGGGTTTGGGCAGGGAAGCAGGCGATGCAGAAGATCATCCTGGGTATCCTGGCAATCGCGGCCGTCGCCGGCTGGGCGGCGGCCTATGTGTTCTTCGCGGACTCCGGCGAGTTGGCCGACCGGCTGGCCGACGCCGAGGCTGCGCGCGCCGAGGCCGCAAGCGCAGTGGAGGCCGCACGAAGCGACCTCGCGAAGCAGGCCGCTGCGGCCGGCAGTCTTGCGGCGGCCGAGAAGAAGCTGGGGGCCGCGCAAGCCGATATCCTCGTCCTGGAGAAACAGGTCGGCGACAAGAGGTCCGAACTCGCGGAGGTGGCCGGCGAGATCGAATCCAGGAAGCTCGAACTCCGCAAGGTGGAGCGCCAGCTGATCGAGAAGAGGACATCCCTCGAGACCGCCACGCAGGACGCCGAGCTGGCCGGGCATGAGGTGGAGCGGCTGCGCGCCGAATCGGCCGAGCTGATGCAAACCGCCGAGCGGTTGCGCAAGGACGCACCCGGCGCGGCGGGCTCCGGTCCCGCCGCCGCGCCTTCCACCGCCACGTCCTCCACCGCCACGTCCTCCACCCCCATGTCCTCTACCGGCGCGACGGCCGGACTCGCGGCTCAGCCGCGGACCTCCGAACCGCAGACGATGGACCAGAAGAGCCGGATCGAGCGGATGTTCAAGCTGCTCGACAAGAACGGCGACGGCGAGATCGACGAATTCGAGTTCAGGCTGAACAGCATCAGGCTGCTCGGCGCGATCGACACCAACGACGACGGCGTCGTCACCCCCGACGAAACCCTGTTGCCGCCCGAGCGCTTCAGCCTTTTCGACAAGGACGGCGATGGAAAGATCGCATCGCTCGAGTTCGTCGAGGCGTTCCGTATCCTGGACCGGGACTCCAAGGGCGCCATAACCCTGGAAGACTACCAGGCCTTCATCGATAGCGCGGCGAAGTAAGGGCCCGGACGGCGGCGCGCTAGGGGCGCGCTAGGCCGCCTCGAAGGACGTCGGCGCGCCGAAGAAGCGGCTGGCGAAGGCGGAAACTCTTTCGGGATCGCCGGTGGTCAGAAAACGGCGGCGGCCGGAGTCTCCCGGCGCCGCGGCGAAGCGGTCGTGGCGCGAGAGGTATTCGGCCAGGCTGTCGGCGACGATGGTCGGCTGGTCGAGCAGTTGCACCCCGCCCGGCAGAGCCTCGGCGAAAAGCTGCGCCACCAGGGGATAGTGGGTGCAGCCCAGCACCGCCGCCTCCGGCACGCGGCCCTCGGTCTGCCGCAGCATCTCGGCCACGTAACCCGACACCAGTTCGCGCAGCACCGCTTCGGGCTCGCCCGCCTCGATGGCAGCGACCAGTTGAGGGCAGGCCTGGCTGACCACGCGCATCCGCGGCGCGCGCAAGCCCACCTCGAAGGGATAGGCGCCGGAGTGGATGGTGCGCTGGGTGGCGAAAACCGCCACCATGCCGTCTGGCGAGACCTTGCCCGGCACGCTGGTGCCGTCGCGCCAGGAAACGCCGGCGAGCACTTCCACCATGGGCACGAAGACGCCGAGCACCCGGCGTTCCGGCGCCACCTCGGGGAGCCAGTTCTGCTGCAGCCTCCGCAATGCGATGGCCGAGGCGGTGTTACAGGCCAGCAGTACCAGCAGGCAGCCCTCGGCGAAGAGGCGCTCCACCGCGGCCAGGGTGAGATCGTAGATCTCCGACTCGGAGCGCCGACCGTAGGGCGCGTTACCATGGTCGCCCAGATAAATGAAGGCTTCGCGCGGCAGGCGCTCGGTCAGCGCGTGCAGCACCGTCAGGCCGCCGTGGCCGGAATCGAAGACCCCGATCATGTCGTTCCCGCTGGGGGAGCTCCTTACAGCACGATATAGGGAAAGAAAGCGGTCTTGATGGTCTGTTCGAGCTGGTCGTTGAGGTCGTTCATGGTGTCCTCGGTCAGCTTGTACCAGACCTTTTCGCGCTCGTTGAGGGTGATGTCCTCGGGCACCGTGACCGAGCGGCGGGCCTCGGCGCTGGCCGTTCCCTGCACTTGGTGCCCATCGAGGATCTGCATGTCGACGACGATGTTGACGTCGTAGCGCTCCGACTGATCCGTGGTCAGCAGGCCGGTGACGCCCTGCGTTTTCGGCAGCTCCGTCTCGATGGCCGAGGCCTGGCGTACGATGTAGCGGAAGGTCAGACGGTCGCCCTTGGCGACCAGACGGTCCTGGCCCCAGCGCACGGCGGCGTCCTTCGGCGGCACCGGAAAGCGGTGGCCGACATTCGGCGCCTCGGCGGTCGCCTTGTAGGCCTGCTCGACCTGGATCTCGCCGACATCCAGATTGATGTCTGGCAGGTGCTCGTAAGTGAGGCCGGCGAACCTGTTGCCCGGGTCGTCCATGGCGCAGCCGGCCGCCAAGACGCCGAGCAGCGGAAAGACAAGAGCAAGTCGGAAGAGAACACGCATGGCAGGCCTCCTGTCGAGCGGGGTCCGGGAATCGGCGAAATGCCGCATGCCGTAATAGGCGGAAAGTATGAATAAGTTGGGAATCGGGCAGGATCAAGGCGGCCGAAGGTCATCTGCGTGATCCGCCGCCCCGCCTGCAGCCCGCCGGGCGAGGCCCGCCAGGTCAGGCTGCCGGAGGTCTAGTCGCCGTAGATGCGTGCCAGGTCGTCGTCGTCGAAGCGGTAGACCTGGGTGCAGAACTGACAGGTGACCTCCACCGCGCCGTCGGTCTTCAGATCCTCGATTTCGCCGCGCGGCATGGACTTCAGGACGTTCTCAAGCTTCTGCCGCGAACAGCGGCAGCCGTCGGTCAGCGCGCGCGGCTCGAAGACGCGCACGCCTTCCTCGTGAAACAGGCGGAACAGCAAGTCGCTGAAACCCAGGGAGTCATCAAGAAGCTCGTCCTCCCGGACGCTGGCCTGCAGCACCATGGCGCGGCGCCAATCGTCCTCGTCCTCGATGGCGTGAATCGCCTCTTCCGGCAGGCGCTGCAGCACCAGCGCCGCCGAGAGCCAGTGCGGACCGCGCCGCCCCGCCGCCAGCACGATGCCGCTCTGCAACTGCTCGGACTGCATGAAGTAATGCTGCAGGCAGTCGGCCAGGGTGTCGCCGGTCAGCGCGACGATGCCCTGGTAGCGGTCGCTGTGGCTGCCCTGGTGATCCACCGTGAAAGCGAGGTGGCCCTTGCCGAAGAGCTGCGGCACCGTCGGCGGAGCGTCCAGCCCGGCAATCAACTGTTCGATACGCGCCTGATCGAACCCCGCGTAGCCGCGCATCTCGCCTTCCGACGTCACATCGACCACCAGCATGCGCAGCGGGCCGTCGCCGCTGGCCTGCAGAGTGAAGACGCCGTCGTACTTGATGAGGCTGGCCAGGCCGCCGCAGAGCGCCAGCATCTCGGCCAGCAGCCGGGCGACGGGCTCGGGATAGTCGTGGCGCGCGAGAATCCGGTCGCAGACGTTCTCCAGGCGCAGCAGACGGCCGCGGATCCCGGAGGACTCGAGAAGAAAGGGTTGGACCAGGTCGGCCTTGAGACCGCCCTGGCCGGTTGCGCCTTCAGGCATCAGCCACCTTTACCGTTCAGGAGAGGCACCACGTGAGAATGCCCTTCTGGGCATGCAGGCGGTTTTCCGCTTCGTCCCACACCACCGACTGCGGGCCGTCGATGACCGAGGCCGTGACCTCGTCGCCGCGATGGGCCGGCAGGCAATGCATGAAGATCGCCTCCGGCTTGGCCAACGCCATGAGCCGGTCGTCGACCTGATAGGCGCGCAGCATGTTGTGACGGCTCTCGCCGTCGTCGTCGCCCATGGAGACCCAAGTGTCGGTCACCACCGCGTCGGTATCCTTCACCATGGCGTCGACATCGCTGGAGACGACGATCCTGCCACCCTCGGCCGCCGCCCAGTCGAGCACCGCCTGGGGCGGGCGCAGCATCTCCGGGCAGGCCAGGCGCAGTTCGAAATTGAACCGCACGGCCGCATGGATCCAGGAGGTTGCCATGTTGTTGCCGTCGCCGGACCAGGTCACCACCCTCCCCTCGATAGGGCCCAGATGCTCCTCGAAGGTCATGACGTCGGCCATGAGCTGACAGGGGTGGGTGACGTCGGTCAGGCCATTGATCACCGGCACCGTGGCGTGCTCCGCCAGCTCCAGCAGGATCGATTCCTTGGTGGTGCGGATCATGATGGCGTCGACGTAGCGCGACAGCACGCGCGCCGTATCGGCCACGGTCTCGCCGCGGCCGAGCTGGGTACCGCTGGGCTCCAGCACCACGGCATGACCGCCGAGCTGCGTCGCCGCAACCTCGAAGGAAACGCGGGTGCGGGTCGAGGGCTTCTCGAAAATCATGGCCAGGGTCTTGCCCGCCAGCGGCTTGTCACCGGTGCCGCTTTCGCCGCGCTTCATGCGGTGGGCATTGTCGAGCATGCCGCGCAGTTCGGCGGTATCCAGCCGGTCAAGGTCGAGAAAGTGCTTGGGCCGTGGCGGCTTCAGCTCCGTCATGTCACGCCGCCTTCGCCCAACTGCCGCAGGCGCGTTCGATGGCCTGTACGGCCTCGTCCACCTGACGCTCTTCGATGATCAGCGGCGGCAGCAGACGCACGACATTTTCGGCCGCGCCCACGCTCAGCAGGCCTTCCTCGCGCAGCTTGGCCACCAGCTCGGTGTTCGGCACCACGCACTTGAGGCCCAGCATCAGGCCGGCGCCGCGGACCTCCGCCAGCACATCCGGGAACCGCGCGGCCAAGTCTTCCAGCCTGCCGCGCAGCAGATCCGCCGTGCGCTGCACGTGAGGCAGGAAGCCGGGCTCCAGCATCACGTCCAGCACCGCGTTGCCCACGGCCATGGCCAGGGGGTTGCCGCCGAAGGTGGTGCCGTGGATGCCCGGCTGCATGCCGCCGCAGGCCTTCTCGCTCGCCAGGATGGCGCCGATGGGGAAGCCGCCGCCCAGCCCCTTGGCGAGCGCCATGACGTCGGGCTGGATGCCCGCCCATTCGTAGGCGAAGAGCTTGCCGGTGCGGCCCATGCCGCACTGGATCTCGTCCAGCACCAGCAGCAGGCCGTACTCGTCGCAGACGTTGCGCAGGGCGCGCAGGTAGTCCAGGTCGGCGGCGCGGATGCCGCCCTCGCCCTGGATCGGCTCCACCAGGATGGCGCCGGTCTCCGGACGGATCGCGTTGCGAAGCTCGTTCATGTTGCCGAAGGGCACATTGTCGAAGCCCTCGGCCGTCGGCCCGGTGCCTTCCAGGTATTTCGGATTGCCCGCCGCCGACAGCGTCGTCAGGGTGCGGCCGTGAAAGGCGCCGGAGCAGGAGATCACCCGCATGCGCTCCGGCTGGCCGGCGGCGTAGTGATAGCGGCGCGCCAGCTTCAACGCGCCCTCGATGGCCTCGGCGCCGGAGTTGCAGAAGAACACCTTGTCGGCGAAGGAGTTCGCCACCAGCCGCTCGGCCAGGCGCCGGCCCTCCGGAATCTCGTAGAGATTGGAGACGTGCCACAGCTTGCCGGCCTGGTCCTGCAGGACCTTCACCAGGTGCGGGTGACTGTGCCCCAGGGCGTTGACCGCGATGCCCGCCGCGAAGTCCAGGAATCGTCGCCCGTCCGCCGTATAGAGATAGGGGCCTTCGCCGCGCTCGAAAGCGAGGTCGGCGCGCGCATAGGTATGCATCAAGGCGTCGCTCACGGACCGAACTCCTATACTTTATTCGGCAGGCCTCCCGGGCCTGACAAAGGCCCGACAGGCCCCCACGGGCCCGAAAGGGCCGAAATGCCTCATGTTCTGGGGCGGGGACGGGTCACTTTCAGGCCGGCGCCGGGCTTGCCGGGGCCGGCCAGGTCCAGCTTACACGGCACGCAGCCGGGGCTGAAGGGGCGACACTATTGGCAGAATGGGGCTCGCTGTCAACCGGAGCGCCCGGATTCCGGCGGTCCTGCGGGGATTTAGGGGCTGGCAACGGCGGCGCGCCGGTCACTCCAGCCTGGTGACTGTGTAGCCGCGCTGCTCCAGCAAGCTGAGCATCCCCCGCTCACCGGGCATGTGCAGGGCGCCCACCGCCACGAAGGTCGAGCCCTTCTCGAAGACCGGCAGCAGGCTTTCAACCATGGTTCGGTTGCGCCCATCCATGATCCGGTCGTGGAAACGCCGGGCAACTTCGGGGTCCATCTGCTCCAGTTGGCGCTCCCACAGCGCATAACGTTGCGCCAGATCGCCCTTCAGATAGAGCTCAAGCCGCTCCACCTTGGTTCGCGGCTTGTCGAAGTTGTCGACGGCCGAGTTCAGCATGGAAACCTGATCCTCCAGCGGGATGCCGGCGAAAACATTCAAGTGCTCTCGTGTGGTCTCCAGGGGAATGACCTCCTTCCCCTCTTCGAGCGCCCGGCTCTGTAGCCAGTCGTCGAGGATCGGCTTGCCCTTTTCGCGGCGGAGACCGGCTGAAATTTCCCGGCCGCCGATCATGAACCAGACGACCCAGGGCTGCAGGCGGTCGAGGCGCTTGATACGGTAATAGCGGAATAAGAACAGCGCCTTCATGCGGCGGTAGCTCTCCTCGCCGAGGACGCCCTGCAGGGTGGCGTCCTCCGCCAGCTCGAAGTAGGGGGTCTTTTCTTCTTCGCTGATATCTTCCTCCAAGCCCGTCTCGAAAGCTGCAAACCGCGCCTTATCGAAAGCCGTCTCGGCCGCCTCCGGCAGGTCGAACACCTCCGGATTGGTTACGTGGATGGTGCCGAAGAGATAGCTCGGCTCCTGGCCCGGCAAATCGATCTGCCAGATGCGGCCTTCGCCGAAGGAGACGTCTGCCGGTTCCGGCAAGGGCTGCAACTGATCGCTGGGCCAAACGGTCGGCAGCGTCGGCCCGCAGCCGCCGACGACGAGCAGCAGTACCGCCGCGACCGGTGCGGCGAGACGGCGCGCGGTCTCGCGCCGCCAAAGGCCCAAGCTGTCGGACAGCCCCCTCACGTCAATGCAGCTTGGTTACCTTGTAGCCGCGCTCCTCGAAGAGCCGCAGCACGCCTTCCTCGCCGGGCAGGTGGCCGGCCCCCACCGCGACGAAGGTCGAGTCCTCGCGCATGTGGGGCAAGGCGCGTTCGACGAAGATGTGATTGCGGTTGGTCAGGATGCGGAAATCCAGCATCTCGGCGACTTCCGGCGGATAGCGGCTCATGCGCTCCTCACTGAGCGCCATCAGCAGTCCCAGGTTGCCGTCGACGTAGGCCTGCACGATCGGGGCTCCCTGCCGCTCCTGATGGTAGTGGTCGACGAGGGCGGTCAGCATGGCGACCTGCTGGTCCATCGGAATGGTGTCGTATTTGACGAAGCCTTCCTCGACGCTCTCCAGGCCGACCACCGTCTTGCCTTCGTCACGCGCCCGTTTTTGCAGCCAGCCGTCGAGGACCACCTCGCCCGACTTGGAGTCGTCGTCGTTGCGGTAGAAGGTGCCCCGCGCGCCCCCGAAGATGTCCCACATCACCCAGGGCTTGAGCTCGTTATTCGGTTTCCAGTAGCCCAGCCCCTTGATGATATTGGTCAGGTCACCGTAAACCCGGGCGCCGACCAGGCTCCTGAGAGTGGTCCCTTCGGAGAGCCTGTAGCGCTCACGGTCGATACGGTTTTCCTCTTTCTTGGCCGGATCGTAGTCGTATTCGAAAGCGGCAATCGGCGAGTCGACGAAGGCCCGCTCTGCGGCAAGAGGGATATCGAGCACCTTGGAGTCGGCGATATGAAAGGTCCCGAAGACGTAGCTCGGCTTGATGTCTTCGCCTTCGATCTTCCAGATGCGCCCCTGATCGTAGGGCATATCCAGCGGTTCGGGCAGCGGCAGCGGCTCGGGCGTCGCACAGGTTGCAAGCAAGAGCAGGAGCGGCGGCATCGCCAAGGGCCGCGGCAGGCAGCATCGCAGTTGGCGAAAAACGTTCTTCATATCTGATCCTCAGTGCAATCGTGTGACCCTGTATCCCTCTTGCTCCAGCAGGAAGAGGACGCCTTCTTCGCCGGCCAGATGGGCGGCCCCCACGGCAACGAAGGTGCTCGCCTCCGCCATCAGGGGCGCCATGCGCTCCACCATGATGCGGTTGCGGTCGTCGATCAGGCGGAGGTCGATCGTCTCGGCCGTGTCGGGCGGCAGCCAGCTCAGGTACTCGCGCCACAACGCCTCGAACATGGCGAGGTCGCCGTTCAGGTAGAGCTCGACCTTAGGCACCCAGGGCGCGTGATCGGAGTACCGATCGAGGGCCAGCTTCAAAAGATCCGCCTGCTGATCCAGAGGGATCTTGTCGTAGATGTCTATCTGCTCTTCGATCGTCTCCAGGCCGACCACCTTCTTGCCGGATTTCGCCGCCCGATCCTCGAGCCAGTCGTCCAAGACCATGCCGTGGCCACTGGGCTCCAGGCGGCCGTAGTCGACGAAACCGAAGGCCTCACCGCCCATATACTCCCAGAACACCCAGGGCTTGATGTTGTTCTTGGGGACGAGCATGCGCTGCTTCATGTGCCAGCGCAGGATCCCGAAGCTGCGCGAGCCGATGAGCTCCTCCAGCGTCTCGTCGCCGGTCAGCTCCATGCGTTCGTCATAGAGCGTCTCCACGGCCACAACGGTATCGTCGATCAGTTCGAAGGCCGCCGTATCGGCCGCGGCGAAGGCGGTCTCGACCGCCGGGGGGAGATCCATGACCCGCTTGTCGTCGACATGCATGGTCCCGAAGACGTAGCTCGGGGCCAGGCCCTCGCGCTCCACCTTCCAGAGACGACCCTGGCCATGAGGGATGTCCGGGCGTTCCGGGAGGGGATAGGGCTGACGCGGGGTGCAGGAGGCCAGCACCAGCAGCGCCAGGGTAGCCGCCGCCACGGCGCCGCGGCGCCGCAAAAGCGCAAGAAACTCCCCCGGAACCTGCCTACCCATGGGCCCCCACCCCTTCACATCAGCTCTCCCAGGCCGCCAGAATTGCATCCTGGGCGCGTGTTGTGAAGCTTGACAATTCAACCGGAAGAAAAAAACTTCGCCGGGCGGGGCGCCGGCGGAGAGGCTAATGGACCCGGGTGACGCGGTAGCCGCGCCGCTCCAGCAGGCTGAGGATGCCCTCCTCGCCGGGCATGTGCAGGGCGCCGACCGCGACGAAGGCGCGGCCACGTTCCAGCAGCGGGATCATGCGCTCGACCATGGCCCGGTTGCGCTGGTCCAGGAAGGCTTCCTTGAACCGGCGCGCACTGGCGTCGCGCTCTGCCTCTTCCTGGAACTCGCGGTAGGTCCGGCGCATATCGCCGACCAAGTAGTCCTGTAGCAACTGTTCGTACTGGCCCGGCTCGGCATCCAGGCGGTCGAGTTGCTCGCGCATGACCTCGGCGAAGTCGCGCTCGGGAATCAGATCGAAGACCCCCATATGCTCCTCCAGGGTCTCCAGCCCCTCGACCCGCATGCCCAGGTCATAGGCCCACTGGATGAGGTAGAAGTCGAGCGCGAGGTCGCCGTCGAGCTGGCGCCGGTACTCCTCCGGCGGCATGGAGAAGATGTAGATCAGCATGAAGGGGTGCAACTGCCCCACCACCTTCGCCGGCAGGCCGTACTTGGCGGCCCGCGCCACGACGCGGGCATAGGTCTTCTTGTCGAGTTGGCCGGCCAGGTCGCAGCGGCAAGCACGCGTCTGGCCGGTGCCGGCGAGCACGGCCTCGCGTTCCTCGGGCGTGAAGCGCAGCTCGAAGGCGGCCTGCTCGGAGCGCTGGAAGACCTCCTGAATCGGCTGCGGCAGATTGCGCACCCGCCGGTCGCTGACATGCATGGTGCCGATGATGTGGCTGGGCGGCGCAGTACCGCGCTCGACACGCCACATGCGGCCCTCGCCGTGCTTGATCGGGTGGGGGTCCGAGGCCGCGGCCAGCCCGGCCCAGGCCGCCAGCAGCAGGGCGGCAAAGGGGAGGCTGCAGCGGCGCAGCAGCGCGGTCATACCTCGGGATGCAGTCATGGGCGGCCTCGCCTGGCAGCTTCGACAGTGCGACCGGCCCCGTCTCGCAGGGGTATCTTAGGCAAGATCAATCTCCGGTTGCGAAAGAGCCTGGGCGGAAAACCTTAAAAATCCGGCAAAGCGGGGATTTGTCTCAAAGCATCTGCAGGCGGCGTCAATAGAGCCGGGTCACCCGGTAGCCGCGCCGCTGCAGCAGGCTGAGGATGCCCGCCTCGCCCGGCAGGTGCAGCGCGCCCACGGCCACGAAGGCCCGGCCCTGCTCCAGCAGCGGGACCATGCGCTCGGCCATGGTGCGGTTGCGGTCGTCGATCATGCGCTCGGCCAGACGCCGGGTGGCCTCGACGTCATCGACACCGGAATAGTCATTGGCCACCGCCATGAGGGTGGCCGTGTCGCCCTTCAGATAGGCGCGGAACATGGTGTTGAACTGGGCCACGATGTGCTCGTGGTCGTCCAGCAGGTCGGCGACCATGGCGACCTGCTCGGCCTCGCCCAAACTGTCGAAGATCTCGATCTGCTCGGCATAGCTCTCCAGGCCCTGCAGGGCCTTGCCGCGGCGCCGGGCCTCGTCTTGCAGCCAGAAATCGAAGGCCGGCTCGCCCTGGGCCTGGCGGATCACCTCGATGCGCGGGCGCGCCAGGAAGAGGCCGAGCGCCCAGGGCTTCATGCGCTGCAGGCCCTCGGGCGTGACGCCGAAGTCGGCCACCGCCGCCGCCGCGCGTTCGAAAAGCTCGGCCCCGACGATGTCCTGCAGGTTCCGCCCCGGCGCCAGTTGCATGGCTTGGCCCATCTCCGCCGCGCCGTCCTGACCGGCGACGATCTCGAAGACGGCGACGCGCGACTGCTCCAGGGCCTCGTCGATCTGTCTGGGCAACTCGCGCAGGCGCGGATCGGTCGAGTGCATAGTGCCGAGCAGGTAGCTCGCCGGGGCACCGTCCTTTTCCAACTGCCACAGCAGGCCCTCGCTGAAGGGAATGTTCTCGGCGGCGGCCGGCGTGAGCCACAATACGGCGGCGGCCAGCACCGCCAGCGGCGCCGCGAAAATCTTGCCCTGCAGTGATCTCAGCATCGCGTGACAGGTCCCAATCTGCGCTGTCCGCCGGCCCTGGGGCGCTACGCCGTCAGGGCCGGATCTTGTAGCCCGCCGCGAAGAGCCGCCACGCCACCAGCGCCAAACCCAGGTTCAGCGCGGCGAGCAGGCCGGCGCCCAGCGCCAGCGAGGTTTCCGCCTGGCCGATGAAACCGGCCCGGAAGCCGTCGACGGCGTAGAATACGGGGTTGAAGTAGATCCAGTCCCGAAACGCCTCCGGCAGCCGCTCCACCGAGAAGAAGGTTCCCGAAAGGAGACCCAGCGGCACGATGAGGAAACCCTCCACCGCGCCGTAGTGGTCCCAGCGCTCGGCCCAGAGTCCCGCAATGGTGCCCATGAGCGCGAAGAGCAGCGCCGCCAAGACGGCAAATCCGAGAACAAAAATTGCATCGAAGTATGAATAATCCGCGAAGACCGCGGTCCCCAGCGCCACCAGCCCGCCGGAGATCAGCCCGCAGGTGGCCGCCGAGAGCACGAAGCCGGACATGACCTCCAGCGCGCTCAAGGGCGCCATCTGCACGTCGGCGATGGTGCCCTCCATCTTGTCCAACACGATCATGGCCGCGGAATTCTGAAAGGCGGTGTAGGCCACGGCGTAAAGCGCCACGCCCGGCGCGATGAACTCCTTCAGGCCGACCCCCGGCAGCATCTCGCCGAGGCCGCGCTGGCCGACCACGAAGACCAGCAGGAACAGCATGCTGGAAACCAGCGGGCCGGCCAGGGTCTCCAGCCCGAAGCGCAGGAAGCGGGCGAGGCCGTAGCCGTAGTAGACCGTCCAGAGGCCGCGCCAGTTGAAGCGCCGGAAGGCCAGGGGGCGCCAGGCGCGGAAGGCCAGCCCCGCCGCGGCGCCTCCCGCCCTGGGGCTGCCCCCGGCCTCCGTCATGGCTTCAGCCGGTAGCCGGTGGCGAACATCCTGTAGGTCACCACCCAGAGGAAGAGGTTGACCCCGACCATGACCGCGATCCCCAGCGTCAGGTTGCCGTCGGCGTGGCCGATGAAGCCGTAGCGGAAGCCGTCGATCATGTAGAAGAAGGGATTGAAGTGGGCAACGACCTGCCAGGCCTCGGGCAGCCGCTCGATGGAATAGAATGTGCCGGAAAGGAAGGAAAAGGGCGTGATGACGAAATTGGTCACCGCGGCGATGTGATCGAATTTCTCCGACCAGATGCCGCCGATCATCCCGAGCAGCGACAGCATCAGCGAGGCCATGATGCTGTGAAAGAGGATGAAGAGCACATTGTGGATCGAAACGGGGACGAAGAGCCACATGCCCAGGCCGACGGCCAGGCCGACCATCAGGCCGCGGGTGACGCCGCCGGCGGCCATGCCCAGGGTCAGCTCGGCCGGCGAGAGGGGCGGCATCAGGACGTCGACGATGTTGCCCTGCACCTTGGCGATGACCAGCGAGGAGGAGGTGTTGGCGAAGGCGTTCTGCACCATGGCCATCATGATGAGGCCGGGCGCCAGGAAGGCCGCGAAGGGCACGCCGCCGACGACGCGTCCGCCGCCGCCCAGCGCCAGGGTGAAGATCGCCAGAAACAAGAGCGTCGTCACCATCGGCGCCAGCAGGGTCTGCGTAAAGACGTTGAGGAAGCGGCGCACTTCCTTCATGTAGAGGGTCCAGAGGCCGCGCCAGTTGACGCGCCCCATTTGCCTGACGCGGGTGCCGCCGAGCGAGAGGGTCTGATGTTCCATAGCGCTTCACATAATCCCCGCCGCCGCCGGACGCAAGGCGCGAAGCCGCGCGCATGAGCCGCGACGGCGCCGATGCGGGAGAGCGCAAAGCCCGGAAATCGGCGGGAAAGCGCCGCCAGCCGCTGAAGGCCACGCCCGAGGGCCTGGAGCGTTCGGCGCTCTACTACCTGGAGCGCTACGACAGCTCCAGCGGCCACCTGCGCCGCCTGCTGCGGCGGAAGATCCTGCTCTCCGCCAGGGTGCACGGCACCGACCCGGAAGAAGGCGCCGCGGCGGTGGAGCGGCTGATCGCGCGGCTGACCGGGCTGGGCCTGCTGGACGACGCCCGCTACGCCCGCGAACGGGTGCGCGGCCTGCTGGCGCGCGGCACCTCCGCGGCCATGATCCGCGCCAAGCTGCGCGGCAAGAGCCTGCCTGCGGCATTGATCGAGGCGGCCCTGGAGTCCGAAGACTGCGCCGGTGAGGGCCGCGAGCTGCGCGCCGCCCTGCGCTACGCCAAGCGCCGCCGCCTGGGCCCCTTCCGCGTGGAAAAGCGCCCCGGCGAGCGGGCCGAGCGGCGCGACCGCGACCTGGCCGCCCTGGGCCGCCAGGGCTTCGACTACGAAACCGCCCGGCGGGTGGTCGACAGCGAGGATCCGGCCGCCCTGGAGGCGGAGTTGGACGCCGGCTGACGCGGGTCCCACGCGGGTTCCACGCGGGCTCCACGCGGATTTCCCTCCGCCGGCTGCATCCGCCGGCCCCGAGGCTGCGTAGGTATCAGAAAGCCGCCTCCCCGGAAGGGCCCGCATCCTTAGAATCGCGGCGCCTTCGAATCGCCGGGAAAACGACAACCATCGTCGCCGGACTGCGCATGAGCTGGGAAGATCGGGAACGACGCTGTCATCGAGGCCTTGAAGCTTGGCCAAGACGTCACGAAGCGACGGGATGCCCTTCAAACTGCTCCGCGTCGTCGCAGATTTCGTACCACGACGGTTTTTCGGAGACAAACTCGTGGAACTGATTTTTCAGGTTGAGCCCGTCGTCGAGCGCATTTGCCGCAATGGGAAATCTATCTTCCTGCGAAAGGATCTCTCCGAGCGACGTGCCGCAGGTTCTGCAGAAACAACGGCCGTACTTGTAGGGAGGAACGGGTTCGAAAAGCTGCACGTTCTCGCGGCCTTGAATCCACTTCAGGTCCTTTTTCTCAACGAACACGATGGAGCTTGTACCGACTTTGCGGCATCTCGTGCAGTGACACGTCCCCATCATGAATGGTTCAGCGAGCAGTTCGAACTTGACCGCCCCACAGCAGCAGCTTCCGCGAATCATACCGCGTTTTCCTTGGCGTAGATTGAACCCGTGAATGAGAACAATACGGGAACATTTTGCAATGGGCAATGCGAAAACGAACTCAAACCCGGCTGTCTCGGCATTGGTCCCAAGCGGGCGCTCCTGTGGCGGTTTCCTCAAAGCGGCGATGCGGCCCTTACCGCGAGAAGAGACCCATCACCTCTATTTCATTTCATGCGGCGTGCCCTTAGGACGCATAGTGGCGCGGACGCCGTTGCAACCGCTTGATGCGACCCGATCGTTCTGAACGGAAGAGGAAGCGATGAACCGGATTCTGAAACTGATCACCCCCTTCGCCCTCACCCTGGCGCTTACGGGTGCCCTGCCCGGTATCCTGGCCGGCGGCGGCGCCTATGCCATGGGCGGCGACAGCGGCAGCGCCGACAAGCCGGCGGACCCGACCTACGCCGCCGCCAAGCAACTCGTCGAGAACGGCAAGTACTCGGAGGCCATCCCGCTCTTAGAAGAAGTGGTCGCCAAGGATGACAAGAACGCCGATGCCTTCAACTACCTCGGCTACAGCAACAGGCAGCTCGGCAACAACGACGCGGCCCTGGCCCACTATCAGAAGGCCCTGGCCCTCGAGCCGCGCCACCGCGGCGCCAACGAGTATCTGGGCGAGCTCTACCTGATTCTCGGCGACCTGGAAAAGGCGGAAGAACGCCTCGACGTGCTGGACGGCGCCTGCTTTTTCGGCTGCGAGGAATACACCGAGCTGAAGAACGCCATCGCCGAATACAAGGCCAAGGCCGGCAGCTAACGCCGCGCCTCCCCTCGCCCCTCGCCCCTTTCCCCTCGCCCCTTTTCCTTGGTGGGAGAGGGGCATCGCTTCGGCCTTGCGGCGGCCTGTCTACTCCGCCGCGCGGGGCGTCGCCGGCGCGGCCGCCGGCAGGTCGAGGGCGCTCTTCAAGACATGGATGTCCAGCGGCTGACTGCGGCCGCGCACGTCGATCTGCTGGTGCGGGAAGTCCGCCAGATCGATGCCGGCATGGGCGGCCAGCGGCGCCGAGACGATGAGCTGGGCCTCGTAGTCCTTGGTCAGCGCTTCCAGCCTGCTGGCCGTGTTCACCGCGTCCCCGATGGCGGTGAGCGAGGTTGCCGGACCATAGCCCATCTCGCCGACGATCACCGCGCCGCTGTGCAGGCCGATGCCGATGCGCAGAGGCTCCGGCAGGTCGGCGGCCAGACTACGGTTCAGTTCCTCCAGATGTTCGGCCATGCGCCGCGCCGCCTCCAGGGCATTGCGGCTGCCCGCTTCTACGCCCTGCTCGATCCCGAACAGCGCCATGACGCCGTCGCCGATGAACTTATCGATGCGTCCGCCGGCTTCCTCCACCGCCGTGCCCATGGCGGTGAAATAGCGGTTGAGCACGAAGACCACGTCGTAGGGCAGGCGGTCTTCCGACAGCGCGGTAAAACCGCGCAGGTCGGCGAAGAGAATGGCGATATCGCGCTCGTCGCCCTGCAGGTAGCCGGCGCGCGGCTGGGCCAGGGCCGGGCCGCCGGTGGCCGGCAACAGCGGCGTGATCTCGCAGTCCGCGAAGACCCCGGTCTGGCAGGCCAGACGCACGTTGGGCGCGGCGCCGACGCGGGCCAGCACCCGGCGTTCCTCCGGCCCCGGCGCCGGCAGGCTGGCGCCGCCGCGGCCGACGCGCACCCGGCAGGTGGAACAGCGCCCGCGCCCGCCGCAGACCGAGGCGTGAGGCACCCGCGCGCTGCGGCTCGCCTCCAGGATGGTGACGCCCTTGCGCACGCTGACGCTGCGCCCGCCGGGATAGCTGAGCCGGACCATGCCTTGGCGATGCTGCCACAGGCGCCACAGTCCGCGGGCGGCCAGAGTGAGGGCCAGCAAGACGAAGAAGCCGATCACCACAGCGTCGCGCAGCGCCAGCACGTCGGCGCGTTCTGCCGCCGAGGGAGCATTGCTCAGCACCAGAAGCTGGGCGATGTAGTCCGGATTCTCGGCGGCGCGGCGCAGCACCTCGCGGCCGGCCGCCAGATAGCCGGCCAGCGCCAGCGCCGGCAGCAGGACCGCCGAGGCGAGGCCATAGGGGGCGAAACGCGGGTACCAGCCCTTGAGGCGCAGCCAGAGGTGCAGGCCGATGCAGCCGTGGGTCCAGACCACCAGCACCAGCAAGGTCTGCTGCAGGGCGTCGCGCGGATTGAAGCCCCATTGCACCGCGACGATGTAGAGATAGCTGTCGTCGACGCCGTAGATCTCGTGCACCAGCCGGGTGCCGAGAATGTGCAATGCGGCCAGGGGAATGATCAGCACGCCGAAGAGGTAGCGCAGGGCGTCGAGCGGCGGCATGACCAGGCGGTCGCGCTTGAAGATCGCGTAGTAGGCCAGGCTGAGGTGGACCAGCAGCGCCGTGTAGAGCAGCACAGTGGGCAGCAGGCCGCGCCAGAAGGCGACGAAGACCTCCCGCCCTGCCTCCAGCACAGGAAAGGACACGGCCCCCAGCGCCATGTTCAAGAGGTGCGTCAGGACATAGAAGAAAAGGGTAAGGCCGCTGATCAGCCGCAGGCGCCGGACCATGCTGGTTCCTCTACTGTCATTGCGTCGGCTGCGAGCGGCGGGGCAACCGGAGTAGGTCCCAGATCATAAGCGGGTGCTGCGGGCTTGAAAACGGGCCTCTGAGCCTGCTATTGGCCCTGCGGTTGGCCGGGGGCGCGCCTTTCCCCCGGACTTGCGCCTGTTGGAGGCAAAAGCCGGCGGGAGCCGGCGGATCACTTTTGCGTAAGGAGGGGCCGCGCCCCGTGACCGACAGCGACGATTCCAGGCCCCGGCGGCGACCGCGCCCGCAGCGCGTCTTCGACACTTCGGTGCCCTCGCCCTGCATCTCGGTGTGCCAGGTGGACCCCCGGACGGACCGCTGCATCGGCTGCTTGCGCCATGTCGACGAGATCCGCAACTGGCCGATCCTCACGGCCGAGCAGAAGCGCGCCATCCTGGCCGAACTGCCGCTGCGCAAATAGCGCCGCCGGCGGCTTTACGCTGTCAAAGGGAGGCTCAGGCGTGCAGCGGAGCGCCGAGATTCTGGGCATCGGCGCGCTGCGCGAAGAGCGCGCGCATGATCTTTTCCTGAACCCGCAGATCCAGGTCGGTGAAGACTCCAGCCAGTTCCCGGCGCTCGCGGTCGACCCAGACGACCACCGCCCGGCAGTCGAAGGCCAGGGCCGCGCCCTCGACGTTCAGCTCGACGGTTAGCGCGATCTTGTCGCCGGGGTAGTGCTCGGCACCGTAGGCGCCGGCCGAAAAGCCGCGGCGCGACCAGTCTTTCAGGGGATAAGCTTCGCCGTCGATGAAAACATGGCCATCGACCTCGGTGCCGCGCGGTTCGAGGCGGCGATCGGAACAAGGGGATGAAAAACGCCTGAACAATGAAGAAAACATGCCTCAAGAATGCCCCAGTGCCCTGAAGCATTCGTTAACGATTGTGCGAAGACGGGACAAATTCAATTCGCGCGCAGGGCCTCACCCTGGCGCTGCGCCCTTGCGCAGCGGTGATCGCCGGCGGCACTAGAACGTCCGGCGCAGCCTCACGTCCAAGGGGCGGAACCTGCCGCGGTCCATCAGGGAAGAACAGGCAAGCGTGACCCGGCGGGAAGGGTCGAGGATGTCGCGCAGGCAGACATGACGCACGGCCCGGGAGTCGGTGAAAAAACACTCCACCTCCCACTGCCGAGCCGCCTTGCGCATCTCCTGGAAGCGCTGGCCGACACGCAGACCGCTTGGCGTGATCCACTGCGATGCACTGCGTTGCGGCATCTCCATTCCTTGCAGCCTTTCCGCCCTCTTGTCCCGTTTCCGAGCCTGCCTTCTTCCAAGAGCAGGGGAACGCTTCGTTCGAGTATCGCAGCGCCCCGGCGCCGATCAACGATTCCACCTGTGGCATCTCGTGTGAAAATTGGGACTAGAAAGCTCCAAGAAAATTAGGAACTAAGGCCCATTCTGAGATTCGGCGAAGGATCCGGCAGTGACGGTCATCGGGGATCCCCTCGCGGCCAGCACCAAAGCGAACTGATATTACAGGGAAAATTTCGACCGTCCTGGCGCACAGCACCCTTCAGCAGCGGCTCAGCGGACGACCGGACCCCGGCAAGGGCGACAACACACAATAGTCACCCGGTCTAGATCTTTTACCAGGCATTAATCAATTGGGCGTAACCCAGAAGTTAAGCTTGGTTAGGATCCGGTAAATGGACAGACCGACGCTCTACCTCCTGATGTCGGACGGCAACGAAGAGGCCGTCCGTTTGCAGGCCGCCCTGGCCGGGCCGCCGCACGGGGGCGCCGCTGCCGCGCGCCGGGGCGCCGCCGCCGTGACCAAGGAAGAGATCGTCTGGGCGGGCAATCTGCTTGACGCCGCCACGGCCCTGCGCGGGGACGGCATCGCCGCGGTGCTGATGGAAGCCGGCTTCAGCGGTTGCCGCCCGGTCGACATGCTCAAGTTGATCTCCGGCAGCGCGCCGGCCGCGCCCCTGATCATGCTGGCCGACAACGACCATCTGCCCGCCGCCATGAATGCCGTGCGCCAGGGGGCTTACGACTACATCCTGAAGTCCGACCTCGCGGACCCCGTCTTCCGCCACCGTCTGAAGTTCCGCGTCGAGCGCTTCGCCCGGAGCTGTCAGATTCAAAAGCGCCTGCGCGAGGCCCAGGGAAAGGGAAGCCGCTTCGAGGCCCTGGTGCAGGACAGTTGCGACGCCATGCTGGTGCTCGACCAGGATGGCCATGTCGCCTTCGCCAATCCCGCCGCCGCGCGCCTGTTCAACTGCGATCCGGTCAGCCTGCTGGGCCGCCATCCGGGCATCCCGATCGACAGAGGCAATACGATGGAGATCGTCATCGGCCGCAGCCGCGCCAGCGACACGGTGGTCGACCTGCGCATTACCCGGACCATCTGGAACGGGCAGCCGGCCGTGCTGGCGACCTTGCGCGATATCTCCTTGCGCAAACGCACCGAGCGGGCGCTGCTGATGGCCAAGCAGCAGGCGGAGCTGGCCAGCGAGACGAAATCGAGGTTCCTGGCCAAGATGAGTCATGAGTTGCGCACGCCACTCAACTCCATCATCGGCTTTACCGAGATGATGCAGCAAGGCGCCTTCGGCAGGATCGAGAACCCGCGCTACGAAGACTACCTGGCGACCATCCGCAACTCGGGCCGCCACCTGCTGTCCCTGATCAACAACCTGCTCGACCTCTCCAAGATCGAGGCCGGCCGCGAGGAACTGGACGAGCAGACCGTCGACATCCACAGCCTGCTGAAGGCAGCCCTCCGCGCCGAGGAACCCACGGCCCAGGCGCACGGACTGCGGCTCGCCTGCGACATCGGGCATTCGGCACGGCTGCTGCGCGCCGATCCGGTGAAGCTCGACCAGATCGTTCTCAACCTGCTGTCCAACGCCATCAAGTTCACGCCGGATGGCGGGCAGGTCACACTCAGCGCCGAGGTGACGGAAAGCGGCGACTACAAGATCACCGTCTCCGATACAGGCTGCGGGATGGACGAGGACCAGATCCCCGAGGCCATGGGGCTGTTCAGCCAGATCCGCAGCCCCTATGTGCGCTCGCGCGACCGCGGCACCGGCCTGGGCCTGCCGATTACGCGCAACCTGGTGGAACTGCACGGCGGCCGCCTGACCATCGCCAGCCGCCGGGGCTTCGGCACCCGCGTGAGCGCGATTCTGCCGGCGGAACGGGTGCTGGAAAGCCCGCTGCTCGCCCGCGCCTCCAGCCCGCCGCAGCACAGCAGGCGCCACTAGATCGGATTTACGGGGCCGGTGGATCGCCTTTGGCGATTCCAGCCGACCCCGATCTGCTCTAGAACCGCAGCGGCCCGGCGGCGGCATTGGCGCCCATCACCGAGGACAAGCTGGGCAGGCTGGCCGGCTGCACCGGCGACCCACGCCTTGCGGCGGCGCTGCTGGTCGACGGCGGCAGCGGCGCCGCCCTCAATCTCCGGATCGACTACGACGAAAATCCGGTGGCCGCCCTGGCGGCGCTGCACGAGCGTTCCAAGGACGCCGTCTACCGTGATTTCCTGAAACGCCTGCCCGACGAGCAGGACCCCAGCCGCTACTGACGTGCCTTGCAGTGCCGCGTTTACTGGGCCGCGGTTACTGGGCCGCGGTTACTGGGCCGCGAGGGCTTTGCCGCGCGCGCCCGCTGCCGAGGCCGACTGCGGCACCTCCGTCAGAGTGCAGTTCCAGCGGTTCTCCCGCGTGCGGTAGCAGGGCGCGCCCGGGCGCGGCGGCACCGTCTCCTCCCCATCGTCGACCAGCCGCGGGGCCGGCGGCGCCGGCGCGCGCTCCAACAGCGGCTGGAGCTGCGGACCCAGGGACTTCAGCAACTGCGTGGGCAGCGCCGAGGTGAAGCCGTAGCCGGCGGCCTCCGGTCCGGCCACGTGGGCCGAGATGACGCCGAAGAAACGGTCCCCCAGGAAGAACACGAAGGTCGCCGTGCGGTTCACCACCCGCGAGGAGATCAGCTCGCCGTTGCGCCCGAAACGCTCGTAGCGGTGATCCCCGGTGCCGGTCTTGCCGCCGGCGACCAGGCGGTTGCCAGCGGCATCGGCGAAGGCGCCGCTGACCCGGCGGCCGGTGCCTTCTTCGACGGTCTCGACCAACGCCTGACGCAGGGTGGCGGCCACCGCGGCGCGCAGCACCCGCTCGCCCGGCGGCACCTGCAGGCGCATCACGGTCTCGAAGGGCGTGCCCTCGGCGAAGCGCAGGCGCTCGAAGCGGCCGCTCGGCAGGCGCAGGCCGTCGTTCAGGATGATGCCCATCAGCTCGGCCAGGGCGGCCGGGCGGTCGCCCGAGCTGCCGATGGCCGTGGCGTAGGACGGCACCAGCCAGTCGAAAGGATAACCGAGACGCTGCCAGGTGACGGCCAGGCGCTGGAAGGCCTCCTCCTCCAGCAGGATGCGGATGCGCTGGTCCTGGGCGCGCCGCATCTTGGCGCGGAACAGCCAGCTATAGGCGTCCTGGCGGGCCTGGGCGCCGGCGGTCACGGCTTCGGCGAAGGTGCTGCCCGGCGTGCGGCTGAGGTAGGCGGCCAGCCAGAGCTCCAGCGGATGGACCTTCGCGATGTAGCCGCGGTCGTTGAGCGAAAAGCTCTCGCGCGCGTAGCTGTCGTAAAGATCGCGCAGGGCGCCGTCGCTCAGCGCGCGGCCGTGCCGCCGCTCCTTGAGGAAATCGCCCAGCGCCGCCGGCCCGGCCTCGGGCCGCAGGGAGCGGAAGATCACCGATTGCGCGGCCGCCGACTGCCGCGCCCGGCGCGACAGGCGCTCCAGGATCTCGTCACGGTCGAGGCCGCGGTAGGCGTCGTAGAAGCCGAGCATGAACTCCTTGCCCTCGCGGTCGGCGAAGCGGCTGAGGTAGCCGTCGCGCAGGGGCGAGGCCGGATCGCGCGGATCGCCCTGCTCGGCGACGATCTGCGCGACGTGGTAGCGCACCACGTCGCGCATCAGCCGGATGAAGACGAGGTTCACCGAGTTGTGCAGGGCTTCGGCCACAGTCATGACGCGGCCGTCGCTGCGTTTGTCGAAGTTGACGAAGTGATGCAGCCCGCCGCCGGTGAAAAAGCCTTCCTGCGGGCTGGCCGAATAGCGCCGCTGCATGGCCGCGGCCAGCAGGCCGCGCAGATCCAGATCGGGACGCCCGGCCAGTACCGCGGCGGCCCAGCGCGAGAGGGCGTCGCCCTGGGCGGCCCGGGCACGCAATGCCTCGACCGGCTGGCCGTGCAGCTTCTCATACAGCTCGGCGACAATCTCGAGATAGCTGACCAGGGTGCGCAGCTTGGCCGTAGAGCCGAGATCCAGCTTGGTGCCCTCGTTGACGTCGAAGGGCCCATCGTAGTTGTCGGCCTGCAGGCGCAACTGGTTGCGGTCGTCGCCGCGTTCGTAGAGCAGCAGGCTGTAGATCACCTTGGCCGGGTCGCCGCGGTCCAGCAGGCGCGGCGCGTCCAGCCCCCTTTCCTTCAAGGCAGCGGGCTCGGAGAGGCTCTTGAGGGCGGCGGTAACGGCCTCCTGCACCTTCCTGTCCAGGGTCGTCTCCACCGTCAGGTCCAGGCGGTCGAGGTCGTAGAAGGAGGCCAGGCCGAGCTGGCCGAGCAGACGGGCGCGCAGCGTCGAGGCGGCCTTCCAGGACAGCGCCGAGGCCGGAGAGGCAGAGGCCGGCAGGGTCGTCATGAAGCCGTTGCGCCGGGCCAGGGCCGCATCGCGCAGGGACGCGTCGATAACCCCGGCCTGGGCCAGCAGCCGCAGGTGGCTGTCGACCAGGTTGTCCAGGGCCGCGTGGCCGGTCAGCAGGTACTCGGAGGGCCGGCGCTGGGCGATGAGCAGGCTGAGCGCCTGGCGGTAGACGACCGCCTGGCGCTGCAGTGCCGCGCCGCCGGCGGCGGGGGCGGCGAGGCTGTCGCGCAGCGTCTCGAAGTCGGTGCCGAACCAGGCCCAGAGACCGTCGGCGAGACCGATCACCTCGCCGTAGCCCGGCCGCGCGGCCAGCGGCGTGGAGTTCAGGTAGTCGACGACGATCCGGCGGCGCGCCGCGGTGGTGTCGCGCCCGCCGAGGTAGCCGCGCAGGCTGGCGGAGATCATCTGGCGCAGCTTCTCCACCACGCTGTCGGTGCGGCCTTCCGGCGAGTGGCGGAATTTCTCCATCTGCGTGGCCAGGGTGCTGCCGCCCGGGCTCTGGCCGCCGGTCACCGTCTTCTTCACCACCAGGTCGGCGAAGGCGACGGCCAGGCGGTCCCACTCCACCGCCGGATTGGCACGCGGGAAGCGCGGCGTCAGGAGCTCGCGGTTCTCGATGAAGAGCAGCGTCTTGACGAGCAGCGGCGGCACCGCCTCGAAGGTCTCGAAGGCGCGCTCGGGCGTGCGCGAGACGAAGACCGCTTCGCCGTCGCGGTCGAGCAGCGCGAGGCCGGAGCGCGACTTGGCGCGGTAGGGCGCGATGCCGCTCTGCTGGAAATACCAGCCGAAGCGCTCGGAAACCCGGGCCTGGGTTTCGACACGGTAGCCCTCGCCGCGCAGGCTCTCGATGAACTCCGGCAGACCGACATAGCCGAGCCGCCGGTCATAGGGCCCGTCCTGGGGAAAAGCGATGGCGTCGCTCGGCCCTGCGCCGACGCGGAAGGTCATCTCGCCGGCCAGGCGGGAAAAGAACGTGGACTGCAAGGCGGAGGTCTTGGCCTCGATGACGGCCAGGCTGCCCAGCGCGGTCAGCAGGCAGAGAGTCGACCCAAGGGCGGCGATGCGCCGCCAGCCGCGTCCGAAAGGTGGCCGCCGGCGCGGCTTGGCGGGAGTTTCCCGCGGCACCGCCGGCTCGGTTGCCTTCAGCGTATCGTCCGACACCGCCTGGCATCCTCGCTAGGGGCTGGCCTTCCCTATCGGAAGAGCGCGCCCGGTGGAACACATCCCCCTCGAACGTCTCCTCTACCAACTCCGGCTGCCCGGTCCCCAAATCACATGATGCAGCGAGCGTAAATTTTTCTCAACCTTTATAAATAGTTAACGCGATTTTCCCAGGCAGGCTGCGGGCTTCGCAGGAGCGCCGCTGGGCAACTGCGGCCGCTTTCGTGCTAGCTTCGGCTCATGCCTGATATCGAGAACATTCCCTACCTGTCCGAGGAAGCGCTCGCCGGCCTGGGCATCACCACCGGCGAAGTCATCGAAAGCATCGAAACCATGATCGCCGGCAGCGCCCGCGCGAGCGTCTGGAGCGCACCCAAGGCGGTGATCCAGCCCGGCGACGGCCGCTACATGATGGCCGCCCTGGCGGCCGCCGACAATCCGGCGCTGTTGGCGGTGAAAACGGTGGTGCTCAACCCTCGCAACACCGACCGCGGCCTGCCGCAGATCAACGGGCTGGTCACCCTGCTGAACAGCGAAACCGGCTTGCCCGCCGCCATCCTGGACGGCAACTGGATCACCGCCGTACGCACCGCCGGCTTGAGCGCCACCGCCGCCAAGCACCTGGCGAGGAAGGACTCCGCCGTCGCCGCCTTCATCGGCGCGGGCGTACAGGCGCGCAGCCATCTCGCCGCCTTCGCCGACATGTTCCCGCTGAAGGAGGTCAGAATCTTCGCCCGCGGCAGAGCAAACATCGACCTGCTGAGCGAAGCGGCCGCGGCCCTGGGCTTGCCGGCGGCGGTCTGCGCCTCCCCCGAGGAGGCCGCCGGGCCGGCCGACCTGCTCGTCACTTCCGTGACCTATTCGCCAGAGCTGGAGCCCTTCCTGGACGCCGGGCGGCTGAAGCCCGGCGCCTTCGCCGCGGTGACCGATCTCGCCGCGCCTTGGAAGAAGGAGAGCTTCGCGGCCCTCGACCGCTTGGTCATCGACGACATGGCGCAGGAAGCCGCGCTGCCGAACAAGCTGGCGCCGCCCGAGACGGTATCGGGAGACCTGGCCGGACTGGTTCTCGGCAAGATCGATGGCCGCAGGACCGACGCTGAGCGCACCGCTTTCGTCTTTCGCGGCCACGCCCTGGGCGATCTCGCCCTTTCCGGCCTGGCCTGCCGCAAGGCCGGCCTCGTCGACTGAGTTAGCACGAAGCGGCGGTCTGCGCCTCAAGCGGCGAGACGGCCTGGGCTCTCAGACCTGAGACCCCAGTGAATCCAATACCGGGCATTCCGGTACCTCGTCGCCCGAACACTGCGATGCGGTCTCGGCCAGGATCCGCTCGATGCGCCTGAGGTCGGCAATCTTGGCCCGCACGTCGGCCAGGTGACGCTCCGTGCGTTGCTTTACTTCGGCGCAGGTCTGCGCGCCGCGATCCATCAGCCCCAGCAGCCCCCGCGTCTCTTCGATCGAAAAGCCGAGTTCACGTGCTCGCAGGATGAAGCGCAGGCGGGACACATGACCCGCATCGTAGACGCGGTACCCGGCGCCGCTCCGCGGCGGATCGGGCATCATGCCGATCTTCTCGTAGTAACGGATGGTCTCCAGGTTGCAGCCGGTCCGGCGGGCCAGTTCGGCCCGCAAGAGGCCTTTATCCGGACTGAATGCCATCATCGCCCGAAACTCCTTGAGTCTGTAGTTACTACAGACTTTAGGATCAATTCAGCCTGAATTCGAGAGCCGAATGATATGAGCGAGAAGCAAGCCGCAGCGGCCTTGCCGGAAACCCCCGATACCGCACCCGACCATCGGCCGGGATGGTTCGCCGCGGGCGGCGTCGTCGGGGCGGCCCTCGCCTCCGCCTGCTGCATCCTTCCCCTCGCCCTGCTGTTCCTCGGCGTTTCCGGCGCCTGGATCGGAAACCTGACCGCTTTGCAGCCCTTCAAGCCCTATTTCGCGATTGTGGCGCTGGTCTTCGTCGGCCTGGGGTTCCGGCAGGTCTATTTCCGGACCGCCCCGGACTGCGCCGCAGGAACCCGCTGCGTCCGGCCCCGGTCCTCCGTGATCGTCAAATCGGCGCTCTGGATCGCAACCCTGCTGGTAGCGTCGGCGCTGACCGTCAACTGGTGGGCGCCGCTGTTCTACTGACCTCATTCTTTGGAGCAAACCGCTGATGAAGTCTTCCCTCTCTCGCCTCGCCGGCTTTCTCCTGCTCGCGACGATCGGGCTTCACATGGGCTCCCCCCTCCCGCCGGCAGCGGCCCAGTCCGCCGGCGGCCAGGCAAGTCTCCAAAGCATCACCTTCACTGTCGACAACATGTTCTGCGCGCTCTGCCCCGTCACCGTCCGCAAGGCGATGGAGGGCGTGGAGGGCGTCAGTTCGGTCGAGATCGACTTCGAGGCCAAGACGGCCTTCGTCACCTTCGATCCGGCCATCACCACGTCCGCGTCTATTGCCGCCGCTTCGGGGGATGCCGGTTATCCGGCCCGCCCGGAAAGCTGACCGGAGGACACTGGAAGCCCGATCATGGAAACGCCAGCCACCGACGTCGTCCTTCACTCCACCATCACCTGCCCAAGCTGCGCTCACGCCGCCACCGAGCTGATGCCGACGGACGCCTGCCAATGGTTCTATGAGTGCAGGGCCTGCGGCTCCCTCTTGCGGCCGCAGCCGGGAGACTGCTGCGTGTTCTGCTCTTATGGAACGGTTCCCTGCCCGCCGGTCCAGACCGGCGGCGGCTGCTGCGGCTGAAACCGGCAAGCTTTCCCGCGCGCGCCGGATGACTCCGGGGGTTACTCGTAGGTGCGGGCGCTGAGCGGCTTGGCGTCGATGGCCGCGCGCAGCGCCTCCAGGAGCCCGGCTTCGGCGCGGTTCAGGTGGGTCTGGGGGTTCCATACCAGGTAGATATCCACCGCCGGCGGGTCTTCGTAGGGCGGCAGCCGCCAGAGGAGGCCGTCGCGCAGGTCGCGGGCCACCACGTGGATCGGCAGCGGCCCGATGCCGAGGCCGGCGATGATCATGCGCCGCACCTCCTCCAGGTGGGAAGAGTGGCCGACCACCCAGTCGTCGAGGTCGTGCTGGGCGCGCAGCAGGGCCACCGGACGCAGGGCATCGGCGAGCTGATCGGTCTTGAAGGAGACCGAGGCGTGGCCCTTCAGGTCGGCCAGGCTGAGGCCCTCGCGCCCGAACAGCGGGTGCGGCGGGCCGCAGAAGAAGCCGAAGTACTCACGGTAGATCATCTGATAATCGAGGCGCGGCGAGCGCTTGTGCACCAGACAGAGCCCGAAGCTGGCCGATTTTTCCAGCACTGCGCGGGTCACTTCTGAGGAGGTATCGACCTCGATCTCGTAGGTCGCCTTGGGGTTCTGGGCATGGAAAGCGGCCAGCACCTCGTCGAAGATCGGCGAGATCACGTGGCTGGCCATGGCGATGCGCACGTGACCGGTGATCTCGTCCTTCACGTCGCGGGTCAGCACCGCCACCCGGGCGACGTTGCCGTAGATCTCGACGCATTCCCGATAAAGCACCTCGCCGGCCGGGGTGACGCGGAACATCGCCGGGCCGCGCTCGATGAGGCGCTTGCCGAGGCGCGTCTCCAGGCGCTTCAGGGCGTGGCTGACCGTGGGCTGGCGCAGGTAGAGGCGCTTGGCGGCGCCGGTGACGCTGCCTTCCTGCACCACCACCATGAAGGTGCGCAGCAGGTTCCAGTCGAGTTCCCGGGCCAGGCGTTCGCCGCTTTCCTGAAGCATTCCGGCCTCCTCAGGCTGGTCATAGATATGATCTATGACCAGCATAGCACTTATCTATTTGCACAATGAAGCCCGAAGGCAAAGACTGCCCTCTCATACCGGCAGGCAATAAGCCGGGTGGAACAGCGAGGATCGAGTTTCAATGGCAGCAGCGGACGCGGACGCGCCGGGGGCACGCCCCTGGCTGCTCATGTCGCCGGCCCTGAGCGCGGTGACCCTGCTGCTGGCCATACCGGTCTGCTTCATCCTGGTCTATTCCTTCTGGCTGCGCACCGCCGCCGGCGGCGAACAGACCGGCTTCTACCTCGACAACTGGATCGAGGTGCTGACCGACGAGTTCTACCGCGACATCCTGATCCAGACCCTGCGCATCGCCGGGCTTTCGACCCTGTTCTGCATCCTGTTGGGCTACATCCCGGCCTACTTCATCGCGCGCTCGACGACGCGTCACAAGGCGGCCCTGATCCTGCTGCTCATGCTGCCCTTCTGGATCAGCTACATCATCCGCACCATGTCGTGGATCAACATCCTGGGGGTGAGCGGCGCGCTGAACGTCTTCCTGCTGTGGAGCGGCCTCATCTCGGAGCCGCTGCAGATCCTCTACAACGAGGCCACGGTGATCCTGGGGCTGGTGCATTTCCTGCTGCCCTTCATGATCCTCAACATCTACGTCAGCATCGACGGCATCGACACCAACCTGGCCGACGCCGCGCGCTCGCTGGGCGCCACCGGCTGGCAGACCTTCCGCGAGGTGACGCTGCCGCTGTCGATGCCGGGCCTGGCCGCCGGCAGCCTGTTGTGCTTCGTGCTGGGCGCCGGCACCTACATCACGCCGATGATCCTGGGCGGGCCGCGCAACGCCATGTTCGCCAACCTGGTCTTCGAGGCGATCATCACCCAGCTCAACTGGCCGCTGGGCTCCGCCCTGTCGCTGGTCCTGCTCCTCGTTCTCGGCGCCGTGGTGATGGTCTACACCCGCTATGCCGGCATCGGCCAGCTGGCCAAGAGCTTCAAATGAGGCCGGCCGTGAACCTCCTCGGGAGCTGGAGCCTGATCCGCGCCTTCACCGTGCTGGTCTACCTCTTCATGTTCCTGCCGGTGGCGGTGGTCATCCTGCTGGCCTTCAACGCCAACCAGTTCGGCAGCTTTCCCATGGAGGGCGTCAGTTTCCGCTGGTTCGTCGAGCTGTGGAACAACGAGGCCATCGTGCGGGCCTTCAAGACCTCGATGTTGCTGGGCGCCCTGACCGCCGTGATATCCGCGACGCTGGGCGTGCTCGCCAGCCTCGCCCTGGTGCGCTACGACTTCCGCGGCAAGAGTTTGATCACCACCGCGCTGATCGCGCCGATCCTGGTGCCGGAGGTGGTGCTGGCCGTCGCGCTGCTGCTGTTCCTGCGCTGGCTGGAGATGCCGAAGAGCTTCCCCCTGCTGCTGCTCGGCCACGTCATCTTCACCCTGCCCTTCGTGGTGCTGATCGTGCAGGCGCGTCTGGTGGCGGTGCGCCGCGAGTTCGAGGAAGCGGCGCTCAGCCTGGGCGCCAACGCCTTTCACACTTTCCGCGAGGTGACGCTGCCGCTGATCATGCCGGCGGTCTTCGCCGGCGTCATCTTCGCCTTCACCATTTCCTTCGACGACGTCACCGGCACCCTGTTCTGGAAACCCGGCGGCGTCGAAACCGTCCCCACCCAGATCTTCGCCATGCTGCGCAACTCCATCAGCCCGGAGATCAACGCGCTGGGCGCGGTCATGGTGGTGGTCACCGTCGCGGTGCCCCTGCTGGGCGCCGCCATTGCCCGGCGCATGGCCGCCGCTCTCAAATAGGGGCACCCGCATAACGAACAACGCAGACCGATAACGACGAACCGCAAACCCGCAAACGCAACGACAGGGAAAGGTATGGGAGATGGATAACACCACTCGCTATCAACGACTTCTCGAACGCTATCGCAACGGCGGCCTCGACCGCCGCAGCTTCCTCACGCTGCTGGGCGCCGCCAGCCTGGCCGCCGGCGTGACCGGAGCGCCGCTGAAAGGGCTGATGCGCCAGGCCCTGGCCGCCACGCCGGACAGCGTGCGCTTCGACGGCTGGGGCGGCGTGGTCTCGGAGGCTTTCCGCAAGCACGCCTTCGACCCCTATACCGAGAAGACCGGCATCAAGGTCGTCGACGGCACCTTCGGCAGCGGCGACGAATACCTGAACCGCGTGAAGGCCGGCCAGGAGGGCGAATACAACATCTTCCACGCCTCCGGCGTCTTCGACTACGCCCGCTACGTGAACCTGGGCTACGACGTCGTCCTCAACGAAGCCAACATCCCGAACCTGAAGTACGTCATGTCGGCCCTGATGACGCCCTTCCGCAACGTCACCGGCGGCAAGCTCTCCGCCGCGCCCTACGACTACGGCACCACGGGCCTGGCCTACAACACCGAGAAGATCTCCAAGCAGGAGATGGAGGACAAGGGCGCCAAGATCCTCATCGACCCCAAGTACAAGGGCAAGATCGGCGGCTGGGGCGACTGGCGCACCCGCATCTGGTACGGCGCGCTGGCGACGGACCAGAACCCCAACAACATCCAGGACATGGACGCCGTGTGGGACGCCATCCGCGCGCACCGCGACCTGGCGCTGAAGTACTGGGGTTCGGGCGCCGAACTAATGAGCCTGCTGGCCGAGGGCGAGATCTACGTCACCGAGGGCTGGTCGGGCCGCATCGCCGCGCTGCAGCAGCAGGGCCACCCCATCGCCTACTACGACGCGCCCAACAGCTACGCCTGGCAGGAATGCCTCATGGTGCTGAAGGGCAGCCCGCTGGAGGCCTGCGAGGAACTGCTGAACTTCATGCTGGAGCCGTCGGTCTCCATCGCGGTGGCCGAGGGGCAGAACTATCCGCCCGCGCTCGACCCCACCAAGGTCGACCTGGGCGAGAAAATCCCGACGCTGCCGGCCTTCGACCCCACCGGCAAGCTGGCCAATCTCACCTTCGCCGATCCGGCCTATTGGAACGGTAACGAGGCGGAGTGGTCGAAGAAGTTCGGCCGCGTGCAGAAAGGCTACTAATCGGGTCGCGGCGGGCCGGCTCCTCCCCCGGCCCGCCGCACCTTTTCGTGTAAATACCGGAGTAACCTCTGATGAGCGATCGCGAGCCGGTCGTCGCGCTGCGCCAGGTGATCAAGCGCTACGGCAATTTCACGGCGGTCGAGCCGATGGACCTGAACGTCGAGCCGGGCGCCTTCGTGACCCTGCTGGGCCCCTCGGGCTGCGGCAAGACCACGACTCTGCGCATGGTCGCCGGGCTGGCCGCGCCCAGCGGAGGCGACATCCTCATCAAGGGCGCGCGGGTCAACGAGGTGCCGATCCACAAGCGCAACCTGGGCATCGTGTTCCAGAACTACGCCCTCTTCCCGCACAAGACCGTTTTCGACAACGTCGCCTTCGGCCTGAAATACCGCAAGGTGCCCAAGGCGCAGATCGCCGAACGGGTCGCCCGCGCGCTGGAGCTTGTCCAGCTGCCGCAGATGGCCGACCGCTTCCCCAACCAGCTTTCCGGCGGCCAGCAGCAGCGCATCGCCCTGGCCCGCGCCATCGTGGTGGAGCCCGACGTGCTGCTGCTCGACGAGCCGCTCTCGGCGCTCGACGCCAACCTGCGCGAGGACATGCGCGTCGAGCTGAAGAAGATCCAGCACCAGCTCGGCATCACCACCATCTTCGTGACCCACGACCAGTCGGAGGCGCTGGCCATGTCCGACAAGATCGTGGTCATGAACAAAGGCCGCATCGAGCAGGAGGGCTCGCCCGAGGAGGTCTACGCGCGACCGCGTTCCGAATTCGTCGCCCGCTTCCTCGGCAACTCCAACCTGCTGGACGGCACCATCGCCGCGCGCAACGGCAGCAGCCTGAGCATCGAGGTCGGCGGTCTGGGCCGGGTCGAGGCGGAAGTGAACGGCGGCGCCGTGCCGCAGGACGGCGAGCTGGTACGCCTGGTGGTGCGCGCGGAAAAGCTGCATCTCTCCACAGAGCCCGGCGGCGAACCCGGCGACACGCAACTGAGCGGCCGCGTCGATACCGTTGACTACCAGGGACAGGCGGCCCGATATTTCGTCACCGTCGGTTCTCACAGCCTTCAGGTGATCAACCCGATCGACAGCTCTCCCCTGGCCGAGGGCGCGGAAGTGCGCGTCCGGGTGCGCCCGCGGGACATCGTGCTGCTGACGCCCGAAGGCTGAACGACGAAGCGACGACAACCGAACCATTCTGGGACCACTGCCCCTATGACCGCCACCGCCGCGCCCGCGGCCCAGCCCCGCGAGCCCTCCAACCTGTTTTATCAGACGCGCAGCCGCCGCCCCGTGGTGGCGCGCGCCGAAGGCATCTATTTCTGGGACAAGGACGGCAGGCGCTACATCGACGGCTGCAGCGGCGCCATGGTCTCCAACATCGGCCACGGCAACCCACGTGTCCTGGCCGCCATGCGCCGCCAGATGGAAGACGCCACCTTCGCCTACCGCCTGCATTTCGAGAACGAGGCGGCGGAGACCCTGGCCAGGCGCATCGCCCGGCGCACGCCCGAGGGCCTGGACCGCATCTTCTTCGTTTCCGGCGGCTCCGAGGCCGTGGAGTCCTGCCTGAAACTGGCACGCCAGCACGCGGTGGCGACGGGCCAGGGGAAGCGCTGGAAAGTGATCTCGCGCTTTCCCTCCTACCATGGCGCGACACTGGGGGCCTTGGCCGTCACCGGCTATATGCCGATGACCGAGCCCTTCGCGCCGATGATGCAGGAGATGCCGAAGATCCCGGCGCCGACCTGCTACCTGGACCGCGACAACCTGGATTGGGAGGGCCGCGGCCTGCGCTATGCCGAGATGCTGCGCGAGGAGATCGAGCGCCAGGGGCCTGAGAGTGTGCTGGCCTTCATCATGGAGCCGGTGGGCGGCGCCTCGACCGGCGCCCTGGTCGCCCCCGACAGCTACTATGCCCGCGTCCGCGAGATCTGCGACGACTACGGTATCCTGCTGATCCTCGACGAGGTGATGAGCGGCGCCGGGCGCACCGGGCGCTTCCTGGCCTCCGAGCACTGGAACCTGCGCCCCGACATCATCGCCCTGTCCAAGGGTTTCGCCGCCGGCTACGCGCCGCTGGGCGCCATGGTCGCCGACCGCCGCCTGGTGGAGCCGGTCCTCGACGCCGGCGGCTTCATCCACGGCTACACCTACGCCGGCAATCCCCTGGCCTGCGCCGCCGGCCTGGCAGTGCTGGAAGAGATCGAAAGCCGGGATCTGATGGGCAACGCCGCGCGCATGGGCGGCCTGCTGAAGGATGGCCTCGGCCGCCTGATGGCGCGCTTTCCCTTCATCGGCGACGTGCGCGGCCTGGGCCTGCTGCTGGCCTTCGAGATGGCGGCCGACCGCCAGACCATGCAGCCGCTGCCCAAGGAGTTGAACGCCCACAGCCGCCTGGTCGAGCTGGCCTACGAGCGTGGGCTCATCATCTATTCCCGGCGCACCCGCGGCGGCATCGAAGGCGACCACTTCATGATCTGCCCGCCGATGATCGTCGACGAGGCGCAGGTCACCGAGATCCTGGGGCTTCTCGAAGAAAGCCTCACCGCCTTCGCCGCCGAGGCCGGTCTGCCGCTTTCCGACAGCACTGCATGAGCCCGACCATGGCCAACAACAAAGTCATCATCACCTGCGCGGTCACCGGCTCGATCCACACGCCGAGCATGAGCCCGCACCTGCCGGTCACCCCGGACGAGATCGCCGCCGGCGCGGTGGCCGCCGCCGAGGCCGGCGCGGCGATCCTGCACCTGCACGCCCGCGACCCTCAGGACGGACGGCCTTCCGCCGACCCGGACCACTTCATGGCCTTCCTGCCGCGCATCAAGCAGGCCTGCGACGCGGTGGTGAATATCACCACCGGCGGCAGCGCGCAGATGACCCTGGACGAGCGCCTGGCGGCGCCGCTGCAGGCCCAGCCGGAGATGTGCTCGCTGAACATGGGCTCCATGAACTTCGGCACCTTCCCGCTGCTCCAGCGCTACAAGGAGTGGAAGCACGACTGGGAGCCGGGCTTCCTGGAAGCCTCGCGCGACACCGTCTTCAAGAACACCTTCGCCGACATCGAGGGCGTGCTCGACCGCCTCGGCAACGGCTGCGGCACCCGCTTCGAGTTCGAGTGCTACGACAGCGGCCACATTCAGACCGTCGCCTTCTACCTGGCCCAGGGCCTGATCAAGCCGCCGGTCTTCCTGCAGTTCGTGCTCGGCGTGCTGGGCGGCGCCGACGCCTCGCCGGAGCAGCTCATGCACATGAAGGCGACGGCCGACCGCCTGCTGGGCGAGGCCTACCGCTTCTCCGTCCTGGCCGCCGGGCGCCAGCAGATGCCGCTGGGCACCCTGGGCGTCATCCTGGGCGGCAACGTGCGCGTCGGCCTGGAGGACAGCCTCAGCATCGGGCGCGGCCGGCTCGCCGAGAGCAACGCCCAGCAGGTGGAGAAGATCCGCCGCATCCTGGAAGAACTGGGCTACGAGGCCGCCAAGCCGGACGAGGTGCGCGAGACATTGAAGCTCAAGGGCGGCGACCGGGTGTCCTTCTGATGACTGAAATCACGGTACGCTTGGCCGGTAAGGCCGACGCAGAGGCGGTCTTCGGCCTGGTGGTGGAGCTGGCCCGCGCAAGAGGGATGCCGGAGAAGGTGGTCTCCAGCGCCGGCGACATCGAACGCGACGGCTTCGGCAGTGACCCGGCTTTCGAGGCGCTCCTGGCCGAAGTCGACGGCAAACCGGCCGGGCTCTGCCTCTTCTTCGGCAGTTATTCGACCTGGCGCGGCAAGCGCGGGATCTACGTGCAGGATCTGGTGGTGCTGGAAAGCGCCCGCTCTCTGGGCATCGGACATCGCCTGCTGGCCGAGACCGCGGCGCTGGCCAAGGCGCGCGGCGCCGCCTACCTCAGGCTATCCGTCGACGACGACAACCACTCCGCCCAGCGCTTCTACCAGCGAACGGGCCTCAGACATTCAACGCCGGAGCAGATCTACGTGCTGGAGAACGACGCGCTCGACGCCCTGGCAGAAAGCGCGAAAGGAACGGCGGCATGAAGGTATTCGCAGCCCCCGAACGGCAGAAGATCCACTACCCGCGCAACTTCCTGGTCAACGGCGCGCAGCAGCCGAACCCGGAGAAGCCGGAGCGCGTCGACCGCCTGCTGGCGGCCGCCGGCGCCGGCGGCCACGATATCGCCGCTCCCGCCGACCACGGCCTCGGCCCCATCGCCGCCGTCCACACGCCGGAGTACCTCCGCTTCCTGGAGAACATCTACGAGCGCTGGGCGCGCATCCCCGGCGCTTCCGATGAGGTCATCCCCAACATCCACCCGGACCGGCGCGAGGCCAGCTATCCGCTCTCCGCCGTGGGCCAGGCCGGCTACCACATGGCCGATACCGCCTGCCCCATCGGCCCCGACTCCTGGGCGGCGATCCGCTGGAGCGCCAACTGCGCCGCCTCGGCCGCCGAAGCGGTTCTGGACGGCGCGCCGGCCGCCTACGCGCTCTGCCGCCCGCCGGGTCACCACGCCTTCGCCGATCTGGCCGGCGGCTTCTGCTTCGTGAACAACGCCGCCGTCGCCGCCATGGTGCTGCGGCGCCAGCACGCCCGCGTCGCCGTCGTCGACGTCGACCTGCACCACGGCAACGGCACGCAGGGCATCTTCTACAAACGTGACGACGTGCTGACCGTCTCTGTCCACGCCGACCCGATCCGCTTCTATCCCTTCTTCTGGGGCCACGCGCACGAGCGCGGCGAAGGGGTTGGGACCGGCTACAACCTGAACCTGCCGCTGCCGCGCGGCTCGGAAGATGCGGCCTTTCTGGAGGCTCTCGACCGCGGCCTCGAAACGGTCGCCGCCTTCGCCCCCGGCGCCTTGGTGGTGGCTCTCGGCCTCGACGCCTTCGAAGACGATCCCTTCGGCGGCCTTGCCGTCAGCACCGCGGGCTTCGGCAGGATCGGCGCGCGTCTCGCCGCGCTCGGGCTGCCAAGCGTCATCGTGCAGGAGGGTGGCTATCTCTGCGACGGCCTGGGTGATAACCTCGCCGCCTTCCTTGGCGCCTTCGAAGCCGATCACAAAACAAGCTGAGATTTATGACGCAGACGGCAGACGTGATTGTCATCGGCGCCGGCATGGCCGGTGCCTCGGCGGCAGCGGAGATGACCCGCGGCGCCAAAGTAGTGGTGCTGGAGAGCGAGCCCCATCCCGGCTACCACAGCACCGGGCGCTCGGCAGCGATCTTCATTCAGAGCTACGGCAATGCCGCCGTGCGGCAGTTGAACCAGGCGAGCCGCCCGCTGCTGGAGGCGCATCCCCTCGACCCGGAGGGGGCCGGCGTGCTCTCGCCGCGCGGCATCCTGACGCTGGCCGGCGCGGAGGAGAGCGCCCGCCTCGACGCATTGCTGGCGGAAAACGACGGCGTCACGGAGATCTCTCCCGAAGATGCCTGCGCAATGGTGCCGATCCTGCGCCGCGCTGCCATCGAGCGTGCCGCCTTTGAGGCCGACGCTCTGGACATCGATGTGGACCGCCTGCACCAGCTCTACCTGCGTCACCTGAAATCATCAGGCGGCAGTCTGGTCTGCAACGCCGGGGTCACGGCGCTGGCCCGTGATGGCGCCGTATGGCGCGCCGAGACCCGCGCCGGCGTCTTCGAGGCGCCGGTGGTGGTGAACGCCGCCGGGGCCTGGGCCGACTTGACCGCCGCCATGGCCGGCGTCGGCCCGCTGGGCCTGCAGCCGCTGCGCCGCTCGGCCGCCATCCTGCCGGCCCCGCCGGGCCACGCGGTCGAGGGCTGGCCGCTGGCCGGCAACGCGGCGGAAACCTACTACTTCAAGCCGGAAGCCGGAAAACTGATGGTTTCGCCGGCCGACGAAACGCCGGTCGATCCGCACGACGCCTGGCCTGACGACATGGACCTGGCCGAGGGCCTGGACCGCTTCGCCCGGGCCGTCGACTACGAGGTGACGCGGGTCGAGCGGACCTGGGCGGGTCTCAGGACCTTCGCGCCCGACCGCACCCTGGTGATCGGCTTCGACCCCACGGCGGAGGGCTTCTTCTGGCTCGCCGGACAAGGCGGCTACGGCATCCAGACCGCCCCCGGTGCGGCCCGGCTCGCCGCCGGCCTGCTGCTGGATCAGGCGGCGCCGGCCGGGATCGATCCCGCCCTCTTCAGTCCGGCTCGCTTCCGAAGCTAATCCTGGCGGGAGCCGCCGCGACGCAAAACGTCGCGCGCCAGGGAACGCCCGAACTCAATCGTGCAGCCCACGGCCAAGCCCACTGCGGCATCGGCGGCCAGCGTCGCCAGCGCGGTCAGGCCGATCGCCGGCCAGCAATCCGGCCGGGCGTCGAAGAGACGTTTTGAGATCGCCAGTTCCGCACCGGCCAGGACCAGAAAGGCGCCCACGGCGGCCAGCGGGATCATGGCCAGGAGGCCGACGGCGGCTTCGGCGAAGAACAGCGCCAGCACGAATAAGACAGCGCCGATCAGCAGGGGCGCGGTGCCGCTGCGCGCGCCGAAGCGGTGATGTGCCTGCACCCCGCCGGCGCCATGGCACATGGGCAGGGCGCCGAAAGGCGCCAGCAACAGGTTGGCGGCGCCGGAAGTGAGGCAGAGCCGCCGTTCCGTGACCGCGCCCTTGTCTTCCGGATAGAGCGCGCGGGCGAGCGCGGCGGTGATGATGACGGCGTTGGTGACGGTCAGCGCGATCTGCGGCAGCACCGCCTTGTGCAGGGCCTCGCCCATCTCGGCGAAGCCGGGCAGCATTACCTCCGGCAGGGCGAAGCGCGGCGCCAGCCCGCCGGCCAGTTCACCCAGCGGCGGCGCCAGCCCCGCCGCCTGGCCGGCCAGCAGCGCCACGGCGAGACCGATCAGGGTCGCCGGACAGCCGCGCAGGAACGTCAACGCGCCCAGCAGCGCCAGCATGCCGAAGCCGAGCCAGGGCACCTCCAGCATCAGGTCCAGGCCGATGAGGGCGAAGCTGACACCGAGGCCGAAGCGCAGGCCGGCGATGACCGAGGGCGGGATGGCGCGGGACAGGCGCTCGATGGCGCCGCTCAGGCCCAGCACCAGCAGCACCGCGCCCAGGATCATGCCGGTGGCGGCGACGGCACCGGGCGGCAGGCCGGAGGTCACGATGACCGCCGAGACCGCCTTCATCGGCTGTACCGGAACCGGCAGGCGGTAGAAAACGCCGGTGAAGAGGTAGAAGAGGCCGAAACCGAAGAGCACGCCGCCGGAGGCCAGCCCGCCCACCGTCAGCACGGAAATCACGTGCGGCAGGAAGGTGCCGAGGTCGCCGAAGGCGCCGCCCGCTTCACGGGCGTTGAGGCGGAAGCCGCGCAAGGTCCCAGTTTCTCCTTTATCGAGCCGCCGGTCCCGGGGCAGCTCAGTGGGAGACGGTAGCATGGAAGCTGCCGCGAAAACTGGCCTTTTCTGCGGACCGCCGAGCCTGTGACCGGGGTCCTAAAGGCGCGCTATAGTCTGACCCGGCGCAACCTCAGTGCGTTGGTCACCACGGAGACCGAGGAGAGGCTCATGGCCGCCGCGGCAATGATGGGCGACAGCAAAATGCCGAAGACGGGGTACAGAATCCCGGCTGCGATCGGTACACCGGCGGCGTTGTAGAAAAAGGCGAAGAAGAGGTTCTGCTTGATGTTGCCCATGGTCGCCTCGGCGAGTCGGCGGGCCCGCACGATGCCGTTGAGATCGCCTTTCACCAGGGTGAAGCCGGCGCTTTCGATGGCGACGTCGGCGCCGGTGCCCATGGCGATGCCGACATCTGCTTGTGCGAGGGCCGGGGCGTCGTTCACGCCGTCGCCGGCCATGGCGACCTTGGCGCCCTCGGCCTGCAGCTCCTTGACGATGCGCGCCTTGTCCTCCGGCAGCACGTCGGCGCGGATCTCGTCGATGCCGAGGCGCCCGGCGACGGCTTTCGCGGTGCGCTCGTTATCGCCGGTCACCATGACGATGCGCAGGCCCTCTTGGTGCAACGCCTTCAACGCTTCCGGCGTGGTTTCCTTCACCGGATCGGCAACGCTGACCAGGCCGGCGACCTTCCCGTCGACCACGACGAACATCACGGTCTCGCCCTGGTCGCGGCGTGCGCCGGCCTCTTCGGCGGCGTGGCTGCTCTCCAGTCCCAGCTCGGCGAGCAGTGCGGCGTTGCCCAGCGCCACCCCGCGGCCCTCGACCCGGCCGGTCACGCCCTTGCCGGTGATCGCGTTGAAGTCCTCGGCCTTGGCCAGGGCGACACCGCGTTCCGAAGCGCCGGCGACGATGGCCTCGGCCAGGGGGTGTTCGCTGCCGCGCTCCAGCGAGGCGGCGAGACGCAGCAGTTCGTCCTCGCCGACTCCCGCCTCCGGCAGCACCGCCGCCAGCCGTGGCTTGCCCAGCGTCAAGGTCCCGGTCTTGTCGACAATCAAGGTGTCCACCTTGGCGAAACGCTCCAGGGACTCGGCATTCTTGATGAGCACGCCGGCCTGGGCACCGCGCCCGGTGGCGGTCATGATCGACATGGGCGTGGCGAGGCCCAGGGCGCAGGGACAGGCGATGATCAGCACCGAGACCGCCGCCACCAGGCCGTAGGCCATGGCCGGCGAGGGTCCCCAGATCGACCAGGCGATGAAGGCAAGCAGGGCGACGCCCACCACCGCCGGCACGAAGACGCCGGCCACCTGGTCGGCCAGCTTCTGGATCGGCGCGCGGCTGCGCTGCGCCTCGGCCACCATCCCGACGATCTGCGACAGCACCGTGTCGGCACCGACGCGCTCGGCTTCGATGACCAGGGACCCGCTGCCGTTCAGCGTGGCGCCGGTCACCTGATCGCCGACGGCTTTCTCCACCGGCACGGGCTCGCCGGTCAGCATGGACTCGTCGATGGCGGAGTAACCCTCGACCACCTTGCCGTCGACCGGCACCTTGTCGCCGGGGCGCACGCGCAGATGATCGCCGGACTTCACCTGATCCAGCGGAATTTCCTCCTCCTGCCCGTCGGCGCGGATCACGCGGGCGGTCTTGGGCGCCAGGTCCAGCAAGGCGCGGATGGCGCCGCCGGTGCGCTCGCGGGCGCGCAGCTCCAGCAACTGGCCCAGCAGCACCAGCACCACGATGACCGCCGCCGCTTCGTAGTAGACGCCGACGTGTCCCTGGGCGTCACGGAAGCCCGCGGGGAAGATGTCCGGGGCCAGGGTCGCGACAACACTGAAGACATAGGCCGCCCCGACGCCGATGGCGATGAGGGTGAACATGTTGAGGCTGCGGTTGACGATCGACTTCCAGCCGCGCTGGAAGAAGGGCAGGCCGGCCCAGAGCACCACCGGCGTCGAGAGGAGCAGCTCGGCCCAGGCACTGATGCCCTCGCCCAGCGCCTCGCGCAGAGGCAGGCCGAAATGCGGCGCCATGGCGAGAACCAATACCGGCAGCGTGAGGACGCCGCCGATCCAGAAGCGCCGGGTGAAGTCGACCAGTTCCGGATTGGGGCCCTCTTCGCCGGTGGGGATGCCCATGGGCTCCAGCGCCATACCGCAGAGCGGACAGTCCCCCGGGCCGTCCTGGACGATCTCCGGGTGCATGGGGCAGGTGTATTGGGTGCCCGCCGGCATGGGCTCCGGCGCCGGGCGGCCGGCCAGATAGGTCTCCGGCTCGCTCTCGAACTTCTCCTGGCAGCGCGCGGAACAGAAATAGAAGCGCTGGCCCGCGTGCTTGGCCACGTGGCGCGCGCTCGCCCGGTCCACCGACATGCCGCAGACCAGGTCCTCGGCCTTGATGTAATCCCCGGGCGCGGCGGCGAACTTGTCGCGGCAGCCGCTGGCGCAGAAATGATAGAGGTGCCCCTCGTGCTCGTAGGCCGGCTTGCCCGCCGCGGGATCCACGGTCATGGCGCAGACGGGATCGCGCACGACCTCCGCCGGCGTCCGGTTGTCTTGCTGCTGTGCTGGGGTGGACATAATGGGCTGCCTCTTCCTGCCGCGCCGGCACCTCCGCCGGCCTCTGGCTTGTAGGTAGGGCTTCCAGTGACTGGAAGGTCAAGCCCCGCCGATTACGGGGCGGGAACGGGCGACACAAACAAGCCGCCCTAACCATTCGCACTAATTCGCACGTAGCCAGCGGCGGCGAACCTAAGCTAACCTACAGTTCCAGGCTACATACTGCGCACCACCACCCGGTGAGGAACCCGCTAAGCTATGACACGGCTCCCTCTGGCTCTTGCCGCACTGATCGCGCTCACCGCCTGCGAAGACGGCAATACCTATGTCGAGCCGCCGCCGCCCAAGGTGACCGTCGCCGCTCCGGCGGTCCAGGAGATTACCGACTACCTCTATTTCACCGGCACCAGCCAGGCCGCGGCCGTCGTCGACATACGCGCCCGCGTTCCGGGGGCCCTGGAGAATATCTCCTTCGCGCCCGGCACCTTCGTCCAGGCCGGCGATCCGCTGTTCATCATCGATCAGCGCGAATACGCCGCCGACCTGGAAATCGCCAAAGCACAGCTACAGAGCGCCCGGGCCCAGAAGGTCGAGGCCGACAAGGCGCTGGCCCGCGCCGAAGAATTGATCAAGCGCGGCAACGTCTCCCAGGCCAAGCTGGACGAGGCCGAGGCCGCCGCCCGCAGCGCCACCGCCGATGTCGCGGTCAAGCAAGCCGCCGTGCGCCAGGCCGAATTGAACCTGGAGTACACGGATATCCGCGCGCCGATCGAAGGACGCATCGGCCGCAACCTGGTGGACGCCGGCAACCTGGTGGGACAGTCGGAAGCGACGCATCTGGCCACCATCACCGATAGCGATCCCATGTACGTCTACTTCAACATCAACGAGCGCGACCTTCTGACGGTCATGGAACGCATGCGCGGCGGAACCGGCGGCGGCACACCGGGAACGCGCGACGACTTCCGGGTCGAGATGTCGGTCGGCGGCAAGGAAGACTACAGTTTCATCGGAGACCTGGACTTCGCCGAATCGTCCCTCGACCCCGATACCGGCACCCTGGAGCTGCGGGCGCGATTCGCCAACCCAGCGGACCCGGAACCGGTGCTCTTGCCAGGCCTCTTCGTACGACTGCGTGTCCCCGTGGCACAGCGCCAGGACATGCCCTTGGTCACCGAGCGCGCCATCGGCCTGGACCAGGCGGGCCGCTATGTCTATGTGGTCGGCGCGGAGAACGTGGTCGAGAAGCGCTCCATCGTCACCGGGCAGTTGATCGACGGCCTGCGCGTGGTCGAAAGCGGTCTTGCCGCAGGAGAGAAAGTGGTGGTCAACGGCATCCAGCGCGCCCGCGGCGGCGCCAAGGTAAGCCCGGAAGAAGCGGAGATGACCGCCTTCTCGGCCTCGGCGCTCAAGCGCACCGCCCAGCAGGCCAGCAAAGCAGCAGCCAACTGAGGCGGCGCAGCGGAGATGTTCTCAAAGTTCTTCATCCAGCGCCCGATCTTCTCCTCGGTCATTTCGATCGTCATCGTCATCGCCGGCGTGGTCACCCTGGGAACCTTGCCGATCGAGCAGTTCCCGCAGATCACCCCGCCCACCGTGCAGGTCTCCGCCGCCTATCCCGGCGCCAATGCCGAGGTCGTGGCGGAAACCGTGGCCGCGCCGATCGAGCAGCAGGTCAACGGCGTCGAGAACATGATCTACATGTCCTCGACCAGCGCCAACGACGGCTCCTACAACCTGACGGTCAGCTTCGAGGTCGGCAGCGACCTCGACCTGGCGCAGATCCTGGTGCAGAACCGGGTAGCGCTGGCCGAGGCCAACCTGCCTGAGGAAGTCACCCGCCAGGGCGTCAACACCAAGAAGAAGTCCAGCAACATCATTCTCTTCATCGCGCTGACGTCCGAAGACCCGTTGCACGACGAGATCTTCCTCAGCAACTACGCTACCCTCAACATCCGCGACATCTTGAGCCGCATCCCCGGTGTCGGCGAGGTCTTCATCTTTCCGCCCAGCGACTATTCCATGCGCATCTGGCTCGACCCGCCGAGCCTGAAGGCACGCGGCCTGACGACCGGCGACGTGCTCTCTGCGATCCGCGAGCAGAACGTGCAGGTAGCGGCCGGGCAGATCGGCCAGCCGCCGGTGCCCAGCGGCCAGTCTTTCCAGTACACCGTCAACGTGCTGGGCCGCCTGGCGGACATCGAGCAGTTCGAGAACATCGTCATCCGCTATGCCGAAGACGGCGGCACCATCTACCTGAAGGACATCGCCCGGGTGGAACTGGGCGGCAAGAGCTACGACGTCAACGCCGCGCTCAACGGCGCGCCCTCGGCCGCCGTCGCGGTCTACCAACTGCCCGGCGCCAACGCCCTGGATGTCGCCACCCAGGTCCGCGCCGCCATAGAGAACATCAGCAGCCGTTTCCCGACAGGCATGTCCTATCAGATCCCCTACGACACGACGATCTTCGTCCAGAAGTCGATCGAGGAAGTCTACATCACTCTGTTCCAGGCGGCGGGGCTGGTCTTCCTGGTGCTGTTCCTCTTTTTGCAGGACTGGCGCGCGACGCTGGTTCCGGCCGTCACCATTCCGGTATCGCTGATCGGCACCTTCGCGGTCATGGGCGTTCTGGGCTTCTCCCTCAACATGCTGACACTCTTCGGGCTGGTGCTGGCCATCGGCATCGTGGTCGACGACGCCATTGTCGTGGTGGAGGCGGCGACCGCCCATATCGAGCGCGGCATGAAGGCACAGGCGGCGGCGATCCAGGCAATGAAGGAGGTTTCCGGCCCGGTCGTCGCCACCACTCTGGTGCTGCTGGCCGTCTTCGTGCCCGCCGCCCTCCTGCCCGGCATCACCGGCGAGATGTACCGCCAGTTCGCGGTAACCATCGCCGTGGCCACGGTGTTCAGCTCGATCAATGCCCTGACCATGAGCCCGGCCCTTTCGGCCCTGCTGCTGCGCCCCCCCAAGCAAAAGAAGAACGCCTTCTTCCGCGGTTTCGACAAGGTCTTCACCACGGGGGAAAACGGCTATTCGGCGCTGGTCGCCAAGCTGGTGCGCGTCACGGCCCTGGTCATGCTGCTGTTCCTCGGGCTCTTCGCCCTGACCGGCTGGCAGTTCGGCAAGCTGCCGACCGCTTTCCTGCCCGTCGAAGACCAAGGATACGTAATCACCGCCGTACAGTTGCCCAACGCCGCTTCCCTCGAGCGCACCGACGCGGTTCTGCAAAAGATCGACGGCATCCTCGCGGACATGCCCGGCGTCGAGAACTGGGTCACCATCGGCGGTTACTCGATCATCGACGGCACCAACGCCGCCAATGCCGCCACCGTCTTCATCACCATGACGCCCTGGGAGGAGCGCCAGGATCCCAGCCTCTCCCAGCAAGCCATCCTCGGCCGCCTGCAAGGCGCCTTCCGCCAGATCCAGGAGGCCATTATTTTCGCCTTCCCGCCGCCGTCCATCCCCGGCCTTGGCGTTGCAGGCGGCTTCCAGATGCAGCTTCAAGATCGGGGCGGCGTCGGCCTGCAAGAACTGCAGCGCATGACCCAGGAGGTCCTGGTTGACGGCAACGCCCAGAGCGGCCTCAGCAACCTCAACTCCACCTTCCGAGCCAACGTGCCGCAGCTCTTCGCCGAGGTCGACCGCGTGAAGGCCAAGTCGCTGCAGGTTTCCCTCGACCAGGTCTTCGGCGCGCTGCAGACTTATCTCGGTTCGTCCTATGTGAACGACTTCAACAAGTTCGGGCGCACTTGGCAGGTGAAGGTGCAGGCCGACCACCGCTACCGCGTCGAGCCGGAGGACATCCGACGCTTGGAGGTGCGCAATGCCGAGGGCGACATGGTGCCGCTGGGTACTCTCGTGCGGGTCGACCAGACCCTCGGCCCGCAGACGGTGCTGCGCTACAACCTTTACCCCAGTGCTGCGATTACCGGCGAGGCGGCGCCGGGCTACTCCTCCGGCCAGGCGCTCGACCTCATGGAGCAGCTCGCCGCAACCAAGCTGCCCAACTCCATGGGCTTCGAGTGGACCGGCATCTCCTTCCAGGAAAAGCGGGTGGGTTCGGAATCCATCCTGGTCTTCGCCCTGGCGATCGTCCTGGTCTTCCTGGTGCTGGCCGCCCAGTACGAAAGCTGGGCCATGCCGGCGGCCGTCATCCTGGTGGTGCCGCTGGCTCTGCTGGGCACCATCGCCGCCCTGCTGGCCCGGCAGTTCGACAACAACGTCTACACCCAGATCGGCATCGTCCTGCTGATCGGCTTGGCCAGCAAGAACGCCATCCTGATCGTCGAGTTCGCCAAGGCCGAGCACGAGGCTGGGAAGTCCATCACCGAGGCCGCAATCTCGGCGGCCAAGCTGCGCTTCCGCCCGATCCTCATGACCGCGATCTCTTCCATCGCCGGCTTCATGCCGCTGGTGGTGGCCGCCGGCGCCGGCGCGGCCAGCCGCCAGGCCATCGGCACGGCGGTGGTGGGCGGCATGTTGGCCGCAACCATCATGTCGCTCTGCTTCACGCCGGCCTTCTACGTGGTCATGCAGCGGCTCTCCGAAATGAACCTGCGCAGGGGAAAGCAACCGCAGCGCAACGCGGCAGCGCCGCCGGCGGGCGGCGCCGGAGACTGAGCGGAGGACTGAGCGGAGGACTGAGCGGAGCCTGCGGGCCTGGCTCCGCTCCGCCTCTCGTCGTCACGCCTCGGTGACGATGACGGTGCCCTTCATATGCGGATGGACCGAGCAGAGGTAGGGATACTCGCCCGGCTTGTCGAAGACCATGGAGAACTCCTGGTCGGTGTCCATGACGTCGGACAGGAAGGACTCGTCCAGGCTATAGACGGTGTGCGGCGAGTCGTCGCGATTGACCCAGGTCACCATGGTTCCCGCTTTCACAGTGGCCTGCTGCGGCAGGAATTCGAACGATTCGATGTCGATGGTCATCGCGGCGGGAGCGGCCGCGCGCGGCGACCGCCCGAGGACGGTCAGAACCGTGCCGCCGAAGGCGGAGAGCAGCAGCGCTCTGCGCTTCAGAGTGAGCATAGTGCGGTATCCTTGTCTGATCGCCCCGGCGTCAGGCGGGAAGCGGGTGGTCGGTCAGAGCGAGATTGCCGTCGGACACCGACAGCGAAACGCTGGTCAGGCCGAGGTTCCGACGCAGCGACTCCGAAGGCACCTTCATCGGCCCCGGTCCCTTGCCCTGCCCCGCCGGCGGCTGCGGGAAGGCCGTCGAGGCCGCGGTGTGGAAACGGATGTTGCCCTCGACCTTTTGGACGATCTGGTGGATGTGGCCGTTCAATACGGTCACCGAGCCGAAGCGGCGCAGGTAGGTCATCGCCTGCTCGGCATCGCCGGTTCCCCAACCCCAATCCTGATAGACGGTCCAGAGCGGCATATGGGCGAAGACGACGATCGGTTGGCTGGCCGAGCGCCCTTTGAGATCGTCCTCCAGCCATTTCAACTGCTCGCTTCCGAGCGCGCCGAGGCTGCCGGCCGAGAAGCTCAGCACGTTGATGAGGCCGATGAAATGCACGCCGCTGTGGTCGAAGCTGTACCAGCCCTTGCCGCTGGAGTGATAGCCGTAGCGCTCGAAGAAGGCGCTGGCCGGACGGTCGAGCACATCGTGCTCGCCGGGCACGACATGAACCTCCGGAACGCGCAGCCCCTTCATCAGCTCGGCGGCGGTATCGAACTCCTCGGGCTTGGAGAGATGAGTGACGTCGCCGGTGTGCAGAACCAGAGCGGGAGAGGCCTGCTGCTGGTTGACCAGGTCTATGGCAGCCTGGAAGGTTCCGGCGCTGTCGGGGTTCGCCGCCTTCGTGAACCCGATGTGACTGTCGCTGACCTGAACGAAGCTCAGCGTGCCTTTTTCGGCGGCCTTCATGGTGTCGGCGCGCGCCTGCCCGGACAACGCAGAGGCGACGGGCACGCCGCCGACCAGGGTCCAGAGCACGCCGCCGCCCGACCAGGCGAGGCACTTCATGGCGTCGCGACGGCTGGGGGATGAAAGAGTTTCCTTGTCTGTCTTGCCGGTTGTCATCGGTGGTCTCCCTCGAATGGTGGCTTCAGGGAGTGATACCCGCCGGCACCGCGGCAAATTCCCTCACTCACGCTGTTGTGACGCTGCGGCCTGCGCCGTGAGGGCCTTGAGATCGAGGAGATCGCGGGCGGCCACGTCGGAAACCGCGCAGAAGATCAGGCCTTCGGCGCGCCAGAACAGGAAATGGTAGCCGTTGCGCGTCGAGGCCGCGGGCAGGCGGCTGTCATCGTCGGCCCAGGCGAAGAGGTTGATGACGTGCTTGTCCCGGCGATAGACGATCGCCGCCACGGCGCGTCCGTCGACGTAGTCCAGGCGGCCGCCGGCCAACTCGAACCCGGCATCGGGGAAATCGCCGAGCGGCGGCGCCACGTCGACGCGGCCGTCGAACCAGGGTTTCACGGTATGGCGATCTGTGGATTCGACGTCGAGGAGATGACCGGGCATGAGGGAACGCATATGCGCCGCCGCCACATCCTCGACCAGCAGGTCGCCGCGGCTGGGGACCAACAGCACGAAAGCCAGAGCGGCAACCGCCAGCATCGACGCCGCGCCGCCGAGGGCCCCGGCGAGCAAGCCCGGCGGCCGCAAAGGCGCCGCGCGAAACGGCGCTGGCTTCGGCGGCGCCGCGCCCAAGCCGTAGCGGGCGGCCAGCGAGCGCCGCAAGTGCGCCGGCGCCCTGTAGTAGGGGGCCTCCCGGCGCAGGGCTTCGCGCAGCGCCTTGCCGCCGTCCAGCCGTGCCGCGCAGGCGGCGCAGGATACGAGATGACGCTCGACATCGACCGCCGCTGCGGCGTCGACCTCGCCGTCGATGTAGGCTTCCACGAGAAGCGCCTTATCGCAGACCATGCAGAAGCTCCCCTTCGGCGGATTCAACTTGGGCCAGCCAGCGATCGCGCAGCAGCTTGCGGGCGCGGGCCAGACGCGACATCACGGTGCCCAGCGGCACGCCGACGATCTCGGCGATGGCCTTGTAGGAGAGGTCTTCGAATTCCCGCAGCACGATCACCTCGCGGAATTCGATCGGCAGGCTGCCGACGAGATGGCCGAGCTTCATCTCCTGTTCGCTCTTGATCAGCTTCAGTTCCGGGTCGTCGCCGGGGTCCGCCGGCGGCGCTCCTCGCGGCGGCGGCTCCGCTTCGTCGGCGTAGCGGTCCTCCGGCAACGGCAGGGCCATGTCCCGGCGGCGGCGCGCCGCGTGACTGCGAAAGCTGTTTCGGACGATGCCCAGCAACCAGGGCTTGGCGTCCTCGCCCTTGAGGTTTCCGATGTATCTGAAGGCGCGCAGATAGGCGTCCTGCACGATATCGTCGGCATCGCCCTCGTCGCGAGCGAGCCAACGCGCCAGGTTATAGGCCGCATCGAGGTGCGGCAGCACCAGGGCTTCGAAGCGATGCTGGTCATCGAGCGTGCCGGCGGGATCGTTAGGGCGCAGGGAAAACCTCCTCTGACGGTACTTACCGCCGTGCGTCGGCATCTATTCCCTTGAGGTAGGTGATTTCCCGGCGGAGAGTCTTCACAACCGCGTTAACGGCCCGCTGCCGGCAGTCCTCGAAAAGCCGCGGGGCCCCAGCCGGACCCTTCCCGGTCAGGCGAATTCGACGATCTGGCGGATCGCCGCGCCGCTGGCCAGGCGGTCCATGCCCTCGTTGATCTCCTCGAGCTTCAGGTGATGAGTGACCAGGCGGTCGACCGGCAGGCGGCCGCGGCCGTAGAGGCCCAGCAGGCGGGGCAGGTCGCGCGAGGGCACGGAGCTGCCGATGTAGCTGCCGCGCAGGGTCTTCTCCTCGGCCACCAGGCTGATCGCCGGGATGGAGAGCATCGCCGAGGGATGCGGCAGCCCCGCCGTCACCGCCGTGCCGCCGCGCCGGGCGATGGCGTAGGCCAGTTCCAGCGCCTTGGCCGAACCGGCCATTTCGGCAGCCACGTCGACGCCGCCGGAGGTCGCCTCCTTCACCTTGGCCACCACCTCGGGGTCGTCGGCGCGGAAGGCGTCGGTGGCGCCCAGCTTCAGGGCGAAGTCGAGCTTGTCCTGCTGCATGTCGACGGCGACGATCTGCTCGGCGCCCGAGGCGACGGCCGCCAGCAGCGCGGCCAGGCCGACTCCGCCCAGGCCGACCACGGCGGCGCGCTGGCCCGGCTTCACGGCGGCGGTGTTGATCACCGCGCCGGCCCCGGTCAGCACCGCGCAGCCGAAGACCGCGGCGATGTCGAGCGGGATCGCCCGGTCGATCTTCACCAGCGAGCGGCGCGAGACGGTGGTGTACTCGGCGAATGCGGAGACGCCGACATGGTGGTTGATCGGCTGGCCGTTCTTCGAGAAAGGGCGCTCGCCGGACAGCAGCTCGCCGGCGGTGTTGTGCAGCGCGCCGGGCTCGCAGAGCGCCGGGCGCCCCTCGCAGCAGGGCCCGCAGTGGCCGCAGCTCGGCACGAAGACGAAGATCACATGGTCGCCGGCCTCAAGGTCGTCGACGTCGGCGCCGATCTCCACCACCACGCCGGCGGCCTCATGCCCCAGCACCATGGGCGTCGGGCGCGGCCGGTCGCCGTTGATGACCGAGAGGTCGGAGTGGCAGATGCCGGCGGCCTCGATCTTCACCAGCACTTCGCCCTTGCCCGGCCCTTCCAGATCGACCTCCTGGACGACCAACGGCTTGCTGTCGCCGTAGGGCGCCGCTGCCTGCGTGTTCTCCAATACCGCTGCGCGTACTTTCACCTTGGCTTTCCTCTTCCTCGGGATTGATCCTTCAGCCCTCTTCGCGCCGCGGCACCTTGACCACGGCCTCGCCTTCCAGGACCGCGGTTTCGCCCACCCTGCAGTCGCAGCGCAGCTCGGCGCGCTGCCGCTCGGCGTTCAGTTTCGTCACCTCGACGATGGCCTCCACCGTGTCGCCGATCTTCACCGGCGCCAGAAAGCGCAGGGTCTGCGAGATGTAGATGGCGCCGGGCCCGGGCAGGCGCGTGCCGATCACCGCCGAGATCAGCCCGGCCGTGTAGAGCCCATGGGCAATGCGGCCCTTGAAGGGCGTGCGCGCGGCGAAGTGCTCGGACAGGTGGATCGGGTTGCGGTCGCCGGTGATCTCGGCGAAACCGACCACATCCGAGGAACTGACGGTTTTCGAATAGGTCTCCGTCATGCCGACGCTGAGGTCTTCGAAGTAGAGGGTCTGGAAAGGCAGGATCGTCATGTCGGGCTCCACGCCGCAATCATAGAGTCCGGGGTGACGGCGGAACAAGCCCGGGCGGCGGGAACGGCGCCCGCCTCAGCGCCCGCCGGTCAAGAGGGCGAAAACCGGAACCAGGACGGCGGCGGCCAAGAGGGTGAAGCCCAGGTTCCAGCTCCAGGTAAGGTCGCGCGAGGAGATGCCGCTGATGCGCTCGATCAGCAGCACCACCGTGGAAAAGGGCGAGAAGGTCATGGAGAGAGCCCAGCCGCAGGAAATCGCCAGTGCGATCAAGGTCGGGTCGGCAGGCAGCACCGGCAGGCTGCCGATCAGGCTGCCGAAGAAAACCGACGTCATGATGGGGCTGAGCGCCAGGAGGCTGAGCAGGGAAATACAGACCGGCAGCAGCGACAGGAAAACGAAGTCGGGCATGGCATCGAGGCCCAGGAACCGCGCCCAGGTCTGCGCCGGGATCAGCGCCGCCGTCACCCGGCCGAGATAACCGGAGCAGGCCAGGGTCACCGCGACCGGCGCCGCGCCGGCCAGCTTGGTGAAGATGATGACGTCGAGCCGCTGGGCGGCAGCGGCCAAGGCGCCCTGCGGCGCGCCGAGGTTCTGCACCAACAGCCAGCCCACCAGCATGACCGGGCAGGAGATCATCAGCCCGAAGACCACGGTCTCGCCGGTGAGCCACATGACCAGCGCGCTCATCCCGAACAGCCAGGCGCAAGCGAGCAGGAAACGGATGAAGGCGGCGCGCGGAAAAGCCGGCGCCTGGCCGGCGGCCTTCGGCCTGTTGGCGCGAAAGGTGATCTGGTCTTCCAGAGCGCCGAGCACCAGAAGACCGAGGAAGATGCAGGCGCCGACGAAAATCCAGTACCGCCGGTCGGTGCCGGGAATCAACTCCATCAACGCCAGGGGCGCGATGGCCGTGGGCGACCAGATCACGCACCAGGCAAAGCCGCGCAGCATGGCGCTGATCTGGCGGCGCTGGCGGAGCGGGTTCAGGGCATCGCCCGGCCGCGCGCGCTCGATGCCGCGCTGGATCAGCGGCACCAGAAAGCTGACCACCCCGACATTGAAAAGCACCGCCATGACCGCGCTGCCCAGATTCAAGGCGTAGTAGCGCCGTCCCGGCGGCTGCTTGGTCAGATAGTCGCCGCAGCGCGCCAGCGCGGGGGAGGTCGCAGCGGCCTCATGCAGCAGGTTCAAAAGCAGCAGGAAAGCCATGAGGAAGCTCGCCTGGGCCAGCCCCGACAACAGCACCGCTGCGGGCTCGGGGTGCAGCCAAACCGCCAGCAGCGTCAACACGGAGCAAAGCGAAAGGAGGTATTTCTCCCGCAGGCCGTAGTCGCGCACCGCGGCCAGGGCGCAGATGAAGACCGCGCCGTCCGACCCCAACTGCAGCGCCGCGCTGCCGCTCAGCCGCGCGGCCAGCTCCAGCACCATCACCGCCAACAGGCAAACCACCACGATCGGGCGGTTTCCGGCAGCTTGGGCCGGCGCCTCCGCAGGAGTGCGAAGAGATTCAGACATATCTTGGTCGCACTGCCCTTCCGGGTCGAGGGAGAACGATCGGGACTTGGCGCGAGGCCGGCGCCACCGACAACGAAGACAAGATTAACCGTTCAATCACTCGCCCGCCAGTCGATAGGCGCTACGCCGATGCAATCGCGCGTCTATGTCCTGGGATCGAGCAGAGGGCGCAAACGGTCGCGGCAGGCCAGGAGTTGCGGCAGGTAGCGCTCGATCATCTGCGGCAGGGCGCTCCTTGCGACATTGGCGCCGATGTTCATGGCGGCCACCACCCGGCCCTCGCTGTCGATGAGCGGCACCGAGAGCGAGCAGAGCCCCAGCTCCAGTTCCTGGTCGATGCCGGCATAGCCCTGTTCGGCGACCCGGGCCAGGATCTCCATGATCGCCTCCACGTCGGTCACCGTGTGCGGCGTGTGGGTGCGGCGCTCGGAGCGGTCCAGAATCGCGCGCGCCTCGGCCGGCGGCAGCGCCGCCAGCAGCACCCGCCCCATGGAAGAGCAGTAGGCCGGCAGCCGGCTGCCCGGCGTCAGGTTGATGGCCATGACCCGCTTCTGCGAGGCGCGGGCCACGTAGATAACCTCCGTGGCGTCCAAAAGGGAGACCGAGGCGCTCTCCCCCGTCGCCTGGGAGAGGTCTTCCAGGAAGGGCTGCACCGTCGCCGGCAGGGAGGCCGAACGGTAGTAGGCGTGGCCGAGGCGCAGGGTGCGCGGGGCGAGGCGGAAGTACTTGCCGTCGTAGTCGGCATAGCCCAGGGCGTTGAGGGTCAAGAGGCAGCGCCGCGCCGTCGCCCGGTCCAGCCCCGTGCGCTCGGCCGCGTCGGACACCGAAAGCCCGGTCGCGCCTTCCTGGAAGGCCTCGATCACGGCCAGGCCCTTGGCCAGGCCCTGCATGACGTCGGTCGGCCGCCGGTCCGCCAGCCAGTCTTTCTGCACGCTTTGTCACCTCCTGATGCCTTGCTGGAAGAGCCAGTATGTGCGTTATTTGAACAAATATCAATAATCGCACAAACAGGCTTGAGACGGCAGCGGCGATCTGAGACCTAATAGGCAAGAAAACGTCCCAGGATGCCGCCCCGGAGTATTTGGGACAGGAGCCCTTGGACCAGCAAGATTTCGGGAGGATGACTTGGCCGTCTTTCAATCGCTGTCCCAGGCGATCAGCGAGAACCTTCATACCGGCGACAGCGTGGCCTTCGAGGGTTTCACCCATCTGATCCCCCATGCCGCCGCCCACGAGGTGATCCGGCAGGGCATCGGCGAGCTGACGCTGATCCGCATGACCCCCGACGTGATCTACGACCAGTTGATCGGCATGGGCCTGGTGAAAAAGCTGATCTTCTCCTACGCCGGCAACCCCGGCGTCGGCCTGCTGCGCCGCCTGCGCGACGCGGTGGAGAACGGCTGGCCGCAGCCGCTGGAGATCGAGGAGCACTCCCACGCCGCCATGGCCAACGCCTACGAGGCCGGGGCCGCCGGCCTGCCGCTGGCGGTCTTCCGCGGCTACAAGGGCGCCGGCCTGGCCAAGGTGAACCCCAGGATCAAATCGGTCACCTGCCCCTTCAGCGGCGAAGTGCTGGCCGCCGTACCCTCGCTGCGGCCCGACGTGGCGGTCATCCACGCCCAAAAGGCCAGCAAGAAGGGCGACGTGCTGATCGAGGGCATCGTCGGCGTGCAGAAGGAAGCGGTGCTGGCTGCAAAGCGCGCCGTCGTCACCGTGGAAGAGGTGGTCGACGACTTCGCCGGGGTGCATCCCAACTCCTGCGTGCTGCCGCACTGGACCGTCACCGCCATCGCCCAGGTGCCAGGCGGGGCCCATCCCTCCTACGCCCACGGCTACTACGAGCGCGACAACCAGAGCTACCTGGCCTGGGACGAGGTCGCCGCCGACCGCGAGCGCTTCCAGGCCTGGATGCAGGAGAACGTGATCGCCGCCACGCCGGAGGACTTCACCGCACGCGTTGCCAAGGTGAGGACCGCGAAATGACCGAACAGAACTTCATCCCCCAAGATTTTACGGCCGACGAGATGATGACCATCGCCGCGGCGCGGGCGCTGGGCAACGACGACGTCTGCTTCGTCGGCATCGGCGCGCCCTCGGCCGCCTGCAACGTGGCGCGCCTCACCCACGCGCCGGACATCACCCTGATCTACGAGAGCGGTACCATCGGCACCGCGCCGGACGTGCTGCCGCTGTCCATCGGCGACGGCATCCTCTGCGAGACCGCGGTCACCACCGTCTCGGTGCCGGAGATGTTCCGCTACTGGCTGCAGGGCGGGCGCATCACCATCGGCTTCCTGGGCGCCGCGCAGTTGGACCGCTTCGGCAACATCAACACCACGGTGATCGGCGACTACGCCAAGCCGAAGACGCGCCTGCCCGGCGGCGGCGGCGCGCCGGAGATCGCCTCTTCCTGCGGGCAGATCTTCATCACCATGAAGCAGTCCAAGCGCGGCATGGTGGAGAAGATCGACTTCGTCACCTCCTTCGGCCACGGCGAAGGCGGCAAGGCGCGCGAGAAGCTGGGCCTCGCCACCAAGGGGCCGACGCTGCTGATCACGGACCTCGCCGTCTGGAAGACCGCTCCGGAGAGCGGCGAGTTCGTCGTCGCCTCCCTACACCCCGGCGCGACCCGCGAGCAGGTCACCGAAACCTGCGGCTGGACTCCACGCTTCGCCGAGACTGTCGAGGAAACCCCGCCGCCGAGCGAGCTCGAACTCAAGACCCTGCGCGACCTGAAAGCGCGCACCGCCGCGGCCCACGGCAAAGCCTGAGGAACCCGTTATGACCGAAGCCTTTCTCTGCGCCTATCTGCGCACCCCCATCGGCCGCTTCGGCGGTTCTTTGTCGTCCGTACGCGCCGACGACCTGGGCGCCGTTCCCTTGAAGGCGCTGATGGAGCATTGTTCTTCGGTGGACTGGGCCGCCGTGGACGACATCATCTTCGGCTGCGCCAACCAGGCCGGCGAGGACAACCGCAACGTCGCGCGCATGTCCGCCCTGCTGGCGGGCCTGCCGGAGGCGGTGACCGGCACCACCATCAACCGGCTCTGCGGATCGGGCATGGACGCCGTCGCCACGGCGGCAAGGGCGATCAAGGCCGGCGAGGCCGAGTTGGTGATCGCCGGCGGCGTCGAGTCCATGAGCCGCGCGCCCTTTGTGATGCCGAAAGCCACCCAGGCCTTTTCGCGCAACGCGGAGATCTACGACACCACCATCGGCTGGCGCTTCGTCAATCCGCTGATGAAGAAGGCCCACGGCGTCGACTCCATGCCGGAGACCGGCGAGAACGTCGCCGCCGACTACAGCGTCTCCCGCGAGGACCAGGACGCCTTCGCCCTGCGCTCCCAGCAGAAGGCGGCGGCGGCCATCGCCGCCGGGCGTCTCGCCAAGGAAATCGTCGCCGTCACCATCCCCAACCGCAAAGGGCCGCCGACCGTCGTCGAGACCGACGAGCATCCGCGCGAGACCACCTTGGAGAAACTGGCCGCGCTGGGCACGCCCTTCCGCGAGAACGGCACGGTGACGGCGGGCAACGCCTCGGGCGTCAACGACGGCGCGGCGGCGCTCGTCGTCGCCTCGGAAGCCGCCGCGAAGACCCACGGCCTGACGCCCTTCGCCCGCGTGCTGGGCGCGGCGACGGCGGGTGTGCCGCCGCGCATCATGGGCATGGGGCCCGCCCCGGCGACGCAGAAGCTCTGCGCGCGCCTGGGCCTTGCACCGACGGACTTCGACGTCATCGAGCTGAACGAAGCCTTCGCCAGCCAAGGTCTGGCGGTGCTGCGCGAACTGGGCATCGCCGACGACGATCCCCGGGTGAACCCCAACGGCGGCGCCATCGCGCTCGGCCACCCGCTCGGCATGTCGGGCGCCCGCATCACCGGCACGGCGGCGCTGGAGCTCACCGAGAAGAGCGGCGCCAAGCGGGCTCTGGCCACCATGTGCATCGGCGTCGGACAGGGCATCGCCATCGCCCTGGAGCGGGTGTAGGCCCTGCGCGTCTGGGCCCTGCGCGTTCAATCCTGCGCGCGCCGCCCCGAGAGGTAGAGCGGCGCGTAGCGCAGCACGAAGAGGGCAAAGGCCGCGGTCCACAAGGCACCTGAAGCGTGCAGCAAGGGGGTATAGGCCTCCGGCGCGAGCGAGGCCGCGACCCGCAGCGCCGCGGCGGCGGTGATCATCAGGTAGATCAGCGTCGTCCAGCCATCGGCGGTCAACGCCCGGCCGCTGTGCCCCAGGCTGGCCCGGGTCATCACCGCCAGGGTCATCGAGCCGATGGCCCCAGCAGTCAGGGCGTGCAGGCCGGCGGTGGTCGCCGGCACCTCCGGCACCACAATGCCCAGGGCCAGCAGCAGCAGCCCCAGAGGCACCCAGAGGAAAGCCAGGTGCAGGCTCCACAGCAGCGGCTCCGGCAGGCTGCGCAGTCCCTGCCAGCGGGCCAGCCGCACGGCATTGAGGACCCCCGCCAGCAGCAGCAGGCCGCCCACCACGGCGTGATCCGGCAGCACCACCCAGGCGCCGAGAGCCGCCACGGTCGACAAGAGGCACAGCTTGTCGAAAGCGCCGAAGGGCGCCGGCATGGCATCCTGGCCGCGTTTGGCCAGCCAGTTGCGGGTGAAGCTGGGCAGGATGCGCCCGCCGATCAGGCAGATGAGCAGCACCACCGCGGCCACGCCCAAGCGCTGCCCGGCCGCTCCCAGGTCGGGGTATCCCGGAAGAGCAATCCCGCCCGCCTCCAGATGGGTCATGAGGTTGGCGGCCAGCAGGACGCTGAGGACCAGGGGCAGCGGCAGGTTGCGCCAGTTGCGCCCGGCGACGATCTCGCGCAGGGCCAGCGCCAGCAGCAGCACCAGAAAAGCCATGTCGAGGACGGCAGTGGGCAAGACGCCGAGCCCGGCGGAGACCAGCATGGCCAGGCGGCCCAGCAGCCAGGTGCCGGCCAGGACCGCCAGCGCCACCCCCTGAACGGGCAGGCGTCCCGTCCAATTGGGCACGGCGGTCAGCAGGAAACCGGCGATGACCGCGCCGGCGAAACCGAAGATCATTTCGTGAGCGTGCCAGGCCAGGGGGTCGACGAGCAGCGGCAATTCGAAGACGCCGAGAAACTGACCCAGCCACAGCGGCAGGGCCAGGGCGGCCCAGAGCCCGGCGCCGAGGAAAAAGGGCCGGAAGCCCTGACGGAACAGGGCCGGCCCCCTGTAGTCCCGGCGCCGGGCCTGAACCGATTCGCTACCCGTCATGTCTTCTCCTTTTCCGCGCCGCCTTGTGCGTCTTCCTGACGGCGGCGCAGCAGGCGCGCCGAAAGACGGACCAGATCTTCCTCCGAAAGGCGCCGGCGGGCCAGCGGCAGCAAGACGGAATTCTCCAGCGCCAGGTGGCGGCGCTCGTTGCGGGCGAAGTCGATCATCGCCTCGCGCAGTCCGGGAAATGCCGATGGCGGCTGCGCCTCGGCCAAGGCCTTCTCCAGGCCCTCGATCAGTATGTCGGCCAGATGCCGGTCGCCCGCATGCTCGGCTGTCAGCGCCGAGAGCACCCGATCGATCTCGTCTTCGGGCGGACAGCGTTCTTGCATCAGGGGGAAGAGATCCTCCTCCTCGTCGCGCACGTGCATCGCCGCGTCATGGCGCAGGAAATCCAGAACCTCCGCCGTCAACGTCCAGTCGAGAGTCTCGGCCAGGGCCATTTCCTCGATCAGATTGCAGAGCTTTCGCTGGCGGAAATGCTCGGCGAAGAAGAAATCCAAGGGATCGCTGAGCAAGGCCACCGACGCTGGTTCGATCTGCGGCGAGCTTCGTTGTGCGGCATTCATCGCGCCCTCCCTTGCGCTGTTCTTGTCGACTATTGCACCAGCGGGCTTTCCGCCGCGTCGAGCGCGACCCCTTCGATTTCGGCCTGCCCGGCGAGCACGCGAATGTATTGCGCGACCGCCCGCCGCCACGAAGCCTCCTGCAACTGATCGGCGATCGTCTCCGCCACCGCCTCGAACGGCAGCTCCCGGCCGTCGATGCGGCGGTCTAGGCGGAGCACATGAACGCCATAGCGCGAGCGCACCGGCACTGGGCAGAGCTGCCCCTCTTCCAGGTTCTCCAGGAAGGTTTCGAACTCCGGCACCGTGTCGCCGCGCGCCACCTGGCCCAGCCGTCCCTCGTTCTGCGCCGAGGAGCAGGCGGAGAACTGCCCCGCCAGCTCGGCGAAGAGGCGGGGGTTCGACTGCAGCATGGCGATCAGGCGCTCCGCCTGATCCGCCGCCTTGGCGTAGGCCTCCTTGTCCTCCGGCGAAGCGGAGAGCAGGATGTGCGCCGCCTCGAAGAGGTCGGGGCTGCAAAAGCGCGCCCGGTTGTTGTCGAAGTAGCGCCGGCAGGTCTCGCCATCGGCCTCCGGGACGGTCACCTCAGCCTCCAGCAGGCCGCGGATCAAAGCGTCCTCCTCGGCCTCGCGCCGCCCCTGGCCGTCGCTTTGCGGGTCGGCTTCGATGCCCTGACGGCGCGCTTCCTGCAGCAGCAGCTCGCGCACCGCCAGCGCGGTGGCTGCGGCCGCCAGCGCCGCCTCCGGCGTCTCGGCGGGGTGATGCTGGGCCTCGGCCAGCACCGCCGCCGACTCGATGGTGGTGTCGTTGATGCGGATGTCCTGCATCACCCTACTCCGCGCCAATGCCGCCGGGTGCCCGCTTGGAGCGCACGATCTGGTAGCCCGGACGCCAGAAGTAGCGCAGCGGCACGCTCAGCATGTGGACCAGACGCGTGAAGGGAAAGACCAGGAAGATGGTCAGGCCCAGGAAGAGGTGCAGCTTGAAGACCGGATGCGCCTCGGCGATGTAGCCCGACGCGGCGAAGTCGAAGGTGAAGATCCCCTGCGCCCAGGCCATGAAGGTAACCATCTCGTGGCCGTCCAGGTGGTTGAGGGAGATCGGGATGGTCGCCAGCCCCAAGGCGAGCTGCAGCCACAGCAGCAGGATGATGGCGTTGTCGGCGAAGCTGGAGGTCGCGCGGATGCGCGGGTCGAAGAGCCGCCGGTGCGCCAGCATCGTGGCGCCGATCAGGGCAAAGCCGCCCGCTACGCCGCCGACCACGATGGCCATGATCTGCTTGAAGGTGTGGCTGATGCCGACGAGGTCGAAGAGCTGGATGGGAGTCAGCAGGCCCACCAGATGGCCGAAGAAGACGATGAGCACGCCGACATGGAACAACACCGAGCCCATGACGAGCTGGCGCCGGCGCAGAAGCTGGCTCGAGCCCGAACGCCAGGTATAGGGCTCGCGGTCGTAGCGGATGATCGAGCCCAGCGCCAGCACGGCCAGGGCGATGTAGGGGTAGATCCCGAAGATCATTGTATTGAGGAAGGAAGCCATGACGCGTGCTCCTCACAAAGGCTTGCTATCGGCGGGACGGTCCATCCGCGCCAGGGTGTCGCGCACGGCCGGGCAGCCGCCGCCCGGCGAAACGCCGGGGCCGCCGGAGCTGCCGGGCCCGAAAGTGACCGGCTGGTCCTCCCAGGCGCGGTCCAGCGCCTCCAGGTCGTCGGGGTCCTCGTCCGGCGCCGCGAGAAGCTCATCCAGCACCGCCTGGGAGGGCTTTCCCTTGGCGACGCCCTCCAGGGCCAGCAAGACCCAGGCGTAGGGGCTCTTGCGCTTGCGCAGCCGTTCGGCCAGGGCGGCGATGACGTGCAGGGGCTGCTCAAGCAGTTCCAGGGCTTCCGGCAAGGGCCGGGTGCCGAGGAATTCCAGGAACAGCGGCAGGAAGTCCGGCAACTCCTTGGCGCTCAGCACCAGCCCGTGTTGTTCGTAGTGCTCGGCCAGGTCGACCATGGCCTGGCCGCGGTCGCGGCTCTCGCCGTGGATGTGCTCGAAGAGGTGCAGCGACAGCGAGCGCGAGCGGTCGAACAGCAGGACGTAGCGTTCCTGCAGGTCGTAGGGATCCCCGTCGGCGATCTCGTCCAGCAGGCGGTTCAGCCCTTCCAGGCAGTTGGCCGGCACCAGCTTCTCGCTGGTGAGAATCCGCTTCATCTCGCCGGCCGCTTCCTGGATTTCCGCCTCGGGGTAGGTCAGCAGCAGGGAGAGCACCTTAAAGGTCTTGGCCATCAGAACACCTCCGTCGGGGTCTGCACCTTCTTCTTGCGGGGGCCGCCGAAGAGGTTGGTTTCGCTGGCGCCGCTCGAGCAGCCGTTGCCGAAGCTGAAGCCGCAGGAGCCGCGCAGGTCGTAGGCGTCCTCACCAAGCTCGCGGTGCGAAGTGGGAATGACGAAGCGGTCCTCGTAGTTGGCGATGGCCATGACGTGGTACATCTCCTCGATGCGCTCCACGTTGAGGCCGACCCGCTCGGCCAAGGACTCATCGACGACGCCGTCGACGGTCTTGGCGCGCATATAGGCGCGCATGCCCAGCATCCGCTGCAGGGCCTCGGCCACCGGCGCCTCGTTGCCGCCGGTCAGCAGATTGGCCAGATAGCGCAGCGGGATACGCAGGGCCGAGACATCCGGCAATCCGTCGTCCCAGGCGATCTTGCCGGACTCGGCGGCCGACTGGATCGGCGAGAGCGGCGGCACGTACCAGACCATGGGAAGGGTGCGGTATTCCGGGTGCAGCGGGAAGGCGACCTTCCAGTCCATCGCCATCTTCCACACCGGCGACTTGCGCGCCGCCTCCAGCCAGGCCTCCGGCACGCCGTCGGCGCGGGCCTGCTCGATCACCTTGGGATCGTTGGGATCGAGGAAGATGTCGAGCTGCGCCTGATAGAGGTCGCCCTCGTCCTGCGTCGCCGCGGCCTCGCCGATGCGATCGGCATCGTAGAGCAGCACACCGAGATAGCGGATGCGCCCGACGCAGGTCTCGGAGCACACCGTCGGCTGGCCCGCTTCGATGCGCGGATAGCAGAAGATGCACTTCTCGGACTTACCGCTCGACCAGTTGTAGTAGATCTTCTTGTAGGGGCAGCCGGAGACGCACATGCGCCAGCCGCGGCATTTCTCCTGGTCGATGAGAACGATACCGTCCTCCTCGCGCTTGTAGATGGCGCCCGAGGGGCAGGCCGCGACGCAGGTCGGATTGAGGCAATGCTCGCAGAGACGCGGCAGATACATCATGAAGGTGTTCTCGAAGGCGCCGTAGATCTCCTTCTCCACGCCTTCGAAATTGTAGTCCTTCGAGCGCTTCTCGAACTCGCCGCCCAGGATCTCCTCCCAGTTCGGGCCCCATTCGATCTTCTCCATGCGCTCGCCGGTGACCAGAGAGCGCGGCCGGGCCGTCGGCGAGGCCTGGACTTCCGGCGCCTTTTGCAGGTGCTCGTAGTCGAAGGTGAAGGGCTCGTAGTAGTCGTCGATTTCCGGCAGGTCGGGGTTGGCGAAGATCTTCGCCAGCACCCGCCACTTGGGGCCCATCTTGGGCCGCAGGCGGCCGTTTCCGGTACGCTCCCAGCCGCCGTTCCAGCGCTTCTGGTTCTCCCATTCCTTGGGGTAACCGATGCCGGGCTTGGTTTCGACGTTGTTGAACCAGGCGTACTCCATGCCTTCTCGGTTGGTCCAGACGTTCTTACAAGTGACTGAACAGGTGTGACACCCGATGCACTTGTCGAGGTTCAGCACCATGCCGATTTGTGCGCGGATCTTCATTCTGCCGCCTCCCCACTGAAGGATTCCTGGTCGTCGCCGGTCGGCCGTTCGAGCCAATCGACCTTGTCCATCTTGCGGACAATGACGAACTCGTCGCGGTTGGAGCCCACCGTGCCGTAATAGTTGAAACCATAGGACTGCTGGGCGTAGCCACCGATCATGTGGGTCGGCTTCAGCACCGCGCGGGTCACCGAGTTGTGGATGCCGCCGCGCTGCCCCGTCATCTCCGAGCCCGGGGTGTTAATGATCTTCTCCTGCGCGTGGTACATGAAGATCGTGCCTTCGTGCATGCGCTGGGAGACCACCGCCCGGGCCGTCAGGGCACCGTTGGTGTTGTAGGCCTCGACCCAGTCGTTGTCCTTGATGCCCGCCTTCGCGGCATCGGTCTCGCTGATCCACACCACGGGGCCGCCGCGGTTGAGCGTCAGCATCAGCAGGTTGTCGGTGTAGGTCGAGTGGATGCCCCACTTCTGGTGCGGAGTGATGAAGTTCAGCACCACCTGCGGGTTGCCGTTGTCCTTCGACGCGATCACCGGATTCACGGTCTTGGTGTCGATGGGCGGGCGGTAGACGCAGAAGCCTTCGCCGAAGGCCCGCATCCACAAATGATCCTGGTAGAGCTGCTGGCGTCCGGTCAGCGTGCGCCAGGGGATCAACTCGTGGACGTTGGTGTAGCCGGCGTTGTAGCAGACCTTTTCCGATTCCAGGCCCGACCAGGTCGGCGAGGAGATGATCTTGCGCGGCTGCGCCACCACGTCCCGGAAGCGGATCTTCTCGTCCTCCTTGGGCACGGCCAGGTGCGTATGGTCACGCCCCGTCGCCTTGCCGAGCGCCTCCCAGGCCTTCACCGCCACTTCGCCGTTGGTCTCCGGCGCCAGCATGAGGATGACCTCGGTGGCGTCGATGTCGGTCTCGATGCGCGGCATGCCCTTGGTGGGTCCTTCCTCGACCACCACGCCGTTCAGCCTGCCGAGGCCCTCGACCTCGTGCTCGGTGTTCCAGGCGATACCCTTGCCGCCGTTGCCCAGCTTGTTCATCAGCGGACCCAGCGCGGTGAAGCGCTTGTAGAGGTTCGGATAATCACGCTCGACCACCGCAATCTGCGGCATGGTCTTGCCGGGGATCGGATCGATCTCGCCCTTCTTCCAGTCCTTCACGTCCATCGCCTGGGCCATTTCCGCCGGCGTGTCGTGCAGGATCGGCACCGTGACCACGTCCTTCTCCACGCCCAGCACCTCGGGCGCGATCTCGGAGAACTTCTTGGCGATGCCCTTGTAGATGTCCCAATCGCTGCGGCACTCCCAGGCCGGGTCGGCTGCGGAGGTCAGCGGGTGGATGAAGGGGTGCATGTCCGAGGTGTTGAGGTCGTTCTTCTCGTACCAGGTCGCCGTCGGCAGCACGATGTCGGAGTAGACGCAGGTGGTCGACATGCGGAAGTCCAGCGTGACCAGCAGGTCGAGCTTTCCTTGCGGCCCTTCCTCGTGCCACACGGCCTCCTGCGGCTTGGTGCCGCCTTCCTCGCCCAGGTCCTTGCCCAGAACGCCGTGCGACGTGCCGAGCAGGTGCTTCAGGAAGTACTCGTGGCCCTTGCCCGAGGAGCCCAGAAGGTTGGAGCGCCAGACGAAGAGGTTGCGCGGCCAGTTCGCCGGGTTGTCCGGGTCCTCGCAGGACATCTTGAGAGCGCCGGACTTCAACTGATCGACCACGTAGTCCTTGGGGTCCTTGCCGGCCTCGTAGGCCGCCTTGGCGATCTCAAGGGGATTGGTCTGGAGCTGCGGGGCCGAAGGCAGCCAGCCCATGCGCTCGGCGCGGATGTTGTAGTCGATCAGCGCGCCGTCCCAGGGCCCCTCCGGCGCCGTCGGCGAGAGGATCTCGTCGACCCCCAGGGTCTCGTAGCGCCACTGGTCGGTATGGGCATAGAAGAAGGAGGTGGAGTTCATGTGCCGGGGTGGCCGTCCCCAGTCGAGGGCGAAGGCCAGCGGCAGCCAACCGGTCTGCGGTCGCAGCTTCTCCTGGCCGACGTAGTGCGACCAGCCGCCGCCCGACTGGCCGACGCAGCCGCACATCACCAGGAGATTGATGATCCCCCGGTAGTTCATGTCCATGTGGTACCAGTGGTTCAGACCGGCACCGAGGATGACCATGGAGCGGCCGTTGGTCTTCTCGGCGTTGCCCGCGAACTCCCGCGCCACGGTAACGATGTGATCGGCCGGCACGCCGGTGATCGCCTCGGCCCAGGCCGGCGTGTAGGGCACGTTCTCGGCGTAATCCTTGGCGACGTGCTGGCCGCCGAGGCCGCGGTCGAGGCCGTAGTTGGCGACGAAGAGGTCGAAGACCGTGGCGATCAGCGCCTCGCCCTCGGCGGTCTTCACCGCCTTCACCGGCACCCGGCGCAGCAGCACGTCGGGATGGTCGGTGCCCTTGAAGTGGTCGTGTTCGCGGTTGCCGAAGTAGGGAAAACCGACATCGACCACGTCGTCGTGGTCCTTGTCCAGGATCTGGCTGAGCCGCAGCTTCACCTCGCGGCCCTGCGCGTCCTTCTCCTCCAGGTTCCACTTGCCCTGCTCGCCCCAGCGGAAGCCGACGGAACCCTGCGGCGCGACGATGGTGCCGCTGCTCTCGTCGAAGGCCAGGGTCTTCCACTCGGGATTGTTCTCCTGGCCCAGCTTGCCGTCCAGGTCGGAGGCGCGCAGCAGGCGCTCCGGCACGTAGTGGCCGTCCTTCTTCGTCAGGCGCACCAGCATCGGCATGTCGGTGTAGCGCCGGGCGTAGTCCTCGAAGTACTCGGCCTGGCGGTCCAGGTGAAACTCGCGCAGGATGACGTGGCCCATGGCCATGGCCAGCGCCGCGTCGGTGCCCTGCTTGGGATGCAGCCAGAGGTCGGCGAACTTGGAGGCCTCGGAGTAGTCCGGGCTCACCACCACGGACTTGGCTCCCTTGTAGCGCACCTCGGTATAGAAGTGGGCGTCCGGCGTGCGGGTCTGCGGCACGTTGGAGCCCCAGATCATCAGGAAGCCGGCATTGTACCAGTCGGCGCTCTCCGGCACGTCGGTCTGCTCGCCCCAGGTCTGCGGCGAGGCCGGCGGCAGGTCGCAGTACCAGTCGTAGAACGACATGCAGACGCCGCCCAGGAGAGACAGATAGCGCGAGCCGGCGGCATAGGAGACCATGGACATAGCCGGAATCGGCGAAAAGCCGATGACCCGGTCCGGTCCGTAGGTCTTCGCCGTATAGGCGTTGGCCGCGGCGATGATCTCGTTGACTTCTTCCCACTTGGCGCGCACGAAGCCGCCGAGGCCGCGCTTCCTGGTGTAGGCCGCCCGCTTCTTCGGATCCTCGACGATGGAAGCCCAGGCGGCCACCGGGGTACGGACCGTCCTCGCCTCGCGCCACAGCTTCAGAAGCCGTCCGCGCACCAGGGGATATTTCACCCGGTTGCCCGAGTACATGTACCAGCTATAGCTGGCCCCGCGGCTGCAGCCGCGGGGTTCGTGGTTTGGCAGATCCGGGCGCGTGCGCGGATAGTCCGTCTGCTGGGTCTCCCAGGTGACGATGCCGCCCTTCACGTAGATCTTCCACGAACAGGAGCCGGTGCAGTTGGCGCCGTGCGTGGAGCGCACGATCTTGTCGTGCTGCCAGCGCTTGCGGTAGGCGTCTTCCCAGCCGCGATCCTCGCCGGTGGTGATGCCGTGCCCATCGGCGAACTCACCCCGTGTCTTAGAGGAGAAAAAATTCAGGCGATCGAGCAATTGGCTCATTTGATCTCTCCGTTCTTATTCCCGGTTATCGGCAACGACCTCGCGGTCCCCACTGCGCTGCAAAGCAGGCTTAGCAGGGCACGGAGGCGTTGCGCCGGGTGTAGTAAAACCAAGTGATGACCACGCAGACCGCGTAGAAGGCCATGAAGCAGTAGAGCGCCAGTTCCGGCCCGCCGGTCAGCGAGATGGAGGTGCCGTAGGCCTTGGGGATGAAGAAGGCGCCGTAGGCCGCGATCGCCGAGGTGAAGGCGATGATGGCCGCGGATTCCCGCTCGGACTGGCGCAGATGCTGCTGCTCGCTGAGCTGCGGCATGAGGCGCCCGACTTCCTGGCGCAGGATCGTCGGGATCATCTGGAAGGTCGAGGCGTTGCCCACGCCGGTGGCGAAGAACAACAGCATGAACATGGCGAAGAAGCCCCAGAAGGCGCCCGGCTGCGTCTTGATGCCGAGGAAGAAGAGCACGCCGGCCACGGCGACGATCATCACCAGAAAGGTCCAGAAGGTGACGCGGCCGCCGCCGAACTTGTCGGAGACCCAGCCCGTCGCCGCGCGGCTCAGCGCCCCGACCAGTGGACCCAGGAACACGAACTGCAGAGAGTTGATCTCCGGGAACTGGGTCTTGGCCAGCAGCGGGAAGCCGGCCGAGTAGCCGATGAAGGAGCCGAAGGTGCCCGTGTAGAGAATGCACATGACCCAGTTGTGCTTGCGCTGGAAGATGATCGACTGCTCCTTGAAGGAGGCCTTGGCCGAAGCGATGTCGTTCATGCCGAACCAGGCCGCCAGGGTGGCGATCACCAGGAAGGGCACCCAGACGAAGCCGGCGTTCTGCAGCCAGAGCTGCCCGCCGGCGCTGGTGGCCTGCGGCGCGCCGCCGATGGCGCCGAAGACGCCCGCGGTGATGACCAGGGGCACCACGAACTGCATGACGCTGACGCCGGCGTTCCCGAGGCCGGCGTTGAGCGCCAAGGCATGGCCTTTCTCCTTCTTGGGATAGAAGAAGGAGATGTTGGCCATGGAGGAGGCGAAGTTGCCGCCGCCGAAGCCGCAGAGCAGCGCCAGGCCCAGGAAGACCGCGTAGGGGGTCTCGGGGTTCTGCACGGCGAAGCCGATGCCCACCGCCGGGATCAGCAGCGAGGCCGTGGACAGCGTGGTCCAGAGGCGCCCGCCGAAGATCGGCACCATGAAGGAATAGAAGATGCGCAGGGTCGCGCCGGAGAGCCCCGGCAAGGCCGCCAGCCAGAACAGCTCGTCCGTGGTGTAGGCGAAGCCGATGGCCGGCAGCTTGGCGACCACGACCGACCACACCAGCCAGACGGAGAAGGCCAACAGCAGGCAGGGAATCGAGATCCAGAGGTTCTTGGCGGCGACCCTGCGGCCGCCCTTGGCCCAGAAGTCCGGTTCGTCGGGATGCCAGTCGGTCAGGACGTGGCCGCTGGTGGCAACTGTATGAGAAGTGGTCATCGCTTGTGATCCTTGTTGGCGCAGGCGGGCGCCGTCTCTTGGCGCCCGCCCCGCTCAGTCACGCGGTTTCAGTGCGCCGGTTCCATCGGCCGGCTGGGGCCCGAGGGCGTTTGCGGCTGCTGCTTACGGCCGCCGAGCGCACCCTCGTGCTCCGGACCGTGCAGCGAGATCAGCTCAGGCAGTTCCGGCAGACCCGCCAGTTCCTCGCCCAAGGCCGCCCGCTCCATGCGCCGGATGGCGAAGTGCATCCAAAGGAGCGCGATACCGACCAATACGAAGAGCAGCATGAAGGAGCTGGTCCAGACACCGATGACGTCGTTCATCACACCGAAGCAGATCGGCAGGATGAAGCCGCCCAACCCTCCGATCATGCCGACCAGGCCGCCGACCGAGCCGACGTTGTCCGGGTAGTAGACGGGGATGTGCTTGTAGACCGCCGCCTTGCCGAGCGACATGAAGAAGCCCAGGGCCACGGTCAGGACGACGAAGACCGGCAAACCGATGGTGATATTGAAGGCGATCGGTCCCTCGATACCCTGGACCACGTAGTCGGTGGCGGGATAGCTGAGGAAGAAGCAGATCGCGACCGAGGCGACGAAGGTCCAGTACATCACCCGGCGGGCACCGTAGCGGTCGGAAAGGTAGCCGCCGAGGGCGCGGAAGACGCTGCCCGGCAGGGCGTAGGCCGCGGCCAGCATGCCGGCGGTCTTGATGTCCAGACCGTAGACGCCGACGTAGTAGCGCGGCAGCCAGAGGGCCAGCGCGACGAAGGCGCCGAAGACGAAGAAATAGTAGAGCGAGAAACGCCAGACCTGGAGCTTGGCCAGCGGCGAAAGCTGCATGAAGGCCGACTTCGGCTTCTCGCCCCGGGCCTTGCGCTGGGCCGTGGCCGGATCGTCGCGCGTCGTCAGATAGAAGAGGACGGCGGTGATCAGCAGGATGACGGCATAGACCTGCGCCGTCTGCTGCCAGCCGAGCGCCACCAGCAGGAAAGGCGCGCCGAAGTTGGTCACTGCGGCGCCGACGTTGCCCATGCCGAAGATGCCGAGCGCCGTCCCTTGACGCTCCTTCTCGTACCAGCGCGACACGTAGGCGATGCCCACGGCGAAGGAACCGCCCGCCAGGCCGACGCCCAGCGCCGCGACCAGGAACATTTCGTAGGTCGAGACGGTGGAGAGCAGCCACACGGCCACGGCGGTCAAGGCCATGACGGCGCTGTAGACGATGCGTCCGCCGTACTGGTCCGTCCAGATGCCGAGGAAGATGCGGCTCAGGGAGCCCGTGAGGATCGGCGTGGCGACCAGGATGCCGAATTCCGTATCGGACAGGCCCAGGTCCTGTTTGATCTTCACACCGATGATGGAAAAGATGGTCCAAACAGCGAAGCAGACCGTGAAGGCAAAGGTGCTGATGCCCAGCACCTTGTTCTGTTGCCCCGGCGTGACGCCTTGCAGGTCCTGCATGATTCCCTCCTCTGCCGCTGACCAGTAAAGCAGGCTGAGAGGCTGGGCCTCCCAGGCGGGGGGATATTCATCAGACTGCTGCAAGATTTATTTGATGCAGGTCAATTTTTGTAGAACCATTGCTGAAACAAGGATTTGCATATCTTTTTCCTATTTGGGATTAAATTTCTCATACTGTGAAATTACTATTTTTGAATTGAAGACTTGATAAACGTCAAAAACGAAGATTACCTTGCCACGGTGGGGATCAGGCGAGTCGGAGAGTTTCCTTGAGGTCGAACGATATACCCTTGGTGCGAGAGCTGGACCTCTTCGCCGAGATGGCAGAGGCCAACTTCGACGAACTGATGCAAGCGGCCTTCCTGCAGCGCTTCCCGCCGCAAGTGCAACTCATCACCGAGGGCGAGCCCCCCGACTTTCTCTACATCATGGTCGAGGGCGGCGTGGAGCTCTTCGCCTCCAGCAACGGACGCGAGACCTCCATCGAGATCACGCGCCCGGTCACGACCTTCATCCTCGCGGCGGTGCTGCGCGACGCGCCCTACCTGATGTCCGGGCGCACGGTGGAAAGTTCCAAGATCCTGATGGTGCCATCGGAAAACGTGCGGGCGATTTTCGCCCGCGACCACGTTTTCGCCCGCGCCGTGGTGCGCGAGCTGGCAACCCGCTACCGCGGCGTGGTCAAGTCCCTGAAGAACCACAAGCTGCGCAATGCAGTGGAACGTCTGGCCAACTACCTGCTGCGGGCCGAGGCCGATCAGGGCCGCGGCGGCATCGTGCAGTTGCCGATCGACAAGCGCACCCTGGCCGCCCTCCTGGGCATGACGCCGGAGAACCTGTCCCGCGCCTTCGCCACGCTGAAACCCTATGGCGTGGAAGTGAGCGGCCGCGAGATCCGGCTGACCGAGATCGGCGACCTGCAGACCCTGGCCAAGCCCAGCCCGCTGATCGACGACCCGACCACCTGACCACCTGACGACAGGGACGAAAGGACGACCCCCGTGCCCGACCAGCCGCTTGGCAGCCCCGACGATGCCGCCCTGCCGCCCGCGGCCGGCGGCCTGGTGAGCACGCCGCAACGCGGCGCCATTCCGGCGGAAGAGTTGGGCTCGGTGAGCCTGACGCCGGGCGGGGACTTCGTCGCCGGCAGCCACCAGACCTTTACCCTGGTCTACACCGCCGGCAAGTTCGGCATCGACGACTCCGGCTCGCTGCGCATCTGCTTCCGCTTCGCCAGCGACCAGACCCGCCCGCAGTTCGAGAATCCGCAAGGGCCGAACTACACCACCATCGTCGCCTCCAACTCCGCGGTGCTGCAATACCACTACGACCCCAAGGGCAACGTGCGACCCTGGGACCGCACCCTCTATATAAAGGTGGTGCGCGGCTTCCTGCGCGAGGGCGACACCATCACGGTGACCTTCGGCGACCGCTCCCAGGGCTCGCCCGGCATGCGCCTGCAGACCTTCTGCGAGGACAGCTTCGAGTTCCACACCCTGGTCGACCCCATCGCCACCTACTGCTACCAGCCGCTGCCCGAGCAGCCGACGATCCGCATCGTCCCCGGCGCGCCGGAAAGCTTCGTCGCCGTACTGCCGACGCTGAGACGCTGCGGAGAGCCCTTCGCGCTGAAGATCAAGGCCGAGGACCTCTGGGGCAACCCGACGGACAAATGCGACGCGGTGCTGCGCCTGGACAGCAACCTGCCGGTCGACGGCCTGCCGGAGACGCTGCGCCTGGCGCCCGGCGCCTTCGCCGCCACGGTGGAGGGCTTGAGTGTCGCAGCGCCCGGCGAGCTGCGCCTGCGCCTGCTGCACAAGGACGGCAGCCTGGCGGCGGAAGCCAATCCCCTACGGATCGTCGAAGACGCAGCGCTGGTGCACTTCTGGGGCGACCTGCACGGCCAGTCCGAGGAGACCATCGGCACCGGCAGCGCCCGGCAGTACTTCGCCTTCGCCCGCGACCGCGCCTTCCTGGACGCCACCGGCCATCAGGGCAACGATTTCCAGATCACCACGCCTTTCTGGCGTGAGCTCGATGCCCTCTGCGCCGAGTTCGACCGGCCCGGCAGCTTCGTCACCGTTCCCGGCTACGAATGGTCCGGCAACACCGGCCTGGGCGGCGACCGCAACATCTACTTTCCCGAGGAGGGGCGCACCCTGAGGCGCTCCTCCCACGCCCTGGTCGAGGACCGCTCCGACATCGCCAGCGACGCCAACAGCGCCGCCGAGCTGTTCCAGGCCCTGGCCGACAACGAGGAGTGGGACGTGGTCGGCTACGCCCACTGCGGCGGGCGCTACGCCGACGTGAAGATGGCGCACGACGGCCGCTTCGAGAAATCCATGGAGGTGCACAGCTCCTGGGGCAGCTTCGAATGGCTGGTGCAGGACGCCTTCGAGATGGGCTACCGCACCGGCATCGTCGCCAACTCCGACGGCCACAAGGGGCGTCCCGGCGCCAGCTATCCCGGCGCGTCGCTGTTCGGCGCCGTCGGCGGCCTGACCTGCTTCCTGACCGAGGAACTGAGCCGCGCGGCGATCCTCGACTGCCTGCGCAAGCGCCATCACTACGCCACCACCGGCGGCCACGGCGGCCGCCTTTTCATCGATGTGCGGGCGAGCCTGGGCGGTGAGGGCACCCTCTACCACGACGATCCGCGCCTCGGCCCCAGCGAAGGCCGGCCGGCGCGCGAGGCGATCATGGGCGACATCGTCCACCTGCCGGAAGGCGAGGTGGAATTGCGGGTGGACATCGCCGCCGCGGCGCCGATCGAGCGGGTCGACCTCTTCAACGGCCTGGAGCACCTGGAAACGCTGCGCCCCTACGGCGCCCAGGACCTGGGCGACCGCATCCGCGTCGTCTGGGAGGGCGCCGAGTACCGCGGCCGCTTCCGCCAGGTCATCTGGGACGGCCGCGCGCACCTCTCCGGCAACAGCATCGCCGCGGCCCGCCCTATCAACTTCTTCAACCGCGACAAGACCCTGGACCAGATCTCGGAGACCGAGTTGGCCTGGCGGGCGCTGACCACCGGCAACATCGGCGGCTTCGACCTCTGGGTGGCCGATCCCTACGGCGGCACCCTGAAGATCGAGACGCCGCTGGTGAAGTGCGGCCTGCCGCTGGAGGAGATCGGCCTGGAGGATGAGGTCTTCGACGAAAGCGGGGTGCTGCCGCGCACCCTGAAGGTCTTCCGGCTGCCGGGCGAGAACCCGCACCGCAGGATGGCTTTCACGCGGCGCATCGAACTGCGCACCCAGGGCGACAACCCGATCTACATCCGGGTGACGCAGGAGGACGGCACGCTGGCCTGGACCAGTCCGATCTACCTCTACCGCTGACTGCGGGCAACGCCGCAAGACGCGCTTGACCCACGTCAATGTGGTGGCCCGCCGGACCGCCTAACGTCATGCTGGGAACGAATCGCCGTCAACGAAAGGCGCCCGTGGCATGCCGCAGGTTGCGTCCTTCAGCATCGACTATACCGGCTTCCTGGACGCGCAGGGCAAGGCTCTGGGCGCGCTGCCCGCCTTCGCCCGGAACGTCGAGACTCTGACCCGTCTCTACAAGGCCATGGTGCTGACCCGCAGCTTCGACGCCAAGGCGGTGTCGCTGCAGCGCACGGGGCGGCTCGGCACCTTCGCCTCCTCCCTGGGCCAGGAGGCGGTGGCCGTCGGCCTGGGCGATGCCCTGCGCCCGGAAGACGTCCTGCTGCCGTCCTTCCGCGAACAGGGCGCACAGTTCCTGCGCGGCGTCGCCATGACCGACCTGCTGCTCTACTGGGGCGGCGACGAACGCGGCAGCGACTATGCCGGACCGCGCCAGGACTTTCCGATCTGCGTGCCGGTCGGAACGCAAGCGCCCCACGCCGCCGGCGTCGCGCTGGCCTTTAAGCTGCGCGGTGAGGCGCGGGTGGCGGCCTGCGTCTTCGGCGACGGCGCGACCTCGCGCGGCGACGTCTACGAGGCCATGAACTTCGCCGCCCTGCAGGCCTTGCCGCTGGTCTTCGTCATCAACAACAACCAGTGGGCCATTTCCGTGCCGCGCGCGCGGCAGACCGCGGCGGAAACCCTGGCGCAGAAAGCCGTCGCCGCCGGCATGCCCGGCGCACAGGTCGACGGCAACGACGTCATCGCCGTGCGCCATGTGGTGGGCGAGGCCGTCGAGCGGGCGCGCCGTGGCGGCGGGCCGGCGCTGGTCGAGGCCCTGACCTACCGCCTCAGCGACCACACCACGGCGGACGACGCCGGCCGCTACCGCGACGATGCCGAGGTCAGCGCACGCTGGAAGCAGGACCCCGTCGCCCGCCTGCGGACCTATCTCGGCGAGGCCGGCCACTGGACCAAGGCGGCGGAGGAGGCGCTGATCGAGGACTGCGCGGCGCAGGTCGCGGCGGCGGCGGAAGACTACCTCGCGACTCCCCCTCTGCCGCCGGCGGCCATGTTCGACCACCTCTACGCGGAGCTGCCGGCCGCCCTCCGGGCGCAGCGCGACGCAGCGGCGGAGAGTGAAGAAGGATGAGCGAACTGACTCTCGTCGAAGCCGTGCGCCTGGCTCTGGCCCGCGCCATGGGCGACGACGAGACGGTGCTGCTGCTGGGCGAGGACGTCGGCATCGACGGCGGCGTCTTCCGCGCCACCGAGGGGCTGCTCGCGCGCTTCGGCGCGGCGCGGGTGATCGACACGCCGCTGTCGGAGTCCCTCTTTACCGGCCTGGCCGTCGGGCTCGGCGCCCAGGGGTTCCGTCCGGTGATCGAGTACCAGTTCATGGGCTTCATGTACCCGGCCATCGACCAGGTGCTGAACCACGCCGGGCGCCTGCGCAACCGCACCCGCGGACGCCTCTCCTGCCCCATGGTGATCCGTGCGCCCTACGGCGGCGGCATCCACGCGCCGGAGCATCACTCGGAAAGCATGGAGGCCCTCTTTGCCCACATCCCCGGCATCCGCGTGGTGATCCCCTCCTCCCCGGCCAAGGCCTACGGCCTGCTGCTGGCCGCGATCCGCGATCCCGATCCGGTGGTTTTCCTGGAGCCCAAACGCATCTACCGGGCGACCAAGGAAGAGGTCTGCGACGACGGCAGCGCCCTGCCGCTCGACACCTGCTTTACCCTGCGCGAGGGCCGCGACGTGACCCTGGTCTCCTGGGGCGCCATGCTGCGGGAAACCCTGGCGGCGGCGGAGACCCTGGCCGCCGAGGGCAAGGAGGCCGAAGTGATCGACGTCGCCACCCTGAAGCCTTTGGACATGGACACCATCCTCGCCTCGGTGGCGCGCACGGGGCGCTGCGTCATCGTCCAGGAAGCACCCTTGAGCGGCGGGGTCGGCGCCGAGATCGCCGCCGGCCTGGCCGACCGCGGGCTGGTCGACCTGCTGGCGCCCGTCGGGCGCGTCGCCGGCTACGACACGGTGATGCCGCTGCCGCGCCTGGAAGCCCACTACATGCCCACGGAGCAGCGAATCCTGCGCAAAGCGCGCGAGACGCTGGCCTACACATGACGACCTTCAAGCTGCCCGATCTCGGCGAAGGCCTGCAGGATGCGGAAATCGTCTCCTGGCACGTCGGGCCCGGCGACCGTGTGGTGGCCGACCAGCCCCTGGTCTCGGTGGAGACCGACAAGGCGGTGGTGGAGATCCCCTCGCCCCAGTCCGGACGCATCGCCAAGACCTTCGGGGCGCCCGGCGACATCGTCGAGATCGGCGCGCCGCTGGTCGAGTTCGAGAGCGCGGCCGCCGAAGACAAGGGCACCGTGGTCGGCAGCATCGCGGCGGCGGAACAGCCGAAGGCCGCGCCCGGGAAAGCCGCCGCAGCCGAGACGGCGAAGACCGGCCCCGGTGTGAAGGCCGCCCCCGCCGTGCGCGCCCTGGCCAAGCGCCTGGGCGTCGACCTCTCCCACGTGGCGGCCAGCGGACCGGAGGGCGCGGTGCTGGCCAGCGACGTGGAGCGCGCCGCCGCCGCTATTGGAGCGGCCGGACCGCCGGAACCGCTGCGCGGCGTGCGCCGGGCCATGGCGCTCAACATGGCCCGCGCCCATGCCGAGGTGGTGCCGGCCACGGTGACGGAAGAGGCCGACATTCATGCCTGGGCGCAAGGCAGCGACGCCACGCTGCGCCTGGTGCGCGCCATCGTCGCCGGCTGCGCGGCCGAGCCGGCGCTGAACGCCTGGTTCCTGGGTATGGAGACCGGGCGCCGCCTGCACGACAGGGTCGACCTGGGCATCGCCATGGACACCGAGGACGGCCTTTTCGTGCCGGTGCTGCGCGATGTCGGCGGGCGCACCACCGCCGACCTGCGCCAGGGCCTCGAGCGCATGAAGGCCGACGTGCGCGCGCGCCGCGTGCCGCCGAAGGAACTGCGCGGCCAGACCATCACCCTCTCCAACTTCGGCATGTTCGGCGGCCGCCACGCGGCCCTGGTGGTGCTGCCGCCCCAGGTGGCGATCCTCGGCGCCGGCCGCATCGCCGAGCGCGCCGTGGCCTATGATGGCCGGCTCGCGGTGCGCCGCGTGCTGCCGCTGTCGCTCACCTTCGACCACCGCGCCGTGATGGGCGGCGAAGCCTCACGCTTCCTCGCCACCGCGGTGCGGGATCTCGAACAGCCGGAATGACTTGAGGAACTGCCGATGGAGGACGCTTTCCGCTTCTGCGACAATCTGGGCCCCGCCAAGGTCATCCACATCTACGAGACCCACAGCGGCCTCAACGCCATCCTGGTGGTCGACAACGTGGCGCGCGGCCCGGCCATCGGCGGCGTGCGCATGGCCCCCGACGTCTCCACCGAGGAATGCTTCCGCCTGGCCCGCGCCATGACCTTCAAGAATGCCGCAGCGGACCTGCGCCACGGCGGCGGCAAGGCGGTGATCGTCGGCGACCCCCGGATGCCGCCGGAAGGAAAGGCACGGCTGATCCGCGCCTTCGCCGCCGCCATCGCCGAGGTGAGCGACTATATCCCCGGACCGGACATGGGCACCGACGAGACCTGCATGGCCTGGATCCACGACGAGATCGGCCGCTGCGTCGGCCTGCCTTCCGTCCTGGGCGGCATCCCCCTGGACGAGATCGGCGCCACCGGCTTCGGCCTCAGCATCGCCGTCGACGTGGCGCGCGGCTTCTGCGACCTGGACCTGCAAGGCGCGCGCGTCGCGGTGCAGGGCTTCGGCTCCGTCGGCAGGCACGCCGCGCGCTTCCTGGCCGAGAAGGGGGCGGTTCTGGTGGCCGCTGCCGATTCCAAGGTGACGCTCGCCGATCCCGCGGGCCTCGACATCGAGGCGCTGGCCGCACTCAAGGACTCCGGCAGGAACCTGGGCGACCACCCGGCCGGCGAAAAGCTGGACCGCGACGCCGTGGTCGGCGTCGACTGCGACATCTGGATTCCCGCCGCCCGCCCCGACGTCATCCGCGAGGACAATGTCGACCAGGTGAAAGCGAAGCTGGTGGTGGAAGGCGCCAACATTCCCGTCACCGCGGAGGCCGAGGCGGCGCTGCACGACCGCGGCGTCCTCGTCATCCCGGACTTCATCGCCAACGCCGGCGGCGTCATCTGCGGCGCTGTCGAGTTTGCCGGCGGCGGCGAGCGCCAGGCCTTCGACGCCATCGAGGAGAAGGTACGCCGCAACACCCGCGCGGTGCTGGAGGCCAGCCGCGACGACAGAGTGGCGCCCCGCGCCGCCGCCGTCACCCTGGCCCGTCAGAGGGTCGAGGCCGCCACGGCCCTGCGCCGCTGGGCCTAGAGACCGCGGGGATGCCCGGCAGCGCCGGCCCGCCGGTCCTGCGCGGCGCGGGCTTCTTCATAGACCCGCGCGACGATCTCGTTTCTCTCAAGGCCCAGACGCTTGAGGTCGGCGTCACTGAGCGACGACAGCCGGTCAATGGCGCGGCTGACGCTGCGCCAGAAGAAAACCGCGGCGACCCAGGCGCCCAGCGCCGCCCAGGCACGGGCCAGGAGGCCGCGCCCGGTGCCGCCGGCGGAGAGGGCGCCGGTCAGCGCCGCGTCCTGGCTTTTCGCATGAGAGGCCATCTTTCCTTCTCCCGGTCCCCGCGCGCCGCTGCGGATGCTCGATACCGGCGATCCGGCCGGCGCAGCGCGGGACCCTGGCTGCCGTCAAAGAAATTTCCCCCTCTGACTACTGGCCTGGGATGCAGATATCCAATATATTGATAGACCGTTATTCATATCGAACCGATATGTCATGGACCTGCGCCACCTGCGTTACTTCGTTGCCGTGGCCGAGGAAGGCCACGTCACCCGCGCCGCCGAGCGCCTGGGCATTCAGCAGCCGCCCCTGAGTCAGCAGATCAAGGCGCTGGAGGGGGAGCTGGAGGTGCAGCTCTTCCGCCGCAAGCCCCGCGGGGTGGAACTGACGGAGGCCGGCGAAAGCCTGCTGGAAGACGCACGCCGCATCCTGGGAGAAGTCGAGGGCGCCCTGCTGCGGGCACGCCACACGGCGCGCGGCGAACTCGGCCGGCTGGCGGTGGGCTTCACCGCGTCTTCGCCCTTTCACCCCTTCGTGACGCGCCTGCTGCGCGATTTCCGCAGCCGCCATCCCCGGGTCATCATGACCCTTGAGGAGATGGGATCCTCCGAGCTGGTCGAGGCGGTGCAGGCCGAACGCCTGGACGTGGCCTTCATCCGTCCGGCCATCCCGCCCGGCGAGGGCGTGACGCTCCACGACCTGTTGGAAGAACCGATGGTGGCGGCGCTACCGGCAGATCATCGCCTGGCCACCGCCTCGCGCCGGCCGCTGCGCCTGGAGGCCCTGGCGGCCGAGCCCTTCATCCTCTACCGCCGCGCCTCCGGTCCCGGCCTCTACGACGCTATCGTCGGCGCCTGCCGCACCGCCGGCTTCACGCCGCGCACCGAGCAGGAAGCGCCGCGCATCACCGCAACCCTAAACCTGGTGGCGGCGGGCCTGGGCGTCACCCTAGTGCCGCGCTCGCTGTCCGGGCTGCAGCCGGAATCCATCGTCTACCGCCCGCTCGGCGCGGTGCCGGGCCTGGCGGCGCCGATCCGCCTCGTCGCGCGCAAGACGGACCACTCGGCCGCCGCCCGGCGTTTCGTCGCGCTGGCCCAACAGGAGGCGCGGCGCCACAACAAGTCCCGCGCCGCGAAGAGCTAGCGCCTGCACGAAGCGCCGCCGCACGCGTTTCTTATCGCCGCGGCACAGAATTTCTAGGCAGGCGGCGACTGCCGGCTCGCCCGTCCTCCGGCGGCCCTATATCCTGGACTCATCCGGAGGAGCGACATGAGCGAGCAGCACGACACCGCGCCCAAGGCCCTGACCTTCATCGGCTTCGGCGAGGCCGGCCGGGCCATGGTGGCTGGCCTGCGCGAGGAAAACCCCACGCTGGAGATCCATCTCTGGGACATCCGTTTCAAGGACGACGACAGCACGGACATGCGCGCCACCGCCGCGGCCCTGAACGCGGTCTGCCACGACGACCTGGGCCCGGCCGTAGGCGCCGGCGAGATCGTGCTCTCCACCGTGGTCGCCAAGCAGGCGGTCGCCGTGGCCAAGGCCGCGGCGCCCAGCATGAAGCCCGGCCGGATCTACGTCGACCTCAACTCCGCGGCGCCGCGCACCAAGCTGGACGTCGCCGAAGCCCTGAAAGCCAGCGGCTGCAGCGTGCTTGACGGCGCCATCCTTTCACCCGTGCCCAAGCACGGCCACAGGGTGCCGATCCTGCTCTGCGGCCCCGAGGCGGCGCGCGCCACGGCGAAGCTGGCGGCCCTCGGCTTCAATGTCGAAGACGGCGGCGCGACCCTGGGCGCCGCTTCGGCCACCAAGATGCTGCGCTCCATCATGATCAAGGGCGTCGAGGCGCTGTTCCTGGAGTGCGTCGCGGCAGCCAGTCAGTTCGGCGCCTCCCAGCGGGTTCTGGAATCCCTGCAGCCGAGCCTGCCGGGCCTCGACTGGCCGGAGCGGGCGCGCTACCTCACATCGCGCAGCGCCCTGCACGGCACGCGCCGCGCGGCGGAGATGACCGAAGCGGCGACCATGCTGCGCGATATGGGGATCGAGCCCATGATGGCCGAGGCCGCGGCCAGACGCATCGCCTGGGCTGCCGGACAGGGGCTGAAAGACGGCCTCGTCGACGACGCCTTCCCCACGGTCGAGGCCATGGAAAGGGCCTTTCCCCGCAAGGCCGCGCCGGACACCTGAACCCGGCCCCGGCCAGGGCCCCAGCCAGGAACAGGCAGCCAGGAACAGGCAGCCAGGAACAGGCAGCCAGGGCGGGTTGTCTCGGGCATTCGGACGCCGCCTTCGCGAGTAACACCGATCCTCGCCACCGTGCCATAGTGATTCTTTCAAACAGACGGGGAGCCACAGCCATGTCCAAGCGGGCTTTGATCGTTGGCGGCAGCGGCGGAATCGGCAGGGGCATCGCCGTCCGCCTCGCCGCCGATGGCTGGAACATCCTGGCCCATGGGCGCAAGGAAGACGCCCTGGCCGAGACTTTGGCGGCAGTAGCCGGAGCCGGAGGCTCGGGCGAGAGCTTCCAGGCGGAACTGACGGACCCCGTCCAGGTCGCCGCCCTGGCGGACTGGGCCGGGCGCGGCGGCCGCCTGGACGCGGTGGTTTGGACGGCGGCCGGCGGCCGCTCCGTGCCGACGGCGCCCGAGAGCTTCGAGGAGTGGGACCGCACCCTGGCGGGCATTCTCCATGCGCCCATGCGCCTGACGGCCCTGACCTTGCCGGCGGTACGCGCCGCCCAGGGCGCCTATCTCTATCTCTGCGGCATGTACGCCAAAATCGGGATGGCGAAGATGGCCGCCCACTGCGCGGGCCGGCACGGCCTGGAAGGCTTCGCCAAGGCGCTTTTCGAGGAGGTCCGCGAGGACGGCGTACGCGTGACCCTGCTGCACCCCGGCTTCGTCAATACCGCCATGACCAACCCGGAACGGCTGGATCCCGCAAAATGCGTTCAGGTCGAGGACATCGCCGAGATGGCGGCCCTGGCCGTCACCCTGCCGGCCAACGCCTGCGTCACCGAGATGTTGGTGCGCCCGCAGCGTTCGCCCTACCGCTAGAGCGGATCAGGGTCGGCCGGAATCGCCGAAGGCGATCCATCGGTCCTGTGAATCTGCTCTATACCTTATTGGATAGATCGGATTCACACGATCGGACGGGACCGCATTGCGTTTCCGTCTAATCGTGATCCGATCCAGGCGGTCCGGTCCACGCAGCGAGAAAAAGGGAAAGGGTCCTTGCGGCCTCTCCCTTGAGTTCGCGAACAGAGCCTCCTGCCTGAGGGGAACATCCGTCCTTTGCGCATCAGTCCTTGTAGGAGGGGTCGATGCGATCGAGCTTGCGGCGCAGCGCCGGCCACTCGACCTTGCCGATGGGACGATAGCCCTTTTCGGAGTTGTTGAACCTGTTGCGCTCGATGGTGGTGCGCTGCACCTCCTCGGGGATGGGGTTCAGCTCGGCGCCCGACTGCTGGAAGGCAAGCTGCATGTAGCAGGCGCGCTCGGCCCGGTACATCCACATGAAAGCTTCGCCCGTGCTGCGCCCGACGGTCAGGAGCCCGTGGTTGCGCAGGATCAGCACGTTGTTGTCGCCCAAGTCGCGCACGATGCTCTCGCGCTCGTCGAGGTCGGTGGCGATTCCTTGGTAGTCGTGATAGCCGGTCTGGGCGATCACCGCCATGGCGTGCTGGGTGATCGGCAGCAACCCGTCTTTCTGGGTCGCAACGCCGGTGCCGGCGCGGGTATGGGTGTGGATCACGCAGGCGACGTCCGGCCGCGCCATATGGATGGCGCCGTGGATGACGAAGCCCGCCGGATTGATGCTGTAGTCCGTCGGCGAGAGGATACCGCCCTCCTGATCCACCTTCACAAGGCTGGAGGCGGTGATCTCGTCGAACATCAGCCCGAAGGGGTTGATGAGAAAGTGATCCTCCGGCCCCGGCACCCGCGCCGAGAGGTGCGTGGCCAGCAGGTCCGACCAGCCGTAGTGGTCGACCAGGCGGAAGGCGGCGGCGAGGTCGACGCGCATCTCCCATTCCTCGGGCGGACAATCGATCTTGGGGGCTTCCTGCGGCATGGCCATGGGGAAGGGTCCTTCAGGCAAGGGTCGGCAAGCAAGAGGTCGGCAGGCAGGGGCCGGAAATCGCAAATGGCCGCGCTGCGCCGGCCATTAGAACTCAACCCGCCATGCCCCCGCCAGGGCCAGGAAGTCATTGCACACGAAAGTAATAGGCATCGCACATAAGTAATCCCTGAGTGCTTGGCGCAAGGAACAGACCTCATTAAGGTGAGTTCAACCGGGCAGCACGCACCGGACAACTCAAGGCACGTCAACGCCTTTTGGGGCGGGATTCACTCGAGGGAGGACAATATGTCTGTTTTCAAGACCACCTGTGGGGTGGCATTCGGCCTCGCGGCCGCCGCAGCCGTTTCAACCCAGGCCTTTGCCGCCGGCGACGGACTCAACCTGGAGGGCAAGACGGTCGAATTCGTGATTCCCTTCTCGGAATCCGGCGGCTCCGCACGCTGGGCGAACTTCTACGCGCCGCTGCTCAGCGAGGCGCTGCCCGGCAATCCCACCGTCGTGGTGCGCTATCGCCCCGGTGCCGGCTCGACCAAGGGCGCCAACTGGTTCCAGGAGCAGGATACCGCCGACGGCACGCTGATCTTCGGCTCCTCCGGCTCGACCCAGTTCCCCTACCTGCTGGGCGACCCGCGCGTGCGCTACGAATACAACGACTGGCAGGTCGTGCTGGCCTCCGGCGTCGGCGGCGTCAGCTACCTGCCGCCCGACATCGCCAAGCGCTTCGACGGCGACGCCGACGACCTGGGCGACATCGATTTCATCTGGGGCAGCCAGGGCGCCACGCGCCTGGATCTGGTCGCCAACCTGGCCTGGAAGATGCTGGGCATGAAGGTGGTGCCGGTCTTCGGCATCGAGGGCCGGGGCGACGGCCGCCTGATGTTCGAGCGCGGCGAAGCCAACATCGACTACCAGACCTCGCCGGCCTATCTGCGCAGCGTCGTGCCGATGGTCGAGCAGGGCCTGGCCGTGCCGATGATGACCTGGGGCTCGCTGGACGACGACGGCAACATCGTGCGTGATCCCACCTTCCCGGACATCCCGACCTTCAAGGAGGTCTGCGAGAAGACGGCGGCCTGCGAGACCAAGGGCGACGCCTGGGACGCCTGGAAGGCCTTCTTCATCGCCGGCTTCCCGGCCCAGAAGATGGTGTTCCTGCCCAAGACCGCCCCCAAGGAGGTTGTCGACGGCTATGAGGCCGCCTTCAAGAAGATCCTCGCCCGCTCTGACTTCCAGCAGATGGCTGAGAAGACCCTGGGCAAGGATCCGCAGATGACCGGCAAGGCTGCCAACAACGCGAAGAAGCTGGCAACCACTGTCCCACCTTCGGCCAAGCAGTTCGTGATCGACTGGCTGAAGGCGGACTACGACGTTTCGCTGCAGTAGCCGCGGCATCGGCGATCGGCCCCACCCCCGGGTGGGGCCGGTGCGCCTCTTGCGTGAAGATTAATCCATGGATCTGATCGGGACCGCACTGCCCGCCCTCGGCGAGGCGGTGACTCTTATTCTTCAACCCGAACAGCTGATGTTCCTGTTCATCGGCGTTCTCCTGGGCCTTTCGGTCGGGGTCTTCCCGGGTTTGGGCGGGATCGCCGGGCTGTCTCTGGTCCTGCCCTTCATCTTCGGCATGGATCCGGTGTCCGGCCTGGCGCTCATGGTCGGCCTCATCGCCGTGGTCCCCACCTCCGACACCTTCGCCTCGGTGCTGCTCGGCATCCCCGGCTCCACCGCGAGCCAGGCGACGGTGCTGGACGGCTTTCCGCTGTCCAAGAAGGGCGAAGCCGCGCGGGCGCTTTCCGCCGCCTTCGCCTCCTCGCTGTTCGGCGGCATCCTGGGCGCCTGCGTCCTGACGTTCTTCATCCTCATCGCCCGCCCCCTGATCCTCGCCTTCGGTCTGCCGGAGATGCTGATGATCACCATCCTCGGCTTGTCGATGGTGGCGATCCTGGCCGGTCGCATCCCGCTGAAGGGCGTGGTCGCCGCGGGCCTGGGCCTGATGGTCGGCACCATCGGCGAAGCGGCCGCCGGTGGCAGCCTGCGCATGGCGACCTACGACATCCCCTACCTGATCGACGGCTTCTCCCTGGTCATCGTCGGCCTGGGCATCTTCGCCATTCCCGAGATCGTCGCCCTGCTGCGCCAGGACCGCGCAATCTCCAAGACCGGCGGCCTGGGCAAGGGCTGGATCGACGGCGTGCGCGACTGGTGGCGCAACATCTGGCTGTCCATCCGCTGCTCCGCCATCGGCGTGCTGGTGGGGGTCATTCCGGGCCTCGGCGGCTCAGTCGTGGACTGGATCGCCTACGGTTTCACCGTGCAGTCGACGAAGGACAAGAGCCGCTTCGGCAAGGGCGAGATCCGCGGCGTCATCGGCCCCGAGTCCTCAAACAACGCCAAGGAAGGCGGTGGCCTGGTGCCGACGCTGATCTTCGGCATCCCCGGCTCGGGCAGCATGGCCGTCTTCCTGGGCGGCATCGCCCTGCTGGGTTACGATCCCGGCCCGCACATGGTGCGCCACAACCTGGACATCACCTATACGATCGTCTGGTCGCTGGCCATCGCCAACGTGCTGGGCGCCGGGCTGTGCATCGCGCTGTCCAACCAGATCGCCAAGCTGACGACCATCCGCTTCACTTTGGTCGCCCCCTTCCTCTTCATGGTCATTGCCTTCGCCGCCTTCCAGTCGCGCCAGTCGCTGGGCGACCTGGCGGCGCTGATGGCCATCGGCGTGCTGGGCATCTTCCTGCGCCGCTTCGAGTTTTCGCGCCCGGCCTTCCTGATCGGCTTCGTGCTCTCGGCCCAGGCCGAGGCCTTCTCCAACATGGCCAACCAGATTGCCGGCGCACGCTTCCGTCAGGGCTTCATGGACGGCCTGGAGTACGTCGCCTCGCCCATCGTGCTGGTGATTCTGCTGCTGATCGTCGTTTCGGTCATCATCGGCATCCGCCAGGGCAAGCACATCCTGGGGTCCGACACGCCGCCGACCGGCGGCAAGCGCGCACCGCTGGTCTTCTTGATCTGCATCCTCGGCTATCTGCTGGTCGCCTGGTTCGACGCCCTGGGCATCGGCCGGGTCGGCGACAAGATCTTCCCGGTGACGGTCGGCGCGGTGACCCTGGTCTGCGGCTTCGCATTGTTGATCCAGATGATGCGCGTCCCCGAGAACAACGCGATCTTCGCCGACTTCGAGCGCGGCGGCGAGGACGCCAGCGCGCCGCACGGCCTCTGGGCGACACTGGGCTGGTTCGCCTACCTGCTGGTGCTGTCCGGTCTCCTGGGCTTCATCCTGGCGGCGACGATCTTCTTCCTCACCTTCCTGCGCGTCCGCGCGCAGGTGTCATGGCTGCGGACCGTCATCCTGACGGCCATCGCCATCGGCTTCATCTGCTTCCTGGCCGGCACCCTGGGCCGCGACTTTCCGCCGGGTCTGCTGCAGGAGTTCGTGCGCCTGCCCTGGCCGCTGACGTAAGCGCCGCTGCAAGCAGAACAACGAAACCCCCGGGCCGCCGCCTCAACGGCGCCCGGGGGCTTTCTTTGCCGTCACTGACCGGAAACTAGCCTGCGTCGCGGGCGAAGACCCGGCCCTCGAAGAGCTTGCGGGCGGTGCGCAGAAAAGCGGCGCGTTTGATCTGCGGCGGTGCGTTGCCCTCGTCGACCTCGACAATCACGTCGAGCGCGCCGCCGGGATGCTCGACCGCCAGCGTCTTCGAGGCGCCTTCGGGGATCGCGGCCACCTCCGATGCGGGCGAGCCGGGCAACAGACAGGCCGTGGCCACGCTGATGGCGCCGAAGACGCCGATGGTGGCGTGACAGCGGTGCGGAATGAAGGTGCGGGTGGAAACGCAGCCGCCGTGGCGCGGCGCCGAGACCATGGTCATCTTGGGAACGGTCTGCTCGGCGACGTCGCCCAGGTTCATCAAGGGGCCGGCGGCCAGGCGAATCTCCTCCAGGCGCGCCTTGAGCTTGCCGTTGGCATCCAGCTCCTCGCGCGTCTCCTCGCCGCTGATTCCCATGTCGGAGGCCAGCATCACCACCACCGGCATGCCGTTGTCGATCAGCGTGACCCTCGCGCCCGCGACTTCGTCCACCGCGTTGCCGGTCGGCAGCAAGGCGCCGCAGGTGGAGCCGGCGGCGTCGGTGAAACTCAAGGGCACCGGCGCGGCGCTGCCCGGCACGCCGTCGATCTGAGCCTCGCCCCGGTAGCTCGGCTTGCCGCCGGGCGTGGCGATCTCGGCGACCGCGGTCTGGCCGCTGTTGGACAGGTAGATGGTGACGGGGGTGACCGGGTCGGCGGCGGGCACCAGCCCCTTCTCGATGGCGAAGTAGCCGACCCCGGCCAGGATGTTGCCGCAGTTCTGGCCGTAGCCGACGCGGGCCTCGTCAACGAAGACCTGGGCGAAGAGGTAATCGACGTCGATGCCGGGGCGCGCCGAGCGCTGGACGATGGCGACCTTGCTGGTCAGGGGGTCGGCGCCGCCGATGCCGTCGATCTGGCGCGGGTCCGGCGACCCCATGACCGCCAGCAGCAGCGCGTCGCGTGCAGCCGGATCCTGCGGCAGATCGCCGGCCAGGAAATAGGCGCCCTTCGACGTGCCGCCGCGCATCAAGGTGCAAGGAACCCCGCGCAAGGCTTCAGCCCTCCGTCCTGCCGGCAGCGTAGTCCGCATAGTCGACGTACTTCAGACCCTTGTCCGCCAGGCGCGCGCGCATCCCGTAGATATCGAGACTCAACTCGCCGGCCTTGAGCCGGGCGCGGGTGTCGTCCTCCTTTTCCTCGCGGGCGCGGGCCGCCGCCAGCACCACCTCGGCTTCCTCGCGTTTGACCACGCAGACACCGTCGTCGTCGGCGACGATCACATCGCCCGGCGCCACCGCGGCGCCCGCGCAGATGACAGGGACATTCACAGAGCCGAGAGTCTCCTTCACGGTGCCCTGGGCCGAGACCGCCTTCGACCACACCGGGAAACCCAGCTTCGTCAGGTCGGACGTATCGCGGGTGCCGGCGTCGATGATCAAGGCACGCACCCTGCGCGCCAGCAGCGCCTGCCCCAGCAACTCGCCGAAAAAGCCCTGATCGCCGGGCGAGGTCGGCGCGGCGACAACGATGTCGCCTTCCTGGCATTGCTCCACGGCGACGTGGATCATCCAGTTGTCGGCAGGCGCCATGGAGGCGGTGACGGCACAGCCCGCCACCCGCGCGCCCGGATAGATCGGGCGCATGTAGCTCTGCATCAGGCCCTTGCGGCCCTGGGCCTCGTGCACCGTAGCGACGCCGCAGGCCGCCAGGCCGTCGACGATGGCACGCTCGGCACGCGGGCAGTTGGTGACGACAATGTTGCTCATCCTTCGTTCTCCCTCACAGCGCGCCGCCTCTCACAAGCCGTCGACCGTGCGCGGGAAGATCGACTGGAAAGCCTCGGCATACTTGGCCGGGCGGCCGCCAGCCTGGCCGCCGGAGTTGCGGCGGAACTGGTTGGCGCGGTTTGCGGCCACGTTGGTGTAATAGCTCCAGAGGTGCTCCTGGCCCTCCATGCACTGGATGGCTGCCCATTTCTGCTCCCAGACGTCGGTGATGTCGAGGATGGTATCCGGGCGCCAGTCGCATTGCTCGGTCTGGTGCGGTTCGAAGAGATAGAGCTGCGGCGCGCCCAGCACCTTCTCGCCCGGCTTGTGGCCCCAGGCCTGGGCCGTCGATCGGCACTCCAGCGTCACCTGGGTGGCGTAGGGATGGTCGCCGTTGTAGGGGTCGGCCTTGGAATGACTCAGCAGGAAGGAAGGCTGCACCCGCCGCATGGTGTCGACCAGGCGCTCCTTGGCCTCGGGGCCGGCGACCAGCGGATAGTCGCCCAGGTCGAAGAACTCGATGTCGTGGGCGTTCAGCGCCTTGGCGGCGGCCTCGGCCTCCTTGCGGCGGGCGTCCTTCACCCGGTCCAGGGTCATGCCCGGCTGCTTCCACAGCTTGGCGGACTCGCCGCGCTCGCCAAAAGACAGGCATACGATGGTCACCGCATCGCCCTTGGCCGCATGCAGGGCGATGGCCCCTCCCGCGCGCCATACGAAATCAGCGGCGTGCGCACTGACGACCAAAGCGGACTGCCCAGCCATTAACTCCTCCTGAAACGCAATTCCTGTGTCGCCGGGCAGTATTGCCGTCAACGCCTGTGTTGTATAAGAAATTCACTGATCGAAGCATTACATGTTGCTATTCATGAGCGATCAAACAATCCGCGCGAACCGGCCGAACCTGCGTCATCTGCGGGCCTTCAGCCTGGCGGTGCGCGAAGGCAACATCAGCCGGGCGGCGGAAGTGGCGCGCGTCACGCAATCCGCCGTCAGCCAGGCCGTGGCCCGGATGGAGATCCATTACGGCTGCCGCCTGCTGGAGCGCGGCACCACCGGCGTCTACCCGACCGACCTGGGCCGGGTGGCGGTGGAGCGCATCGACCGGGCACTGGAACGGCTGCGTTCGGCGACCCAGCGCGTCTGCGCCGCACGCGGGAGCGGCCGCGGCGGCGCCCTGCCCGACCGCATGCTGACCCTGTCGCAACTCGACGCCTTCGTGGCGACGGCGCGCGCCGGCGGCTTCAAGGCCGGCGCCAAGCGCCTGGGAATTTCTCAACCTTCCGTGCACCGCGCCGTGCGGCAGTTGCAGGACGTGCTCGGCGTCGACCTGCTGGAGCAAACGAGCCTGGGCCTGGCACCGACCCGGGGCGGCGCCGATTTCGCCACCTCTGTCGGCCTGATCCTGAGGGAAATCGACCTGGTCGCCGACGACCTGGACGAAGCCCGCGGCCGGCACCAGGGCCGGGTCGCCATCGGCGCCCTGGCACTGGGCCGCACGGAGCTGGTGCCGCGGGCGGTCGCGCGCGCCAGCCGCGCCTTTCCCGATGCGAACTTCCTGATCCAGGACGGCACCTACGATCAACTGCTGCACGGGTTGAGGGCCGGCGACCTGGATCTCGTGGTGAGCGCCGGACGCCCGCTGCCCACCGACGATGTGGTCGAAGACTTGCTGTTCGAGGACCGCTTGGCGGTCGTCGCCCGCGCCGATCATCCCCTGCTGGCCAAGGGCGTGACGTCGCTCGCGGACCTGGCGCGCTTCCCCTGGATCTTGCCGCGCGAGGGGACACCGACGCGGCGGAGCTGCAACGCCTTGCTGGACCGGGCCGGCGCACAGCATGCACAAGGCCTGGTCGAAACCGGCTCGCAGGCCTCGGTGCGCGGCCTGCTGCTGGAGAGCGACCGCCTGACCGTGCTGTCGCGCCATCAGATCGCCCCGGAACTGGAGGCCGGGCTGCTGACGGCGGTCGACCTCGAACTGCCCGAATTGCAGCGCACCATCGTGGCCACCCTGCGGCACGACTGGAAACCGACCCAGGTTCAGGCCGCCCTGCTGGCGGAGCTGAAGGCCATCACGCGGGAATGGAGCGCCGCCGACGCCGAGGCGCAGGCGGCTTCGGCTTAGAGCGGATTCCCCGACGCCAGGGCCTCGATCTTGGCCAAGAGGCCGGCGGGCAGAACGATCCCCTTTTCCAAGGCCTCGGCGCGGCGCAGTTGCTCGCGCTCGCCGGGAATCTGCACCGGCTGCGCCGGATCGGCCGGCGGGGTCTCGCGGATCAGGCGGCGGAAGCGCTCCACCGCGGCCGCATACTGCTCGGCGCCGAGCAGGCGGGCGGGATCGAGCAACAGGAAGAAGTGGCCGGTCCCGCAGGCGCGCTCCGGATAATCGGTCCAGGGCGAGATATCGGTGAGGAAACGCGCGCCGGTCAGCACGCCGGAAAGCAGGTCGACCGCCTGGGACAATCCCGAACCCTTGTGCCCGCCGAAGGGCAGGAGGAAGCCTTCCAGGGCCGCCACCGGGTCGCTGGTCGGCCGGCCGGCGGCATCCACCGCCCAGCCTTCGGGAATGGCGGTGCCTTCGTCGCGCGCCTTGCGAATCTTGCCGCGCGCCGCAACGCTCATCGCCATGTCGAGGATGAAGTGCGGCGCGCCATCGCCGGCCGAAGGGGGGCAGGGCGCGGCGATGCAGAGGGGGTTGTTGCCGAGGCGCGCTTCGCGCCCGCCCCAGGGCGCAATGGTGGTGGAGGCGTTGGTGCCGCAAAGCAGCACCAGTCCCTTCTCGCAGGCCTTCAGCGCATAGGGGGCCAGCGCGCCCAGGTGATTGGAGTTGCGGCAGCCGACATAGGCAAGCCCGCTTTCCGCCGCCATCTCGAAACCGGCGTCCAGCCCGGCCATGGCCACCGCCGGGCCGAGGCCATTACCCCCGTCGACCAGCGCCAGCGACGGCGTCTTGCGCTCCACCGTGATTTCGGCGTCGGCGGCGATGCCGCCCAGGCGCAGACGCTCGCTGTAGAGCAGGACGCGCAACACGCCATGGGTGCCGAGCCCCATGAGATCGCCTTCCACCAGGATATCGGCGCTCAAGGCGGCGTGGCGTGGGGACGCTCCGGCGGCGGTCAGCGCCGCCTCGGCAAGGCGCAGCAGTTCTTCGCGCGCGACCGTCGCGGTGTCGTGCTTATCCCGTTCATCCGTCATTCTTCGGAACCTCCGGCCGGGGCGCAGATCTAGCCGTCCTCCACCGCAAAGCCGCTGCCGGCTTCCCTGTAGGCCTTGCGCGGCGGCGCGAAAATGTCCATGACCACCATGCCCTCGTCGCCCGCGACCATGGTGTGCGGCAATCCACCCGGCGTGCGCCAGAAATCGCCCGGCTTCACCGCCACCTCTTCCTCGCCCTGAAAGCGCAGGCCGGAGCCGGAAAGACAGTGGCCCCACTGTTCCTCGGGGTGATGATGCAGCGTCCCCTTGGCACCCGCCGCGAAGCGGACGATGGAGATCTGTGCGTGCTCTCCGGAAAAGACCGTCGTGGTGATGCCGGGGGCGAGTTCGCGGTGAACCCCGCCATCGGACTTGTCGATGTTGAAGAAAAGCTGTTCCTGCATGTTGCCTTACCCTCCCCGTGATCCGCAGTGCCGTATTGTCCGGCTTAACGGAAGAATCTAACGCCGGCTTTCCCGCCTGTCATGCCGCCCCTGGGATCGGGGCCGGACACCCGCCGGCGGCCGGACCAATGGCCCTGAGCGGTCACCGGGGAGGCTCAGGACTTCGCAGCACGCTGCTGCGCCTCACGGGCCAGCGCCGCCAGGCGGTAGAAGCCGTGCACCATTTTGGAGTACGGCGTCAGCAGGAAAAAAGCGAGCACGGACCCCAGGTGCAGCGCCAGCAGCCAGGGAACGGCTGTAGTGCTATTGGCCGCGTAGAGCACCAGGCCCGAGAGGCTGACGAAGAACAGCAGCAGCACGAAGGCCATCTCGCCGCCCCAGACGCCCGGCGCACCCAGCGCGCGCGCGCCCCGGGTCTTTAGCATGGCGAGGCGCAGGGTGCCGAGGCACAACAGGATACCGCCGGAAAGGCCGAACAGCTTGGGCAGGCTGAAGAGGCCGTAAGGCGCCGGCATGTCGAAGAGGTAGTGCATCAGCGTCGCGACGCTGGTCGCGGCGAAGCACAGCAGGAAGCCGTAGAGCGTCGCCTGGTGGGCGAAACGCCGCTCGTTGGAATAGCGGTCGCCCTTCTCGAAATTACAGCCCTGCCCCTGGCCGCCGTCGAGGTTGCGCAGCACCGCCGCGTCCTTGAAGGCCGCCGCCAGGTGACGGCCGCGCAACGGCGCTCCGCCGACCTCGCGCCAATAGCGCCGCAAGCCCACCGCCAGCGCGGCCAGCGGCAGCAGGAAGGCCGGCAGGAAGATCGCGACCATGGCGTTGTGCGACAGGAAGGCATAGAAGCCCTGCCCCGCCTCCGGGCGCAGCGCCTGGATGAGCAGCAGCAGGACGGCGAAGCCGGCGACCAGCGCCGCCGCGACCGCCACGCCGTGGCGGTGGAAGACGCGGCCCAGGGCCGCGGGCCAGGCGCTGCGCGTCCAGCTATCCTGGCGCACCGCCGCCAGGGCAGCGGGCACGTTGAGATCGAACTCGTGCGGCGCGGAATACTGGCAGGAGTAGTAGCAGCCCCGGCAGTTGTGGCAGAGGTTGGCGAGCTGGATCATGTCGCCGTCGGCGAAGGCCTTCTGCCGCGTCATCGCCGGGAAGACCGCGCAGAAGCCCTCGCAGTAGCGGCAGGCATTGCAGATCTCAATCTGGCGGCGCGCCTCGGCGATGGCGGCCTCGCCTTCCGCGTCGCCGGCGAACTGCAGGAGCGAAGGAGTCGTGGCCTCAGAGGACATGGTCAGCCGCCTCCCTGCCGGCGATGCGCCCGAAGACGGTGCCGATGGTCATGCCGAAACCGGCGAGATAGCCCTCGCCCAGCACGTTGCCCGCCATGATCTCGCCGGCCGCCCAGATATTGGCGTAGCGGCCGTCCCCAACGCCTTCGGGCGCTGTGACCCGCGCGGTCTCGTCGACCTTCAGGCCCAGGTAGGTAAAAGTGACGCCGGGGCGCAGCAGGTAGCCGTAGTAGGGCGGCGTATCGAGGGGACGCGCCCAGTTGGTCTTCTCCGGCGCAACCCCTTCGGTCGCCAGCCCGTCCAGCTCGGTCGGATGAAAGACGCCCTCCCGGCAGGCCTTGTTGAAATCCTCGACCGTCTGCTTCAGCGCCGGCACCGGCAGGCCCAGGCGCCGGGCCAAGCCCTCAATCGTTTCCGCCTTTTCCGGCGGGAAGACCGTGGGCATGAAGAGATCGATGCTCTTGTGGTCGATGATCGCGTAGGCCATCTGGTCGGGTTGCGCCGCCACCAGCCGCCCCCAGATGGCATAGCGCTTCGGCCAGACGTCCTCGCCTTCATCGTAGAAGCGCCGGCCGTCCTTGTTCACGACGATGGAGAAGGGCACGCAGTCGATGCGCGTGGCGATGCCGCCGTCGTACTTCGGCGCGCGGCCGTCGATGGCGACGGCGTGGCACTGGGTCGGATCGCCGATGCTCTCCGCGCCCTGGTCCAGCAGGTCCTTCAGCACCACGCCCCTGTTGTAGGGCGTGCCGCGGATCAGGAAGTTGCGCGCCGAGGGCCCCCAGGCGCGCGCCAGCCAGTCGATGTCGGCCTGGAAGCCGCCGGCGGCCAACACCGCGGCCTTGCCCGCGATCCGCAACGTCTCGCCGCCCAGTTCGACCTCCACATGGGTGAAGCGGCCGTCCTCGATCCCGACGTGGACGACCTGCGCCTCGTAGACGGCGCGCACGCCCAAGTCCTCCGCCGTGTTGTAGTAGGCGTTGACCAGGGCCTTGCCGCCGCCCAGGAAGAAGGCGTTGGTCCGCGACAGGGAGAGCGTGCCGGACAGCGAAGGCTGGAAGCGCACGCCGTGAGCCTCCATCCAGGGCAGGCAGGCTTCGGACTCGCGGATGGCCAGGCGGGCGAGGCCCTCGTCGGTCTTGCCCTTGGTCACCACCAGAAGATCCCGGAAGTATTCTTCTTCCTCGTAGGCCTCGGTCAGCACAGAGAGTGGATCGCGATGCATGCAGCGGAAGTTGCGGGTGTGGCGGCTGTTGCCGCCGCGGTAGGGCTTCGGCGCGCCTTCGAGGATCAGCACGGAAGCGCCCTTCTCCGCCGCCGTGATGGCGGCGCAGAGCGCCGCGTTGCCGCCGCCCACCACCACCACGTCCCAGGTGGTCTCGACCAGGGATCTGTCGGCCATTTCACTAGGCATCGGGCTGGCCTGCGCCCCCATCGCCGGCGGCAGTCGCGACGGCGGCGCCAACAATTGTTGCGGTCACCCTCGGGCTTGACCCGAGGGTCCAGGGCAACCGCTCGAGCACTTGCCCCTGGATCCCCGCTCGCGCTCGCTGCCGCTCGCTTGGCCGGGATGACGGCCTGAGTGGGCGGCAGGGATCTGCGCAGGTACTAGGCAGCATGGAGAAAATCACGGCACCGCCTGCACGACGGCGCGCAGCTGGCGCAGGCGGGCGCGGTGCGCCGCCTCGATATGCCGGCGCATGACCTCTTCGGCCTTGGCGGCGTCACGGGCGCGCAGGGCGTCCAGAACCTCCGCATGCTCGGCCACGGCCTCGCGCACGCGGTCCGATTCGGAAAGCGTCGAGCGCCCGAGGATCAGCAGCGTCTTTTCCAGGCTGTTCACCGACCGGGTCAGGTATCGGTTGCGGGCCGCGTCGAGCAGCGTGCGGTGGAACTGCTTGTTGAGCGCGTAGCTCTTGAGGCCGTCGCCCTCGGCGGCGCGCAGCTCCCCGTTCAGAGTTTCCAGCTCGGCGATCTCGACATCGGAGGCGGCGCGGGCCGCCAGCCGCGCGGCGGTGCCTTCCAGCACCGCGCGCATCTCGTAGAGCTCCATCACCTCGGCATAGTCGAGGGTGCGGATGGCGGCGCCGACCCTCGGCACGTGGACGACCAAGCCGTCGGCCTCCAACTGCCGGATGGCGTCGCGCACCGGCGTGCGGCTGATGCCCAGGCGGTTGGCCAGTTCGACCTCGCGCAGCCGGGTGCCCGGCAGCAAGGTGCCGGAGGCGATCTCGTCCAGCAGCCGCTGGTAGGCGGTCTTGCCCTGCAGCGCCTCGGGCGCGGGGACGGCGGTCTTTTGGGCGCGCGGCACGGCCACCTCTATCTCTCCCGCTTATTTGTATTCTTTTGTATACAATATTATTCGATGCGGCTCAAGCCATCCAAGACCTTGAAGCACGTGACTTTTCCCGGAACCCGCTCAGCCCGCCCAGACGGCGCCGGGCACATAGATCTCGCCGCGGGCCAGCAGCCGCGCCGTCCGCAGCAGCCCGGCCGAGCGCAGCTCGAAGGCTTCCCCTTTCATCTCGTAGTCGACGGTGACGTCGATCCGGCCGGAGGCGTGCTCGATGGTGACCACCGCCGGCTGCCCTTCCGCCGGCTCGGCCAGGCCCTCGGCCACGGTGCCGGGGGTCAGCGCGCAGGAGGCCAGGCACTGGGAGCCGGTCACCGCCATGCTGGGGTGGCAGTTCCAGGGCATGAAGTAGCGCGCCGAGACAGTGCCGCCCTCGCGCGCCTTGGAGAGGATGCCGAATTTCGGGGTCACCGACTTGGAGACGTCGCCCAAGCCCATCATCTCTCCGGCCTTACGGCGGATCGGCTCCATGCGCGCGTAGAAATCCTTGTTGGCGTCCAGTTCCTCGCGGGTCTCATAGCCGGTGAGGCCGAAGTCCGCGGCCCGCGCGATAACCATGGGCATGGCAACGTCCATGCAGGTCACCTCGATGCCGTCGATCTCCTGGCGCAACTTGCCGGTGGGCAGCAAGGCACCGCAACTGGAGCCCACCACATCCATGAAGTTCAGCAGCACCGGGGCCGCGGTGCCGGGCACACCGTCGATCGCCGCCTCACCTTCGTATACCACCTTGCCGCCGGGCGTCTGGACCACGGCTTCGACCAGGGCGCCGGTATTGACGGCGTGGATGCGGATGCGGGTCTCGCCGTCGGCGGGCGCGAAGAGGCCCAGCTCGATTGAGGCCGGCCCGACGCCGGAGAGCATGTTCCCGCAGGTCGGCTTGTAATCGACCAGGCGCTCCTCCACCGCCACCTGACCGAAGAAGTAGTCGATGTCGGCGTCCTCGCGCTCGGAGCGGCTCAGCATGACGACCTTGGTGGTCACCGCGGCGCCGCCGCCGATGCCATCGATGTTCAACGGGTGGCCGGCGCCCACGGCGGCGATCAGCACCTGGGAGAGGGTATCGAGATCCTCCGGCAGGTCGGCGCGCTTGAAATAGGGGCCACGCGAGGTGCCGCCGCGCATGAAGAGGAACGGGATGGCCGTTTGGGTCATAAAGCGAAGTTTCCCTTGGAGAGCCCAGAAACCGCCGGCATCCGGGGCCGGCGCCAAGCATCAGTAACGGTATACAAGCGAATACAATAGCTTCCGTCAAGGCGGGAGGCCGCTCAGAAGCCCTGCATGAACTCCATGCCGAGGAAGGCCTTGATAACGAGCGCGTTCAAGAGGTCGAGGAAGAAGGCGCCGACAAGGGGCACCACCAGAAAAGCTTTCGGAGAGGGGCCGTATTTCTCGGTCACGGCGTTCATATTGGCGATGCCGACCGGCGTCGCGCCCATACCCAGTCCGGAGAAGCCTGCGGCGACGACGGCAGCATCGTAGGTCCCGCCCATCGCCCGGAAGACGATGAAGACGGCAAAGAGGGTGATGACCGCCATTTGGGCGAAGAGCGCCAGCAGGATCGGCCCCATCGCCCCGGCCAGAACCCAGAGCTGCATGCTCATCAGGCTCATGGCCAGGAAGAGCTGCAAGCTCAGCTCGGAGGCGCGTTCGCGCGTCACCGGGTCGAGCCTGATCTCCAGCAGGTCGGCACCGTTGACGAGAACGATGCCCACCAGCATGGCGGTCAGGAAACCCGGCAGGGTGACGCCGTGCGAAAAGAGGAACTGGTTCACCAAGTCGCCCGCCTCCACGCAGACGGCGAGCAGCAGCAGCATGCCCAGAGTCGAGGAGATCGGCGGCAGGCCCCGCGCCACCGCAGGTTCGGCCGTCGCGGCCGCGCCGCCCTCGGACTCCTTCCGGCAGACCGCCTGCAAACCGTTCCGCTTAATCAGCCGCTCGGCGATGGGGCCGCCGAGGAGGCCGCCGGCAATCAGACCGAAAGTGGCGAAGGCGATGCCGATTTCCCGGGCACCCTGCAATCCCGCCTCCTCCGCCACGGCGCCCCAGGCGATCGCGGTGCCGTGCCCGCCGGCCAGGGAGACGCTGCCGCCGAAGAGGCCGTAGCCGGGATGCTCATCGAAGGCCAGGGCGAGCAGGACACCGGTGGCGTTTTGCAGAATCAGCAGGACGGCGGCTGCAACCAGCAGCACGACCAGCGCCGAGCCGCCCTGTTTCAGGAGGCTCAGCCGCGCCGAGAGGCCGATGGTGGAGAAGAACACCAGCAGCAGCAGGTCGCGCAGGCGGGTATCGAAATGAATGGTGACGTCAAAGACGTAGTAGATGGCCGCGACCGCCAGGCTGCACAGCAGCCCCCCGGTGACGGCGACCGGAATACTGTAACGCTCCAGGAAGGCGACCTTCCGGTTGATGAAGGTACCGGCAAACCAGACGGCGACTGCCAGAACGACAATGTTCGCACCGCCGACCGTATAGTCCATTCCGCCCTGCTCCGAGCGCCTCCAGGAGCGACCACAATGCAGCAGACGTCATTGCCGCACCAGCATCTTCCGCCGCCGCGCTCAGGCGCGGGGCGCCGCGAAGCGATGCCTCTGCAAGCAGCGCAACCGCAACCTTTGGCGATCGATCTCCGGCCACCAGCCGGCAGGGAGAACGATCTCGCCGGCCGTAAAGGGCAGCGGCTCGGCCAGCAGGCGGGCCTCCGGGCGGATCTTCAGAAAGCCGTTGAACTCGCCGGCCTTGCCGATCAGGCCGTCGGCGACGCGCGCCTCCATCCAGCAATCGATCTCGGCGCCCAGCCCGTCGCCCGCAACGGCGGCCAGCCCCTTGGCCTGGAGATAACCGATCGCCTGCTCCAAAGCGGCCAGGGAGCCGAAACGTTTCAGCTTCACCTTACAGAAACCGATACCCTCGATGGCGGCGGCGCGGTCAATGTCGGTCAGGGAGCGGATCGACTCATCCAGCATCAGCGGCACGCGCGACACGGCGGCCACTGCCGCGTTCGCTTGCCAATCCCCGGCGGCGCAAGGCTGCTCGAAGAGTTCCACGCCCTCCGGATCGATGGCGGCGGCGAAGCAGCAGCCCGCCGCGCGGCTGTAGGCTCCCTTGGCGTCGATGCGCAGCGTCGCCCGCCCGGCGAGTTCCTCCTGTATCCAGATCAGCCGCCTGATGTCCTCCGCCAGGTTCCTGCCGACCTCTATCTTGAAAGTGCGGAAGCCCTGCGCCAGCCGCTGCTCCACTTCCTCCGCGATGGCGCCGCGCCCGGTGGCGTCGAAAGCCGCGGGCAGCCGAAAGCGCCGCTCGCGCCTGTTGACCAGCCGTTCGGCGCCTTCGAGCATTTCGATGGCGGTGACCAGGGCCGTGGCCGCGGCCCTGCTTTCCCCGGCACGGGCGAGGATACGCTTCTTGGCCTGCCCCGTTTCCATCCCGGCCACCTGTTCGGCCAGGTCCCGCGCGAAGGCCCAGCCGCCCTCGCGCGTCTCGGCGCTGGAGCCCGGCAGGATATGCTGCTCGCCCCAGCCAACCGCTCCGTCCTCGTCGCGGACTTCCACCAGCAGCGGCTCCAGGCTTTCAAAGGTGCCGCAAGGCAAACAACAAGGCGCCGTCAAGGGCAGGTCGACGCGATGGAGAGTGACTTCACGCAGGCGCATTGCGATGCCCCCCTTGCAAGGCCGCGGTTCCGGCCGAGGCACCGCCGCCCGGGAGCGAACTTCTTGCCGGAGCGGGGCCTGCTTCGACTCGCCCCCTTGGCTGCTTGGTCCGCGGCTTGAGCCACGCCTCGCGGGCGTCAATCGGCGAGATGGATCCGGCCATAGCGGAAGGCAAAGAGCACGAAGGCGGCGATCCAGACAAGACCGGAGGCCCAGAGCAGGGACACATAGGCCGCATCGGCCAGAGGCGCGGCCGTCCGCAAAGCCGCCGAAGCCGCGACCCCCAGATAGATCGTCATGGTCCAGCGATCCGCCGTCAAGGCCCGGCCGCTGTGCCCAAGAGTCGCGCGGGTCATCACCGCGACGGTCATGCCGCCGATGGCTCCCGCGGTCAGCGCGTGGACCCCCGCGCTTGCCGGCAGAGCCCCGGGCAGCAGGACGCCCAGACCGAGCAAGCCGAAGCCCAGGGGCAGCCATGCAAATCCCAGATGCAGGCTCCAGACCAGCGGTTCCGCCAGCGTCGCCTGCCCCCGCCAGCGCGCCAGGCGAACCAGATTCATGATGCCGGCGGCGAGCAACGCTGCGCCGGTCAGCGGAAGGTCCGGCGAAAGAATCCACAGGCCGAGCCCCGCCGCGGTGATCAGCAGACAGAACCGGTCGACGCGCCCGAAGCCGGCGGGCAGCGCCGCCGCGCCCCGCGCCACGAGCCAGTTGCGGGTAAAGCCGGGAATGACCCGCCCGCCGATCAGGCTGATGAGCATCACCACCACGCCGATGCCCATCCGCTCGCCCGGGGGCCCCGTCTCCGCCAGACCGGCGGCCTGCAGGTGCGTCAGGAGGTTGGCGGCGAAGAGCAGAAGCAGCGCCAGCGGCATGGGCAGGTTGCGCCAGTTGCGCCCTGCCAGTATCTCTCGCAAGGCAACGGCAAGAAGCCCGGCCAAAAAGGCGAGGTCGATGGCGGCGGCGGCCAGCGGCCCGGTGAGCGCCGAGCCGGCGACGGCAAGGCGGCCGGCGATCCAGGCGCAGAACAGCAACGCCAGAGGCAGGCCCCGCAGCATCGGGCGTCCGGTCCAGTTGGGGATCGCGGTCAGGAGGAACCCGGCGATCACCGCGCCGGCGTAGCCGAAAATCATCTCATGAGCGTGCCAGGCGGTATAGCCGAAGGCGGTCGGCAGCGGAACGCTGCCCCAGAAGACGAAGAGCCACAACGCCACCGCCGCCGCGGCCCAGACGCCCGCGGCAAAGAAAAAGGCCCGGAACCCGGCGCGCAACAGCGCCGTTCCCGCTTCGGCAGAGGCGCTTGCGCCCGCTTCGTCTCCCTTCGACATGCCCCTTCCCCCGGCCGGTTCCGCCTCGCCGCGCGCCATCAGGCCGCGCGCCGTTTGGCCCGCGCCGCCAGCGCCGCGGCGACGATCGCCGCGACCCCGTCATGATGGCCGACGGCGTCGAGCTGCAGACCGTCGAAACCGGCGGCGGCGAGAGCCCGCGGGACGTCGTCCTCGACATGCCCGGCGCGCCCGGCGAAGAACGGCAGGCAGACCGCAGGGCCATCGATCCGCGCCGCCTCCTCAAGGTAGGGCGCCTGGTCGAGAAAGCCGGGCCGCACGGCGCGGAACACCCCCGCCCCGGCAATGACGCGCAGTGCCGCGGCAACCGCCTCGCGCGGGGCGGAGTCGCCCGGCGAGCCATGAGCGGCCAACAGCAGGGTGGTCCGCCCGGGAGACAGCCCGGCGGCCCGCGCGGCCTGCGAGGCATAGTCCAGGCAGAGCCGGTGCAGTGCCGGATCGAGGCCCAGCGGCCGCAGGGTCTCGAAGGGTTCGCCACAGACCCGGCCGACGCGCTGCGGCAGCTTCACTCGGACGAACCAGCCGTCCGACATGAAGACCGGAAAGATCAGCGGCGGCGCGGACGGCAGGGCGGCCAGCGCCGCCTCCAGCGCGCCGGGCGCGGCCAAGGTCGCGCCACCGACCGTGACGCCGGGCAGCAGAGATGCCACCCGTTGCGCCAGCGCCCCTATCGTCCGCTCCGGCCCGGCCGGCGCCGAGGGCGACCCATGGGCGACCAGCAGGGCGCTCCGCCGCTCAGTGGCTGGTGCCATCCGAGAAAGTGATCTTGTTCCAGACATTGTACTTCCCAGAGGGCTTGCGCATCGGCAGGCGTTTCACCTCTTCCAGCGTCGCGGCGTCATAGACGATGACCGCACCCTCGTCCTCCCAGACGCTGACCAAGGCGTGACGGCCGTCGCGGTCGAACTCAACGTGCGCGACGGTGGCGCCGGATACGGGGCGCAGCGTCCTCACGATCTTCAGGCTCTGCTTGTCGATGACGTGCATGACGTCGCGGTTGGGCCCGAAGAAGACGTCGGACCAGACGTAGGGCGAATTCTCGTGGCTGCGCAGAAAGAAGCCGGGGCCCAGCGTCTCGATGGTGTCGACCACACCCCAGCTTTCGATATCGATGACGGTCAGGCGCGGCTCCTTCAGGTGCGGAGTCGCCATGACCCGGTGCCCGTCACGCAGCCAGGAGATGCCGGAGCCCAAGTGCGGCAGGCCCGGCAAGGGCAGCTCGGCGATCTCGCGCCCCACCGTCAGGTTGACGACGACGCCGCGCGCGCCGTCGCGCGAGGCGCCGATGAGGTTGCGGTAGTCGGGCGTGAAGAAGAAGTCGTCGATGGGTTCCGACACCTCGATGCGGCGCAGGGCGAAGAGGCCCTCGGAGGTCGGCAGCGCCTCGACCATGCCCTTCTCGTAGCTGTGGACGTAGCCTTCGTAGACGGCAGCCGCCTTGGGATCGGTGGAGATCTCCCAAACCTCCGGTGCGTCCTTCAGGGCGAGGATGAAACTGTCGCGTTGCGGCGCCTGATAGACCGCCGAAACCCGCGAAGTCGTGCCGTCCTTGGCCGCCACGTCGAAGATCCGCTCGACCGCGAGGTCACGGGTCGAAAGGATCGTCAGAGTGCGCGGCAGGTAGTTGGCGACCGCCAGGTGCAGGCCGTCCTTTGAAATCGCGATGTTGCGGCTGTTGAGCCCGGCGCGCACCCGGCCGACTTCCGCCAGGCTCCAGAGGTCGTACTTCTGGACCCAGCCGTCGCGCGACATGATGAAGACGAAACGGCCGTCGGGCGTGAACTTGGGTCCGCCATGAACGGCAAAGGGCGTCGCAAAGCGGTCCATCACCGTGAAGCCATCGCCGTCCAGCACGCTGACGTGATGGTCGCCCGTCTCCACCACCAGGAAGAGGTTCAGGGGGTCGGCTTGGAAGACCGGGGCCTCGGCCGGCGAGTAATCCGGAACGAAGCTGCGGCTGGCCGCGATCTGTTCCGTCCTCCAGACAGGCACCTCGGCCAGCGGAACCCGCACGAAGGCGGCCAGGGCGGCGATCTCCTCCTCGGAGAGCTGGCCGGCGAAGGCCGGCATCTGCGTCGCGGCCCGGCCTTCGGCGATGGTCGAGGTGAGCTTGGCGCCGCGCAGGCGCGACAGCGACTCCGGGATCAAGGCCGGGCCGGTGCCGCCCAGCCGGTCGGCGCCGTGGCAAGCCGCGCAGTGTTCTTCATACAGCGCCGGGCCCGAAGGCTCGGCGGCCGCAGCAGCGGCCAATGCGCAGCCGAGAGCCGCTGCGAGCAGGCTAGAGGAAGCGATGCGCCGGATCATGGCTCTTCCCGCGGAAAGGTGTGACGGTCAGCCGCTGCTCGGACTCGACGCCGATCTCCGCGTCGGCCATGTAGCAGGCGGGATCCTCGGCCCAGGGATCGCCGGTGAGCTGCAGCGCCCGGATGCGGGTGTTGCCGCCGCAGACGTCCTGGTAGGCGCAGGCCCCGCAGCGCCCCTTGAGCGGGCGCGGACGCCGGCGGAGTTGCGCCAGCATGGGATCGCTTCCGGTCCACAGCTCGGAGAACTTGTGCTGCTTCACGTTGCCGATGGTGTAGTCCGACCAGTAGGTGTCGGGATGGACTCTGCCCTGCGGGTCGATATTGGCCACGCCGACGCCCGAGGAATTGCCGCCCCAGGCCGCCAGATGGGCGCGCAGGTGGGCGACCTTGTCGGCCGGGAACCGCCGCGCCGCCCACTGCAGGAAGTAGACGGCGTCGGCGTCGTTGTTGCCGGTCACGATCTCCAGCGGATCGCCGGCCTCGGCCGCCGTCCAGGCCCGCTCGATCAGCAGGTCCATGGCGTCGCGCGAGCGCCGCCAGCTCGCGTCGGCGCCGCGGTGCTTGTCGCCGCGGCCGGCATAGACCAGGTGCGAGAGATAGAACTTGTCGACCCCCTCGGCCTCGGTGAGGTCCAGCAGATCGGGCAGCTGGGCGCCATTGTCCTCGGTCAATGTGAAGCGCAGGCCGACCTTCACACCGCGTTCCTTGCAGGCGCGCACGCCGGCGAGGCCTTGCTCGAAGGCGCCCTCCTGGCCGCGGAACCAGTCGTTGGTGGCGCCGATGCCGTCGAGGCTGATGCCGACGTAGTCGAAACCGATCTCGGCGACGCGGTCGGCGGCTTCCCCGACGATGCGGGTGCCGTTGCTGGAAAGCGCCAGGTAGAGCTTCATCTCACGCGCCCGCGCCGCGATCTCGAAGAGATCCTTGCGGTCCAGCGGTTCGCCGCCGGAGAGGATCAGCGCCGGAATGCCGAAGGCGCCGAGATCTTCCAGCACGCCCATGGCCTGCTCATGGCTGAGCTCGCCCGGAAAGTCGACGTCGGCGGAGACGGAATAGCAGTGGCGGCAGCGCAGGTTGCAGCGCCGGGTCAGATTCCAGATCACCACCGGCTTGACCGCGCCCTTGCGGCGGCGCGGCGGCGTCGGCACCACGAGCTGGCGCATGTAGTGGGACAGACGGAACATCAGGCCTTCCCTTGCCGGCCGATCCTGAGGCCGGTCTTCTTGAGTATCCGGGTCGAATAGAGAATGTCGCTTTGCCGGCAGGCCGCGCCGAGCAGGGCGGCGATCCGTCCGCGCTTCTCCTCGACCTCCTCGCGGCTTCTGCCGTGGACCATGGCGAAGAGGTTGTAGGGCCACTGCGGCAGGGCGCGGGGCCGCAGGTAGCAGTGAGAGACGAAGTCGAGATTTCCGACCTCTGCGCCGAGCTCGCTGGCGGCGGGATCCTCGACGTCCCAGACCGACATGCCGTTGGCCACCATGCCCAGGGCATAGTGATTGGGCGCGATGCCGATACGGCGGACGACGCCGCGCGCCTGCAGGGCCGCCAGGCGGTCGATGACCTCGCGCTCCTCGAGCCCGAGCCCGGCCGCAACTTCGGCGTAGGGCGCCGGCGACAGCGGCAGGCCCGCCTGGGTCGCCTCGATGATCCGGCGTTCGGTCGCGTCGAGAGTCATGCCGTCACCCTGAATCCGATGAAGAACTCTTCCAGCTTGGGAAAGCGCAGCACCTCCAGGCCGGTGGCCTCCTCAATCGCCTGTGCCGCCGCCTCAATCTGCTCCGGCCGCTCCGTGGCCAGCACGAACCACATGTTGAGGGAATGCTGGCGTTCGTAGTTGTGGGCGACCTCGGCAAAGGCGTTGACCTGTTCGGCGACCGCATCGAAGCGATCCCGCGGCACCGCCATGGCGCAGAGGCAGAAGGCCCCTCCCATGGCGGCGGCATCGATGAAGGGGCCGAAGCGGGTGATCGCGCCGCGCCGGCGCAGGTTCCCCAGCCGCGAAATCAGCTCTTCCTCCCCCAGGCCCAGCCGCGCCGCGGCTTCGGCGAAGGGCCGCGGCGACAGGGGGAAGCCCTCCTGCAGGTCGTTGATGATGCGGCGGTCCACCGCGTCGGGGCGATAGAGCGGACGTGTCATGCCGCCGCTCCGGCCGAGGGCGCCACCATGGCGCCGGTCTGCTTGAAACAGCGCAGGCTGAAGAGCACCTCGTGCGGCACTCCGGCCAGGCCGGTCTCCTCGCAGGCGCGGTCGAGGACGGCGATGGCTTCCTGCCGCGAGCGCGCATGGATCATGCAGTAGAGGGTGTAGGGCCAAACCCGGCCGGCCGGGCGGCGCTGATAGCACAGCGTCACCCCCGGCACCGCAGCCAGCATCGGACCGATCCGTTCGGCCTCTTCGGGCGGCAGGTCCCACACCACCATGGCGTTGGAGCGCCAGCCGAGCGCCCGGTGACGCAAGATCACGCCGATGCGGGAGAGGACGCCCGCCGCCGCCAGCGCGGCAATGCGCGCCAGCACCTCTTCCTCCGGCCGGTCCAGGTCGCGCGCCAAGGCGGCGAAGGGGCAAGCCACGATGGGCAGGCCGCTGGACAGTCCCTGCATGATCTCCCTGTCGCCCGGCAGCAGCACGCCCGCGTCGACGTCCTCGCGCGCCGGCGGCAGGCGCCCCGGCCCGTCGAGCGCGAAGGCGAGGCTGATATTGAAGGGACGCACCAGCGGCAGATCCAGCACCTCCAGACCGGTGCGGCGATGAATGCGGGCCAGCGTCGACTCCACGTGGTCGCGGTCCGGCCCGGTCGCCACGAACCAAATGTTCCAGTCGTTCTCCCGCAGGTAGGAGTGGTTCACGCCCGGCTCCGCCCCGATGATCTCCGCGATCTCGTCGATGCGGAATTCCGGGGCCGCCACCGCCGCCAGCGTGCTGGCCCCGGCGGTATTGGGCCGGCAGGTCGCGCCGATGCGGCTGATCGCCCCCGCCTCCGAGAGCCGGCGCAAGCGACCCAGCACCTCCTCCTCCGGTATTTCCAGACGGCGCCCGATTTCGGCGAAGGGGCGCGGGATCAAGGGAAAGTCCCTCTGCCAGCCGTCAAGCAGCGCACGGTCGAGGGCGTCGAGTATCGGGCTCATGGCCTAAAGCCCTGTCCGATGGGCGCGCGCGGTGAAGAAGATGCCCGAAGGCGATTCGGCGGCGACCTCGCCCAGTTTCTCGAAACTGCGCGTGTCGTAGATGTCGATCCTGCCGGCGTCGCGCACCGAGACCCAGACCTCGTGCCCGCGTGGCGTGAACTCCATATGCAGAACCGCCGGTCCCGGGGTCAGCCGATGAATGACCTCGCCGGAGGGCGTGTCGATCACCTCCACGGTATCGTTGAGGGGATGGGCGAAGTTCACCCAGACCTGCTGCCCGTCCGGCCGCGCGACGGCGAAGACCGGCTGGCCGTGAACCTTGGTGCGGCCGACCTCCTTCAGGCTGCGCGAGTCGATCCAGAGCACCTCGTGCCGGCCGACCGCAGGCAGCACGAAGCGTTCGCCCGCCAGAGCCCAGCCTTCGAGATGCGGCATCTTGTATACCGGCAGGGGATCCTCGCCGCGGCCGTAGCCGGCGAGAATGCGCCGCGGGACCGGCGGCTGCTGCCAGAGATCGAGGGCCGTCAGACCGTCCTCGCCGAACAGCCCGGCGATGTAGCGCCGCCCATCGGCGGTGATGAGCGCGTCGTAGGGATTACGGCCGATCCCCTCGACGCGGGTAATTGCCGGCGGGGTCGTCGCCGCCTCACCGCCGGAAAAGTCGGCGATCCAGGTCTCGCCCGCATCCCAGAGGGTGAAGACGAAGCGCCGGCCGGGCGCATCCACCAGCCCGATGGTTTTCGAGCCGGTCGGGATATCCGCCACCATGTCCAAAGTGGCAGCGTCGAAAACCCGCACCCCGCCCGGTTCGTAGTTCGACACCGCGACCAGGCGGCCGTCGTCGGAGATCGCTCCGCCGATGGCATTGCCCGACTGCAGCACCCGGGCGGCCAAGCTCTGGGTCAGGATGTCGACCTTGCTGAGGCCGCCGTCGCGGCCGAAGACGTAGGCGTAGCGCTCGTCCGGCGAGAAAACGACGGAAGCGTGCGACAGGTCGCCCAGCCCTTCCACGCGGCCGATGGCCGCACGGTCCGATTGGTCGACGACGAGCAGCGATCCGCTCGCCCGCTCCACCACCACGCCCAGATCGCCGGTGGCGCGCAGCGTGTCGGCCTGCGCCGCCCAAGGCAGCAGCGCCGAAACCAGGCAAAGAGCGGCCGTTAAGCGGATCATCTGACGCCTCCATTCAGCAGGTAGTTGGCGATCCAACGTGCTTCCTCTTCACTGAGAAGAGGGCGCCAGGGCGGCATCGGCGTGCCCGGCACTCCGTCCAGGACGATGGCGGTCAAAGTTTCCACCGGCTTGCCCGCGAGGCTTTCCGGCCGCAGGTCCGAGCCGAGCCCGCCCTTCAGCGTCAGGCCGTGGCAGGAGCCGCAATCCTGCAGCACCAGGCGTTCCAGCTCCGCCGCCCGGCCGGGTGCGAGCTCCGCCGCCGTGGCCGGTCCCGCGGCGAGACCGAAGGCCAGCAGGAGCGGCAAGGCCTCACGCATAGGCCGCGCCCTTCCGCGGCCTGCTGGCGAGCAAGGTCACGATCGCCTCGGGGCGGCTGCGGTAGAGAGACACCACTTCGCCGATCACGAAGAGGACCGGCCCGCGCAGCGACGCCCGCGCCGCATCCCCGGCGATCTCTCCGAGGCTGGAAACCAGCCGCCGTTCGTGGGGTGTCGTCGCGCCGGCGACCGCCATGACCGGGTGCGCGGCGGGCAAGCCCTCGCCGAGCAGCCGCCCGGCGATCTCGGCAATGGCGCCGGCCCCCATGTAGACGACGAGGGTGGTCTGCGGGTCCGCGAGCCCCGCCCAGTCGAGGTCGAGCGGGCGATCCTCGCGGCAGTGTCCGGTGACGTAGCGGACGCCGCTTGCCAAGCCGCGGTGCGTCAAGGGGACCGCGGTCGCCGCCGCCGCGCCCTGGGCCGCGGTGATGCCCGGCACGATTTCGAAGGGAATGCCGGCAGCCCTCAGGGCCGCCGCCTCTTCGGAGCCGCGGCCGAAGACCATCGGGTCGCCGCCTTTCAGGCGCACGACCGTCAGACCCTCGGAGGCCAATTCGATCAGGATTTGATTGATCCGCTCCTGGGGCACCGGATGGGACTTCGGCGCCTTGCCCACCGGAACGAGACGCGCCAGCGGCGGCGACAGCTCCAGCACTTCCTCCGACACCAAGCGGTCGTAGACCACGGCCTGCGCCTGGCAGAGGATGCGCGCCGCCTTCAGAGTCAGCAGCTCCGGGTCGCCCGGCCCGGCGCCCACGAGAAACACCTGACCCGGCTTCCTCATCGCCTCCTCCCTACCTAGGTCCCATGACAACCGCCTTGAAGGGGGGCGGCCATGCCTGAATGGCCGCCCCTCCAGGGAGGCAGGTCAGTAGACGTCCCGCCGGGTATTGAAGACGTTGAACTTGCCGGTCGGCGTGACCAGCCGCGGGTCCTTGATGACGTGCTTCAATTCAAGCGTCTTGTCGTCGATGATGACGATCGCCGATTCCAGGTCGCGGGCGTTCCACACCGAGAACCAGATTTCGTCGCCATCCTTGTTGAACTCGCCCTGCACCACGCGGGGTTGGCCCTCGGCGATGCCGGCCCATTCCACGATCGGCAGAACGGTGTATTCCGGCTCTTCCTGGGTCAGGTCGTCGACGTTGAAGACCGCGATCGACCCCGAGACATCGGCCTCCGGATTGAGCGGCGCGTCGACGTAGAGGTGCTTGGAATTGGGGTGCGACTTGACGAACAGCGAGCCGCCGCCCAGGGCATAGAGCTGCTGCACCACCTTCCAGGCCTGGTCGGGATGCCCCTCCGGGTCCGTGCCGATCAGGGCGACCGTCTCGTCGCCCAGGTGGGAGGTCGCCCAGACCGGACCGTAGGTCGGATGCGCCAGGTTGGCGCCGCGCCCCGGGTGCGGCGTGGTGCCGCCGCTTTCCAGCAGTGCGGTCAGCGAGCCTTCCTTGGTATCGATGACGGCGATCTTGCCGCGCGCGTTGGCCGCCGTCAGGAAGTAGCGTTTGCTGGAGTCGAAGCCGCCGTCGTGCAGGAAGCGCTCGGCCTCGATCTCCGTCACCTGCAGGTTCCTGATGTCCGAGTAGTCGACCAGCAGAATCTTGCCGGTCTCCTTTACGTTCACGATGAACTCCGGCCGGTAGTGCGACGCCACGATCGCGGCGACACGCGGTTCGGGATGGAATTCCTGGGTGTCGTAGATCATACCGCGGGTCGAGACGATCTTCTGCGGCTCCAGCGTGTCGCCATCCATGATCACGTACTGCGGCGGCCAGTAGCTGCCCGCTATGGCGTACTTATCTTCCCAACCCTTCATCTTGGAGGTCTCGACCGAGCGCGCCTCGGCACCGACCTTGATCTGGGCCACCGTCGCCGGCGGGTCCATCCAGAGGTCGATCATATTGATCAGCGCGTCGCGGCCGATGACGTAGAGATAACGCCCGGAGGCGGAAATGCGCGAGATGTGAACCGCATAGCCGGTATCGATGACGGTATGGATTTTGTAGGTCGCACCGTCGATCAGGGCGATCTGGCCGGCGTCGCGCAGGGTGACCGAGAAGAGATTGTCGATGTCGATGTCGTTCATCTTCTTGGTCGGACGCTTGTCGGGCGCCACCACCACCTTCCAGGTCGCCCGCATCTCCGGCATTCCGAATTCCGGCGGCGAGGGAGGCTCGATCAGCAGGTAGCGCGCCATGACGTCGACCTGCTCATCGGTCAGCTCGCCGGAGGTGCCCCAGTTCGGCATGCCGGCGGGCGAGCCGTAGGTGATGAAATCGATCAGATGCTGGTAGCCGAGCCCGCGCGTGATGTCGGTGGTCAGCGGCTTGCCGGTCGCTCCCTTGCGCAGCACGCCGTGGCAGCCGGCGCAGCGCTCGAAGTAAATCGTCGAAGCTGCCTGAAACTCCGAAGGCGTGATCACCGGATCGCCGGGCTTGCGTCCCGGAATCTCCACGTTGATCTGTCCCAGCGTCGTCATGCTGGGTTCGTAAGCCGCGGCCGGCGAGTCGCCGTGCTCCTTCGGCTTGTCCTGCGCCAAGGCGGCAGAGGTTGAGAAGGCCAGCGGCAGCAGGACGCCGGCGAGAAGTGCTATTTTCCGCGTTTCGCAAGGGATGTGCATGCCCGTCTCTCCATTGCACCGGTGGGGCTGGGAGGAGAATAGGCAGGGGGTCTCCAACGCTGCCTTGACTTTCGTTAAGGCAGCGTGCGCCCTATCCCAGCAAATTTGCGGAACGGATGTGGAGTAACCGATGCGGCTGTTCCGGGCCTTCCTGGTGGCGTGCGTAGCCCTTGCCGTCCCCACCATGATCGTTGCGGCGCCGGCCGCCGCCGAACTGCCGTGGGCAGCTCCGCCGACGCAGGTGGAACCCGATCCGGCACTCGCGGCGCGCCTCTTCGGCAGCGATACGCCCCTGCGCCTGCTTCGCGAGGACGAAGGCGTTCCCGGCTGGTCGGTCAGCGCGCCCGAGGGCCCGGTTGGCTACATCGCCTCGACCTGGGAAATCTCCCGCTCGGTCGGCTATTCCGGGCGACCCATCGATATTCTGGTGGCGGTCACCGAGGCGGGCAAGATCGCCGGGGCGCAGTTGGTGCGCCACAACGAACCCATTCTGACGCTCGGCATCTCGACCGCGGACATCGCGCGTTACATCAGCAGCTTTTCCGGCATCGACCTGACCCGCCCGCCCGCCGAGACCGGCGGCGCGGCGGTGCCCGACGTGATCGCCCGGGCCACCGTATCCAGCGGCGTCATCCGGGATTCCATCCTGCGCACGGCGCGCACCGTCGCCCTGGCGCGCAGCGCGGCCGGCGGCGCCACGCTCGACCGCCTGCACTTCGCGCCGAAAACCTGGGACGAGCTGCAGGCGATGGGCGCCTTGACCCATACCACCGTCACCCTCAGCCAGGCCCGCGCCGCGCTCGGCGGCGCCAAGGTGCCGCCGCCGGAGGGCGAGGGCCCCTTCATCGATCTCTGGACGGCCCTACTCGATCCGCCGACGATCGGCCGCAACCTTCTGGGCCAACAGGCATTCTCGCGGGCGGTGGCCGGCCTCTCCGCGCAGGAAGCGGCGCTCTTCGTCGCGTCCAGCGGCCTGCAGTCGCACCGCGGCACGGCCTGGCGGCGCAGCGGCGTCTTCGAGCGGCTGCGCGTGGTCCAGGACGGCCGGAGCCTGGAAATACGGGCGGAAAACTACGTCCGCCTCGACGGCCTGGCCGCGGCGGGCGCGCCGGACTTCAAGGAACTGAGCCTGTTCCGCCTGCCCAGCGGCGCCTTCGACCCGACCCGGCCCTTCACCATCGAGGTGACCGCCACGCGCGAGACGGAGAGCGGCGAAGTCGCCTTGCGGGTTCCCCTCGACTACGCCCTGCCCGCAGCCTTCGTGCGAGCGGCCGCGCCGATGGCGGAGGTCGAACCCCTGTGGGTCAGCGCCTGGGAGCGCAAGCGCTTCGAGGTCGCCGGAGTCGGCGCGATGCTGACGGTGCTGGCGCTGATCCTGTTCCTGCAGCAGTCCTTCGTGCGGCGCCCCCGCCTCTGGCGCTGGGGCCGCATCGGCTTTCTGAGCGTGACACTGGTCTGGCTGGGCTGGATCGCCGGCGGCCAGCTCTCGGTGGTCCACGTCATCGCCTTCGTGCAATCGCTCCTGAGCGGCTTTCAGTGGGAAACCTTCCTGATCGAGCCGGTCGTCTTCATGCTCTGGAGCTTCGTCGCGCTGGGCTTGTTGTTCTGGGGCCGCGGCGTCTTCTGCGGCTGGCTCTGCCCCTTCGGGGCGCTGCAGGAACTGACCAACGAGATCGCCCAGCGCCTCTCGGTGCCTCAGATTCAGGTTCCGCAGGTGGTGCAGGAGCGTCTCTGGGTCATCAAATACACACTTTTCGTGGCAATTCTTGGCCTGTCGTTCTACTCAATGGAGCAAGCCCTCGTGCTGGCCGAGGTGGAGCCCTTCAAGACGGCGATGTCGATGCTCTTCGTGCGGGCCTGGCCTTTCGTGCTCTTCGTCGCGGCCATTCTTTTCGCCGGCCTGTTCATCGAGCGCTTTTACTGCCGCTATCTCTGCCCTCTGGGCGCGGCCTTGGCCATTCCGGCGAAGCTGAAGCTCTTCGACTGGCTGAACCGGCGCCCGCAATGCGGCCGCGAATGCAGGCTCTGCGAGAAACTCTGCACCGTCGGCGCCATCGATACGCTCGGTCGAATCAACCCGAACGAATGCGTGCTCTGCCTGCGTTGCCAAATGATCTATCATGACGCGAATAGCTGCACGATCCTGAAACGCCGCCTGGCACGCATGAACCCCGAAGTCCCCACTTCGTGACCAAGGCTGTCTTGACTATGGTCAAGGTGACAGTCAGCCTGAGCCGCCAGAGTTTCCACGCCAACAAGGACCGATCACCGCCGTGCCACCTGTGTCGAACCGAAGCCTGAGCCGGCGCCGCTTCCTGGCCATCTCGGCCGCTGCAGCAGCCTTGCCGGCCGCCGCGCGCGCCGCCCGGCCGGTCGCGCGCTGGCGCGGTGCGGCCTTGGGCGCCCAGGCCTCGATGACCCTCGTCGGGGTGCACGATGCCGAGGCGGGACAGGTCTTCGGCGCGGTCCAGGAGGAAATCGAGCGCATGGAAGGCCTCTTCAGCCTCTACCGCCCAGATTCCCTGCTGACCCGCTTGAACGCCGAGGGCCGGCTGACGGCGCCGCCCGAGGAGTTCCTCGAACTGCTCGAACTGTCGGGCCGGCTGCAGCGGGCAACCGGCGGCGCCTTCGACCCGACGATTCAGCCGCTGTGGCTGCTGCACGCCACCGCCGCGGCGGAGAACCGCCGCCCGGCGGCCGGCGATCTCGCCCAGGCCCGCGCCCGCTGCGGCTGGCAACATCTCGAGATTTCACCGGGCGCGCTGCGCTTCACCCGGCCGGGCATGGCCCTGACCTTCAACGGAATCGCCCAGGGATACGTGGCCGACCGCGTCGCGGCGCTGCTGCGCAGTTTCGGACTGCGGGACGTGCTGGTCGACATGGGCGAGATCGCGGCGCGGGGCCGGCGGCCGGACGGCAGTCCCTGGCGGGCCGGCATCAGCTTGCCCGGAGGCCGCATCGTCCGCGAGGTACGCCTGAGCGAACGCTGCCTGGCCACCTCCGCGCCGCTCGGTACCTTCCTCGACCCTGCGGGGCGCATCGGACACATTCTCGATCCGCGCAGCGGCGAACCCGGAGGGCGCTGGCGGCTGGTCGCCGTCTCCGCGGAGCGGGCCGCGCTCGCCGACGGTCTGTCGACCGCCTGCTGCCTGCTTTCCCGGGAAGCCATCGCCGCGGCGCTGGCCGCGCAGCCCGGCAGCTCACTCGAAGCTCTTCACTAATCGGACTCAATTCAAGGAGAACATACTATGCGGAGACTGAAGATTACCGTCCTTGCCACCGCCCTCGCCTGTTTCGCCACTCCGGCCCTGGCCGACGGCGACGCGGAGAAGGGCGAAAAAGTCTTCAGGAAGTGCAAGGCCTGCCATGCGGTCGGCGAAGACGCCAAGAACAAGGTCGGCCCGCAGCTCAACGGCATCGTCGGCGCGACCGTCGGCATGGTCGAGGATTTCAAGTATTCCGACGCCTTCAAGGAGAAGTCGGCCGAGGGCATGGTGTGGTCCGAAGACAACCTCGATGCCTATCTGAAGAAGCCCAAGGACCTGATCCCCGGCACCAAGATGACCTTCGCCGGCCTGCGCAAGGACGACGAGCGCGAGGACGTCATCGCCTATCTCAAGCAGTTCGAATAGGGGTCACTCGAAAAGGACGTAGAGGGCACCGCCGGCGCGGGGGCTAGACGGCCAGCGCCCGGGCCAGGTGGTCGGACAGATCGAACTCGGCCGCGACCCGGGCGCGGCCCTCTGCGGACATCTTGCGGGCGGTCTTGGTGACGATCCCGGCAATCTGTCCGGCGTCGCGCCCTTCGGCGAAGTCCGCGAAGTACCAGCGCAGAAAGACGAGGCAGATGACATCTTCCAGCATCTGCACCTCCGCGTCTTGCTTCAGCCTTTCCTTACGCAGCATCGCGGCGACCCGCCGGCAGTCGTCCGCCGCATAGCCGGCCTGCGCCATCAGCCCGGCCACCCGCTCGGCATGAAAGGCCGCCTGGGCCTTGCGCCAGGCGAGATAGCCGACGCGGCCCTCGGGATGCGAAGCGCGCGGCATCTTCCAACGCTCGATATGCTGGCCACGGGCAGCGATCTGCAGCAGCTCCGACGCCTGCGGACAGACCCGCGACAGCTCCGACGACATGCGTTGCCCGTAAAGCAAGGCGGCAGGCCCCTTCTGCGCGCCCTCGCCTTCCGCCGTCGGGTCGGCCGCGTTGGCGGCGTCGATCGCGGAGAGCACCGCTTCCAGGCGCGCGCTCACTGGGCGCGGCTCCAAGCCATTGCAGGGTCCTCGACCACATAGGCGCGCAGCGCCGCCACGTCTGCGATGGCCGCGTGATTCTGGTTGACGGTGACCCCGACCTCCTTCAAGCGCGCAAAGGAGCGGGAGAGGCTCTCGGGCTTCATGCCCAGGCGGCCCGCGATCAGCACCTTGTCATAAGGCAAGGTAACGGCGCAGCCGCCTTCCTCGACGGGACAGAGCTCGAGCAGGAACTCGGCCACCCGCTGAGCGCCGGTGTGCGCCTTCAACTGCTCGACCTGGGCCACGAGAGCATGCAGGTGCTGGAAGGTCGAGGCGAGCATCGCCGTGCAAAGTTCCGGATGAGGCTTCATGAGCTCCAGGATCAAGCCGGCATTCACCGGCATGGCCCGGCAGTCCGTTACAGCCTCGGCGCCGACCGGATAGACGTCGTGCCGAAAGGCCGCGGCCTCCCCGAAACTCTGGCCCTTGGTGAAGACGCCGACCACGGCCTCCGCACCGTTCTGCGAAATACGAAAGAGCTTCACCCAGCCTTCGAGCACGATATAGACGTGCTCCGCGGGCTCGCCCTGCAAGAAGATCGTCGCGCCCCGTGCGAAGGTGCGGATCTCGGTCTGGGAAAGAATGGTGTCAAGGAGCTGGTCGGGCACACTGGCCAGAAGCATCGACTCCTTGGCGATACGCCAGTCCTCGTTAGGTCGCATGGCCTATCCCCCTCGTTCTCGCGGCAAGAGGTACCCCGTTTATTGCGCCGCGGCATTGAGGTGAATCAACACCAGTCAAGCGTGCTCGGCAAGGCGCGACATTCAACCAGTTGGATTCGCTCGAAGAATTCGTGAAAGGCGAAGAGGCAGGCCCGGCAGAGGGAACCTCTAGGCCTGCGGATGCGGGCCCAGGGCGCGGTGAAGCCGCGAATCGTGGACCCGGAAGTGCTCGGAAAACCAGGCCTCCAGCGTGGCCACGAGGCGGTCGATCGAAGCCTCGGGCGTGACCGCCGCGTCATCCATGAGATCGCGCAGGGCGTCCAGCAGCCGTTCGTGGTCGGCCTTGTGCTCTGAAAACGCGTCGTAGCGCGCCTCGCGCATCTGCCGCTCCTCCAACGCGAAGTGCGCCGAGATGGCGCGCAGCAGGTCGCCGAAGCCGCGCTCGACGTCGGCCTCCGGACGGCGCTCCAGGATCGCGCCGGCCGTGCGGTTCACCAGGTCGATGAGCTGGCGGTGCTCATGGTCCACCGCCGGATCGCCGACACTGTACTCGGGCTTCCATTCGATCGGAGCCATGGCGGCCTCCCGTCGGCTCACTTGAACACAAAGCCGCCCGTTTCCGGGCGGAAATCGATGACGAAACTCTGGGCCGGAGCCAGCGTCACCTGCGTCGCGGCGGCGTAGTCGAAGTCTTTCGTTGCCGGGTTGTCGCGCAAGCGCACGGCGATGTCGTGCCGCCCCGCCGGCAAGGGGAAGCGCCGGTAGATGCGCGAGGGGCCGCTGCCGGCGATACCGCGCGCCGGCAGTTCCTCGGCCAGAACCGTGGCGCCGTCGATGTCCAGTTCGACGTAGACCGGCGGCCGGCGGCGGTCGCAGACCTTGGAGAGACGCATGTTGGGCGGCAGCTCCGCCAGCTCCTCCGGCGTCCGATCGCGGCAGTTACGCTCGCCGCTGTGGGTGAAGCTGACCCGCAGCAAGGCCGTCCCGGCGGGAAGGCTCTGCCAAGCGGGCGCCGCCGAGAGCACGGCGACGCCGAGCGACAACGCCAGCATGGTCATTCCCCCCAGCAGCAGATGATGCAAACGGCCCTTCATTCGGCGAACTCCCGCTGGCTGCCTGCCGCACTTCTCGCCGCCTCGTCCCGGCTCAGCGGACGCACCTTGTCATAGGACGGCTGCTCGGCGAGTTGCGCGGCGAAGGCGGCGGCCTCCCGCCGCAGCCTGGCCCCTTCGCTGGGCCCGGCCCAAATCACTTGCAGGCGTTCGCGCGGCACCCGCTCGCGCAGGAAGGGGTCGCGCTGGCGGGCGATGCGCTGGCGCATCCATTCGCCGCCCAAGCGGTTCCAGCATTCGCGTTCCGCGCAGCCGGCGATACATACGCCGTCGGCGAGACCGCGGCTGACAATGAAATCCAGCAGCGAGGGCGGCGCCATGGCGACGCAAGGCAGGACGATGCGGCCTGCCTCGGGCCGTCCGCCGGCGCCGTGGGCGCAGGCCAGGGTGAGAACGCGTCCCGGCCCCGACAGGCCGGCCGCCGCCTCGATCGCCTGCGCGCGCAGCTCGGCCAGGGAAAACGCCGGAAGGTCGATGCCTGTGATCAGGTCGCCCGAGCGGCGGAACGGAGTCGAGGAAGGACAGGCCCCCATGCAGATGCCGCAGGCCACGCAGCGCTCCGCATTGACTTCCACCTCCAGCGGAAAGGGCGCGCCGTCGCTGCGCGGCACCAGGGTAATCGCCGAGTAGGGACAGTCGGCGACGCATCGTGCGCAGCCGTTGCAGTGATCCAGTGTCACCGCGGCAGCCGGCGCCTCGCGACGCGGAGGCAACCATGGCAGGCCGACCAGCACCAGAGTGAAAATCAGGGCCCCGGTCCAGATGACGCCCGCCGGCACCAATTCTATGACCGGATAGAGGCCGAGCAGGAACCAGTCGATGCCGACGCGGGCGGGCACCGTCGCCAGGTCGGCGGGCGCCTGGGACGTCGCCGGCACCATAAACGACGCCGCGACGAGCGCGCCCAAGGTCAGCACGGAGAGACCGCGCGGCGGCTTGGTGCGGGCCTGGCTGATGCGCTGGATATGGATCCACATGACGAGCAGAAGCAGCAGCGGAATGGCGATGTGCAGGAACACCATCAGCGTGAAGAAGCGGCTGGAGAGGCTGTCCGGCGTCAGGAAATTGCGCGCGATGGGCTCGGCGAAGACCGGCAGGGCATCCAGCAGTTCGGTGGTTGTCAGGGCCACGTACTGCGCCAACTCGTCCCACACCAGCCAATAGCCGGTAATGCCCGAAAGATAGACGAACCACAGCACCGGCACACCGGTGATCCAGGAAAACCAGCGCCGCCCCCGATAGCGGTCGAAAACGAACTCGCGCAGCAGGTGGAGCAGCATTACCACGACCATGAGGTCCGAGGCGTAGCGGTGCAGGCTGCGGGCGACCCCGGCATGGAACCAGTGGTCTTCGGTCAGCCATTGCACCGAAGTATAGGCATCCACCACGCCGGTATCGAAGAAAATGAAGAGATAGATCCCCGTGCCCGCGACGATCCAGAACAGGAACCATCCCAACGACCCGAGGCTGGACAGCGGATTCCAATCGGGCCCGAACAACCGGTCGAGGCCGCGTTCGACCCGGTCGAAGCCGCGGCGCAGCGCGAAACGAAGTCCCGCCATTATGTCGCGCGCCCCGACTTGGCGAAGCGGCGATTGCCCAGCCAGAGGCGCAGGATAACGATGCCGGTGATCAGTAGCGACAGACCGCCGAAGAAGATGCCGAAAAAGATACCGTAGTCGAAGCGGTAGGCCCCGGTCAGCGGATTGTAGACCGTGCAGAGGAAGGCGACCCGGTCCCAGAGGTCGTCCGGTGCCAGGGACCGGGTGACTCTGCCCAGCACCAGGTCTTTCAAAGGTTCCATGAGCACCGGCAGCGGGAAGGTCTCGCCATAGACCTGCCGGTAGACCCGTCCCTCGGCGTCCAGGATCGAGGTTTGGGTCACGTGATCGAAGCCGCCGGCCGCCGCCCGCCAGCTAAAGCCCAGCTCCGCCAGCAGCTCTTCCGTCGTATCGCTGTCGGCGCTGGCAAGGTGCCAGTCTTCGATGCCCTCCAGGCGGTGGGTGTTGGCGAAGGCGGCGAGCTGCGCCGGACGGTCCCGGCCGGCATCGAAGCCAAAGGTCAGAACCGCAAAGCTCCGCGGCCCCAGCGCCCGGCGCGCTTCGACGACGGCATCGCGCAGATGGTCGGTGGTGATCGGGCAGACCGTACTGCAGCTCGTGAAGACCAGGGAGATCACGAGAGGCCGCCCGCGCAGCTCCGCCAGTGCCAGAGGCAAGCCATCTTGGTCGGTCAGCACATGCTCCCCGACGCTGCCGCCAATCGCGGCCTGGCTGCGCTCGTAAGCGGCGCGCGCGTCCAGCTTGGGCTCGGCCGCGGGCGCCGGGGCCGCAGCGGCGAGGAACCAGACAGTCCCCGCCGCCGCCGCCAGCAAGACGCCCCCTCTCGACCGTCCCCCGTTCAGAAGGCCCATCGGACGCCCTCGTCCAGGATCACACCTAGAGCGAGCAGGGCAAACTGCAGCAGCGAGGCGCGGAAGGTCGCCATCGCCAGGTGGCGGTCCGGCCGGCGCATCAGACGCCAGCTCGCCCGCAGGAAAGGCAGCCCGCCGGCCGCGGCGAAGAGCCCGTAGACCGGCCCCATGCCGAGCAAGAGCGGCAGGAAGGACAAGGCCACCAGCGCCGCCACATGGCTGAAGATGGTCGGCCCCCAGAACCCCGGCTCGGTGACCACCGGCAGCATCGGCACCCGGGCGTCGCGGTAATCTTCGCTCCGGGCGGCCGCGAGACTCCAGAAATGCGGCGGGGTCCAGAGGAAGAGAACGGTCGCCAGAACCACCGGTATCGGGCCGATCACCGGCTCCGTCGGCGCCGCCGCCGCAGCGGCTCCGGCGAGCACGGCGAAACTGCCCGCGGCCCCGCCGATCACCACGTTCCACACGGTGCGCTTCTTCAGCCACACGGTGTAGACGAGGCCGTAGGTCGCGGCGCCCGAGAACACCAGAACGCTGGCCAGGGTACCGCCCACCGAGTAGGCCATGAGCAGCGAGGCGGCCAGCAGAGCGGTGAAGGTGACCGGCCAGATCGCCCCCGCCTTCAGCGTTCCCTTGGCGAAGGGGCGGTTGCGGGTGCGCCTCATGAAGCGGTCGCTGTCGCGCTCGAGGTACTGGTTGAAGGCTCCCGCCGCGCCGGAGGCTCCCAGCACCGCGACGGCGAAGACCATGGCCTCCAGCGGACCCAAGGCCGGGCCGCCGGTCAGGATTCCGATCAGCGCCGCCAGGGCCACGAAAGAACCGATCCGCAGTTTGAGGATCGAAACGGTCATCCTGAGCGCAACGATCATGGCAGGGCTCTCCCTTGTCTCAGTGGAACAGCCAAAGCTCGGACAGATACTTCCAGTTCACGAAGTAGTAGAGCACGAAGGCGGTGAAGAAGATGGCGACGAGGATGATCGTGCCAGGCAGCTTCAACGTGCCTTCACTGCCGTACTGCGATACCGCTTCGCGTCCCTTGTCGTGCAGCGGGAAGACGAGCTTGGCCCCCGGACGGTCGAGCCGCGGCCCCGCGAGGATCGAAGCGACGACCACAACGATGAAGATGATTCCGCCGACGGCGGCCAGGATCGCCGAGATTCCGTTCAGCCCCATCATCAGATAGGCCCCCGGCGCGAATTCGAAGGCATGGGCCGCGTCGGTCAGGGCCATGTCCCAATGGCGGCGCGCGACGCCCAGCGTTCCCGCCCCCATCATGAAGAGCGAAATACCGCCGGCGCCGAGACCGAAGAGGTAGGGCTGCCAGCGCGCCAGCCCCGGCCATATGATGTCGCGCTGAAAGATCAGGGGCACCACCAGATAGGTCATCGCCATGAAGGCCAGCGTCGTGCCGGCGACCACCGTGCCGTGGAAATGTCCGGGGACGTAGATGGTGTTGTGCATCAGCACGTTGAGCTGTTCGGTGCCCAGCACGACACCGGAGATTCCGCCGATGAAGCCGAACATCACCAGCGAGAGGAACATGCCGGAAAAGGCCGGATTGCCCCAGGGCGCCTTGGTCAGCCATTCGAAGGCGCCGCGCGTGAAGCCGTTGCGGCGCTGCGCCGCCTCGATCGATCCGGGCACCGTCAGGCCGTGGACCATTGATCCCATGACCGCCAGATACATCATGTAGCTGGTGTTGACGATCTTCCATGTGGAGCTCATGCCCGGCTCGGCCAGCAGATGGTGGGCGGAGGCGAGCTGCAGGAAGAGAATGTACATGAAGAAGGCCATGCGGCTGACCTTCTCCGACAGCGGCCGCGCGCCGACGACCAGGGCGCCGATGGCGTACCAGATGGCAACATGAGCCGAGACGTTGATCTGCTGCGAAGAGTGCCCCATGCCCCACCACACGACCTTGTACATCAGCGAATCGATCTCGGAGACCAGACCGACCGACCACAGCCAGGTGGGGATCAGGATGATGGCGCCCGAGGCCAGGGTGAAGACCGCGATGATGCCGGCCGTGATCGCGCCGAAGGTGACCAGCGGCACCGAACCGTCATAGGTCCGCTCGGCCTTCGCCACCACCAAGGTTCCGAAGAACACCATGACGCCGATCAGCGCCCCCACCGCGAAGATGATCAGCGATAGATAGAACCACTGCGATGCCATCATCGGCGGATAGGAGGTGAACATGACGGAGGAGTCGCCGCGCAGCACCGCGTAGTTCGCCATGACCGCGCCGACGATCATCAAGATGAAGGAAAGCCAGGCGAAACGCGGCGTGGCGAGCCGCGCCCCCAGCAGCACGGCGGAAGCGAAGTAGAGCACCGCGATCTCGAAGAAGATGATCCAGAACAGCAGCACGTTGGCGCCGTGTCCGGTCAGCACGAGATAGAAGAGTTCCGCCGGCAGCAGTTGGACCGCCGGCCAGCGCGTCAGGGCCACCAGAAGGCCCATCAGCCCGCCCAGCGCCAGGAAGACCACCGCCGCCACCGCGTTCACGCGGATCAGCAGTTCTGCGTTACGTTCGACCCTCAGGCCCGTGAAGCGGCAGGTGCGATAATTGGCTTCAACGCCGGGGGCCGCGAAGGCGCCTTCTTCAATCGTGGTCATGCCCTTACCCCTTACTCGACGACGCGGATGCGCCCTGTCATCGTGTGATGACCGATGCCGCAGAATTCGTTGCAGATGATGCCGAAGACGCCGCTGTCAGTCGGCGTCAGCGTCAAGACGTGCTCGTAGCCCGGATGGACCGAGATATTGATGTTGGTCGGCTGCAGGGAGAAGCCGTGCTGCCAGTCCGCCGACGACAGGTGAATGCGGTAGCTCTGTCCCTTCTGCAGCTCCAGAATCGGCCAGAACTCCCACAGGCGGGCAACGATGTAGGCATCGCCGCCGGCCGGCGGGCGCACCACCGGCACACCCTCTTCCTCCAGCGGCTGGCCGTCCGCTCCGACGGCCTGATACTCCTCGGCAAAGGCTTCAACCTTCTCCACATAACTTTCCGGCCGGATACGGTAGGTCTCGGTCGAGAGGTTCTGCTCGCCGATGAAATGCCAGGCGATCATGAAGAAGAACATGAAGAGGCCCCAGAGGAAGGCGATGATGATCCAGCCCAGCTCGGTGCCGTGGATCGGTTCCTTCCACCAGAGGCGGTTTGTCGGTGGGGTAACGGCCATGATGCTGCCTCGCGAAAAGAAATGCCGCTAGTTGGCTATGGGGACGGAAGCCACCTCCATCACGCCCCAGACGATGTAGAGGACAGCGGGGATCGTGACGCCGAGGAAGAGCAGGAGGAAAGGGTTGTCGAGAACGCGTTGCATGACCGGCACCGGCTCCTGTTTCGCCGTCTCGCCGCCACCCGTTTCCGCTGTGTCGCTGTCGTTCATTCTCATCCCCCCTCAGGATCAGTGTCAGGACAGCCGCCCCCTCCGGCGAAGCGGCCGCCACGCAGCAGGCACAGGCCGCGGCGGCTACACCCGCGTCAGCGGGCGTCACGACGGGCGCCTGCAGGAGTCCGGCGTGCGATTCCAACCGCCTCTCCATTCAGGCAGGTTTCGGCCGCTTGTAATTGACTTTGGTCAAGCGCCGGACTCCGAAAGCGGCAACTTCGCCACTCCGCCGGCATCGTGGGTGCGGGGAAAGACCCGGCGCCGGCAGCCTGCCGGCGCCGGGCCCGGTCAGGGAGTCATGCCGCCGGCGAGAAGCGCGGCGTTGCCGCCCGACGCGGTGGTGTCGACGCAGAGATGGCGTTCGAAGAGAGCATGGGCGGTATCGGGCCGGCCGGTGACCAGCGGTACGATCGGCCCTTCGCGTTCCGCCAGAGCCAGCGCGTAGCTGCGGGCCGAGGCTTCGTCGCCCCACCAGACGACGGCGCCGAAGGGCGGCAGCTTGGCAAGACTCTCGGGCGCCAGCCGCCCCGCCACCGCCACGGCCCGGCCACCGAGCAGCTCGATCGCCGCGACCTGGTCGCGCGCGGCCGCCGCGCCCGGCCCGAGGCAGAGTACGGGCGGGCGAGGATAGGCGAACAGCCGGTTCAACTCGCCGGTGGGGCCCGGCAGGAGCCGCGACCAGACCGCCGCCTGTTCCTGCGGCGCCGTCAGCGCCGAGGCAACCCGTGCAGGGTCGGCGGGCAGGTCCTTTTCGAAGTCGTGCCTTACCGCCGGCCGGCGCGTGAAGCGCGGCAGGTAGTTCGGGCCGCCGGCCTTGGGCCCGGTGCCGGAAAGCCCCTCGCCGCCGAAAGGCTGGGACCCGACGATGGCGCCGATCTGATTGCGGTTGGCGTAGATGTTTCCGGCGAGCACCGTGTCGGCGATCTTCTGGACCCGGTCGTCGATACGCGTGTGCAGGCCGAAGGTCAGGCCATAGCCGGTCGCGTTGACCGCCGCGATGACCCGGTCGAGTTCCCGCGCTTTGAAGCTCGCCAGATGCAGCACCGGGCCGAAGACCTCGCGCTCCAGATCGCCGATCCCCTCGACCGCGATCAGCGCCGGCGCCACGAAATGCCCCTGCGCCGGCGCCTCGAGACGGTGGATCAGGCGGCCCTCCGCCTCGGCCTCAGCGACATAGGTTGAAATATCGGCCTGCGCCGCCGCCGTGATGACCGGCCCGACATCGGTGGAGAGCCGCCAGGGATCTCCCAATTCCAGCTCCCGCATCGCGCCGACGAGCATGTCGCGCAGGCTATCGGCGGTATCCTCCTGGACGTAGAGGCAGCGCAGCGCCGAGCAGCGCTGGCCGGCGGACTGAAAGGCGGAGGCCACGATGTCGCGCACCGCCTGCTCGGGCAGCGACGTGCTGTCGACGATCATGGCGTTGAGCCCGCCGGTCTCGGCGATCAGCGGCGTGCCGGGTTCGAGGTGTTGAGCGAGACTGCGCTGGATGGTCCGCGCGGTCGCGGTGGAGCCGGTGAAGGCCACGCCGTTCACCCGGGGATCGGCGGTGAGCGCCGCGCCCACCACTCCGCCCCTGCCGGGAAGAAACTGCAGCGCCGATCGTGGAACCCCGGCCTCGTGCAGCCGCCGGACGCCCCAGGCGGCGATGGCCGGCGTCGCCTCCGCGGGCTTGGCCAGTACGCCGTTGCCGGCGGCCAGCGCGGCGGCGATCTGTCCGCTGAAGATGGCCAACGGGAAGTTCCAGGGACTGATGCAGGTGAAGACTCCGCGCGGCGGTCCCGCCAGGTTCTCGGCCTCGCCGGCGTAGTAGCGCAGGAAATCGACCGCTTCCCGCAGCTCCGCCACCGCATCGGCCAGCGTCTTGCCGGCCTCGCTCGCCAGCAGCGCGAAGATCTCGCCGAAGTCGCGTTCGTAGAGGTCCGAGGCGCGGCGCAGGACGGCGGCACGTTCGGCCGCCGGCGCATCCCACGGCCGCGCCGACGCCAAGGCCGTCGCCACATCCGCTTCACTGGCCCTGACGACCTCGCCGATGACCGCGCCGGTGGCGGGGTTGCGGGCGGCCTCCACCTCTCCGCCCTTCACGGGGCCGGCGAGCAGCGGTTCGACGCGCCAAGGCGCGAGGGGCCGGCGCGCCGCCTCGATCCGCGCCAGTTCCGTAACGTCGAAGAGGTCGAAGCCGCGCGCGTTCAGTCGCTCGGGCGCGAAGATCTCCGGTCCGGTCCTGACCACCGGCTCGAAGCGGCCCGGCGCGCCCTGCAGCGCCTCGAAGGGGCAGGCCGCCACCGCGCGGGCCGGCACGTTTTGGTCGACGATCTGGTTCACGAAGGAGGAGTTGGCGCCGTTCTCCAGAAGCCGGCGCACCAGGTAGGCGAGCAGGTCGCGGTGGGCGCCGACCGGCGCGTAGATGCGGCAGCGCGTGCCTTCCTCGGCATGAACGATATCGTGCAGCGCCTCGCCCATGCCGTGCAGGCGTTGAAATTCGAAGGCGGAGGTATCCCGGCCCTTCGCCATTTCGAGGATCGCGGCCACGGTGTGGGCGTTGTGGGTGGCGAATTGCGGATAGAGGCGGTCGGTGAGCTTCAACAGCTTGCGCGCGTTGCCCAGGTAGCTGACGTCGGTGGCGGCCTTGCGGGTGAAGACCGGGAAGTCCGCCAGCCCCTCGACCTGGGCGTGCTTGATCTCCGTGTCCCAATAGGCCCCCTTCACCAGCCGCACCATGAGGCGCCGGTCGTGACGCTGGGCCATGTCGTAGAGGCCGTCGATCACGTCCGGCGCACGGCGGCCGTAAGCCTGGACCACGACGCCGAAGCCGTCCCAGCCGGCGAGCGCGGGATCGGCCAGCACCGCCTCGATCACCTTCAGCGACAGGCCCAGGCGGTCGGCCTCCTCGGCGTCGATGTTGAGGCCCATGCCCGCCTGCGCGGCCTTGCGCGCGAGGTCGCGGACCACCGGCACCAGCTCGTCCATGATCCTGGCGGTCTTGGCCACCTCGTAGCGCGGATGCAGCGCCGAGAGCTTGACCGAGATGCCCGGATTGGCCGCGATCTCCGAAGCGGCGCAGGCGCCGGAGATGGCGGAGATGGCCTCCGAGTAGGCCTGGGCGTAGCGCGCCGCGTCACCCCGCGTCATCGCGGCCTCGCCCAGCATGTCGTAGGAATAGGTGAAGCCTTTTTCTTCCTTGCCCTGCGCGCGCGTCATCGCCGCTTCTATGTCCTGGCCCAGCACGAACTGGCGGCCCATCTCGCGCATCGCCTGGCCGACGGCGGTGCGGATGACGGGTTCGCCGAGACGCCGGATCATGCCGCGCAGGGTGCCTGCGATGCCCGGCCGGTCGGTCTCCAGCACCTTGCCGGTCAGCAGCAGCCCCCAGGTGGAGGCGTTGACCAACGGCGAGGAGGAATGACCGATGTGGCGGCTCCAGTCCGAAGGGGCGATCTTGTCCTCGATCAGGGCGTCGATGGTCTCGGCATCGGGAACGCGCAGCAGCGCCTCGGCCAGGCACATGAGGGCCACGCCCTCGTCGGTCGACAACCCGTACTCGGCGAGGAAGACATCCATCAGGCCCGGGCGCGCCCGAGTGCGGATCCGCTCCACCAGCGCGGCGGCGCGGTCGACGATCGTCGCACGCGCGCCGCTATCTAGGGCCGCCTCCTCGGTCAAGACCTGCAAGACGTCGGCCTCGTCGCGCCGCTTGTTTGCATCCCATCTCGGATCGAGGTCAATCATCTTCGCCCGCCCCGTTTTCGGCCTATCGGCCCAAGTTTGGTCAGCCCATATTAGAGAGCACTAACCATTCCTTTTGCCTGAATATTCTTATAAACTAGGTAATTCGTCTAATTTTTGATCATATAACAGGCAAATAACATTGACGGACACCGCCCCGCCCAGGCTCGACCGGATCGACCGCGCCATCCTCAACGAGTTGGCGCGAAACGCGCGAATCTCAATGATCGATCTCGGCCAGAAAGTCGGCCTGTCGAAAACCCCGGTCACTGCCCGCGTGAAGCGCCTGGAGGCGGAGGGCGTGATCACCGGCTACCGCGCCGAGTTTTCGGCCGGGCGCCTGGGCCTGGAACACGTGGCCTTTCTGGAGGTGCGCCTGGCCGATACCCGCGAGAAGGCGCTGCAGGCCTTCAACGCGGCGGTTCGGCAGATCGCAGAGGTGGAGGAATGCCACATGATCGCCGGCGGCTTCGACTATCTCGTGAAGGTGCGCACCCGCGATATTGGCGACTACCGCCGGGTGCTGAGCGAGAGCATCTCGCGCCTGCCCCACGTCGCCTCCACCTCCACCTTCGTTTCGATGGAAAGCGTGCGCGACCGCGGCGTCACGCAGATCTGAGCGCCCCTGGGCGAAACAGGCCGTCCGGACCGGCGTTCAGATTCAGATATTGTGGCAGGCGGCGAGGCGGTCGCCGGCGAAGGGCCGCAGCGGCGGCCGGTCGTCCCGGCAGCGCTCCGAGGCGATGGGGCAGCGTCCATAGAAGGGGCAGCCGGCCAGTTGCTCAAAGCGGCTCGGCGGCTCGCTCTTCTCAAGGCCGCCCTTGATGCGCTGAGACGGATCCAGCTTTGGCACCGAGGCGATCAGCAGCTTCGTGTAGGGATGCAGCGGCTCGGCGAAGAGATCCTTGCTCTGGGCGATCTCGACCAGGTGCCCCATGTACATCACCGCGACGCGGTCGCTGACCTGGCCGACCACACCGAGGTCGTGAGAGATGAAGAGCATGGTCAGGCCCATCCTCTCCTTCAGGTCGGCCAGAAGGTTCAGCACCTGCGCCTGCACCGAAACGTCGAGGGCCGAGACCGGCTCGTCGGCGATGATCAGATCCGGCGGCGGAAGAATGGCCCGGGCGATCCCCACGCGCTGCCGCTGGCCGCCGCTCAGTTCATGCGGGAAGCGCGACGCGAAGGAAGGGTCCAGCCCCACCTGCGTCAAGGCCTCGGCAACAAGCTCGCGGCGCTCGCTGCGGTTTTTGAAGACTCCGTGGATGTCCCCCGTCTCGGCGACCGAATCTCCGACGCTGCGGCGCGGATTCAGGGAGGCAAAGGGGTCTTGAAAGACCATCCTGATCTTCAGGCGCAGCGCCCGCAGCGTACGGCTTCCCTCAGTCAGGATATCGCGTCCCTTCAGAAGGACGGAGCCGCTCTGCGCGGTTTCCAGGCGCAGGATACTGCGGCCGACCGTCGTCTTGCCGCAGCCCGTCTCGCCGACGATGCCGAGCACCTCGCCCGGATAGACCGAAAAGGATACGTCGTCGACCGCCCTGATGCGGTACTTCGTACCGGCCCGCTTGGCGGTGAAGGAGGTGATCAGGTTACGAACTTCGAGAATGGCATCCTGTGCCATCACGCACCTCCCTCGAGAAGCGGGAAATGGCAGAGCGCCCAGTGACCGGACGCGACGTCGGCCTGCGGCACCCGGCCCTGCCGGCAGTCGCCGCGCGCATAGGAGCATCTTGGCGCGAAGGCGCAGCCGTCCTTGATCTCGCCGGGTTTGGGCGCCTGACCGGGAATGGTCAGCAGCCTGTCGTGCCCGGCCCCAGGATCGGGAACGCAGGACATCAAACCATGGGTGTAAGGGTGAACGGGGTTCTGGAACAGTATATGGACGGCGCCCGTCTCGACGATCCGGCCGGCATACATGACCGCGACGCGGTCGGCCAACTGGGCCACGACGCCCAGGTCGTGCGTTATGAAGAGGACCGCCATGTCGAGTTCGTCGCAAAGCTCCCGCAGCAGGCTCAGGATCTGCAGCTGAACCGTCACGTCCAAGGCGGTGGTCGGCTCGTCGGCAATCAGCACCTGGGGGCGGCAGGCCAAGGCGATGGCGATCATGACGCGCTGGCGCATGCCCCCCGACAACTCATGAGGATAGGCGTTGAGCTGCAGCGCGGCATCCGGAATCCGCACCAGATCGAGCAGTTCCCTGGCCCGGTCGCGCAGCTCGCGGCCGCTCGTCCGGTCATGCACCCGGATCGCTTCCTCGATCTGCTCGCCGATGCGGAGCACCGGGTTGAGCGAGGTCATCGGCTCCTGAAAGATCATCGCCACGCCGCCGCAGCCGGCCTCGACGCGGCGATGCGGCGGCATCGCCGTAATATCGACGCCGTCGAGTTCGATACGGCCCGCCGAAACCTGCACCTGCGGCTGTGGCAGCAGGCCCATCACCGCCAGCGAGGTCATGCTCTTGCCGCAGCCCGACTCGCCGACGAGGCCCAGCACCTCTCCGCGGTCGATGTCGAAGGAAATCGACGACACGATCGGCAGGCTTGCCCCGGCGGTCTGGAGCGAAATGACGAGATCGCGGACTTTCAACATGTCTTACTTCCTCTGCCTGTTCCCCAACACTTCGCGGAAGCGGGGGTCCAGTCTGTCTCGCAACACGTCACCGACCAGGTTCAGGGAAAAGGCCGTCAGGACAATCATCATGCCGGGGAAGAACAGGAGCCACGGCGCTCGGGTGATATAGATGCGCGATTCCGCCAGCATGTTCCCCCAACTGGGAATCTCCGGCGGCGCGCCCAACCCAAGAAAATCCAGAGCAGCGGCCCCGAGCTGGGCGAAGGCGAACACGAAGCTCGCCTGCACGAGCAGCGGCGACACCATGTTCGGCAGGATATGCTTGCCGATGAGCCACAGCGTCCCCGACCCCATGCTGCGGGCCGCCTCGACATAGGTCTCCTCACGCAGACGCAGCGTCACGCCATAGGTGATTCGGGCCGTGGTCGTCAGATAGATGACGCCGATGGCGATGATGGCGTTGGCCACGCTTTGCCCCAGGATCACGATCAGGCCGAGGGCGAGCAGCAGCGAGGGAAAGGCCATCATGACATCGACGACGCGCATCAGCACCCGCCCCAGCTTCGGGAACAGCGCCGAGACGATGCCGATGGGCACGCCCGTCACCAAGGCGAAGGCGACGACCCCGACCCCGATGAGCAAGGCCAGACGGGACCCGTGTATCACGCGGCTGAGGGTGTCACGCCCGAAATGGTCGGTGCCGAACCAATGAGTCCAGTTCGGCGGACTGAGGCGATTGATGGGCTCGATATCGGCGGGGCCGAAAGGCGCGATGTACTCGGCCAGGAGCGCCAGCACGATGACGACCGCCAGCAGCACCAGGCCGCCGAGGGCCAGGGGCCGCGCGAGAAACGGCGACAGCCAAGAATGGATATGCTCTTTCACTCGAGTTCCACCCGTGGGTCGAGGTAGCGATAGGAAATGTCCACCAGCAGATTGATGATCAGATAGAGCGAGACGATCACCAGGATGACGCCCTGGATCACCGGATAGTCGCGGCGCAGGATCGACTGCACGACCATCCGCCCGACGCCCGGCAGGGCGAAGACGGTCTCGGTCACGACGGCTTCGGAGATCAGGGCCGCCAGGGTGAACCCGAAAGCCGAGACCACGGCCAGCAGCGAATTGCGCAGGATATGCCGGACGACCACGCGCTGCGGGCTGATCCCCTTGGCGCGGGCGGTGCGGATGTAGTCTTCGCGTGCGACGTCCAGCATGCTGGCGCGGGTCAGGCGCAGGATGAGGGCCGCATTGGGCGCCGCCAGCGTCAAGCTGGGCAGCAGCAGGTAGCGCAGGTTGGCCAGCCCGCCCTCTTCGAAGATCGAAGGATAGCCCGAACTGGGCAGCCAGCCCAGCCAGGCGGCGAAGATCAGGATGAAGTAGAGGCCGACCCAGAACGTCGGGATCGAGGCCATGAACATCGCCATCCCCGACAGGCCCTGGTCGATCCAGGTCCCCTGGCGCATCGCGGCCAGAACACCGACGGGAACGCCGATCAGGATGATCCACACCATGGTGATGCCGGCCAGCAGCAGACTGGTCTCGGCGCCGTCCAGGATGACGGTCGTCACCGGGGCCTGAAAGAAGATCGAGGTGCCGAAATCGCCCCGCAGCACGTTGCTGACCCAGTTGACGTACTGGACCAGCAACGACTGGTCGAGGCCGAGGCGGGTACGCAGTGCCTCGACCTGATCGGGCGTCGCCTCATCGCCCAGCAACACATAGATCGGGTCGCCGGGAATAAGGTGGATGAAGAGAAAGATGATAACCGACGCGGCCAACAGTGTGGCAGCGGCCGCGCCGGTTCTCTTCAGGACATAAAGCCACATTTTCGGAGGTCAATCCCAGCGAGCATTCACTTGGAAACGCCCCAGAAGTGCGGCCAGATCAAGGTGCTGTCGCCGATACCCTTCAGGCCCGGCGAGGCGATGTTGTAGGAGTAGACATCGCCCACCTTCATGGTCGGCACCTGCTCGTAGATGAGGGCCTGCAGCTTCGACCAGGCCTCGCGGCGCGCGTTCAGGTCGGAAGTGCCGGTGAACTGAGCCTTGAGGCTGGTCTTCTCGTCGGTGACCCACCATCCGGGATAGCTGTCGTTCAGGGCCGTCAGCAGGATCGGGTCGGGAATGTTGCCGTGGTGAGTGACGAACATGTCCCACTGGTCCGGCTGCGCCCGCTTCTTCAGCAGCGTGGCCCAGTCGACCACCACCATCTGCACGTTGATGCCGGCGTCCGCCAACTGACGGGTGAACACCGTGGCCTGATCGAAGTGCGTCTTGTAGTTGGTCGAAACGAGGAGCTTGATCGGAGTACCGTCGTAGCCCGCCTCTTCGGCCATCTTCTTGGCTTTCTCCGGATCGCCCTCGCTGTAGGCCTCGGCGCCCGATTCGGAATACCAGATGTTGCCCTTGGGGAAGAAGGAGCCGTTGGCATCCCAGAGCTCTTCCTGGCCGACCGACACGCGCAGCGCCTCTTCCTTGTTGAGCGCGGTCTGAATCGCCCGGCGCAGCAGGTGGTTGTCCTTCAGCAGGCCTTGCTTCGAATTCATGAAGACGAGACCGAAGATCGGCGCGCCGCTAAGGTGGATCCGCACCGAAGAGTCGTTCTTGAGGGTCTCGTAGAGGTCCCCCGAGATGAACTCTGCATAGTCGTAGTCGCCCGCCTGGATACCGCTGACACGGGTCCCGACGTCCGGCACCGGAATGAAGCGCACGGCATCGACCTCGGCGACGCGCGCTCCGGCATAACCGTCAGCCGGCGACTCGAGCCCCTTGTAGTCGTCGTACTTGACCAGCTCGACATAGCGGTTGGCGCGCCATTCCTTGAAGCGGAAAGGACCGGTGCCGATGTAGTTCTCGGGCGCGATCGGGTTGCCCCCGGCGGCCGAGACGATGTCGGCCGGATAAATCACCGGTCCGCCGTTCGGGAAGGCCATCATGCTCTTCCAGGCGCCGTTGGGCTCGGAGAGCTTGAGCGTGACTTCGTACTTCCCGCTGGCCTCGACCGAGACCGCGTTGGCCATGAGCAGCTTTCCGCGCGCACCGTGCTCGCCCCAGCGCTTGAGCGACGCCACGACATCCTCTGCGGTCAGTTCCTTGCCGTTGTGGAACGTCACGCCCTGGCGCAGGGAAATGATGATGGTGCGATCGCCGTCTTCCAGCTTCTCGCCACTGGCCAGGAGCGGCTGCGGCTCGAACTTCGAGTCGAAGGCGTAGAGCGTCTCGAACATGTGCTGGCCGATGGTCGCGGCGATGGTGGCCGTGCCAACGTGCACATCCAGGCTGGGCGGCTCGCCAATGGTCGCATAGCGCAGCGTCCCCGCGGCCATAGCCTGCGAGGACACCACTACCGACAGCGCCGCGAAAGCCGCGCCGCGAAGCAAATTTCTGAATCGTCTTAGCATGTTTTCTGCCTTTCCCGGTTCTTCGATCCCGATTCGGACCCTTCTATTCTTCTTCGGCGCCGCACGCTCGGCCAGCAATTCGCACGGCGCCCTTAGCACTCCTACCAACAAGTATATCCGCCGTCTATGACCAGGGAAGCCCCGGTCATGTAGCGCGAGGCGTCGCTGGCCAGGTACACGGCCAGAGGCCCGAGATCTTCGGGGGCCCCCAGCTCGCCCAGAGGAATGTTGCTGACGTAGGACTCGATGATTTCCGGGTGCTTCTCGGCCCAGGCCTTGTTTGGCTCGGTCGCAAAGATTCCCGGACAGATGGCATTGACGGTGATGCGATGCGGCGCCCAGTCGACCGCCAGGCTGCGCGTCAGTTGGATAATCCCGGCCTTGGCCGTCTCATAATGCCGCCCGGCGATATTCCGCCCCGCAATCACGCCGTTGATCGACGAGATGTTGATGACCCGCCCCCCCCGGCCTCTTTCAATCATCGCACCGCCGATCACCTTACAGCACACGAAGGCGCTCGTCAGGTTGAGATCGATCAGTTCCTGCCATTGCGCCAGAGACTGCTGCTCGACCGGCACGTTGCTCCGGCGGCCGCCGACGTTGTTAATCAGGATGTCGAAGGGGCCGGCGTCGCGGAGCGCCTTCTCGCAGGCGTCCTGGCAGGCCTGAGGGTCGCCGATATCCGCGGGAAAGGTCCAGGCTTGTCTGCCAAGAGCGCGAATTTCCTCAGCGACACTCTTTAGGCTGACCGCATCGCGCGCCGCAAGGGCCACGTCGGCTCCCGCTTCGGCGATGGCCAGGGCCATCTCCCGGCCCAGCCCCCGGCTTCCGCCCGTGATGAAGAGCTTCTTCCCTTCAAGACGGAAGCATTCTGCCAATCCCAATGCGACTCTCCCCTGCCGGGCAACGATAACGCCGTCCGATTTCTATTTTTTTCGTTCAACGCCCTTTTGAGCAACACGACGCTACGCCGAACAGCCCTTCGGGGCGAATGCCTTATATTGATTGCCTGATGCAAAGATTGCATAAGGCCCTTGAAGTCAGGTGAGGCAATATCCGGACACCCCGCCCGTTGCGGCGCCCAAGGAGTAAGCCGCCCCCGGCGAAGAAAGGGCGCGATCCTTGCCCCGGCGTCATGCTTCGGCGGAAAACCCGTCAATCCAACCGGCACTGCCGCTTGCGCGGCCGCCAGCCACACATAAGGAACACCCCTGATGACCACTTGCCCCGCGGCCAGAATCGGCGACAGATGGGAAGACATCGACACGCCCGCGTTGGTCGTTGAGCTCGACATTCTGGAAGAAAACCTGCGGCGCATGGCCGCCTTCGCGAAAGACAAGGGCATCCGGCTGCGGCCCCACGCGAAGTCGCACAAATGCCCGGCGATCGCGCGCAAGCAGGTCGAACTCGGCGCCGTTGGCGTCTGCTGCCAGAAGGTCACAGAGGCGGAATCGCTGGCCGAAGGCGGCATCACTGACATTCTGATTACCAATCAGATCGTTGGGGAGCGTAAACTCAACCGCCTGGTGGCTCTCGCCCGGCGCATCAAGGTCGCGGTCTGCGCCGATCACTCGGACAATCTGCGCGAGCTCGACGCCGCCGCCCGGAATTTCGACACCACCCTTTCGGTGCTGGTGGAGATCGACGTCGGCTCCCACCGCTGCGGCGTTCAGCCGGGAGAGCCCGCGGTGGCCCTCGCGCGGGAGATCGCCGCGGCGAAAAACCTGCGCTTCGGCGGCATCCAGGCCTATCACGGCCGCGCCCAGCACCAGCGGACCTACGAAGAGCGGCAGCAGACGATCGAAGCCGCCTCGGCCCTTGTCGAGCAGACCTGCGCCTTGCTGGCCGCGGAAGGCCTGGAGTGCGACATCATCGGCGGCGCGGGCACGGGGACCTATCCCTTCGAAACGGCCAGCGGCGTCTACAACGAGCTGCAGGTCGGATCCTACGTCTTCCTGGACCGCGACTATTCCCTGAACCTGGATGCGGAAGGCCGCCAGGCGGATGATTTCACCCAAAGCCTTTTCATCAAGTCGACGGTGCTGAGCACGCCGGAGCCCGATCGCGCCGTGACCGACGCCGGCCTGAAGGCCTACACCACGGACGCGGGGCTTCCGGGCGTCCATGCCATGCCGGGCGCCGAAGTTCTGGCGGCCGCCGACGAGCACTGCAACATCCGCTTTCACGGGCCGCACCAGCGCCCGCAACTGGGCGAGACGGTCATGCTGATCCCGGGCCACTGCGATCCCGCGGTCAACCTGCATGACTGGATCATCGGGCTGCGCAACGGCCGGGTCGAATCCATTTGGCCGGTCGCGGCGAGAGGCGCGGTACTGTAAGCATCCCCCAGCGCGCCGGGCGGAGGACTCCCCCGGCGCCCCCGCCCGAACAACAGGAAAAGCCGCCATGGCCGAAGACTGCCTCGACAACCTGCTTCTGGACGACACGCTCAAAGGCGTTCCCGGCGGCCAGCCCCCCTTCCGCATCGCGGATGCCGGCGGCCTGGGCTGGAACCTGCTCGCCGAAGACCTGCCGCTTCCCGTCGCGGTCCTGAAGGAATCGGCCATCGAGCACAACAGCGCGTGGATGAAGGCGTTCCTGGCGGCCAGCGGTGTCCTCTTGGCCCCCCATGGCAAGACCACCATGAGTCCTCAGCTGTTCCATCGCCAGCTGCGCGACGGCGCCTGGGGCATCACCCTGGCGACCATCCAGCAGGTCCAGGCGGCGCGGCGCTTCGGCATCGGACGGATCCTTCTCGCCAACCAGTTGGTCGGAAAGCAGGCAATCCGCTACGTCCTGGACGAACTGGAGAAGGATCCGGACTTCGACTTCTATTGCCTGGTGGATTCGGTGGAGGGCGTCGAGTCGCTCGCCCGGGCGGCGCGCGAACGCGGCCTCTCCCGCCCCCTCCAGGTGCTGATCGAAGGCGGACTCCAAGGCGCCCGGACCGGCTGCCGCGACCTGGACGAGGCCCTGGCCGTATCGCGCGCCGTGGGCGCTCACGCCCCGCTGCTCGCCCTGCGCGGCGTCGAGGGCTTCGAAGGGATCATCGCCGACCCGGACCCTGTGGCGGCGGCGAAGCGCGTCGCCGCTTTCCTGCGCTTCCTGGGCGACATCGCCAAGCGCTGCGAGGCGGAGGGCCTCCTGGCCCCGGGCCCGGTGATCCTGACCGCCGGGGGTTCCGCCTTCTACGACATCGTCGCCGAGATCTTCAACGAACTGGAGTTCGACCGCGAAAAGTACGTCGTGATCCGCTCGGGCTGCTATCTCACCCACGATTCGATCATGTACGACAACTTCGCCCGGCAGATGCACGAACGCTCGCAGGTCGTGCGCGATATCGGCAGCCCCCTCCGCCCTGCCCTGGAGGTCTGGGCCTACGTCCAGTCGCGGCCCGAGACCAACCGCGTCTTTCTCATCCTCGGTAAAAGGGACTGCAGCTACGACGCCGGCCTGCCCAGGCCGGCGGCCTGGTTCCGTCCCGGCAGCCATCGCTCTCCACAGGAGCTGTCCCAGGGACACGAGTGCGTGGAGATCAACGACCAGCACCTGTTCATGGATGTGCCGGACGACTCTCCGCTTAGCGTCGGCGACATGGTGTCCTTCGGCATCTCGCATCCCTGCCTGACCTTCGACAAATGGCAGGCCGTAGCGATCGTCGACGACGACTACAACGTCGTGTCGATGATTCGCACATTCTTCTAGTTCCCGAAAAGAGGTAGCCATGACCAAGCAAGCCATCGGCGGCATCAGCGACCAGAAACTCCCCTTCTCCAAGGCTTTCAGGGCCGGCGACTTCATCTTCGTCTCGGGCCAGGTCGCCTTCGACCAGAACGGCCGCCTGCTGGATGGCGGCATCGAGGCGCAGACCGATCAGGTCATGCGGAATGTCGAAGCCGTCCTCAAGGAGGCCGACTGCGGCCTGGGAGACATCGTCAAGACCACCGTCTGGCTTGCCGACGCGCGCGACTTCGGTCGCTTCAACGCGACCTATGCGAAGTATTTCCCGGACAACCCGCCGGCGCGTTCGACCGTGGAATCCCGCCTGATGATCGACGCCAAGATCGAGATCGAGGTCGTCGCCTACAAACCCCTCGGATGACCGGCGGAGTCCTCCGCCCCCTTCCCGGCCCGACGCGGCCTCACAGGCCTCTCCCAAAGGCGGCGCCGTTCCAAAGCGGCGCCGCTTTCGTCCTGCCGGCCAGCGGTCCGCGCAGCCCCATTCGTTCTGCGCATCGCATTAGACGAAACGAGCATTGGTTTGGCGCCAGCACGTTACTTAACTTGGTCTGGGGCTGGGCGCTGACGCCCCCTTGCCCGCCGCTGCGCTGCCATCAGTACCCGGTGTTCAATCGATGAGAATCACAGATCTGCCCACGCCGTCGCTGGTCCTCGACCGGGCGAAACTCGTCAGAAACATCCAGCGCATGGCGGAGGCCGCGCGGCGGCACGGCGTGGCCTTGCGGCCGCACCTGAAGACCTCCAAGTCCATCGACGTGGCGCGGCTCGCCCTGGAAGGCCAAGCGGGCGGCATCGCGGTTTCCACCTTGAAGGAAGCCGAGTATTTCGTGCGCCACGGGATTGCCGATGTGCACTATGCCGTCAGCATCGTCCCCGACAAGCTGGAGCGGGTCGCCGCGATCCAGAACCGGGGCGCCCGCGTGACCGTGATCACCGACAGCGTCGAGGTGGCCCGGGCCATCGACGCCAAGGGCCAGGAGCTGGACCATACCTTTCACGTACTGATCGAAATCGATTGCGGCGAAGGCCGCTCGGGCGTCTATGCGGACAGCCCGGAGATGCTCAAGATCGCCGAGCTGATCGATCGCTCCCCCAAGGCCGCCCTCGCCGGGGTCATGAGCCACGCCGGACACTCCTACGGCTGCCGCAGCCTTGCCGAGATCGAGGAGGTGGCCGAAGCCGAGCGCGCCGCCGCGGTGACCGCCGCCGAGCGAATCCGGATGCTGGAAATCGCCTGCCCGACCGTCAGCGTGGGCTCGACCCCGACGGCCCTGCACGCGCGCGGCCTGGAGGGCGTCACGGAGATGCGTCCGGGCGTCTACATGTTCGGCGACATGTTCCAGGCGCAGATCGGTTCCTGCGCGGTCTCCGACCTGGCGGTTTCGGTGATAACGGAGGTCATCAGCCACCGCGCGCCCCTGGGGCGCCTGTTGATCGATGCCGGCGCCCTGGCCCTGTCGAAGGACCGCAGCACGCAAGACACTCCGAACGATATCGGCTTCGGCCTGGTGGCCGGTCTGGACGGCCGCCCCCTGGCCCCCCAGTTGCACGTCGGCAAGGTCTACCAGGAGCATGGGCAGATCGTACTGACCGAGGACACGCCGGCGGATAGCCTGCCGGTCGGGGCGCGCCTGCGGGTCTATCCGAACCACATCTGCATGACGGGCGCCATGTACGGCGAGTACTACGTCGTCGACAGCGAGCACGGCGACGGCGAGGAAATCGTGGCCGTCTGGCCCCGCACCAACGGCTGGTAGGCGCCGCACCCGAAAAGGGCTCTTCCAGAGCAGATTCGCACGATGAGGCGGAACCACCCCCGTGGTTCCGCCTCATCGCGATCCGATCTAGTAATCCACGCGGACGGCGACGCCTTTTTCCCGCGCCATCCGCGCCGCAAGCTCGGCGACGACGAGGTCCTGCAGGGCCACGCCGGTTCCGTCGAAGATCGTGATCTCCTGATCGTCCCGGCGGCCGTCGCACCGCCCCTCGATAACCTGCCCGATCGTGCCCCGGATCGCGTCCTCCGTGATCAGACCGCCGGCGAAGGCGTGCTGGAGTTCGCCGATACTGAGAGACTGCCCGGCTTCGTCGACGAAGAGGGCCGCGCAAGCGACCAGGCCGGGGTCCAGTTCCTGCTTGCCTTTGGTGTCGCAGCCCATGGCGCTGATGTGCGTTCCCGGCCGCACCCAGTCCTTTTCCACCAACGCCGTCTGCGAAGGCGTCACGGTGATCAGCACGTCGGCCGCGGCCACCGCGGCCCGGCGATCCTCTTCCGCGACGAAGCGCAGACCGAGGCCGGTGACGATGCGGCCGAACCTCTCCAGATTTTCCGCCGAAGGATCCCAGGCATGAACCTCCGACAGCTCGCGCACCGCCAGGGTCGCCTTTAACTGGTACTCCGCCTGCACGCCGGCACCGATGATGCCCAGCACCTTGGAGTCCGGGCGCGACAATCGCTTGGTGGCGATGGCGCTGGAGGCTCCGGTGCGGACGGCCGTCAGGTAGTTGGCGCTCACCAGCGCCACGGCGCGCCCGGTCTCGGGATCGAAGAGCAGCGTGGACGACTGGTGGTTGCCCAGGCCGCGCGCGGCATTGTGCGGCCAATAGCCCCCGGCCTTCAGGCCGAGGATGGGGGCCGAGAGGTCGCAGCCCGTCTTCACCCCATAGACCGCGTCCTGGTGGCCGACGACCTCGCGCACCACGGGATAGTTGCGCGCCTCGCCGCGCGCCATGGCGGCAAAGACATCCTCGACGCTGCGGATGGCGTCCTCGACGGAGACCAGTTCACGTGCGAGCTGCTCGGAAATCACCAGCATTCGTTCAAACCTCGTGGAGTACGGATGGCGCCGCAGCGCATCATTTCAGCAATGCCGGGAGAAGCGAGGAGAGCTCGGGCACCAGCACCAGAAGGACGACCACGCCGATCTCTGCGACGAGAAAGGGGAACACCGCCCGGACGATCGGGAAGACGGGGCTGTCCGCAATGCGGCAAGCGACGAAAAGACAGACGCCGACCGGCGGCGTGATCAGCCCGAGGGTCAGGGTCAGGATAACGACCATCGCGAACTGCATCGGGTCGATTCCCATTCCCGACACCACCGGCATCAGCATCGGGACGATGAGCACGATGGCAGCGCCCGGTTCCAGGAACGTCCCGACCAGCAGCAGAACGAAGGCCAGCGCCATCATGAAGAGCGTGGGATTGCCGGTAAAGAGGATCGCGAAGTCCTGCACCCACATCGCGATGCCGCCGATCGTCAGAACGTAGGACACCACGGTCGCGGCCGCGATCACCAGATAGACCGTTGCCGTGATGCGGGCGCTGCGCCGCAGGGCATCCCAGAGCTCCGCCAGGTCGAGGCTCCGGAACACGAACCAGGAGATGAACAGGGCGTAGACCACGGCGACGCCGCCGGCCTCGGTGGCGGTGAACATGCCCGAGAGCGTGCCGCCCACGATCAGGGCCGGCAGTCCCATCACCAGGAGCCCGTCGCGCAGCAAGACCGGCAGCTCGCCCTTGTCGACCTTGTGGATCGACCGCGGCAGCCGCTCCCCGCGCGCCTGCAGCCAGATCAGCAGCCACATCGACCCGGCCAGCATAAGGCCGGGGACGATTCCCGCGATGAAGAGGTCGATGACCGAAATGCGGGTCACAGCCGCATAGATGATCATGATGACCGAGGGTGGAATGATCGGGCCGATGATGGAGGAGGCGATGGTCACGGCCGCGGCATAGTTCTTGTCGTAGCCTTCTTCCGGCATTCCCTTGATGAAGACCTGGCCGAGGGCCGCCGTGTCCGCCACGGCCGCGCCGGAGATGCCGGCAAAAAGCACCGACGAGGAGACGTTGGCATAGGCGGTCCCGCCGGGGACGCCTCTCGTGACGAGGCCGGCGAGGCGGATCAGGCGCGAGGTTATGCCCCCGCGGTTCATGACTTCGCCGGCGAAGATATAGAACGGAGCGGCCAGCAGGACGAAGTTGTCCATGCCGGTGAAGAGGCGCGTCGGAACCGAGATCAGGTCGAGGTCCAGCGCCCAAAGCCCGACGGCCCCGGCGATCCCCAACGCGAAGACGATCGGCACGCCGAGCAGGAGCATCGCAACGAAGGCTATAGCCATCGCGATCACGGCCGCTTCTCCTCGGAGTCTTCGCTGGCGAAAGCCCCATCCGGCAAGAACATCAGGCAAGCCACCTTGATAAGCATGAGCGTGGCCCCGACCGGTATGGCGAGGTAGGGGATCGTCATGGGGATGCGGACCGCCGGCGAGACCTGGCGCATGTTGTCGATGGCGGCGGGGAAACCCTGCCACATCAGCAGGACGCAGAAGGCGCCAATACAAATCAGCACGGCACGCTGCGCCAGCCGCCGGAGCCCCGCCGAGCGCAAGTCGCTGAACAGGTTGATGACCATGTGCTCGCCACGGAACAAGGCGGGACCGGCGGCAAGGAAGACCATCCAGGTGGTGGAGTAACGCATGGTCTCTTCGGACCATGACAGAGGATCGACCAGCACGTAGCGGAAAAACACCTGCGCCAGGTTCATGGCGATGACGGCGACCAGAAGAATCGCCGCCAGGATCTCCGTCAGGTTCGCCAGCCTCAGGCCCAGTCGGAACGCCCGCTTGTTCACCGCGACCCTCCCGTCAGGCGCCGCCGCCGCTGCTTAGGAATTCCCGACATCGTTCTCCGTCGCACTTGTCGGCGCCGCCATGGCCCGGACGGCAAAACCGTTCCGGAAGGGCAAGACGCGGGAAGGGGCCGGGCCCGCTCCCCGCGTCTGTTTCGCCCGCTACGCCCTAGTTGCCGTAGAGGCCGGCCTCATAGGACCCGGCCGTATCGAGTAGAGCCTGCACAAGGTCGGCCCCGACCTGCTCGCGCAGGTAGGCGAGCACCGGCTCCTGAGAGACCTCCGCGAAGGCCGCCTTCTCGGCCATGGTGGTCATGTGAACCTCGACCCCCTTGGCTTTGATCAGTTCGATGTACTTCTTGGCGCCGGCCAGCTTCTGCGTGTTCTCCACACGGGCGGCCAGGGTGGCGGCCTCCAGCACGATCGCCTTCTCATCGTCGCTGAGCCCTTCGAAGAACTTGTCGCTGATGATATAGGCATGAACGCCCAAGATGTGCTCGTCGGTGGACATGTACTTCTGCACGTCCATCAGGTTGTAGTCGTAGTTGACCTGGGCCGGATTTTCCTGGCCGTCGATCACGCCCTGCTTGGCCGCCATGATGATCTCCGAGCCCGGCATCGGCGTAGCGGCCGCGCCGAAGGATTCGACGAAGCGGATGAACACCGGGCTTTCCATCACCCGCATCTTCAGGCCCTTGAGGTCTTCCGGACTCCGGATCGGGCGGACGTTGTTGGTGAAATCCCGAAACCCGTTCTCACCCCAGGACATCACCCGGATGCCGGTGTCCTTGCGCATGTTCTCCGCCAGGTCCTTGAAGAAGGGGCTGTCGAACACCGCCCAGGCGTGGGCCGAGGACTTGAAGAGATAGGGAATGGAGAGCACCTGGATGTCGTTGTAGAATCCGGCCAGCGCGCCGGTGTCGACCAGGCAGACCTCCACGGCGCCCTGCTGAACCTGTTCGGCGCAGGCGCGCTCGGCGCCGAGCTGCGCGCTGGGGAACAGCTTCACCTCGATGCCCCCTTCGGTCTTGTACTCGACGTGATTCTTGAAGGCGACCAGCGCATTCCATTCCGGATTGTCGCCCTGTGGCGCGTTCATCCCGAACTTGATCGTCTTGGCGACCGATGGAGCTGCCGCGCCGAGGACGGCGGCGGCGGCGGCGACGGCCAGGGTCCGCGTGATGAGTTTTTTCATCGTCTTGAGCCTTTCGGATTTCCAATGTGACGGACGCATTTCCCGTGTCCTCGTTTGCTAGGCTAAGTCCATCGTGCCCGCATGGCGAATGCGAAGACCTGATAGGCCGATGCCGTAGGCGTATAGTGCGGCGAAGTCATTCACACCAACGCAGCTTTCCCACCGCTGCGAACGATTTTCAGCTCGCGGCCAGGTCCACCGGCGACCATTCGGCCTGCTCGTCGATGGGAAAGGCGGGCCGCGGAAGGTGCTTGAAGTCGAAACGCGAGAGCACGGGCGACGTCAGGCCCGGCGCGTCGACCTCCACCACCTGCTCGGCCGCGAAGAACTCGTCGAAGCCGGCCCGGAAGTGTCCCCGGGACTTGACGACGACGGCCCGTGCCTGGGCGATATCCAGGCCCATCATCTCCAAGAACACCGGGTCGGCGCATTGGGTGCGGATCGATACGACGACCACCCGAATCCCGCCGAGATCGAGCAGCGCCGTCGGCCCAAGGTTCATGCGGCGCCGGGCGTAGAAGCCCCGGCGCCCGACACAGTCCCCGTCCTTGAGCCGGACCACCGTCGCCTCCGCCTCGAAACGGCGGGAGAACTCATCGGGCTCGACACGGTTGAAGACCGCCCGGAAGGCCGCGCCTTCGCCCAGATCGTGCGCCTCCGCGGCCAGGGCCGGATCGTAGATGATGCCGACGATGACGTCGCGCGCGCCAGCGTCGTGAAGGGCTTCCAGTATCCACATGGTATTGCCGTTGCCGCCGCCCCCCGGATTGTCGGCAACGTCCGCCAGGATCAGCGCCGGCAAGCCGGGATCGCGCCCGGCGGCCAGGACCCTGGAGACGGCTTCGTCCAGCGGCGTGAGGCTCGGCCGGTAGCGCCGGTGGTCGGCCCAGGCCTTTTCCGCGATCCGAAGGGCCACCTCGCGGGCACGGTCGCCCGAGGAACTGGCGGTAACGACGATCGCGAGACCGTTCTTCGGCGTATCGCTGTAGGCGAAGCCGCCCAGAACCGAAACGTTTACGATGTCATCGCTTACGAGGGTCTGGCCATAGTCGATGATGTCGGCATAGGGGCCCGCTTCGGTCAGAAGCGTCACGGTTGGCGGCACCAGCGGCAAACGCAGGAGCGCCGCCTTCGGCCGCATGCCGGCAAACATCTCGATCACGATGCCGGCCGCCTCCATGCCGCGTTCGCGCATGTCGACGTGCGGGTTGGTGCGATAGGCGACCAGAACGTCGGCGGCTTCGACCATGCGCTCGGAGACGTTGCCGTGCAGGTCCAGGGTCGCCACCACCGGCACCTCGGGCCCGACGACCCCGCGGATCATCGATAGAATCTCGCCGTCCGGGTCGCCGTTCTCCGTCGTGACCATGGCGCCGTGGTTGGACACATAGACCGCGTCCAACGGCATCTCGGCCTCGAGGCGGCGCTTCATCTCCTCCAGGTTGTGCTGGAAGAAGGCATGGTCGATGGGACCGCCGGCCTCGACCAGGCCGACCAGGATCGGCACCGGCATCCAATCGCACTTGGCGTTCATGTGAGACACGAAGCCGCGGATCTCGGCAGGCAGCTGAGGGTCGGCGCTTTCCAGGTCGCGGAGAATGTCCCGGCCGACCAGGTAGACACGGTTCAGATAGTCGGACTTTGTCGTTGCGGGCGCAAAACGGTTGCTCTCCAGCATCAACCCGAGAATTGCAACACGCCTGGGAGTCTTGCCCGTCATTCGTTCCTGCCCTCGCTGTCATCGGTACTCCTGACCTTAGAACGGGGCGGCGGGCGCAACCAATGCAAGCTAAGCCTAGTCCGATGCCCTTTCGGCATCGCCCGGCAGCAGGGCCCAAAACTCCTCGGCGGCCCGCGGCAGGGGATCGACCGAGCGGAACAGCCGGATATCCACCGGGATGCCCCAGGACTCCTCGCCCGCAAGCACGAGCTTGCCGGCATTCATGGCATCCTCGATCTGACTTTCCGGCAACCAGGCCAGGCCGCGGCCTTCCTGGCACATCGTCTTGAGCACGCCGGCCAGGTGCGATTCGAAAACCCGGTTCAGAACCGGCTTCTGCGGCCGGCCGGCCATCACCAGTTCGACCGCCCGGCCGATCGCCGAGGTATCGGAATAGGCAAGGTACGACACGGGCAGTTCCCGGCACCCCGGGAGCGCATGGACCGGCCCCCCCTCGGGCGCCGGCGCCGAAACCGGCAGCAGGCGGTCCTCGCCGACCTTAAGGGAGGTGAAAAACTCGTCGGACAGCGAGACTTCCACCAGAGGGTGCGTATGGCAGAGCATGAAGTGGCACTCGCCGCGCAGCAGGGCCTGCACGCAGTTGGCGACCTGGTTGGAGTCGAGGCGGGTGCGCAGCACGCCCGCCCCTTCCTCGATGCGCTTGATCCAGCTCGGGAAGAATGTCAGCGACAGGCTGTGCGTCGCCGAGAAGACGATGACGCTCTCGATGTTCTCGCTGGTCTGGCGGACGTCTTCACGTCCCTGGAGCAGCCGGCGCAGGACTTCCTCGGCGATCGGACGGAACTGCTCGCCCGCTGGAGTCAGGGCGATGGGGTGCTTGCTGCGGTCGAACAAGGTGGCGCCGAGCCATTCTTCCAGGCCCTTGATGCGCCGGCTGAATGCCGGCTGGGTGGTGAAGCGCTCTTCGGCCGACCGCGAAAAATTACGGGTGTCGACCAAGGACAAGAAGTCCTCCAACCACTTGATTTCCATATTAAATATTCCGAACCAGAACTCTATTACCCGCGCCCGTAGCGCCAGCCGCAAGCCCGCCGGCCTGTCCGGCAAAGGCATACGAATGCGGCATAGCGTGATCGGCAATCGGCATTCGCCAGCGCTTCCCCTTGCCACGATGATGGCGGCTCCAAGCACGACCGTCGCGCCGCCATGGCCGACCCGCCCGAAGGATAGCAGAATGAACCACATCAGATCCTACTGGAAAAACTTCATCGGCGGGGAGTGGGTCGACGGCGCCGACGGCGGGCGCATCGCCGTCAGCGACCCGGCCACGGCGGAACCCATCGCCGAGGTCGCCCGCGCGGTTCCCGCCGACGTCGACCGGGCGGTCGCCGCGGCCCGGCGCTGTTTCGAAAACCGCGCCCTGGCCGCGATGCGGCCGTCCGAACGGGGCGATCTGATAAGCCGGCTTGCCGACAAACTGGGCGAGAGGGTGGAAGAGATCGCCACCATCGAGTGTCTCGACAACGGCAAGACCCTGGCCGCTGGGCGCGCCGAAGTCGCCCTGACCCAGCGCTATCTCCGCTACTACGGCGGCATGGCGGACAAGCTCGAAGGGCGCCAGATTCCGCTTGGCGAGGGCCTGCTGGATTACACCATCCACGCCCCCTTCGGCGTTTCCGCCCAGATCGTCCCCTGGAACGGCCCCCTGCCCGTCGGCGCCCGCTCCGTCGCCTGCGCCCTGATCACCGGCAACACCGTGGTCCTGAAGTCCCCGGAGGACTCGCCCCTCAGCCTGTTCCTCTTCGCCGAAGCCTGCGAGCAGGTGGGAGTTCCGCCGGGCGCGGTCAACATCATCTGCGGCTACGGTCACGATGCCGGCGCGGCCCTGGCGGCGCATCGGGACATCGACCACATCGTCTTCACCGGCTCGGTCGAAACCGGAAAGAGCGTCCTGCGCGCCGCCGCCGAGCGCGTCATTCCCTGCGTGATGGAGCTGGGCGGAAAATCGGCCGGCATCGTCTACGAAGACGCCGACCTGGAACAGGCGGCCGGCAGCGCCGCCAGGGGAATCTTCCACCATGCCGGCCAGATCTGTTCAGCCGGCTCCCGGCTCATCGTTCATCGCTCGGTCCACGACGACTTCGTGGCGCGCTTCAAGGCGGAGGCGGCCGCACGCAGCGTCGGACCGGGCAGCGAGGGCTGCGACATGGGGCCCCTCATCTCGGCAAAGCAGTTGGAGCGTGTGGAGGCTCTCTGCCGGGCCGGCCTGGACGAAGGGGCGACGCTCGCGGCGGGGGGCTCGCGCCTGGCGGACCGGCCCGGACACTTCATGAAGCCGACCATCTTCACCGACGTCCGCCCCCGGATGCGTATCGCCCAGGAAGAGTTCTTCGGCCCGGTGGCCGTGGTCATTCCCTTCGACACGCCGGAAGAAGCGGTGGCGATCGCCAACGGAACCGACTACGGTCTGGCCGCCGGGGTCTACACGCGCAGCCTGCGCCTGGCCCATTGGACCGCCGACCGCCTGGTCGCCGGCCAGGTCTATGTGAACGAGTGGTGGGCCGGCGGCGTCGAGACGCCCTTTGGCGGCACCAAGCGCTCCGGCTATGGGCGCGAGAAGGGGCAGGAGGCCCTGCTTGGCTACGTCCAGACGAAAAACGTCGGCATCAGGCTCTGACATGGCCGACGCTTTCGACTACGTCGTCATCGGCGCCGGGTCCACCGGCTCCGTGGTCGCCGGCCGCCTCGCGGAGAGCGGCAAGGCGACGGTCTGCGTGCTGGAGGCCGGGCCGCCGGACCGCCATCCCTTCATTCATATCCCGGCCGCCGTGGTCTACACGCTCTCCAATCCGGCCATCAACTGGATGTACCGGACCGAGCCAAGCTGGGGAACCGCGGGGCGCAGCCTCATCCAGTCCCGAGGCAAGACCCTGGGCGGTTCGGGTTCGATCAACGGGCATGTCTACACCCGCGGCCACCGCAGCGACTTCGACGCCTGGGCGGCGCAGGGCAATCCGGGATGGGGCTACCGCGACGTCCTCCCCTACTTCAAGCGCAGCGAGCGGCGCATCGGCAGCGGCGACGACCGCTACCGGGGCCGCCAAGGCCCCTTCGTCGTCACCGACATCGACGAAGCCGATCCGCTCTGCGAGGCCTTCATGGACGCGGCCGAGGCCCTGGGCATCTTGCGCAATCCCGACTACAACGGCGCAGTCCAGGAAGGCATCTCCTACGTCCAGCGCAGCATCCACCGCGGCCGCCGGGTCAGCCCCGCCCGCTCCTTCCTTCATCCCCTGCGCGGCCGCGACAACCTGGACCTGCGCACCGGCGCCCAGGCGACCGGGATCCTCTTCGAGGGACGCCGCGCGACCGGCGTCCGCTACCGGCGCAGCGGAAGGGACGAAGTGGTCCGGGCAAGACGGGAGGTCATCCTCTGCGGCGGCGCCATCGCGTCACCGCAGCTGCTGCAGATCTCAGGGATCGGCGCGCCGGAGTTGTTGAACCGCATCGGCGTTCCCGTGGTCCAGCCGCTGGCCGCGGTCGGCGAGAACCTGCGCGACCATTTCGCCGCCCGCATGGTCGCGCGGATGAGCGGCCTGCCGACGATCAACGACCGGGTCCGCGGCCTCGGCATCGTCAAGGAAATCGCCCGCTACGCCCTCACCCGGCGCGGCGCCCTGGCCCTGACCCCGACCCTGGTCTACTGCTTCTGGAAGTCCGACCCGGCGCTGTCCTGCGGGGATATCCAGGTGTCCTTCACCCCCGCCAGCTACCCCGCCGGGGTGTGGGCCGGGCTGGACAGCTTTCCCGGCGCCACCGTCGGCTGCTGGCAGCAGCGGCCGCGGAGCAGCGGCCATGTCCGCGCCCGCTCCGCCGATCCCTTCGAGCAGCCGGTCTTCCAGCCGAACTATCTGGCCGAGGAGGAGGACCGCAGGGCGATCGTCGCCGCGATGCGCCTCGGCCGGAGGCTGATGCAGAGCCCGCCCTTCGCGCGCTACGTCGATGCCGAGCTCTGGCCGGGCGCCGGGGTGCAGAGCGACGAAGACCTTCTGGAGCACGCGCGCCAGACCGGAAACACCACCTATCACCCCATGGGAAGCTGCCGCATGGGCCCCGCCGAACGCCCCGACACCGTCGTCAACAGCCAGTTGCGCGTGCACGGCACGGAGGGACTGAGGGTCGCCGACACCTCCATCATGCCGACCATGCCCGCCGCCAACACCAACGCGCCCGCGCTGATGATCGGCGAGAAGGCGGCCGATATGATCCTGGGCCGCCCGCCCCTGCCGCCGGAGGACCCGGAAGAAGCCCTCCGGCAGGCCTGACGGCGGCTTCCCGTTACCGGATTTTCGCCGGCAGGGTCTCCTCGGGGATCTCCAAAGCCTCGCAGCGGGCGCAGATCCTCTCATAGGCCGCGCGGATCTCGTCGACCTTGGCTTCGGATTCCGCGATCAGGGGAACGAGCGAGCGGTGCCGATCGCCGATCTCCGCGATCAAGGCCGCCTCGTCGACCTTGGTCAGCTTGCCGTCGTAGAGGACCGGTTCGCCGCCAACGTAGACATGTTTCAGTGCCGCGCTGTCCGCCGCGAAGACCAGCTGATGCAGCGGATTGTTGAGCGGCGCAAAGGGGATCGAGGAAAGGTTGTAGACCGCCAGATCGGCGCGGTATCCGGCGGCGACCCGGCCCAGGCGGTCGCCGAGGCCGATGGCCGCAGCGCCGCCGACCGTCCCGGCCCGCCAGGCCTCTCTGGCTCCGACCCAACGCTTCCGGTCGCCGCCGCGCAGCTTGTTGACCAAAGCCGCCATGTTGACCGTCCGCAGCATGTTCAATGTCTCGGTCGACCCGCAGCCGTCCGTCCCCAGGCTGACATTCACACCGGCATCGAGCAAAGCGCGGACCGGAGCAACCCCCGAGCCGAGCTTCAGGTTGCTGGTGGGATTGTGCTGCACGCTGGTTCCCGAGTCGGCCAGAAGCCCGATGTCGCCGGGCGTCAGCCACACGGCATGGATGAGGCTCGTGTCGTTCTTCAGGAATCCCAGGTCGGACAGATGAGCGATCATCGTCTTGCCGTAGAACTCCTGAGCCGTCACGGCCTGCAGGCGGGTCTCATGCACGTGGATCATCGCCGGAAGGCCGAACTCGTCGGCAAGGGCCCGGGTCTTCATCAGGAATTCGTCGCTGCATCGCTGCGGCGCCGAAGGCGCAACGATGTAGCCGACCCGGTTGTCGCGGGGATGGCGCGCCGCGGCGAGTTCGCGGGCGAAGGCCAGAACCTCCTCCGGCGGGGTGGAAGGGCCCGACGCCAGCCTGGCCTGCAGGCCGGGCGGAAACTCTTCCTCCACGAAAGGCATCGCCCGGTAGAAGGGCTTATCGAAAAGGCTGATGCCGACAAGGGACCGGATGCCGATATCTTCGTAGGCCCGAAAGGCCGCCTCGACGTGGTCCGGACGCAGGACCGGACTCACGTTCAGATCGTCGATCAGCGTCGTCGTCCCGCTGCGGAGCGCCTCGACGGCACCGACCATGGTGCGGAGGTATACGTCCCGCGGCGTCAGCGGCAGCGGCTCCGGCGGCCGCATGTAGTTCATCCAGAGTTCGAGCGGCAGGTTGTCGTAACGGCCTTTGTGGAAATGCTCGTGGGAGTGATGATGTCCGTTGATCAGCCCCGGCGTCACCAGGCAGTTCTGCGCATCGACCGCCTCGCCCCGGGGGGCGCGCTCGCCTGACGGGCGAACGTCGGAAATGGTATCGTCGGCAATCTCGATATCGAAGGAGTCGGCGCGTGCATCGACGGCATCGAACTCAAGCAATCGACACCCGATCAGAGTGAAAGTCGGCGGCTGCACCCTTTGTCCCTAACCTCGTTCCTGAAAAAAAAGCGGGCGGAGGGAGAAAAACACCCTCCGCCCAGGATTTTCCACTTCAGGGAGTTATTTTTCAATTTGTGCGTAGAGTTCCTTGAGTTCCTTCTGCTCACGCGCAAGCAGCTCGCCGAACTCCTTATAACCGAGGAAACCAATCCGCGAATTGATCTTTCCGATCAGGCGCCCGAATCCCTCGTCTTCCACCAACTTGGCAAAGCCGTCACTAAGAACCTTGATCTTGTCCTCGGACACACCCTTTTTCACCAGGGCGCCGCGCCAGAAGTGCCACACGATGTCGTAACCGGCTTCCTTGCAGGTCGGGACATCCGGCAGCGTTTCCCAACGCTCCAGGTCCGTCGCGCAGATGGCCTTCACCTTGCCGCCCTTGATGTGCTCGCCGACGACGCTCGGCGCACCGGCATAGGCCATGGTGTTGCCGCCGAGAAGCTGCGCGATGGCAGGCCCGCCGCCGCCGAAGGTGATGCCCTTCATCTTGGTGCCGCTCTTGAGCTTCAGCATTTCGAACGCCACATAGGTGAAGCCGTTGACGTTGTCGGAGCTGTAGACCAGCTTGTCGGGATTCTGCTTGGCGTACTCGACCATGCCCTTGAGGTCGTCGAAGGGCGCATCGTTGGAGGCAACGAAGACGGCTGGCGAATAGTTGATGCGCGCGACCGGAACGAAATCGTCGACATTGTAGGGAAGGTCTTCCACCTGCGGGCGAAGCGAATTGATGGTCGGATCGCCGAACAGGATGGTGTATCCGTCGGCCTCACCCTGCGCGATCTGCGCCGCGGCGACGGCACCGCCGCCGCCGGCCCGGATCACGGAGATCATGGGCTGGCCGAAGTAGGGTTCCGCGACGGTGGTGATGATACCGGCATGCAGGGAGTGCGAGCCGCCCGGCGGATACGGCGTGACGAAGCGGATCGGCTTGTCCGGAAAACTTTCGGCCAAGGCCGGCGCCACCGCGACGCCCGCTAGAAGTGCTCCCAGAACCAAGCTTCCAAGTTTTCGCATTTTAGCCTCCATTGGTTAGTGATTGTGATTCTTCCGCCACCGGTCGACGGGGCGTTTCCTTCGCTTTGCGTTTCTTCCAGGCGGCGTAGCCGGCCAGCACGAACGCGCCGACGAGCAAGGCGAAAATTCCGGCGCTGATGGGACGGCTGACGAAGACCAGGAGGTTGCCGTCCGAGAACGCGAGCGACTGGCGAAGCGCGTTCTCCAGGCCCGGCGCGAGGAGCATCGCGATGACCAGCGGGGGGATCGGTACTCCGGTCTTGCGCATCAGGTACCCGCCGGCGCCACCGGCCACCATGATGATCAGATCGAAGAAGCTGGAATTCACGGCGAAGGCGCCGGCAAAGCACATCACCGTCACCACGGGATACAGCAGCCCACCCGGGATCAGCGCGATCCGCCGCAGGTATCGAATCGCGAAGTAACCGAAGAAGACGAGGAGTATGTTGGTGAAGACCAGCAAGGCAAAAAGCCCATACAGCACGTCGCCGTGCTTCTGGAAAAGCAGCGGCCCCGGCAGCAGGCCCTGCGCCATGAAGGCGCCCAGGAGAACCGCCGTAATGGTGTCGCCGGGGATCCCGAACACCAGCATGGGGATCAGCGCCGCCGGACAGACGGCATTGTTGCCGGCCTCCGCCGCGGCGACGCCTTCGATCGACCCCTTGCCGAACTCCTGCGGTTTCTTCGACCTCTTGCGCGCGAGCCCGTAGGCGATCCAGCAGGAAATTTCCGCACCCAAGCCCGGAAGCGCGCCCAGAGCGATGCCGACTCCCGACGACCTGACAATGGTGCGAAGCGACGACTTGACGTCCTGCCAGGACGCGCCCTTCTCGTTTGCCTCCAGGCCGGCGACATCCAGCTTGCGCACGCCCTGCTCCGCCTGCAGCAGTACTTCACTGAGGGCGAACATCCCGATCAGCAGCGGCACCAGCGACACCCCGCCCATGAGGTCCAAGTTGCCGAAGGTGAACCGCATCTGCCCGGACATGGGGTCGAGGCCGACGATCGCCAGGCCGATCCCCAGCGCGGTACTGATGAGACCCTTGACGAGGCTGTCGCCGCTGACCGCGGCAACCATGGTCAAGGAAAACAGGAACAGCATCGTGAATTCCGGCGAGCTGAACTTCAACGCAATGGTCGCCAGCGGCGCCGCGACGAAGATCAGCACCAATGTCGCCAGCATGTCGCCGATGACGGAGGCGTAGAGGCTCATTTCGAGCGCGCGCCGCGCCTGACCGCGCTTTGCGAGAATATGGCCGTCGATGGCCGTAGCCGCGGCGGCGGCGGTCCCCGGGGTGTTGATCACGATGGCGGGGATCGAGCCGCCGTAGATCGCGCCCTTGTATACGCCGAGCAGGAACGGGATACCGATCGTGGCATCCATGAGGAAGGTGAAGGGCGCCAGAACGGCAACGGCCATGGTCGCGGTCAGACCGGGCAGTCCGCCGACGAGGATGCCCGCCGCGAGACCGGCCAGGGCCGCGCCGATGCTGACCGGATTGGCAATCAGTTCCAGGCCCTGAAGGATCAGATCGAACATCTCAGAACAGCACTCCGTGCGGCAGGAGGATTCTCAGGATGCGCTCGAAGAGCACATAAACGAGGACCGGGAAAACCACCGCGCTTATCACAATGAACTTCTTGTTCTCGTACTGGAGAATGAGGGCCATGACGGCAATCAGGGCGACTGACGACACCATCATGCCCAGCGTTTCGATCGCGAAGAGATAGATCAGGAACAGCGCGAACACGGACAGCGTTCGCCTGAAGTCGGTCGGCGCCGCCGGGTCGTCGGGCACCGGAACGAGGATCCCTTGCGCCACGACCGTCTTGAAGAGCAGCACACCGCCGCAAATCAGCATGAATATCCCGGCGATGGCCGGGAAGAAGGCGCTCGATCCCATATCGGCCACTGCGAGAATGCTCTCCCCCGAGACCTGCGCCGGTATGCTGAACAGGACGAAGGCGCCCGATGCGAGTGCGCAGAGCGCCACCCATACATCGCTGTTTATTCTGGTCCTCGTGCTATCGGGCATTACCGTTTCCCCTGACCGCCGTCTAAGCGACGCGGTTCGCTTTCACGTACTCGGGCCGGTCGCACGGCAGGAAGGCGCCGCGGCCTTTCTGCGCCACGAGGTCGCCGTTCCTACACACCACCTCGCCCCGCGACATCGTCAGAACGGGCCAGCCCGTCAGAACCTTGCCGGCATAGGGCGTATAGTCGACGTTGTGATGCAAAAGGCCATTGGTCAGCGTGACCTCGCGCTTGGGATCCCACGCCACGATGTCGGCATCGGCGCCGACCGCGATGGTGCCTTTACGGGGATACAGGCCGTAGACCCGCGCCGGCTCCGTGGCCGTCAACTGCACAAACCTCTGGAGGTCGATCCGCCCCTTCATCACGCCTTCTGAAAACAACAGCGGCATACGCGTTTCGAGGCCCGGAATGCCATTGGGCACGTGATTGAAGCAGGCATGATCGCCTTTCAGCTTCTTGCCCTTCCGGTCGTCGAACCTGAAGGGCGCGTGATCGGAGGAAAAGACCTGGAAGACGCCGCTCTGAAGCGCTTTCCAGACGGCGTCCTGGTTGGACTTGTCGCGTGGCGGCGGCGAGCAGATGTACTTGGCGCCTTCAAAGCCGTCGAGGTCCAGGTCGTCCGCCGTCAGGAAGAGATACTGGGGGCAGGTCTCCCCCAGAATGCGGGCGCCGCGCGCCTGCCCTTCGCGGATCTGCCGGATCGCTTCCTCCCCGGACACATGCACGATGAGCGCCGGCACGTCGACGATCTCGGCCAAAGTGACCGCCCGGTGCGTCGCCTCGCGCTCGACCGGCGCCGGGCGCGACGCCGCGTGATACTTCGGGCTGGTGCAGCCGGCCGCCACCAACTGTTCGGTCAGCCACTTGATGCAGTCGGAGTTCTCGGCATGTATCATGGTCATGCCGCCCTCGCGTTTGGCGACGGCCAGTACGTCCAGGATGTCCTTGTCGTCCAGCTTCAGGTCGTCGTAGGTCATATAGATCTTGAACGACGTGTAGCCGTCCTCGATAAGCGCCGGAAGCTCCTGGCCCAGGACGCTTTCATTGACGTCCGAGACGATCAGGTGGAAGGCATAGTCGACATAAGCCTTGCCCTTGGCCCGCTCGTGATAGTCCGTCACCGCGGCGCGAAGCGTCTGGCCCTTCATCTGGCAGGCGAAGGGGATGACCGTCGTCGTTCCTCCAAAAGCCGCGGACAGCGTTCCGCTTTCGAAGTCGTCGGCCATTTCGGAACCGTCGCCCATCGGTTGATCGAGATGGCAGTGCGCATCCACGCCGCCGGGCGTCACGATCAGGCCGGTGGCGTCGATCTCGCTGCGCCCCTCGGGCAAGGAGACGCCCAAGGCCGCCACCTTCCCGCCGTCGATGCCGATGTCGCACGACATCGTATCGCCGGCCGTGGCGACGGTTCCATTGCGGATGACGACATCAAATTCCTTCATCGGAGTCGGCCCCTTTCGCCAAAGCCGCGTCAGATCGCGGCTCGCATGCTTTCCGGTGCATCATCACCCAGCTCGAACAACTGGCCCCAACCCTTGATTCGGTTCGTGGGCTCGCCGATCAGGCGCAATCCACTCCAGATTGCCAGCGATACGGTATCGAAGATCGGTATCCCGATTTCCGCTTCGAGTTGCGGCACGATCCGCGCGCCGCGCAGGTTGGTACAGAAGATGGTGATCGCCTGCGGCTTGTCACGGGCGACTTCGCGCACCATCCCGGCAATGGTATCTTCCGAAATCTCTGAGAAAGAGAAGTTGCCGGGATCGTTGAGATGCCGCTCGGATACGCATTCGAAGCCTTCCTTCGCAAAGGTCGAAACCACCCGCTCCTGAATCTCGTCCAGATAGGGTGTCACCAGGCCGATTCGGTCGGCCCCCTGCGCGCGGAAGGCCTGCGCCATGGCGAGGACCGAGGTCGTCGCCGGAATCCCGGTGCTGGCCGTGATCTCGTTACAGAGACGCCTGTCCGAATCGAAACCCAGCCATCCGGCCGAGGTGCCGTTCCAGCAAATGGACTGCACCTTGGCATCGGCCAGCAGCTTGGCGGCGGCGATCATAGGGGCGGTATCGAACTGTTCGAGCGCTTCTTTCCTGGCAGATATCTCCGTCACCTTGAAGCGGCCAAAATGTACGGTGATATCCGGGCAGTCCGAGACGATAGCCGAGGACATTGGCTCCAGGACCGTGTTCGACGACGGCGTGAGCATCCCCAGAAGTTTTCTGCTCTTCATACTCTTACTTATCCTCTTCTAATTCGCCCCAACGGCTGCCTTAAAGACTAGAAACCCAGGAACCGCGGCAATGCCAGCACGAGATCGGGGAAGATCATGCAAAGGGCCAGCACGACGAACTGCCAGATTACATAGGGCCACACGGCGCTGATCAGAGAAGTCATCGGAATTTTGGTGATCCCGCACATGACGAAGAGCAGGACTCCGACCGGCGGGGTCATCATGCCGATGACCAGGTTGTACATGAACAGGAACCCGAAATAGAGCGGGTCGATCGCAAAGCTGAGCGCAACCGGCGCAAAGAGCGGCACAAGCATGATATAGGCCGCATTCGATTCCACCAGCATGCCGACGACGATCAGCAACACCATGACCAACAGGATATAGGTCAGGGGATCGGAGGTGATCGACTGCAGAAGGTCCGAGAGCTGCTGCGGCACGAGGTCGATCGTGAAGACGAAGGTCACCGCCGACGCGAACGCGATGAGCGCCCCCACCATGGAGGCGGTGACGGCGCCGCGGAACAGGCACCCGGGAAGATCGCTGAGCTTGAGGGTGCGCGTAACGAAGAACCCGACGAACACCGAGTAGACCACCGCAATGGCCGCACCTTCGGTCGCCGTGAAGACGCCGATCACGATGCCGCCGACCACCAGGATCGGCATCAGGACGATGATGAACGCCTTGCGACCCTGACTGACCACTTCGCGAAGGCTGAACCGCTTGCCGGTCAGCTCGTAGCCGCGGCGGCGCGAGACGACGGTCGCAATCACCATGAATCCCACGGTCAGAATGATTCCGGGGACGATGCCGGCCATGAAGAGGCCGCCGACGGAGACGCTGGAGCCGGCCATGAGGGCATAGACGATCATGGCGTTGCTCGGCGGAATCACGGGACCCAGGTTCGCGGCCGATGCGACGACCGCGCTGGAATAGTCGTCGTCGTAGTGCTTACGCAGCGCCGGCACCAGGGTGTTGCCCAGCGCGCTGGCGCTGGCCACCGCCGCGCCGCTGACCGACGCTAGGAACATGCCGGAGAGGATCGTCACATGGGCGAGACCGCCATGAACCCGGCCGACGAGCGCATTCGCGAAGTCGATCAGACGATGAATGATCCCCGCCTTGAGCATGACCTCGCCAGCCAGCATGAAAAGGGGAATGGCCATCAGCGGAAAGCTGTCGACGGCATGCATCATGCGCTGGGCGAGCACCGTCAGCTCGATATCCGCGTACCAGAGCGCGCCGAGCGACGCCATACCGAGCGCAAAGGCGAGCGGCATTCCAACCGCTGCGAGCACGCAGAAAAGGATGAGAACTACAGCCGTCATCAGGACACCATTTCGTCGGCGTTTTGTGCCGCGTCCCAGGCGCCGTTGCCGTGCCACGCCAGGTAGACAAGGTGCAGGAACGAGTGCCCGGCGCAGATGACCACCGCCACATAGTAAAGCCCGGCGGAAACCGGCAGGGTCGGCATGAGCTCCGGCCATTTATCCATGGTCGCCTGCCAGCCGATGACGAAGACGAAACCCATCAAGACGGCCGACACCGCGTTGAGGGAGCGCCCCAGCTTGTCCTTGACCGCTTCGTCCAGGTTTCTGACCAGCAGGTCGATACCGACGTGTATACCGAACCGCACGCCGTGCGGAATGGAGAGAAAGATCGACCAGACGAAGAAGAGGCGGGAGAGTTCGTCCGCCGAATCGATCGAGTAGTTGAAGACGTAACGGAACAGCACCTGGATCGACACGATCGACGCCATGCCGCCCATGACGAGCACGATCGCCCAGTGGGACACCCGGTCTATTCGCTCAAGCATACGGCGCAGCATTTTCGGTTTTCTCCGTGGAAGGGTGGGGACGGCCGGGAGGCCGTCCCCCATCCGCAGGCAGCCGCGGTCAACCGGCTTCGGCGGCCTTAACCGATTCCAGAACATCGTCGACGATGGTGCCGCCGACGCGGTCGCGCACCTGGTTGACGATATCCTTGGTCGCCTCACGAAGCGCCTGGCGGGTTTCCAGCGAGATCGGCGTGAAGGTCATGCCGCGCTTGACCAGTTCGTCGCGGCGCTCCAGGTCCTGATCGGCGGCGGTCTTGCGCTGCCAGGCCACGGCTTTGGCCATGGCGTCGCGGATGGCCTGCTGCCACTCCGGCTTCAACTTGTCGAACTTGCGCTTGTTGGCGACGACATTGATGAAGTCGAAGAAATGGCCGCTGTCGGAGAGGTGGGCCTGCACTTCGTCGAAGCGGCGGGTGGCGATGATGTTGTAAGGATTCTCCTGACCGTCCAGAACGCCCTGCTGCAGGGCCGAGTAGACCTCCTTGATGTCCATCGCCGTCGGGTTGGCGCCCACGGCGCGGAAGGACGCGATATGGGTCTCGCTCGGCTGCAAGCGGATCTTGAGGCCCTGGAAGTCATCGATGGTCTTCAAGGGACGGACATTGTTCGTCACGTGGCGGAAGCCGAGTTCCATGTAACCGAGGTTCTCGAAGCCTTTCTCCGCCAGCTTGGCGTCGAAGGTCCGCCCAACCTGGCCGTCCATGACCTTGAACGCGACGTCACGGGAGGAAAACAGGAACGGCAGGTTCACCGCATCCAGTTCCGGCACGGTGCGGGTGAAATAGGCGATGCTGGTGAACACCGCGAAGATGGTGCCCGAGCGGACCTGGTCGACGTTCTCCTGCGCGCCACCCAACTGCATGGCGGGGAAGAGGTCGGCCACCACCTCGCCATTCGTTTGCTTTTCCAGCTCTTCCTTGAAGATCTTCATCGCCCCGGTCGCGGTGTGCTCCAGGGGAAAGTTTCCGGCGATGCGCAGACGTTCCGCCGCCGAGGCTTCGGACACCGCTCCGACAGTCATCGCGCCAGCCGCACACAGCGCCACGGCGCTGACGAATCGAGAGGCTTTTTGCCGCTTTAGAAATCCAAACATCCTGATCTTGTCTCCCTTAGCTTTCCGAATTCAAACTCGAACGGGCCGCACCGCGGGCCTCAGCGGCCCCGGATACGCCCCGTCACAGCGGCCAAGTGGCCGGTGCAATCCGGTTGAGTTGAAGGCAACCGTCAGTCAGGCACACGGCATCCCGAAGCGCGGCGCGGCCCGGCGAAAAACCGGAGCGACCGCGAAGGCCGGGTGACGGATGTGCGTGATTTTCGAAGAACATGACGCAAGCCCCGTAGTGCTGAAGATTTCACGCCGCATCGTTTTGTTCGTACGGCTTGGCCGGCAAGCGATGGCCGACAGGCTCATAATAAGTAATTCATAATTATAAATGCAAGATTAGATTTGTTTCCAATGACTTCTCCCGGATAAACGTATTTAAGTCATTGATAATTAACGGGGTTGACCAGTTAGACTTCATCCCGCGCACGCCGCCAAAGCGCCTGTGCCGCATTCTCGGCATCGCGAATGATCTCGGCCGGATCGACCTTGGTCGGCCTGCCGTCCTCGACCACGATGTCCCCTTCGACGATCACCATCTCGACGTCGCGGCCCTGGCCGGTGTGGACGAGGTTGCCGAGCAGATCCAGCTTCGGCGTCAGGTGCGGCTGCCGGAAATCGAACAGCACCAGGTCGGCGCGCTTGCCGGCCTCGAGCGACCCGATCTCCGAGTCCAGGCCCATCGCTTTCGCGCCGTTCATGGTCGCCATCCGGAAAACCGTCTCCGGTTGCCAGAACTCCGTCACCCGCTGCTCCTTCAGGCGTCCGACGCAGAGGGCCCAGCGCATCACCTCGACCATGTCGGCATGCATATTGTCGGTCGCGAGCGTCAGGTTCGCCCCCGCCCGGCGCAGCTCGGTCGTCGGCGCCATGGTGCCGCCCGTCGCGTTGCCCTTGGCGATGTTGATGGCGTTGACGCCGGCGGCGCCGATCCGCCTGATATCGGCGTCGTCCACAAAAATGCAGTGCGCGGCGAGAAGGCGGTCGTCCAGGAGCCCGATATCCTCCAGAAATTCAGGCGGACGCATCCCTTCGCGCTCCAGAATGCGCTCCACCTCGATACCGCTTTGCGACAGATGGGAGGTGACGCGAAGCCCCTTTTCATCACGCAGGTCGCGGATCGCGCACAGAAGCTCGCGCGAGCAGGTATCGGGCGCATGTGCGGCCAATTGGACACCCATCCGCCCGTTGTCGGCTCCGTGATACTTCTCGGCGAGATCGACCGCCAAGCCGAGAGTCCGTTCGCCGATCTTGGGATCGACCTCCCAGATCTGCTCGTGCACCCGCGAGAAATCGACGTCATGTATCCGGCCGCAGGCATAGACCCGCAATCCGACCCCCGCCATGGCCGGCAAGGTCAGGTCCTGATGCACGTAGGTGTCGTTGATGAGCGTGGAGCCGAACATCATGGCTTCCAGCGCGCCCAGGCGGCCGAGCGCCACGGCTTCATCGGGCGTCACGTCATGGCCGTGCGGCACGCCCGGCGTATAGGCGGGGGCAAACCCCATGTCTTCGGCAACGCCACGGACCATCGACAAGATGGCATGGGTATGGACATTGATGAAGCCGGGCGTCGCGACGCGGCCCGGCAGCGAAATCGTCCGCGCGGCCACTGCCTCCGCCGCAAGTCCGCCGACCGGCCCGAGAGCGGCCAGCCGCCCGCCCTTGACGGCCAGATAGCCTTCGCGGATCACGGACTGATCGCGGTCGCCGGTCAGAATATCCACATCCCGGATGACGAGATCGTACTGTTCCTGCCTGTCCGCCACGTCGACGCCTCCCCGATGTCCGGGCGCCGTGCCGGCGCCTGTCTTATCTTTTCTGCGCCACCAATAGCAGGCCAGGTTCATTATAATCAATAATATTTAATTATAAAAATCGTAACATGATATTATTAAACGATATTATTGACCAGAACACCAACTCCGGGGACGAAGGAGTCAGGACGACACGGCGCCGCGAAGACACGGTCCGGAGTTCCGGCCATCGATCGGGGCGCGCGCGCCGCGCCGCGGGAAGCCTCCACGGACGCCTTTCCAAGGAAAGCGGGCGCATAAAAAAAGCGGCCCCCGCAGCCGCTTGACCTAAGCCGATCGGGCCGCCCTCCCCGATCAGGCGGCGATAGGGTCCCTACGGTTCGGCCGGAGAGATGCTGCTGTCCGAATGATGGCCGAGAATGTCCACCACGAACTTCGCCGTCAGTTCGCTGTGCTCCTTCATGCGCTCCGCGAGAAGCCTTCCGTTCCTCTTCCGCAGGGCCTCCATGATGCCCTCGTGCTCTCTCGCCGATTCGTCCCAGCGAAACTGGTCCAGGTTGGCGACGGAGCGGCCGCGCATAATTTTCCTGGAATAGGTCTCGTAGGTGCTCTCGAGGACGGGATTGCGGGCCAGGCTGGCCAGGCGGTAGTGGATTTTCTGGTTCTGCCGGAAATACGCCGTCCGATTTCCGTCGCTGTGGGCCGCCATCATCTTGGCGTGCATCTTGTCGAGCTCGGCAATGTCGGCCTCGGTCGCGCGCTCGACAATCAACTCGCCGATCAGCGCCTCCAACGACGCCATGACCTCGAACACCGCCGAGATTTCCTCGACGCTGACTTCCGAGACCATGCTGCCACGGCGCGGCAGGAGCACGACAAGCCCCTCCGAGGCCAAGACCTTGAGCGCCTCGCGGAGCGGCGTCCGGGACACCCCCAGTTGCTCGCAAATGGCCACTTCGGGAATCCGTGTCCCCGGCGCGAGCTCGCCTTCCAGGATCATATCGCGCACGGTGGCGACCAATTCGTCGTGCAGCGACGGTCGGCCCTTGAAGCTCCCGTTTCGGCCAGCCCCCCTGACCATCGGCTTTGATTTCATTTCGACAGGCTTCCTCCGATAGGACAGCCTCTTATCACGACACAATCGGAAATATCTAGCTGATTATCGCATTTCTTGCGGACGCTGGTCCCGCCGGTCCGCCCCCGGAAAGCCCGCCGCCGAGCTGCCGGGTTCCGGCGCCCCCGGCCAGAGAACCCGGCCTTCACGGAACCGCGATGGGCCGGCGGTCCAGCCTTCTAAGAAACATCCTGGTGGGCCAGCCGCGCCGAGAGGGACGCGCTCAATCCGAGAGAGCTTTTCGCCACGGGCCGCCGGAAGTTTCCGGCCGCCGCCTTGCGGAACTTCAGCGTCACCAGCAGCTCCATCTGCTTGATCGCCGCCTCGGCGCAGTCGACCAGGGGGACCGGGACCCGGTCGCGGATGCGCGACGCCAGGAGGGCGAGAGGCGCGCCGGCCAGGACCACCACGTCCGCCCCGTCTTCCGATACCGCCGTGTTGGCGAGTTCGGCAAGCAGGTCTTCCTTTTCCTCGCTGACGTCGTCGATCGATTTGAAGGGCTTGTCGAGCGCCCGGATGCTGACGCAGCGGCTCGAGAATTTGTGCCAATCGACGCATTCCTGGTACCAGGATCCGAGCGATGTCGCGAAAGTGACGATACTGAAGTTGCGGCCAAGCATCGTTGCCGTGGCCATGCCCGCTTCGGCCAGCCCGACGACGGGAATGTCGAACAGCTCCCTCGCGCCGCCCAGACCCGGGTCGCCGAAGGCCGCGATGATCGCGCCGTCAGCCTGCGTGCTTTCCTCGGAAAGAATTTCCAGCACGGCATGGCCGCCGACGATTTCCTCGGCCCTTGTGGAAATGTAAGGAACGCCCTTGGACGCGGTCACAGGTACGATTTCCGTACCGGGAGCGGCGACGTTGGCGGCGGCGGCGTGGAGGCGCGCCGTAACGCCGCTGCTGGTGTTCGGATTGATCAACAGAATTCTCAAGGCATCGCCTCCACCACCGGATTGTCGTTATGCCGCCGGGTCGCGGCGGCCCCTGCCCCCAGAGTGAGGACCGCGGCGTCATCGGCCTGCGCCGCTCGCTCTGCCGAGCCCCCTTGCGGCGCCCGGTCGAACGGATTCGAACCGGCCGGCCCGGGCCGACGCCGGCGAGCGCCTCGATCGCCTTGCGCTGCGGGGGCACTGCGGCTTATGGAGACCGGGGCGGCGATGCGTCGCTCCTTCCGGCGGGATTCGGGCCGGCGGCAAGCTTGATAATTCATAATTATGAATTTATAATGACGCAATTCAAATTTGGTGCTCACACCATAATTTGCGAGCGCAGTTAATCCCACCGGCCGTCAGCAATTGCGTGCCCGGTTGAAAACTCGAGAGCCAAGAATGCCCCCTAGCCCGCGGTCCCGGACCCCCGGCTCGCGCCGGACCATCCGTCGGATGTCCCTGCACGACGAGACGGTTGCCGTCCTGCGTGAGATGATCGTGGACCGGTCGCTGCCCCCCGGCCAGCGCATCGACGAGCCCTCGCTCTGTGCCGAACTGGGGATTTCGCGCACCCCCTTGCGCGAGGCGATCAAGGTTCTGGCGTCGGAAGGGCTGCTGAAGCTGATGCCCAGCTTGGGCGCGGTGGTCACGGACATCACCATCGAAGACGTGCAGGCAATCTTCGAGATGATGGAAGGCCTGGAAACCCAAGTCGGGAGACTGGCCGCGGCCCGCGCCACCGGCGCTCAGATCGAAGAACTGCAGGACCTGCACCGCAGAATGCTGGCCATGCATTGCGACGGGCTCAGAAAAGACTACTTTGATCTGAACCAGAAGATCCACCTGAAGCTCGCAATCTACACAGGAAACCGCTTCCTGGCGGCCGACTACGAGCGTTATCATGGCAAGATCCGGCGCGCCCGCTATACCGCCAACTTCTCGCAGTCGCGGTGGGACGAGTCGGCGAAGGAACACGAGGAGATCATGACCGCCCTCGCCCAGCGCGACGGCGAGAGGTTGAGCGAGTTGCTCCGTGACCACCTTCACGAAACCAGCACGATCGTCATTCAGGCGATCCGGGAAGAATACCGCATCGCCAAAGGTGCCGATGCGGCCGACGCCAGTTGAATCCACATCGACGAGGTTCATGGGCGTCCTGTCATAAACAACGAGACCGAACCGGCGCCTCGGCGCCGCGCAGACTTAATGGGTTGGGAGAGTTTTGATGGCTTCAGCCAGTTACAACGTACTTATCCTCGGCGCTTCCTATGGTTCTCTGTTGGCGACGAAGCTGTCGCTGGCAGGGCACAACGCCACGCTTGTGTGCCTTCCGGAAGAAGCCGAACTGATCAACGCCGAGGGCACCAGAGTGCGGATGCCGGTGAAGGGCCGCGAAGGCCTTGTCGAGATCGACTCGCGCAACTTGCCGGGCAAGCTGAACGCGGCGACGACCGACCAGGTCGATCCCGCCGACTACGACCTGATGGCCCTGGCAATGCAGGAGCCGCAATACCGCGCCGACGGACCGCGGGGCCTGCTCGCCGCCGCGGCGAAGGCGAAAGTTCCCTGCCTGTCCATCATGAACATGCCGCCCAAGACCTTCCTCGCGCGCATTCCGGGGCTGGATACCGAGGCGCTGCGGGAGTGCTACACCGATGCCAGCATCTGGGATGCCTTGGATCCGTCGCTCATGACCCTGGTCAGCCCCGACCCTCAGGCCTTTCGGCCGCCCGAGGAGTCCCTCAACGTGCTGCAGGTCAGCCTGCCGACGAACTTCAAGGCGGCGCCCTTCGAATCCGAACAGCACACCAGGATGCTGCGCGACATCGAGGCGAGCATCGACGCGATCCGCTTCGATACCGAGGACGGCAAGGTGGAATTGCCGGTCAAGCTGCGCGTGCATGACTCCCTCTATGTCCCCCTGGCGAAGTGGGCGATGCTGCTTACCGGCAACTATCGCTGCGTCGGCCCGGACAGCGTGCGCCCGATCCGCGAGGCGGTGCACGGCGACGTGGAGACGTCGCGCAAGGTCTTCGACTGGGTCTGCAATCTCTGCGTCGAACTGGGGGCCGCGCCGGAAGATCTCGTGCCTTTCGAGAAGTACGCCAATGCCGCCAAGGGGCTTGCCAAGCCGTCGTCGGTCGCGCGCGCCCTCGATGCGGGGGCCCGGGACGTCGAGCGCGTCGACAAGCTGATCCACATCCTGGCCAAGCAACGGGGCCTGCAGCTTGCGGAGGTCGACGAGATCGTCGCCACGGTCGATGCCCGCTTGCGCGCGAATCGCGCAGGCACCGCCTAATCGTGTGACCCCGATCGATCTCAAAGGTGTAGAGCAGAGTCACAGGGCCGGCGGATCGCCTTGGGCGATTCCAGCCGGCCCAGATCTGCTCTAGGCGAGGGCCCGGAAAGCGGCCGGCGTTCTCCGAGCCGCACAACCGGAGGCGCCTGAGCGGACCTTAAGCATCCGCTGACGCCGGACTCCTCCCGGAAGCGAACTTGGGTACCGTTGGCGTGAGACCGCCAGCGGCACCGCTTCAAAACATCCCGCCGTCGCCCAAGCGGCAATCCCGGACGGCGCCGCAAAGAGGAACGCCTGCGGGATCGACCTAGCTGAACACCATGACCGGTTCGCCAACGGCCTCCGGAATCAGATCGATGCCGAGGCCGGGCCGGCCGGGCGCCTGCATGAAGCCGTCTACCCGCCTGGGTGCGTTCTCGGCGAGATCATGCGTCACATAGCTGTTGAAGTCAGTCGACGTCAGGCGGTTGCCGGAGGGCGTCGAATGGGCGAGATGGGCGATGGACGCGGTGACGATGTCGCCGCCCCAGGTATCTTCAATGGTCAAGGCGATGCCGAGCGGACAGAGCAGATCCCGGACGAGCCGCGCCTTGGTCAGGCCGCCCAGTTTGCTGATCTTGATGTTCACCGCATCCATGGCGCGGTCGGCAACCGCGCGGAGCACCATCTCCAGGCTGTCGATATTTTCATCGAGCACGAACGGCAGGTCCGTATGCTCGCGAACGCTGAGGCATTCCTCATAGGTTTCGCAGGGCTGCTCGATGTAGACATCGAGCTTCCTGACCGCCGAGACGACGCGCTTTGCGGCATGCAGCTTCCAGCCGGTGTTGGCGTCGGCGACCAGAACGTCGCTGGAATCGAGCATGTCGCGGACCGCGTGGATACGCTCGATATCGGTGTCCGGATCGCCGCCGACCTTGAGCTGGAAACAGGTATAGCCTTCGTCTTTGTAGCCTTTGACCTTCCTGGCCATGATCTCGGGGTCTTCCTGCGAGATCGCCCGATACAGGCGAACGGCCTCGCCGTCGCGGCCGCCGAGCAGCGAAACGACCGGGCGGCCGGCCGACTTGCCGAGGATATCCCAGCAGGCCACGTCGATCGCGGACTTGACGTAGGGGTGTCCCTTCAGCAGGGCGTCCATCTTGCGCGACATGACCGAAACCTGGGTCGGATCGTCGCCGATGAGCTGCGGCGCCAGTTCCTTGATGCCGGTCCTGACGCCGGCGGCGTAGGACGGCAAATAGACCGGGCCAAGCGGGCAGGACTCTCCGATTCCGCTGAGCCCCTCGTCGGTCTCGATGAGGACGACCGTCGAGTCGAAAGTCTGGACGGACTTGCCGCCCGACCAGTTGTACTGACCCTCGTGCAGCGGCAGGTCGACCTGGTAAACCTTGATAGTCTTGATCTTCATAATCGCTTTCCGTTTCTGTCAGGCAGATCGCACCGTCTCGCCGCGAATGGCGTCTGCGATCTTCTCGGCGGCCATGATGGTTGGCGCATTGGTGTTGCCGGTAATGATCCTCGGGAAGATGGAGGCGTCGGCGACGCGCAGCCCCTCCATGCCGTGCACCCGGCCTTCGGCGTCGGTGACGGCGAGGTCGTCCGCCCCCATCCGGCAGGTGCAGGAGGCGTGATAGCCGCTGTAGCCGGAGGCCCGTATCCAGGCCTCGATCTCGGAGTCGCTGGCCGCGCCGGCGCCCGGCCCGGTCTCGTCGCCGCGCAGTTCGTCCCAGGCCGGCTGACGGATCACCTCGCGGGTCCGCCGGATGCCGTCGATAAGCTGGCGAACCTCGCTCTGATGACTGAGGAAGTTGAAACGGATGACCGGCTTGGCTGCGGGGTCGCGCGACCGAAGCGAAACCGAGCCCGTGCTTTCGGGGCGCATCAGGCTCATGAAATACTGAAAGCCGTGCATGACGGAGGGGCTGCCCTGATGGAATTCTCCGAGCATGGGCAGGAATTCATACTGCATGTTGACGTAGTCCACCTCCGGACTGCTCTTGATGAAGCCGCCGACCTCGAAGTGGTTGGTGGCGCCCAACCCGCCCTTCGTCAGCAGCCACCGCGCGGCGACCATATAGCGGCCGAACGGACCTAGCTGACTGGCCGGCGAGACCGGTTTGCGAATGTGGTGCTGAATGAAAACGACCAGATGATCCTGGAGCGACTGGCCGACCCCGGGCAGGTCCAGCTTGACCTCGATATCGTGCTGCCTCAGATGGTCCCGGGGGCCGATCCCGGAAAGCATCATCAGCTGCGGAGACCCGAAAGCGCCCGCGCAGAGGATGACTTCGCGCGCCGCCTCGACACGGCTCTGCGCGCCGTTCTTCGACAGCTTCACGCCGGTGACACGGTTCCCGGACGTTTCGAGGCCTGTCACCAGGGCGTTGGTGCGTATCTCGAGGTTGGGCCGCCCGCGGGCTCCGCGCAGATAGGCGTTGGAGGTGCTGCTTCGGCGCCCCCGGAAAGTCGTGCTTTGGGCGACATTGACTCCCTCCTGCTCGGCGCCGTTGGGGTCGTCGTTCAGCGGCTCGCCCGCCTGTTGACCCGCCTCCAGGAATGCCTGGTAGAGCGGGTTTTCCGCCTTGGCCCGGGACACCGCCAGGGGGCCGCTTCTGCCTCTGTAGGCATCGTCGCCGCCGTCGAAGCTCTCCATTTTCCTGAAGTAGGGGAGACATTTGTCGTAGGACCAATCCGTCAGCCCCGACAAGGCCCAGCGATCGAAGTCGCGGCGATTGCCGCGCACGAAGACCATACCGTTGATGGAGGAGGACCCGCCCAGGCAGCGGCCCCGGGGCTGGTCGATCCGCTGGCCGTTCAGGCCGGGCTCCGGCTCGCTCTCGAACGCCCAGTTCAACGTCTTGCTGTGCAGCGGCAGGGCGAGCGCGGCCGGCATTTGGACCATCGGGCTGCGGTCGCTTCCCCCGGCCTCGATCAGCAGAACCCTGTTGCTCGGCACCTCCGAAAGGCGCGCGGCCATGACGCAGCCCGCCGAGCCCGCACCCACAACAACGTAATCGAATGTCTCTTGACGTGACAACGCCGGCCTCCGGTCTTCGGATTCCTCCGAAACTCCGGACCGGCCTGGCTCTGCGACCCCGCGGCAGGGTCGCGGCGCCACGTCAATCGGAGCTGGAAGAAGAAACTTTGAAATCGGCCGTTCGGCGGACGCCGAGACAGCTCAGGAATCGGTCGCTGACCTGACCGGCGTGCTCGTGGGCGCGCTTTTCGGCCAGGTCGGCATTCCGGTCTTCGATCGCATTGAGGATCTGCACGTGCTCGTCGTTGAATTCCGGCGGCAGCCAATCGTCGAAGGACCTGAAGTAGATACGCTGGATTCGACGCCCCTCGTCCAGCAGCCGGGTCAGGTAATCGGTGAAATACCGATTCTTGCCGGCATTGGCGATGGCGATATGAAAATTGCGGTTCGCCTCGATCATCGCCAGCACGTCGCGGCCCGCGATCGCCGCCTCGAACTCGTCCTGGCGGCGCCTGATCCGGTCGAGGTCTTCCTCTGTTCGACACACCGCGGCCAAGCGGGTCGTGATCCGCTGGATCACGTCCAACGCGTCGATGTACTCCGGAAAGCCTTCCAGGTTCAGCGGCGAGACGAGCGTGTTCTTGTTGGGAAGCGTGGTCACCAGGCCTTCCGACGACAGGCGGATCAGCGCTTCGCGTACGGGCACGCGCGACATACCGAAGCGGGCCCCGAGCGTGGCTTCCTCCAGCAGCGCGCCAGGCTGGAGCTCGAGCTCGAGGATCTCCTTCCTGAGCACTTCGTACACCCGCTGTGCGCTGCCGCCCCGCGACTTCGTCTTCGTCGTGGGGGCTTTGCCAGCCTTTCGTTCCAGCGCCGTCGTCATCGATTTGCTCCTGGGCGAGGTTCAACCGGGGTTAACCCAGTATACACCGGCGATTGCAGGATCGATGGCGCCCAAGCGTGGTCTTTTGGATAAAAGATCATTGTAAAATAAAATACAGTTTGTATACTGTTGTCAAGAAAATCAAATGCCCCATGAGAAAATCAAGCAATAACAAATAATTAAAAGCAATCTCGCACGAGCGCACCCGCGCCATCCTAGGAGCTGATCCGAACTGAATCGGACCCTCGAAGAGGTTGAACAACGGAGGTACAACGAATGACGATCCAAAAAACTGATCCCGCCTGGGCCCGGGGCGCAATCAGCCGGCGCCGGGCCTTGCAACTGGGGGCGGGCAGCGCCCTGGCCCTGAGTTTCGGCGCGTTGTCCGGCGGCAAGTCGATGGCCGCGAGCGAGGTCACTCTGTTTACCTGGGAGACCTACCACGAGCCCGACTGGGTCCAGGCCTATCAGCAGGCCTCCGGCGTCAAGGTCAACGTCGTCAACACCGGTTCGGTTGACGAGATGTATGCACAGACCCGCTCCGGCTCGGTGAAGGCGGATGTCCTGTACTTCGATACCGGCTCCTTCCCACGCTACATCGACGCCGGGCTGATCGCACCCTTCGACGCGGCGCAGGTTCCCAATCGCAAGAACGTCAGCAAGACGATGGGGTGGGAAGAAAAATGCACGGTCGGCGGCAAGCTGTGGGGCATTCCCTATAACTGGGGCACCCAGCCGCTGATGTACGACAAGCGCGCCACCGACGGCGAGCCCCTAACCTGGGCCGCGCTTTGGGACAAGAAGTACAAAGGCAAGGTCAACATGTTTGACGATGCCTACATCACCATCCCGATGATCGCGCTCTATGTCGGGGCCGCCGATCCGTTCAACATGTCGGACAAGGAATTCGAAGAAGTGCGCAAGGCGCTCAAGGCGCTTCGCCCTCAGGTCCGCACCATCGCCCGCGGCTTCGACGACGCGACCAACATCTATGCTTCCGGCGAGGCGGTGATCGGATACTGCCAGAACATCGCCATCGTCAACGACCTGCAGGCCAAGGGGCTGCCCTTCGCCTACTCGTTCCCCGACGAAGGCACGCCAACCTGGATCGACTGTTCCGTCGTGACCGAACAGGGCAACCGCCCGGAGGTCTACTCCTTCATCGACGCGAACCTGACCCCCGAATGGCAGGTCCGCATGACGGAGTTTTCGCTCAACAACGGCGTTCTGTCCGCGGAGGTCGCAGAGGGCGCCGGCCTGTCCGGAGAGGTCATCAAGAAAACGAATATCGCAGACCAGGCTCAGGATGGCTTCTGGGACAAGATGGTCGTGTTCCAGCCGCCCGAAGATATCGACCGCAGGCTCGAGGTCTGGAACGATTTCAAAGCCGGCACCCTCTGAGGGGAAAGTGACCTTGGACGAACTCTCGAAGATTGAGGGTCGGGCACCCGCGGAGCCGATCGTTCGGCTCCGCGGGGTTTCCCGCAGCTACTCTCCCGATTCGCCCCCGGCACTGATGCCGACCGACCTCGATATCGGCGCAGGAGAGTTCTTCTCGTTGCTCGGGCCCAGCGGGTCCGGGAAAACCACCACGCTCCGGCTGATCGCCGGATTCGAGATGCCGGACAGCGGCAGCGTCGAAATCAGCGGCGCCGACGTTACCCGGAAGCCGCCCTACAGGCGCAACGTGAACACGGTCTTTCAGAGTTACGCGCTGTTCCCGCACATGACCGTGCAGCAGAACGTCGCCTATCCGCTGAAGATGGCGAAAGAGAGCGGCGGCCGCGCCGCCCAAAAAGTCGGCGAAGCGCTGGAACTGGTCAGCATGAACGGCTACGAGGACCGTTTGCCGCACATGCTCTCCGGCGGGCAGCGCCAGCGCATTGCTCTCGCGCGCGCGATCGTCGGGCGGCCGAAAGTGCTGCTGCTCGACGAGCCGCTCGGCGCGCTCGACCTCAAGCTCCGCCAGCAGATGCAGGTCGTACTGGTCAACCTTCAGCGCGATCTCGGCATCACCTTCGTCTACGTGACCCACGATCAGGGTGAGGCCCTGTCCATGTCCGACCGCCTCGCCGTGATGAGCGAGGGACGGGTCGAGCAGATCGGGACCCCTTGGGACGTCTACTACGCCCCGCACAATTCCTTCGTCGCCGATTTCATCGGCCAGGCGAACATCATCCAATCCACGATCGCCGGCGGCACGATCAGCTTTGGCGCCGCCGCGCTGCCGTCTCCGGCCGGAACGGCGGAGGGCCAACGCCGGATCGCGCTCCGCTATGAAGCGATTGCACTGGCCGCCGCACAGGCGCCTTTGGAGGCCGACGCCGTGATCGACGGGGTCGTCGAGGACGTGCTGTTCCTCGGCAGCAATGTCGAGTACGTGCTTTCGGCGCTCGATCTCAAGCTGACCGCGCTCGCACGCTCGAAGCGGGACGGCATCTTCAAGCGTGGCGAGAAAGTGAAGATCGGCATGAACGCCTCGGACCTGGTCCTGCTTGATGACTGAGGCGGCGGCCAAGGAAACGGTGCGCCCGGCGCCGGCCCGCCCCGCCGCCGGCGTGTTGCGCCGTTTGCCGGCCGCACCGCTATACTTCTGGCTCGCCGCGCTCGTCATCGCGCCGAACATCCTGCTGTTCGCCACCAGCTTCCTGTCTTCCTCCGGCGGCGTGCTGGTCTATGAATTCTCCCTCGCCAACTACGCACGCGCGCTCGGTTCCGACACGGTCCGGCTGCTGATCCTGCGGACCATCCTGACGGCGCTTGCGGCGGCATCCCTCGCGACGCTGGTCGCCTACCCCCTGGCCTACTATGTCAGCCGGCATCTCGGCCGCTACAAGCTTCTGGCGGTCATGCTGGTCGTCATCCCGCTCTGGGTCAGCCTCCTCATCCGGGCCTTCGCCTGGCGGATCATACTGGGTGAAAACGGCGTCCTGAACTCCTTCCTCGTCAACCTCGGACTCCTCGACGCTCCCAGCGACGCTTTTCTCTATACGCGCTTCGCCGTCATCCTGGCCTTGACCTACATGGCGATCCCCTACGTCTTCATTTCCGCCTACACCGCACTGGAGCGCGTCCCCAACAGCCTGCTGGAAGCCTCCTACGACAACGGAGCGACGCCGTTCCGGACCCTGCTGCATGTCGTATGGCCGCTCTCGAAGCAGGGCGTCGCGATCGGCTTCTGCCTGGCCTTCCTGCTGGCCGTCGGCGACTACCTGACACCGACCATGGTCGGCGGCCTCGACGGCACCATGGTCGGGATGGTCGTCGCCTCCCAGTTCGGCCTGGCCGGAAACTGGCCCTATGGATCGGCGATGGCGATCGTGCTGATGATGGCGGTCTCTCTGGTCTTGCTCGCTGTCACCTATTTCTCGCGGGGAAGAGGCATCCTGCAGGATGTCGATGCCGGCGCGGGCGCCCCTCCCCGGCAGCCGGACCGTAGCCTCGGCGGCCTCGTCAAGAGCCTCGGCGCCAAGGTTCTCCTCCTGCTGCCCTATGTCTACCTCTACCTGCCGCTCCTGATCATCGGCGTCTTTTCCTTCAACGACTCCGAGATTCAAGCCATGCCGCTCGGCGGGTTCACGATGCGGTGGTATGTCGAGCTGATTGGCGACAGCGGTCTGATCGAAGCCTTTCAGCGCACCCTGCTGGTCGCCGGCATCACCGTCGGCGTGGCCCTGGTCGCCGGGGTCGGCTTCGCCATGCTGTTCGCCTACCTGCGCATTCGCTGGGCCGGCGCGATCCAGGGCCTGCTCGCCATGCCGGTCGCCATCCCCGGGATCGTACTCGGCATTTCCATGGTCATCGCCTGCCAGTTCGTCGGCATCGAGCCCGGCATTCCACGGGTCGTCGTCGGGCACTCGACTTTCGTCATGCCGGTGATGATGCTGATCGTGCTGTCGCGCCTCAAGCGTTTGGATCCGTCCTACGTGCAGGCCTCCATGGATCTCGGCGCGAACTACGTCCAGACCTTCCGCTACGTTCTCTTCCCGATGATACGGTCCGCCGTGATCGGCGGCGGCCTGCTGGGCTTCACGCTCTCGGTCGACGAGGTGATCGTATCGCTGTTCCTGACCGGAATCGAGCCGACCCTGCCGGTTTACGTCTGGAACCAGATGCGGTTCGGCTTCACGCCAAGCGTGAATGCGATCTTCACGGCCATCGGGCTCGTGTCGCTCGGGCTGGTTCTCCTGGCCATCTTCTTCATGAATCGCAGCGCCGCGGGAAAGAACGGCACGCCGGAGTGGCTGTCCGTTCGATAACCATCTGAAAAGCCGTACCGAAGACGACAGCTCGGAGGTCGGTTCGCCCTGTTAGGAGCAAAGCCATGCAGTTTCGAGGCATCTACGTCCCCGTGATCACACCCTTCAACCCGGATCTTTCGCTGAACCGGGATCAGTGGGCTCAGATGGTCGACCATCTGATCAGCCGCGGCGTCCATGGGCTGATCGTGGGCGGCACGACCGGCGAGGTCTACGCGCTCTCCAAGGAGGAGCGCCTGCAGCAGTTCGCCTGGGCCTCGGACATCATCGGCACGCGTGTCCCCTGGCTGGCCGGCGTCAATGACATGACGACCGCGGGCGCGGCGGCCTACGCCCGCGCGGCGCGGGATGCCGGAGCCGACGGCTTGCTCGTGGCGGCGCCGCCCTACTCCCAGCCCACCGATCGGGAGCTGGCAAGCCACGTCCTGGAGATCGATCACACCGCCGACCTGCCGATCATGCTCTACAACTACCCCGGCCGCACCGGCGCGATGATGGGCGAGGAGTTCCTGTCCCGCGTCGGCCGCAGCCGCAACGTTCAGGCGATCAAGGAGAGCAGCGGGGAGATCGACCGGCTGCATCTGCTGGCGCGCGATTTCCAGCACCTTCAGTTGAGTTGCGGCGCCGACGACCAGGCCCTCGAGTTCTTCGCCTGGGGCGCCCAGAGCTGGGTCTGCGCCGCCGCCAATTGCCTGATCGACGAAACCATCGCGCTGTATCGGGTTTGCGTCGAGGAGGGCGATTTCGTCAAAGGCCGCCGGATCATGTCCGCCCTGCTGCCGACCATGAGCACCCTGGAACGCGGCGGAAAGTTCATCCAGTGCGTCAAGTACGGCTGCGAACTGCAAGGGCTGCCCGCGGGCGGCGCCCGCCAGCCCCTGCGCCCCCTCGAAAAGGAGCTCAAGCGGCGCATGCGCCAGGTCATGGAGACCGCGCGGACCGGTGTCGCCCAGATTCTCGCTGACGGTTCCGGCCGGAAGGCCAAGGCCGCCTGATCCACCGTCACGACTCCCATCCGGAAACCGAAGAGGAAGAGATGTCCGAACTCCTGACCCGCGACGACTATCAATCCATCGCCAATACCATCAAGTGGCCCACGCAGGCCTTCGTCGACGGCAAGTTCATGCCGGCCAAGAGCGGCTCCGTCATGCCCACGGTCAACCCGGCGACCGGCGAGGTCATCGCCGAGATCGCCGCCTGCGAGGCCGAGGATGTCGATTTCGCTGTGACCAAGGCGCGCGAAGCCTTCGAGCGCGGCGACTGGTCGCGCCTGCACCCCGCAGAGCGCAAGGAGATCATGATACGGCTCTGCAAGCTGCTGACGCGGCACGAGAGGGAGCTGGCCGTTCTCGAAAGCGTCGAAAGCGGCAAGCCGATCTCCGACTGCGTCGGCGGAGACCTGCCCGACACCATCCACACCCTCAAGTGGCACGCCGAGACCGCCGACAAGATCTACGACGAGCTTTCGCCCTCGGGCAGCGACGCCGTCGGCATGATCGTTCGCGAACCGATCGGCGTGGTGGGCTGCGTGGTTCCCTGGAATTTTCCGCTGGGGACGCTGTCCTGGAAGCTCGGCCCGGCCCTGGCGGCGGGCAACAGCATCGTCGTCAAGCCCGCCGAGCAGACCAACATGACGGCCCTGCGGCTGGCCGAACTGGCGCTCGAGGCCGGCGTCCCTCCCGGCGTGCTCAACGTGGTCACGGGCTACGGGCACACGGCCGGACAGGCGCTCGGCCTGCACCGCGACGTCAACGCCATCTCCTTCACCGGGTCCACGGAGATCGGCCGCAAGTTCCTGGAATACTCCGCCCAGAGCAACCTGAAGCGGATCGTTCTGGAACTCGGCGGCAAGAGCCCTTCCATCGTCCTCGATGACGCCGAGAACCTCGATTACGTCGCGCAGCAGGTGACGCACGCGGTGTTCTGGAACATGGGCGAGAACTGCACGGCCAACTCCCGGCTCATCGTCCAGCGCGGCATCAAGGACGAACTGATGGCCAAGATCGTCGCGCGCGCCCGGGAGTGGAAGACAGGCTACCCTCTCGACCCTCAAAATCATCTCGGCGCCATGGTCACCAAGGAGCATCTCGACCGGGTCATGGGTTTCGTCGAGGCCGGCAAGAAGGAAGGCGCCGAGGTCGTCGTCGGCGGAGAGCCGATCGACGACGGCAAAGGCGTCTACATGGCACCGACGATCTTCGACGGCGTGACCGCCGGCATGTCGGTGGCGACCGACGAGATCTTCGGCCCGGTGCTCTCGGTCATGACCGTCGAGACCCCGGACGAGGCCGTCAACCTCGCCAACGACTCCGACTATGGCCTGCAGGCTTCGCTCTTCACGTCCAGCGTGACGCGGGCCCATCGCTACGCCCGGGCCATCCAGGCCGGTACCGTGACGGTCAATTGCTACGGCGAGGGCGATATCACGACGCCCTTCGGCGGCTTCAAGATGTCAGGCTTCGGCGGCCGGGACAACTCGTTCCAGGCCCACAATCAGTACACCGAGACCAAGACCATCTGGATCGACCTCGCCGATCACGTCGAGGCGGTCTGAGGCCGGGGGAGACCGCGGCCCCAGGCGTCACGCCGGGGGTCACGCGCCGCAACGGCCGGGACCGCGGCGCAGCGGCGGAGCAATGACACCAAGCAGGTTGCCTGCGCCAGGCCGGCGGCGCAGGCAGCCGCTCTCCCGCCGAGCTCTCGGCAAAGGATCGCCCCGGCGGGGGACTTCCCCGCAGCGGGCCCGGAGAGAGCGGAACCGAAGGGTCCGCAACCGGATCTCCCCACCCAAAAAATCAATCGCGTTCAGGCGCCCCTGGGAGGCGCGACGGGACTGCCCGTGGCGAAGGACGCCGACGCCCGGCCCTCCGCGCGCCGCGCCGCCTCCAGATCGGCAATACGGCGGTCCACCTCGCTGCGGTCGCGCACGCCGGAAAGATTGTCCGCCGTCGGCAGAAGTTCGGCGAACAGCAGAAAGCGCTCCTGCGCGACCGCATAGAGGCGCCGCAGCTCCGGCAGGGGATCGGCATGATCGTCGGCGCGAATATCGATCCAGGGATAGGCCTCGCCCCGGACGATCTTCAAGGCCGCCGACTGCTTGCCGCGCCGGTCGCCGCCGGCCGCCTCGCCCGCTTCCATGGCCGTCAGCAGGCGTTCGACGAAGGGCAGCGCCGCGTTCTTCGTATAGGCGCGCAGCGTTGCCTCCACCACCTCCGGCCCCGCCAGCATGTTGCCGGCCACCGAAACACCCTCGGCCATCAAGTGCCCGGCCCAATCGACGCATCGATCGCCGGTGAAGGCGGCGCCGCGGCCCTGCGCATCGATCAGATGGACCTGGCGCTGCTGCCGTCCGGCGTCCTCTCCGGTGATGGCCTGCAAGGTCTCTTCGGCGCTTTGACCCCGGGCAAGCAGATCGATTCCCCGGGCGCCGTAGATCGGGTTGATGAGGGCCTGGGTGGCGATGGCGCCGGCACCGCCGCGCAGATGCGGCACCAGGGCGCCGACGGCGAAAAAGCGGCTGGCCACGGCAACGCCATAGGCTCCCGTCCCGGCATCGCGGGCGACGATGGAATAGGTCATCGCAGTCTCCTTTCTCTCCGCCTAGCGGCCCACGGCATAGGCCTGCATGAGCCGCGGCGTCGCCGCGGCCTTCAGCACACCGTCGGCCTCGCGGCGGGCACCGGTGAGGCGGCCGACGGACCAGGGCTCGGCTTCCTCCACGGAATGACCGCGCTGGCGCAGGGCCTCAAGTGCCGACGGGCCGACCGTCTCCTCGATCATGATATGACCCGGTTGACGTTGGCGCGGATAGAACGAGGCCGGGAAGTGGGTGGTGTGGAACAGCGGCAGATCGATGGCCTCCTGCAGGTTCAGCCCGTGGTGGACGACGCGCAGGAAGAAGGGCAGTTGCCACTGGTCCTGCTGATCTCCGCCCGGCGTGCCGAAAACGAAGGCCGGACGCCCTTCGAAAAGGGCGAGGCTGGGCGTCAGTGTGGTCCGCGGGCGCTTGCCGGGAGCCAGGGAGGTCGGCAGCCCCTCGGTCAGCCAGAACATCTGGGCACGCGAGTTCATCTGGAAGCCGAGCCCCGGGATCGTGGGCGAGGATTGCAGCCAGCCGCCCGAGGGCGTGGTCGAGACCATGTTGCCCCAACGGTCGATGACGTCGATGTGGACCGTATCGCCCGGCGCCTCGACCTCTGGCTTCTCCGCGAGGTGCGCCATGGTCGGCTCGTAGACGCCGGTCTGCGAGATGCCGGCGGCCTCGATCACCGCCATGGTTCGGGCAAGCTGGTCCTCGTAACCCGGCAAGGCCCCGGGGCGCAGCTCGAGCGAGGCGCGCTCGGAGATGAGACCGCGCCGTTGATCGTTGTAGTCGTCCGACAACAGTTGCGCCATCGGCACTTCCGCGAAGGCAGGATCGCCGTAGTAGATCTCGCGGTCGGCATAAGCCAGCTTCATCGCCTCGACCACCAGATGGATGAACTCGGGCCCCGCCGGGTCGAGCGCGGCTAGGTCGAACCCCTTCAGCAGCGCCAAGGCCTGCAGCAATACCGGCCCCTGCCCCCAGGGGCCCGTCTTGCAGAGCGTCCAGCCGTGGTAGTCATAGGTCTGCGGCGCCTCGACGCTGGCGCTGTAGGCGGCCAAGTCGTCGCCGGCCAGAACGCCGCCGTGCCTCCCTTCGAGCTGATGCCCATCCTTCAGTTCGGCCGTACGGAAGAAACCGTCCACCGCCTCGGCGATGAAGCCGCGGTAGAAGGTATCGCGCGCCTTCTGGATCTGGGCCTCGCGGCCGGAAGCGCTCTCCGCCTCGCGCAGCAGGCGTTTCCAGGTCTCCGCCAGCACCGGATTGCGGAACAGGCTGTGCGCCGCCGGCGCCGCGCCGCCCGGCAGCCAGGCCGCCGCCGAGCTGGGCCACTCGGCGCGGAAGAAATCGGCAAGGCCGGCGATGGTTTCCGCGACACGCGGCAGCAGCGGGTGGCCGTGCTCGGCATAGTGGATCGCCGGCTCCAGCACGTCGCGCAGGCTCATGCTGCCGTAGTCGCGCAGCATCAGCATCCAGGCGTCGAAGGCGCCGGGGACCACCGTGGCCAGTAAGCCGGAACCGGGAATGAGATCCAGCCCCTCCGCACGATAGCGGTCGAGAGTGGCCGCCGCGGGCGCCGGACCCTGGCCGCAGATAACCTCGACCTTGTCCCTGGCCACGCTGTAGACGATCGCCGGCATGTCGCCACCGGGGCCGTTGAGGTGCGGCTCGACGATCTGCAGCGCGAAACCGGTGGCCACGGCGGCATCGAAGGCGTTGCCGCCGCGCTCCAGGATGCGCATTCCGACCGCGGAGGCGATCCAGTGGGTCGAGGCGACGACGCCGAAGGTGCCGGCAATCTCCGGCCGCGTGGTAAAATCAGACATTTCACATCCTAAGAAAAAGCAAGTTCGAGAATAGCCGGACAGAGCCCGGATCAGGCCTCCCGCGGGTCGAGAGCGTCGCGCAGGCCATCGCCCAGAAGATTGAAACCCAGCACCACGAGAAAGATCGCCGCGCCCGGCCACCAGGCCATCCAGGGAGCCTGGGTCAGAAAATTCTTCGCCACGTTCAGCATGGAGCCCCAGCTCGGTGCCGGCGGCTGCTGTCCGAGGCCGAGGAAGGACAGGGCGGCCTCCAGGATGATCGCCGTGGCAATGGTCAGCGTCGCCTGTACCAGTACCGGTGCGAAGACGTTGGGCAGGATATAGCGCAACATGATGGCGGGATGGCTGAGGCCGATGGCGCGCGCGCCTTCGACATAGTCTTCGGTCTTCACGCTCAGCACCTGCCCGCGCGTAAGGCGCACGAAGATCGGCATGGCCGAAAGGCCGATGGCGATCATCGCGTTGGTGAGACTGGGCCCGAGGAAGGCCGCCAGGGCAACGGCCATGATCAGGAAAGGCATGGCCAGCAGGGCGTCGGTGACGCGGGAGATCGCCTGATCGATCCAGCCGCCGAAGTAGCCGGCGACGAGTCCGAAGGGCACGCCCAGCGCCACCGCAAGCAAGACGGAAATGACGCCGGCGATGAGCGAGGCGCGGGCGCCCCAGATCATGCGCGAGAAGATGTCGCGGCCGATTTCGTCCGTACCCATGAGGTATTCCGGAGAAGGCGGCTTGCGCACCGCCGACCAGCTCGTCGCCGCGGGGTCCGCGATCGGCAACAGCGGCGCCAGCAGCGCGACGACGACGAAGAAGGTCACGATGACGGCGCCGATCAGCGCACTGCGGTGAGCGCGCAGTTTCCGCCAGGCGCGGCTGCCGGTCCGGTAGCGCAGGGCTGCCGGCCCTGCGGTTTCGCTGGCGGCGCTCATAGCGACTCCCTCATGCGCGGGTTGACGACGAAGTAGAGGACATCGGCCACCAGATTGACCAGGATGACGCCCGCCGCGGCGCAGAGCACCACCCCCTGGACGACCGCGTAGTCGCGGGTGAAGACGGCGTCGACGATCAGCTTGCCGAAACCGGGGATGGTGAAGATCTGCTCGGTCAGAACCGCGCCCCCCAGCAGTTCGCCGAACAGCAGCGCGCTCAAGGTCACCACCGGCAGCAGGGCATTGCGGAAGGCGTGCTTGACGATAACCGGCAGCTCTCGCACGCCCTTCGCCCTGGCCGTGCGCACATAATCGGCCTTCAAGACGCCCAGCATGGCCGAACGGGTGTGGCGCATCAAGGTTGCCGCCAGGCCGGTGCCCAGCACGAAGGCCGGCATGATCATGGTCTCCAGGGAGCGCAGCGGATCGACGAAAGGCGATTCGTAGCCCGAGGCCGGCAGCCAGCCGAGCTGTACCGAGACCAGAAGTATCAGCATGATGCCGAGCCAGAAATTGGGAATGGAGAGGCCGGAGAGCGCCACGACATTGGCGGCGTAGTCGATCACCGTGCCTTTCTTCACCGCCGACAGGATGCCGGCCGGCACGCCGATGGCGAAGGCGATGAAGAGCGCCATGGCGGCGAGCTGGATGGTGACCGGCAGCTTGTCGCCGATCAGGTCAAGCACCGGCTGGCTGGTGCGCAGCGAGACGCCGAGGTCGCCTTGCAGGGCGTCCTGAACCCAGTAGGCGTACTGCGCCACGATGGGCTCATTGAGATGGAATTTCTCGCGGATGTACTCGATCGAAGCAGGATCCCGTTCCTCGCCCGCCATGATCAACGCGGGATCGCCCGGCAGCAGCTTCTGCAGGGAGAAGACGAAGACCGACACCAGAATCAAGGTCGGTACCGCGATGGCGAAGCGTCTGACGATGTAGGACAGCATGGCTCGATCGACGTGCAATGGGCGGGGCCCGGCGGATGCCGGGCCCCTGCCGGGTTACGATTTGAACTTTACGTTCTCCAGACGGATCATTCCGTCGGGATAGGCGACGAAACCCTCGACCTTGTTGTCCAGGGCCCAGATCCAGGTCTGGTGGTAGAGGTAGATGATCGGCAGATCCTGCGCGAGGATCTTCCGGGCCGCGTCGTAGTTCGACTTACGCTCGGCGTTGTCGGTGCTGGTGCGCGCGGCGTCCAGCAGCTTGTCGACCTCCGGATTGCAGTACTTCGAGTCGTTGATGCCGCCCTTGCAGGTCATGAACTGGTGGATATTGCCGTCCGGGTCGACACGGCCCGACCAGCCGATCTGGCTGGCCTGGTAGTTGCCGGCCGACTGATCGGAGAGCAGGCTGGCGAACTCCATGGACTTCAGCTTGACGTTGAAGCCGGCCTCGGCGGCCATGGCCTGAACCACCTGCATGACCTGGGTCTGCACCGGATTGTTGGCGACCTGAACTTCAAGGTCGAGCGTCTCGTACCCGGCCTCTTTCATCAGCGCCTTGGCTTTCTCTATGTCGCGCGCCGGGATCGATACCTCCCGGTTGTACCAGGGGCTGTTCGACGGAAAGGACTGATTGCCGGCGGCGAAGGCGCCTTCGAAGACCACCTGGTTGAGGGCCTCACGGTCGATGGAGAGCTCGAAGGCCCGGCGCAGCCGCGCATCCTGGCCGAAGGGATTGTTCGCGCGATCGCCATTGCCGATGTTCACGGTGATGCCCTGATAGCCCAGGCTGACCGCCTCGGCGTACTGCAGGCTGCCGTCCTTCTTCACGGAAGCCGCATCGGTGGCGGCGAGACGCTCCAGCATGTCGAGATCGCCGGCGCGCAGATTGGCGAGGCGCACCGTGGTGTCCGGGATCGGCAGGAAGGTCACCTTGTCGAAGTGGATCGCCGCGGCGTTCCAGTAGTCGGCGAACTTCTCCAGAACGATACGGTCCTGCTGCACGCGCTCGACGAACTTGAAGGGGCCGGAGCAGACCGGGTTGTTGCCGAAGTCGGCGCCGGCCGCCGCCGTGGCGGTGGGCGAGAGCATCATGCCGGCCCGGTCGGCGAGCTGGGCGATCAGGGTCGCATCCGGCTGCGCCAGGGTGAACTGCACCTGATAGGGGCCGGTCGCGGCGACGCTCTGAATCGACTTCACCTCGCTCTTGCGGCGGCTCTCCGGCAGGTTCTTGGAGCGGTCGATATTGGCGACCACCGCTTCGGCATTGAAGGGCGTCCCGTCATGGAAGGTGACGCCCTCGCGCAGGTCCATGGTGAGCGTCTTGCCGTCACCCGACCACGACCAGCCCGCGGCGAGTTGCGGAACGATCTCCAGGTCGGGCGTGATGTCGACCAGCTTGTCGCACAGCGAAGCATAGACGATGCGGCCGACGAAGGTGCGCGACTGATCGGGGTCGAGCACGTCCGGGTCTTCCTGCAGGCCGATACGCAGGTCTGCGGCCAGGACGGAGCCTGCCGCAAGGGGTGAGGCCAGGGCGCTGCCGGCGAGCAGCGCAGCAAAAAGGTACTTATGCATTCTGCGGTTCTCCTCTGAGTGATTGCGACCCGGCAGCCGCGGCTGACCGAAGCCTTTCTTGTTGTTCACTTCTCTCCCGATACAACTGAAAACGCCGCTCGGTGGCGGCCGAGCGGGGCGCCTCCAGGCGCGGCGCCGGGGCCGCCTTCGCCGCCTCCTGCCAGTGGTGGCAGGATACGAAGCGGCCGGCGCCGGTGTCGGCCAGGGCAGGCTTGCGCTCGGCGCAGAGCGGCGTCGCCAAGGGGCAACGCGTATGGAAACGGCAGCCCGGCGGCGGCGCGAGGGGCGAGGGCACGTCGCCGGCCAGGCCCGCTTCCATGGCGCGTCCTTCCGGCGACGGCACCGGGATCGCCCGCATCAGCGCTTGGGTGTAGGGATGCAGTGGTTGGGCGTAGAGGGCGTCGGTCTCGGCCAACTCGACGATCTCGCCAAGATACATGACGGCCACGCGATCGCTCATGTGACGGATCACGGCCAGGTCATGGGCGATGAGGATCAGGGTCAGGTCGAATTCTTCCTTCAGATCCTCGAGAAGGTTGATGACCTGTGCCTGGATCGAAACGTCCAGCGCCGAGACCGGCTCGTCGCCGATCAGCACCTTGGGGCCGCTGGCCAGCGCCCGGGCGATGCCGATGCGCTGGCGCTGGCCGCCGGAGAACTCATGCGGGTAGCGCCCCGCGAAATCCGGGCTAAGACCGACGCGCCGCAGCAGCTCGCCGACGCGCCGGCGACGCTCGGCCTTGGTTCCCAGTCCATGAACGCGCAAGGGTTCCTCGATGAGGGCGCCCACCGTCATACGCGGGTTCAGGGAGGAAAAGGGGTCCTGAAAGACGAACTGCAGGTCCCGGCGCAGGCCGCGCATTTCCGCCTCGGAAAGCGAACCGATATCGCGGTCCTGGTACAGCACCTGGCCGGCGGTCGGGCGGATCAGCCGCACCAGCAGCCGCGCCAGGGTCGACTTTCCGCAGCCGCTTTCTCCCACCACGGCCAGAGTTTCGCCGCGCCGGATGGCAAGGGTGACGCCATCGACGGCCCGCACGACGCGTTTCTCCCCGAACCAGGTCGCCTTGCCGCCGAAGTGGCGGCTGACCTCACGGGTCTCCAGGATGATGCCGGCCTCCGGGGTCCCGCCGCTCATGACGCCGCCTCCGCGAAAGCGGCTTCCAGGGGTGCGTGAACGCAGGCGACGCCGTGCCCGCTCGCGATGTTCCGCAGCGCCGGCGCCGCCTCGCTGCAGACCGGGGTGGCGAAGGGACACCGCGGCGCGAAGCGGCAGCCCGCCGGCATGGCGTCCATCAGCGGAACCATGCCGGGGATCGTGGTCAAGCGGCCGCGCCGCCCGCCCAGCGAGGGCACGGAGTTCATCAGCCCGATGGTGTAGGGGTGCTGGGGATCGTCGAAGATGGCGTCGACCGGACCCTGCTCCACGATATGGCCGGCATACATCACGGCGACGCGGTTGGCGATTTCAGCCACCACCCCCAGGTCGTGGGTGATCATGATCAGCGCCGTGCCGCTCTCGCGCTGCAGGTTGCGGATCAGGTCCAGGATCTGCGCCTGGATGGTGACGTCCAAGGCCGTGGTCGGCTCGTCGGCGATCAGCAGAGCCGGGTCGTTGGCCAGGGCCATGGCGATCATCACCCGCTGTCGCATGCCGCCGGAGAGTTGATGCGGATACTCGTCGAGGCGCTGTGCGGCCGCGGGAATCCGCGCGCGCTCCAACATCTCCAGCGCCCTGGCCCGCGCCGCGCTGCGCGAAACGGCGCGGTGGCGCAGCACGACCTCGGCGATCTGGTCGCCGATACGGTAGACCGGGTTCAGCGAGGTCATCGGCTCCTGAAAGATCATCGAGATGCGGTCGCCCCGAATCTCGCTCATCTGCCGCGGCGCCAGGCGCAGCAGGTCCTGGCCATCGAACACCGCCCGGCCGGCAACCAGCTCGATCGGCGGCATGGGCAGCAGCCCCATGACAGACAGCGCGGTCATCGATTTTCCGCAGCCGCTCTCCCCCACGATGCAGAGGGTCTCCCCCGGCGCGACGGCAAAGGAAACGCCGTCGACGATAGTGGCAGCGGCGCCCTTGACGCGCAGCGTCAGGCCCTCGACCGCCAGCAGAGCGGCAGGGTTCGGCGCAGCGTCAGAGGACATGCTTCGGTCCACCCGAAGATCGCAGCGCCCACCGCCGCCGGCGCCGGACGCAGCCCTCCGGACCCGCCGGGCCGGTGACATCCCACTGCGCGACACGGCCACCGTCGACCGCCAGGCGCCAGCCTTGCTGCATCTGAAAACCCGTCTCCCGTATCGCCAAGCGTCATGTAGAGCGAGGCTTGCCGCGCCCAATTCGACGCGTTATTATTATCAATATTAATAATCTTAGACAGCTCTGGATTCCTGTCAATACGTGACTGAGATCGCACAGATACTCGGCGAGAGCCCTTGGAGGCTGAACCGGCAGCGGAAAGGCAACGCGGTCTATCACGCCCTCAAGCGCGCGATACTGCTGCGCGAGTTGAAGACCGGCGACGCCCTCATCGAACAGCAGATCGGCGGCGCCATGGGCTGCAGCCAGGGGCCGGTGCGCGAGGCGCTGATGCGTCTTGAGCAGGACGGCCTGGTGACGAGGCGGGGGTATCAGGGGACGGCCGTCTCCGACACCTCGGCGGCCGAGGCCGCCCAGATGGCCCAGATCCGCATCGAAATCGAGACGACGGGGATCAAGGTGGCGACGCCGATCGCCGACCCTGCGAAGCTGGATGAGATCGCCGCCCTGCTCCAGGAACTCGAAGCCGCCGAAGACCGCTTGGACTCCTATGCCAAGAGCGACCTCGACCGGGAGTTCCACCTGGCGATTTTCCGCGCCTCCGGCATGCACGCGCTCGAACCGATCCTCCGCCGGTGCTGCCTGCATATGCATCGCTTCACCTTCGGGAACGCCCATCGCGCCGGAGCGACCGCCGCCAACGAGCATGGCAGGGGGCCGGGCCGCGAACAGCACCGGGCCATCTTCGAGGCGATTGCCGGCGGGCGCGCCGACGAGGCCGCCGAGACGATGCGGCAGCACATCAAATCGGTCATCGCCTATTGGGCACCGGACCTCAAAGACGCCATGGACGGCGACGGCTAGCTGCGACAAGGCTGGCAGCGCGGCGCGACGGGAAGCGTCCCGGCGGAACGGGCAAAGTCCACCCCGATCGGAACTCGGCGCCAGCGCCGCCGCGCCGAACCGGCCGCAGTTCGCGAACTGCCTTGCCCTGCCCCATCCGGCTGCCCTAGGATCCGCCCCTCGTCAGGGCGGTTCCGGCAGCCGTCGCGTCGACGGCCCCTCCCCCGCCTCCCGCCGACATCCCCCTTCCGGACGACGCTCATGACTCTTTCCGAAGCTCCACGCCCAGAGAAAGCCGGCGCCAAGCGTATCGCAGTGATCGGTCTCGGCGGCATTGCGCAAACCATCCTTCAGAAGTTCGACACGGCCGGGGAAAACAGCCTGGAATGCGTCGGAGTGATGGTGCGTCAAGGCCGCCTTCCGGCCGCCGGCGACATCCTCGCGGGCCGTTATCGGGCCGTGGACAGGGTCGCCGATCTGCTGAAACTGAGCCCCGACATCGTCGTCGAATGCGCCGGTCAACAAGCTCTGGCGCAGTACGGTGAGGAGATTCTCGCGGCGGGCTGCGACCTGGTCGCGGTTTCGGCGGGCGCCTTCGCCGATCGCGAATTCGAGGCGAGGATGCGCGCCAGCGTCAAGCGGCATCGGGGCCGCATCATGATTCCTTCCGGCGCCATCGCCGGGATGGACGGCCTCACCGCGGCCCTGGGCGCGGAGCTCTTCGAGGTCGTCTATCGCGGGCGAAAGCCCGCCAAGGCCTGGAGCGGCACGCCGGCGGAAACCCTGCTCGACCTTGCCGCGCTGACGAAGGCGGAAACCTTCTTCGAAGGCAACGCGCGGGACGCCGCGCGCGACTATCCCAAGAACGCCAATGTCGCCGCGACCGTCGCGCTCGCGGGGGTCGGCTTCGAGAAGACACGCGTCACGCTGGTCGCCGACCCACACGCGGAGGCCAATGTGCACGAGCTGGAATTTCACGGCGCCTTCGGGCGCATTCGGCTTGAAGTCGCGGGCAAGGCATCGCCCTCCAACCCGAAGACCTCCATGTTGACCGCCTTGAGCCTATGGCAGACCTTGGTCAACGGCGGCAGCGCGCCGATCACCATTTCCTAACCCGATCCGCCCAAACGCAGCGCCGATCCGGCTGCTTCCGGCGCCGGGCACGCGTTCTAATTTAAGCAACCCTACCGTCTATATATTGCTCTTGTCAGATCGCATCGTTGAGCTAGCCTGACCCTGGACTGGCGAGCAGGTCGACTGGAAAAGTGGCCAAATTCAATGCCAAACAACAGGTCGACGAGGCGAAGTTCCGGTCACAACTCGTGGCTGCCGGATGCGCGGCCTCCAACTTATCGGACAGAGCTTCTCCATGGCCTTCGCCTCAAGTAACGGTTGTCGACTTCACTACTCCGTCGAAGGCGGCGGGGAGCCTCTGGTTCTGATTCCCGGACTCGGCGGCAGCGCCCGCCAGCTCTCGCAGATCAGCGAGATCCTGTCCCGCTCCCACCGGGTGATTACGGTCGACCCGCGCGGCGCCGGGCAGAGCGACAAACCCGACCAGCCCTACGACGGCGCGATGCTCGCCGGCGATCTCGCCGCGGTGATGGACGATGCGGATGTCGAAGCGGCGGATGTGATCGGAATTTCCTTCGGCGGGATGATCGCTCAGGAGTTCGCGCTGCGTCACCCGGAGCGCCTGCGTTCCATGGTCCTGGCGTCCAGCTATGCGGCGTCCGACGGTTGGACGGAACGCATGTGGCAGGTCCGCAGCAAGCTGATCGGGGAACTGGGCATGGAGGCCCATTTCTCGCTGGCGCTGATGTTCCTCTTCTCGCCGCGCAGTTTCCGCCGCGACGCCGAAACGATCGCACGCATTGAAAAAGCCTTTCGCGACTCTCCCCCCGATCCCGTCGGCTACGTTCGCCAGCTCGACTTCTGCCGCACCTTCGACGTGACCGGCCGCCTCGGCGCGGTCGCCGCCCCCAGCCTTGTCGTCACCGGCGCCGAGGACATCCTGGCGACTCCCATCCTTGGGCGCGAGCTGGCTCATGCCATTCCGGGGGCCCTCTATCACGAGGAACCGGAAGCGGCCCATCTCTACATGCTCTCACACCCCGAGGCATTCATCAGGACCGTTGAGCAGTTTCTGTCCGGACTGGCCCGCTGACGCCGACGCCTTGTCCGCGACTCCCAACCACCATCCGCAATGACCGACGCGGGCGAGCGCGCGAACGAGATCAGGCAACTCAAACACTATCGAACTGACTAAACAGGAGGCAGAATCAATGGGCAGTAAGAAGAACAGTCTTTCGCGGCGTCAATTCGGCCGGATCGTCGGCGGTACCGCCGTCGCCGGGTCCGTCATGGGCGGCCCCTGGATCATCTCGGCACGCGGCGAAGAGCCGGTGAAGCTGGGCGGTCTCTTCCACCTCACCGGCCCGGGCTCGATCTGGGGCCCGATGATGCAGCAGTGCATGACCCTGGCCGTGGAGCAGATCAACGAGAGCGGCGGCGTTCTAGGGCGCCAGCTGGAGATGATTTCCGAGGACGACGCCACCAGCACGGACGCGGTCATCCAGAAGGGCAACAAGCTGGTGCAGCGGGACGGGGTGAAGGCGCTGTTCGGCGTGGTCTATTCCAGCGTGCGCGCGGCCTTGGCCGCCAACATAGCCGAACGCTATCGGGTGCCCTACTTCTACCCGACATATTGGGAAAGCTCGACCTCCTGCGGGCGCTACTTCGTTTCGATGGGCGCCATTCCCAACCAGCAGCTGGATTTCTTCATTCCCTTCCTGATGGAAAAATTCGGCCCCAACATCTATTGCGTCGGACAGGACTACAACTGGCCCCAGGTTTCCATCGCCTACATCGAAAAGCTGCTCGCCAAGCACGGCGGCAAACTGGTCGGCAAGGAATTCGTGCCCTTCGACCAGAGCGACTGGTCGTCGATCATCCAGCGGGTCAAGCAGTCCAAGCCCGACGTGTTCTTCCCCTTCATCGGGGGCAACGGCCTCGTCGCCTGCCTGAAGCAGTTCTACGACTTCGGCTTCGACGACATCGCCGTCGCCGCGACGCTGATGGACGAGATGTACACCCCGGCCTTCGAGCCGGAACTGCGCAAGGGCATGCACTGCTCGGTTTCCTATCTGATGGAGCAGGACAACCCGGTCAACCGCGCCTTCGTCGGCGCCTTCAAGCAACGCTTCGGCCAGGATGCGGTGCTCAACAACATGGGCGAGGCCCTCTACGACAGCGTCTACGTGTGGAAGCTGGCGGCTGAGAAGGCCGGTACCCTGGACATCGAGAAGACCGTCGACGCTCTCGGCAGCGTCAGCTTCCAGGCTCCCCAGGGTGAAATCTCGATTGACGGCAAGAGCAATCATGCCGCCCTGCATCAGATCATCGCCGAAGTCCGCGCCGACGGCGGATTCGATATTCTGAAAGACTTCGGCAAGGTCGCCGCGGACACCGATTGCTCGGTATAATTGGCTGCCTGCGACGCGCCGCGGGAGGCATCGATCCTCCCGCGGCGCGCGACACTTAAGACTGCTTTACCGAGGCACCTATGGACTCCCTCGTCATTCAGCTCCTCAACGGGCTGAGTATCGCCACCATTCTCATTCTCGTCTCCTTGGGCCTGGCCGTCATTTTCGGCATGCTCGGCGTGATCAACCTCGCGCACGGCGAGTTTTTCATGCTCGGCGCTTACTGCGTCGCCACCGCCTCCAGCCTGGGCGTCTCACCCTGGTGGGGTATCGCCGCCGCGCCGCTGGTTGTCGGCCTGGTCGGCATCGCCGCCCAGCAGACGATCATCCGCCCGCTCTACCGCCGCCCGCTGGACACCTTGCTGGCCACCTGGGGGCTTTCCATCGTCATTCGCCAGATCATGCGCCTAATCTATGGCTCCGGGCAGATGATGTCCGGGTCGATCATCACCGGCAGCACGGATATCTTCGGCATCAGCTACCCGACCTATCGCCTGTTCATCATCGTGGTGACCTGCGCCGTACTGGCTGGCACCTTCCTGCTGTACTTCCGCAGCGACTTCGGCCTGCGCATCCGCATGGTCATCGCGGATCGCACGACCGCCGCCTCCCTGGGCGTGAACACTGCGCAGACCGATCTCTGGGCCTTCGCCATCGCAGCCGCCATGGTCGGCTTCGCCGGCGCGATCATGAGCCCGCTGATCGTCGTGAATCCGGAGATGGGCCTGGAGTATCTCTCGCGCGCCTTCCTGGTCGTCATCGTTGGCGGCATCGGACACCTCTATGGGGCGATCGCCGGCGGCGTGGCGATCGGCGGCGCCGAAGCAACCCTTTCCTTCTTCCTCAGGCCGGTGGTGGCGCAGATCCTGGTGGTGCTCTTCGCCATCGTGCTGATCCGCATCCGGCCGCAAGGCATCACCGGGGGGCGGCGCTGACCATGACCCAGACCCAACGTTTATCGAAGGTCCAGCGCGCAGCGGCCAGCCTCGTGCTGCTGTTTCTCCTGGCCTTCCCTCTCTTCGCCAGCGACTACCAGTCGGGCCTGCTCGCGAAGTTCCTGGTGTTCGGCATCTTCGCCCTCAGCCTCGACCTCATTTGGGGCTACTCGGGGATCGTGAACTTCGGCCACGCCATATTCTTCGGCACCGGCGCCTACTCCATGGGGATCATCCTGAAGTTCGTGGCGCTGCCGGGGGCCACTTACCTTGCGGTCATCGGCGGCGTCCTGGTGCCGGCCCTGCTGGCCCTCGGCCTTGGCTACCTGTTGTTCTACGGACGTGTATCCGGAGTGTTCTTCGGCGTCGTCACACTGGCCCTGACCGGGGCGGCGCATTCCATCATCATCGTGAACGGCGGCATCACCGGCGGCCTGAACGGGCTCTACAGCTATCAGACGCCGACCCTGGGCATTCCCGGCCTCTGGGAGGTCAGCTGGTACGATCCCATGGTGTCGTACTACGCCGCGGTCCTAAGCAGCGTCGTCTGCCTGGCCCTTGCCCGCTGGCTCGTGCGGAGCAACTTCGGCCGCGCCATCGGCGCCATTCGCGAGAACGAAGTGCGCGCCGCCTTCATGGGCTACAACGTCCCTTTCCTGAAGCTGGTGATCTTCACCATCGCCTGCGGCATGGCCGGCCTCAGCGGCGTGCTCTACGTTCCCATCGGCTTCATCTCCCCCGACCTGATCGGCGTGATGATGTCGGCGTCGGTCCTGGTCTGGGTCGCCGTCGGCGGCCGGGGCACGCTGATCGGTGCCTTTGTCGGCGCCCTGGTCGTCAACTATCTGCAGACCATGCTGTCGGACTCCTTCGCCACGCTATGGCTGCTGATCGTCGGCCTGTTCTTCATTCTGGTCGTCCTGTTCTGGCCGGGCGGCGTGGTCGGCCTGGTGCAGACCCGCTGGGCCCGCCGCGGCTTCGCCGCCCTGCGCCTGGAAAAGGAATAGACCGGCCATGCTCGACATCAAAGGCTTGAGAAAGAGCTTCGGCGGTCTGTCCATCTTCACCAATCTGGACCTGAAGGTGGAGGCGCAGGAACTGCGCTGCATTATCGGCCCCAACGGAACCGGAAAGACGACGCTGTTCAACCTGATCACCGGCCAGTTGAAGCCCGATGGCGGCGTCATCGCCTTCCAGGGCCGGGACATCGGCAGGCTGCGGGTCGACGAGATCAACCGGCTCGGCATCGGCCGCAAGTTCCAGTCGCCGACGGTCTTCGAAGAAATGAACGTGTGGGACAACCTCATCGTCGCCGGCACCGGCCACTGGGCCCCGGGACGGCTCTTCTCGTCCCGGGTCAATTCGGCCCTGGAAGACCGCGCAGAGGACGTTTTGAGAAGCATCCGGCTTGCCGGGCAGCGGCAGTTGCCCGCCAGCAAGCTGTCGCACGGGCAAAAGCAGTGGCTGGAGATCGGTATGGTGATGCTGAACGATCCGCGGCTGGTTCTGCTGGACGAGCCCACCGCCGGCATGACCCTCTCCGAGACCGCGGAGACCGCGGACATCATCCTGGACGTGTTCCGGGACCGCACCGCGGTCGTCATCGAGCACGACATCGCCTTTGTCCGCCGCCTCGACACCCAAGTGACGGTGCTGTATCGCGGCGAAGTGCTGCGCGAAGGCAAATTCGAAGAAATCGCCGCCGACGAGGCCGTACGGCGCGTTTACCTGGGAGAGGATGCCTGATGCTCCTGGAGGTAGAGGATATCGACGTCACCTACGGTGAGAGCCTGGTTTGCGAAGGCGTGACGATCACCGTCGACCCGCAGGAGGTCGTTTGCCTGCTCGGGCGCAACGGGGTGGGCAAGACCACGCTGATGCGCGCCCTGATGGGGATCCTGCCCAACCGCCGCGGACGCATCCGGTTCGATGGCCAGGACATTTCGCGCCGGTCGAGCTTCGCGCGGGCGCACCTCGGGCTCGCCTACGTGCCGCAGGGGCGCATGGTGTTCCCGGAGCTGACCGTCGCAGAGAACCTGCGCGCCGGAACGCTGATCGGCGGCAAAGGCAAGTTCAGTGCCGCCAACGACATCGTCTTCGAGTACTTTCCCATTCTGCGGGAACGCCTGGGGCAGAATGCCGGAACGCTGAGCGGCGGCGAGCAGCAGATGCTGGCCATCGGACGCGCGCTGGCCGGCAACCCGCGCCTGCTGCTGCTCGACGAACCTTCCGAGGGCATCCAGCCGTCGATCGTTCAGGAGATCCGCGAGATCATAAAGCGGGTCGCCGCCGAACAGCACCTGGCGGTGTTCCTGGTCGAACAGAACCTCAAGTTCGCGATGCTCGCCTCCAGCCGCGGCTATGTCATGGATAAGGGCCGCATCGTCACCCAGGGAAGTCCGGAGGCGCTATCGCAAGACAGCGTGGTTTGCGAGCACCTGACCTTCGCAGCGGCGGACCGGGACGGGGACGGGGACAGGGATGGGGGCGGCGGCGCCGCCGGCGCATGACCCGCATCCTGATCACCGGCTGCTCGTCCGGCCTCGGCCGCGCCGCGGCCCTGCGTCTTTCACAAGACGGGCACAGCGTCACCGCCACGGTTCGCCGTACGGAGGACGCCGCGCGCCTGCGCGCCGAAGCCGGCGGCAGGCTCTCCGTCTTGCTCATGGACGTCACAGAGACGCCCTCCGTCACCGACGGCGTTCGGACCTTGACGGCGGAGGGCGGACTGCCCGACGTGCTGATCAACAACGCTGGCGGACCCTGCCTGGGGTCGATGGAGGAACTGGATATCGACGACCTGAAGGCCGCGTTCGATCTCAACGTCGCCGGCATCCTGCGGCTCTACCAGGCGGTCGCGCCGGGAATGCGGCAGCGCGGGCACGGGCAGATCATCAACGTCGGCTCGGCCCTCGGCGCGGCGGCGCTACCGGTCTACGGGGGCTATTGCGCGACGAAGTTCGCCGTCGAGGCAATGAGCGAGGCCATGCGCTACGAGCTCGCGCCCTTCGGCGTGACCGTCAACCTGCTGCAACCCGGATTGATCGACACGCCCTTCTCCGGCAAGAAGGATGCCCAGCGCAGGCTGCGGGTGCCCGAGACATCGCCCTACGCGGAGCGGCTGGACCGCCCCGCGCCCGCCGGTCTGGCGCAAAGCATCAGTTCACCGGACAACGTCAGCGACACCCTGCGGCGCATGATCGCGGCGCCGCGGGAGCGTTTTCGCTGGACCTGCGGCGAGGACAGCGCAAACTGGCTGCTGGCCCGCCGGCTGCTGGACGATGCCGCTTTCGAAGCCTACGCGACTCACTTGGGCTACGGCGCAGCGCCGCCGGAAAGCTAAGCGCCGCGGCCGGCTTCGCCCTCAAGCGCGGGCGGCGGCCTCCGCCGATTCGCCCCAGTTCTCCGGCAGGGGCTTGTGATAGGCCCCGTCCTTCATGATCATCACGATGCGGTCGCGATCCAGCAGCAGGCTGAGATCCCGAACCGGATCGCCGTCGATCATCAGCAGGTCCGCCAGGTAGCCCGCCTTCACCTGCCCCAGCTTGTCGACGCCATAGGCTTCGCCGCCGTAGGCCGTGGCGGCGCGCAGGGCTTCCCAGGGGGCGAAGCCGAAGTAATTCACGAAGTGCTGCAGGTCCCGTGAATCGGTGCCCAAGGGGATCATCTTGAACCCGTAGTCGCCAAACGGCAGAACCTTGATGCCGGCCTCGCGCATCTTGATCATGTTCACGATGGTCGCGTCGAACTCGCGCTTGTTGCCGATCTTTTCCGAGACCTCCTGGGTTATGCCCCAGGGCGCGCCCTCGAAGTGCATATTGTAGCGCAAGCCGAAAGCCGGGGTGACGTAGTGCTTGCCCTTGGCTTTCTCCAGCGCCTCGATGGTACGGTCGGTCACGAAGGTGGCGTGGTAAATGAACTCGACGCCGTATTCGATGCACTGCAGGACCGAGCTGTCGGCGTGCGCATGGGCGGCGAGCCGCCCACCCAGGTTGTTCGTCGTCTCGCAGATCGCCCGCACCTCTTCCGGGGTCATCGGGTTGATGACCGAGCCGACCCGCGGATAGCAGAAGGAATCGCCGGAATTGTTGAACTTGATGATGTTGACGCCCTCGCGCATCATCAAGCGCACGAGCTTGCGGAATTCATCGGGCGTATCCGCCACCAGGCCGTTCGCCGGCACCTCGCGTTCCCAGACATTGGCATCCGCCAAGCCGCCCGACACGGTCATCTCCGGCGACGCCGCCAGCATGCGCGGCCCCGGAATCCGTCCTCGGTTGATTTCGTTCCGCAGGACGATGTCGAGCCTGGGCTTCCCCGACGCGCCGCTGACCACCGCAGTGAAGCCGAAGTCCAGAACCAGCTTGGCGTTGTAGACGGACTCCATGAGGTTTTCTTCGACCGGCATCCGCCCCATCTCTTCCAGGGTGGTGACCGCCGGGTAGGTCAGATGGCCGTGAGTGTTGACCAAACCGGGCATCAGCGTGGCCCCGCCGCCGTCGACGACGGTCTTGCCTTCGATCGAGAGCTCCTCGCCCCCCTTGGCGACGCTGAGGATACGGTTGCCCTGCACCTCGACCTCGCCGGGATACAGCGAGTCGTTGAGGCCGTCGAAAATCCTCACATTCCTGAAAACCGTATTCGCCACCGTCTTCCTCTCCCGCTCCTCGCCCGGATCACCCCAGACCGTCCAACCAGGACTTAGCTGTAGTTTACCATCAAGAACTTGATATCACTCATTTCTTCCATGGCGAAGCGCGTTCCCTCGCGCCCGAAACCGGAATCCTTCCAGCCGCCGAAAGGCATGTTGTCGATCCTGTAGATCGGTACGTCGTTGATCATCAGACCGCCGACATCCCAATCCTCAAGCGCCTTGAAAGCCGCCCGTATGTCGTTGGTGAAGAGGCCGCCCTGCAGGCCGTAGCGGCTATCGTTCGCACGCCTGACGCCTTCGTCCACCGAGTCGATAGGGTTGAGCGTCATCACCGGCCCGAAGATCTCTTCGCGTTCGACCAGCATGTCCGCGGAGGTCTCCTCGAGGATCGTCGGCAGGATGACGTTGCCGTCACGCGTTCCGCCTGCGGCCACCTTTGCCCCCTGGCCCGTGGCCTCGTTGATCCACATCTCGATGCGGTCGGCCGACCCGCTGTCGATGACCGGCCCGACGTCAATCCCTTTCTCCAGGGGATTTCCCACCTTGCAAGCGCCGATACGCGCCAGCAGCTTCTCCCGGAAGGCGTCGTAGACGGGCCGCTCCACCAGGATACGCTGAACGCCGATGCAGTACTGGCCGCCGTAGACCACGCCGCCGCGCACGCAGCGCGCCGCCGCGAAGTCGAGATCGGCATCGCGGGCCACCACGACGGCGCCATTGCCGCCCAACTCCAGCGCCACCTTCTTGCGCCCGGCAAGGTTCTTGATGTGCCAGCCGACCTTGGCGCTGCCGGTAAAGGTGACCATGGAAAAGCGCTCGTCGCGCACCATCTTTTCGGCAAGCGGCACCGGGCAGTGCACCACGCCGATTGCGTCTTCCGGCAGGCCCGCCTCGACAAGGACTTCCTGCAGCAGCAGGGAGGTCAGCGGCGTTTGCGGCGCCGGCTTGATGACCACGCTGTTGCCCACCGCCAGCGCCGGCGCCACCTTGTGAACCACCAGGTTCAGGGGGAAGTTGAACGGCGTGATGGCGAGGATCGGCCCGATCGGGAAGCGGCGCGCCAGGCCGACGCGGCGGCGAGAGGCCGCCAGCACTTCGAAGTCGGCTTTGGCGAGATCCAGGGGACTGCCGTCGACGAGCGTGCTCTGGTATTCGAAGACGCTGCCGTCGACATCGAGGGGAACCTCGACGCCGGCGAAGCTGCCGGCCTCATGGGCCGCATTGCGCAGGTTGAAGGTAGCGCGCGACACCTCGCCCTCGGCATCGTAGAGCGGCTTGCCGGCCTCCCGGGCGATGAGGTCGACGAACTCCTTTCGCCGGGCCTGAATCAGGTCCGCCGTGCGCGCCAGGATATCCGCCCGCACGAAGCGCGGCAGCCTCCGCATGATCTGGTAAGCCCGCTCGGCCCGCTGGATCGCGCTTTCCACGGCGGCATCGTCGGCGATCGGCATCCGCCCCACTTCCTGCCCATCGAAGGGGCAGCGGATGGTGTCGAACTGCTGGCTGTCGGAGGACTTCGGCCTGGCATCGGTTTGCATGGGTCTTGCTATGCCTATCGTTGATTAATCTGCCGCGCGCGGCTGGTGACTGACGACGGCGCTCGGAAACCGCGCTGGCGACAGCCGCGACGTGGCCTGCCGCAGGGGAAAACGGGACGAGCCGCCGCAATCCACTTGGCGTTTCCTGCGCTTGGATATCCTTGGAACTGCTGGCCCCTTGGCGGCGCCGCCCCTCGGACTGCACGACGGTAGGTCGCCCCCAATGATCCAACAAGAGCAATTATCAGAAATTGCCGTTGCCTTTATTAGATCGCTATTCGCACGCCGGAAGGCCTCTTCCGGCGCCGCCGGCGCTAAAGCTGCTTGAAGGCCGTGTTCAGTTCCTGAAGAAACTCTTCGGCCGGAATGGGCAGGCGCCGGCCCTTGTGGGCGATGATCTCGACCCTGGCGTTTCGCGCGGGGATGTCGGCAATGGGGATGGCTTGGACCTGCCCGGCGGCGAGGTTGCCCTTGATGGCGAAATACGGCAGGAACGCGACGCCGAGATCCATGCGCGCGAAGTTGACGAGCATCTGGATCGAATCCGTGGTCAGAACGGGTTCGATATAGGCCTCGGAGCGGTGGAGGATATCGTCCACAAGCTGGCGGATTCCGAAGGACGTTTCCGGCAGGGCGATATCGTGCTTGAGCAATTCCGCCAGCTTGATCTTCTTGAGCTTGGCGAGGGGGTGGCTGGGGGAAACCGTAGCGTAGAGCTGCTGCTGCCGGCGGGCCAGCGAGGTGATTTCAGGATGGAAGGGAGCGTTGAAGGCGAGGCCCAGGTCGGCCTCGTCCTCCAGGATGGCGTCCACGACACCCTGGGTCCCGCGCGTCGAGACGGCAATCTTCACCGCCGGGTACTTTGACCGGTAGGCTGCGACCACCGCCGGCACGATATCGATGAGACCGGCCTCCACGGTGCAGAGCTTGATCGTGCCGCGGCGCAGGGCGCGCAGATCGTCGATCTCGGAGCTCATGCGGTCCATGTTCAGCATGGTGCTGCGCGTATACTTCGCCAGAATGACTCCGGCGTCGGTCAGGCGGACGCCGCGGGGGTGGCGGATGAACAGCGGCATGCCGATTTCATCCTCCAGGTTCTTGATCTGCCGGCTCACCGCCGACTGGGCGACATTCAGGGCCTCCGCGGCCTGGCGGATGGAACGCGCCTGGCAGACCGCGTCGAAATATCTTAGGTGACTTAGATTTCTCACCGGTGATCTCCGTGGGCGAGATGAATGTCCTGGCTTGTCCGAACGTCACGCAGGGACAGCGATACCGTCTAAACGATAGACGGTCCCGAACCCAAGAGCTGGTTTTTTCTGAAGAACGCCGCGCCGGGGCAGGAGGAGCCGGCCCCACAGCATCGCCATGAGCCCCGCCGGGACGCCACGCGGTTAGATAGGCCGAAGGCGGCCGCCGGCAGGGCCGCAGTCCGTCACGAAGGATCGGGTATCCGAATACCCCTGCCGGCCCGCCTCCGGCACCACCGGGCGGCACCGGCTCCATCAGAGAAGAGGATCAGGAGGTCTGGCCCGGGCGCGGCCGGCTTAGGGAGCCGAGCGGTCCAGGACTGCGGCGAGGCCGGGCGCGACCTCGACCCCCACGCCTCCGGCTTGCGCCATCGCCGACACCGACTCGAGGAAGGCTTCGCGAGGTTGCCGGGCGGCGAAATGCAGCGGCCCGCCCTTGAGGGCCGGAAAGCCGTAGCCGTGAACCATCGCCAAGTCGATGTCCGCCGGACACTCCGCGATACCCTCAGCCAGAACCCAAGCCGCCTCGTTGACGATCGCCGCGAGGAGCCGGGATTGGATCTCGTCGCCGGAGATGGCCCTCCGCGAGAGTCCCTTCTCCCGCGAGGCCGATTCGATCAGCGCGGTCACCTCCGGGTCGGGCCTCCCGCGCGAATCGTCCGTGTAGTCATACCAGCCTTTGCCGGTCTTGCGCCCGAACCGCCCCGCTTCGCACAGCCAGTCGGGGATATCCACGTAGCGGGCGCGCGGGTCGCGGCTGCCGGCGAGGCGCTTGCGGGCCGCCCAGGCGATGTCCAGCCCGGCCAAATCGAACACCGCGAAGGGCCCCATGGCCATGCCGAAGTCCCGCATCGCGCGATCCACCGTCTCGGGCAGGGCACCCTCTTCCAGCAGAAATTCGCAATGCCTGCGGTAGGCGCTGAAAATCCGGTTCCCGATAAAGCCTTCGCCCACGCCGGCGACAACGGGAACCTTCCCAAGGCGCTTGCCCAGCGCCCGCAGGCTGGCGACCACCTGCGGCGCGGTGCGCGCTCCGCGAACCACCTCGACCAGTCTCATGACATGGGCCGGATTGAAAAAGTGAAGCCCGGCCACCCGCTGCGGGCGGGCGGTTCGGGCGGCAAGCTCGTCGATATTCAGATAGGAGGTATTGCTGGCGAGGATCGCGTCCGGCCGGACAATGTTGTCCAGCCGGGCAAACAGATCTCGCTTGGCGTCCATGTCCTCGACAATCGCCTCGACGACGAGATCGCACTCGGCGAGCGCCGCCAGGTCTCCGGGCCGTATGGCCTGCAGAAGCCGGCTGGCCGAGCTTGTCTTCTTTCGCGCCTCCAGTTCCTCCACCATCTGGCGCAGGCCCGACATGGCCGTGGCGAGGTGCGCCTCATCCTGCTCCACCAGCCGGACCTCCAGGCCTCGCGTCGCCAGAGCCAGGACGATGCCCTTTCCCATGCGCCCGCCGCCGATCACGCCCACGGTCCGGATGCTTTGCAGAGCCGTGTCCGCCGGCGTCTTGACCGCCGCACGTTCGGCGAGGAACAGATAGCGAAGCGCCTTGCTCTCCGGGCCCAGGCGCAGCCTCAACGACGCCTCGCGCTCGGCGGCAAGAGCGGTTTGCGGATCCGTCCCAGCCGCCGCCTTGACCGCGGCGATCGCTTCAGCCACGGCCGCCGCGCCCTTGCCCCGGCGCAGCGCTTCGGCCTCCGCTTCGGCGACCGCCTCGGGGGCGTCCTCGACAACCGGCCGCGCCAAGAGGGTCCGCTTCTTTCCGCCCATGGAGCGCAGGAAGTCCACCGCGGCCGAGATCAGGTCGCCTTCCGCCACGGCATCGACCAATCCCTCCGCTGCGGCATCCGAGGCACGCAGCCGGCGTCCCGCGGCAATCAGCGAGATCGCCCTGGCGACGCCGACCAGCCGAGGCAGACGCTGCGTTCCGCCGGCTCCGGGGATCAGCCCCAAAGTCACCTCCGGCAGCCCGACGACGGCCCGCGGCGAAGCGACCCGCGCGTCGCACCCCAATGCCAGCTCGAATCCCCCGCCCAGGGCCGCGCCGTCTATTGCGGCCACCACCGGGTGGGGAAAGGATTCGAGGGCAGCGATGATATCGCCGAGATGCGGCGGACGGGGCGGCGCGTCGAACTCCCGGATGTCGGCGCCGGCAACGAAGTTGCCATTCGCTCCGGTCAGGATCAGCCCGGCAAGGTCGCCGCCGCCCTCCAGCCCCTCGATCGCCCGCAACAGCTCCGCGCGCATCGGCTGGGATCCGACGTTCAATGGCGGGTAGTCGATTTCGAGCAGGGCGATCTGCGTGGCATCCGGCAGATGCCGCCTGCTGATCCGGATGCTGCTGTCACCTGCGGTCGGCTTCATTGGCACGTCCTTCTATTCGGGGGGCGAAGGGGAGAAGGCTGTGCCCGGCCGCCGGCAGCGGCCGGCGGGGTTACGAGGAAGCGTGGAGCAGATCCTGCCGCTTCAAATCGATAACGTAGGCGAATTTCCCCTCGGGATAGTAGCTGATGGCCACTTCGACGAGCCGGTCGTCGGCATTGTAGAACCGCCGCAGTATCTTCAGCACCGCGGTGCCGGCGCTCAGGTTCAGCACCTTCGCCATGCGCCCGGGGATCAGTGTGCCGGAGAGTTCCTGCCGGATAACCGAGGGCGGCTCTCCGTAGAGCTCCTCCAGCAAGGTATAGGTGGCGCCGGGCCGCGTGCCGATATGCTCCAGAATGCCGGAATAGTCGTCGTGAATGAAGATGTCGGTCCACGAAAGGGGCGTCTCGGAATCGGGCGGCGTGCGATACGTCTCGACCTTCCACCACTTCCCCCCCGAATCGGACGGCAAGAAACTGTTCAGTTCTCTCTTGGTGGCTGCCTTGCGCGACACGACGTGCAGGTCGGTCTCTTCCAGATACTGCAGCAGTTCGGTGGTGGTCTGCAGAGACAACCCATAGCGCGGCAACGGCGCCCTCGCCGTCACCTGGGTTCCGGCGCGCTTGCGCCGTTCGATCATCCCCCATTCCTCCAGGTTCTTCATCGCGTTGCGAATTGTGAACCTGCTGACTCCGAACTCCTTGCATAACTCCATTTCCGGCGGGAGCGTGTCCCCCACCTTGTATTTCCCTTTTTCTATCCGCTTCAGGAGAGTTTGAATAACGCCTTCAAAAAGCTTCTTGTTTTCTTCTTTTTTCTTCATCTGACAACAGTCTCGGCTGGTTTTCGAAATGCCGTTACCGCGGGATTCTAAAGACAACGCCGCGCGGATGAACAAACATTCATGCCTTTGCCGCCCGAATCAACCTCCGGGAGCAGCGACCCTGCTTCCCGGCCGGTTATCCGGCGACTCAGATGAAGCGCTCAGCTCTCATGTCCGTTGACTTCGGTCCTTCTCTCGACAACACTTCTTTTGTACGGACATAATAACAGCGATGGACCTGGACAGCCATCCTTGATTGCATGGGACCGATAATGGAACAGCAGACGAATAGAGACCGGCGCCTCAAAGATTCGACGATCATCGCCCATGCCGGACGAGATCCTGAAGCTCATTCGGGCGCGGTCAATCCGCCGGTCTATCACGCCTCCACCATCACGTTCCCCTCGATCTCCGCGATGAACAAGGCGCGGCAGGATCGCTTCAACAACGTAACCTACGGCCGTATCGGCACCCCCACCAGCTATGCGCTGGAGGATGCCGTCGCCGAGTTGGAAGGCGGTGACCGCTCGATCGCGCTGCCTTCGGGACTCGCTGCGATCGCCGCCGCCATCACGGCCTTCGCCAAATCCGGGGATCACATCCTCATGGTCGACAACGTCTACGGCCCCGCCCGAAAGTTCTGCGACCAGTTTCTCACCGGCTACGGCGTGTCCGTCACCTACTTCGACCCCCATCTCACCGCGGAACTGGAGCCGCTGATCCAGGAGAACACCCGGCTCGTCTATTTGGAGTCGCCGGGATCGCAGACCTTCGAAATGCAGGATGTTCCCGCGATCAGTGCCCTCGCCCATCGGCGTGGCCTGACGGTTCTGATGGACAATACCTGGGGAACGCCCTGCTTCTTCAAGTCCTTCGAGAAGGGCGTCGACGTCTCCATCCACGCCGCCACCAAATATATCGGCGGCCATTCGGACCTCATGCTCGGCCTTGTCGTCGCGAAAGAGGATCACTACCGCACGGTCAAGTCGAATGCCATGCTGCTCGGCCTCTGCGCGGGGCCGGACGACTGCTTCCTAGCGCTTCGCGGCCTGCGGACCATCGAAGCCCGGCTGCGCATGCATCAGGCGCACGCCTTGGAAGTGGCAAATTGGCTGACGGGTCATCCTCTCGTCGAACAGGTGCTCTATCCGGCGCTTCCCGGCGCCGACGGCCACCGACTGTGGAAGCGGGATTTCCTGGGCGCTTGCGGACTGTTCTCCGTCGTTCTGCGCCCCTGCTCGGAAGCGGCCGTCGCCGCCATGGTCGACGGACTGCGCTTCTTCGGATTGGGCGCCAGTTGGGGCGGTTTCGAGAGCCTGGTCCTGCCGATGCATCCGGAAGACCTGCGCAGCGCGACGCGCTGGGAACCGCTTGGTCCGGTCCTGCGCTTCCATATCGGCCTGGAGGATCCGCGCGACCTCATCCACGACCTGGAGTGCGGCTTCGACCGGTTGCGGGCCGTCCAGCAGGCCGTTCCGGCCTAGGCAGTCTCCCCGCGTTCCGCATAGCGGATCGCGAAGGGAGCGCCCAGATCCAGCAGGTAATCCACGAACGACCGGGCATAGCTGCGGTCGATGAGGAGCCAGTACCCCGCGGTGCGCCGCACGAGAGCGATCGCGTACGGCCCGAACAGGCTGCGAGCGGCGGCGCCCGGAGGAAAGTCCGCGTCGTCGAGGTCGAGCGGACAGCCCCGTTCCAGCAATGCCGCCGCCTGGTCCCCCTCGAGAGACAGGAGGTGGAGCCCGGCGCTCATGTCGACCCAGCCTCCTCTGACCGCGTGCGGCTCCGCTGCCAGGGCAAAGGAGGTCCGAAGGCCTGCGGCCATCCCTTCGCGGGCGGCCGGCGGCGAGATCAGCATCCAGCATTTCGGTGACGATCGAAACAGCAGCAGATCCCCGGTCGATGCGCCGGTGCCGCCGCCATCCGCTTGGAGCGGTCGAGCCATCACCGCGCGGCCCGACGGCGGTTGCATCCCGGTCGCCCGCTCGATCGCGGACGCAAAGGCCGCGTCTTCGATCCGCCCCTTCAGCAGGAACTTGCCATAGAACGGCAAGGACCGGAGAGTTGCCCTTGCTTGGCCGCCTGACGTTGCCGCGGCGGCCTCCTCGACAGCCATGCCGAAGAGTGGGCTTTCGGGAACGGCGGTGCTAGCCATGGAGTCGCTTTCCTTCGGGATCTACGAATACCGGCTCGGTCACCTCTACCGCCACCCGCCGTCCCGCCGTGGGCGAGGCGGCATACAGCCGCTCCCCTTTACGCGAACGGCCGTTTTCCAACAATGCCAGCGCCACGTGCCGCCCCAGGGTGGGGCTGAACGCCTGGGAGGTGACATAGCCGAGGGAAAGGCCGGCGCCACCGGCCTCCGGCGGCGCCACCAGGTGCGCACCGAGCGGAATGCGTTCCTCCTGATCCGCCGTGACAACGCCGACCAGTTGCCGGCGGCCGTCTTCCGTGTAGGCCGGGACGTCCAGCGCCGGCCGGCCGATGTAGTTTTTCTTCCGGCTGGCCATGCGGCCAAGCCCGAGATCGTCCGGCGTGGTGCGGCCGTCGGCCTCCCGACCGACCACGAAGTAGCCCTTTTCGATCCGCATCACACCCATGGACTCGACACCGTAGTGAATAAGACCCTCGGGGCGTCCGGCGTCCAGCAAGGCACTCCAGAGCGCCGGGCCGTAATCGCTCGGCACGTTGATCTCGAACGACAGCTCGCCGGAAAAGCTGATCCGGAAGATCCGCGCCGGGATGCCGGCGACCGTTCCTTGCGTGCAGGCCATGAAGGGCAGGGTTTCAGGCGTCAGGTCGGTATCGGGAGCGAGCCTTTCGAGCACGGCGCGCGCTGCGGGCCCGACCAGCGCACAAGCGAACCAGTTCTCGGTGACGTCGGTCACGAAAGCGTCGAGCTGCTGCCACTCCGTCTCCAGCAGACGTGTCATGTGCTCGTAGACCGCCTGGACTTGCCCCGTCGTCGTGCTCATCAGGAAGTGATTCTCGGCCAGCCGCATGGTGACGCCGTCGTCGAAGATCATTCCGTCTTCCCGCAGCATGACGCCGTAGCGCCCCTTGCCCGCCTTCAGAGTCCGGAACCCGTTCATGTAAACCCGCTCGACCAGGTCCAGGGCATCGGGTCCCTGGATGTCGAGCTTACCCAGCGTCGACACGTCGACAATGCCGACGCCCGAACGCACGGTGCGAACTTCGCGGTTGACGGCATCCAAATCGCTCTCGCCCGCCCGGCGATAGAATTGCGGCCGTTTCCAAAGCCCCGCGTTCAGCCAGGTCGCGCCAGCCTCCTCGTGCAGGCGATGCGCGGCCGTCCGCCGCAGCGGATGGGCGTGGTCTCCGCCGTCGGCGCCGATGAGCGCCCCCAGCGTCGTGGGAACGAAGGGCGGGCGAAATGTCGTCGGGCCGAGGCCGCCGAGCGGCATCCCGCGGGCGTGAGCAAGAACCGCGAGCCCGTTCAAGTTCCCCAGCTTACCTTGGTCCGTTCCCATCCCCAGGGTGGTATAGCGCTTGAGATGCTCGGGCGCTTCATAGCCCTCCCGGACCGCGAGGCGGATGTCACCGGCCGTAACGTCGTTCTGGAAATCGACAAAAGCGCGCTTTTCCTTCGCCGTGCCGCAGACGGATGCCGGCGCCGGAACCCCGCAGGGGTGGCCATCCTCCGCGCGCAGCGGCGGGGGCCGCCGCGTATGGCCGCAGGCCGCTGCGGCCGCGGTTCCCGCGGCCTGGCCGTCGGATACGGCGGCGGCAAGGCCGAAGTTCCCGCGGCAAGCGCCGGCGGTCCTGAAGCCTGGAAGATCTTCACCGGGAAGGAAGGCCTGGAGACGATCGTCGAAGGCCAGGGGAGTGCGCGTGTGCGCGTAGAGATGAACGCTGGGCGTCCACCCACCGGACAGCGCCGCGACGTCACAGGGCAGCCGCCGCCGCTTTCCCGTCTCCCGATCCTGGACCCAGAGCGCCCTGAGGCCGTCGCGCCCGCCATCGGCGTCGACAACGGCCCAACCCCTGAGTGCCTCGATGCCGCGCTTCTTGAGCATGGCCGCCGCCCAGTCGGGCGCGCTGGCGCGGGTATCGGCCACCGCCGCGACGCCCAGACCTCGATCCGCGAGGCGGCAGGCGTCGAGATAGCCGCCGTCGTGACTGGTGGCGACAACCGCCTTCTGACCCACCGCCACCCCGTAGCGGTCGAGATATCCGACGACCGCGCTGGACAGCATGATCCCCGGGCGGTCGTTGTTCGCGAAGAGGAGCGGCCGCTCGAAGGCGCCGGCCGCGAGCACCACCTGGCGGGCGCGCACTTTCCAAAGTCGCTGCCTGGCTTGCGGCGCCTGTCCGAAGAGCACATCCGGCTGGACCTGCTGGACGATCGTCAGAAGATTGTCCTCATAGCACCCCGTCACCGTCGAGCGCCGCAGCAGCCGGACGTTCGGCATGGCCGCCAGCTCTTCCTCGCTCCTGCGCGCCCAGTCGAAGGGCTGCCCGCCGTCGATGCTGCCTTCGCGACCGAGCAGCCCCAGCCCCATCCTGGGCTGATCGTCCGCAAGGATCACCCGGGCCCCGGCGTGCCCTGCGGCAAGGGCAGCCGACAGCCCCGCGGCGCCCCCCCCGATCACCAGGACATCGCAGTGCGCGAAGGACTTCTCGTAGCGGGCGGGATCGATGTGCTCCGCCGCCCGGCCAAGCCCCGCCATCCGTCGGATAAACCGCTCATACAGGGGCCACATCCCCTTGGGGGCCATGAAGGTCTTGTAATAGAAGCCCGCCGGCAGAAGCGACGGGAAACGGTCGAGGACGGAGAAGACGTCGGCGCCGAGCGAGGGCCACCTGTTCTGGCTGCTCGCAACCAGGCCGTCGTGCAGTTCCACCTGGGTTGCGCGGGTATTGGGTTCCCGCGCACCATCCTCGCCAAGTTCGACGAGCGCGCAGGGTTCGTCGCTTCCAAGGGTCATGACGCCGCGGGGCCGGTGGTATTTGAAGCTGCGCCCGAAGAGATGCACGTCGCTGGCTAGCAGGGCCGAAGCCAGCGTATCTCCGGCGAATCCCGAAAAGCGCCGGCCATCGAAGGTGAAGGAAAGAGGCCTGTTCCTGTCGATCAGCAGGCCGCCGCTCGCTTGCCGTACCGCGCTCATCGCCCCTGCTCCTCCCCGCCGCCGGGACGGCGGGCATCGCCGGCGTAGCGGCAGGTGCCGATCTCGTGGGTCACCGTGTGGCGGCGCAGGGAGATCCATGCTCCGCAGCCATGGCGATGCACCCAAAGTTCCTCGTGCCATCCCCTGGGATTGTCCCTCAGATAGAGATAGTCGAGGTACGCCTCCTGCTTCCCGTCTTCGGGAGGCCGGGACAGCGACGCATCGCCGCCGTAGGAAAACTCGATCTCCGGCCGTGGCCCGCAAAAGGGGCACGCTATCACCATCATCGCCGCCGTCTCCTAATGCGCGCCGGGCCGGTTTCCGGCGCCCCGCTCGTTGATCAGCCTGCCGCTGGAGAAGCGATCGAGACTGTAGGCCGCATTCAGGCCGTGGGGTTCGTCCTCGGCGATGGTGTGGGCAAAACACCAGCCGGATGCAGGGGTCGCCTTGAAGCCGCCATAGCACCAGCCGCCATTGAGGTAGAGCCCGTCAACGGGGGTCTTTCCGATGATCGGACTGCCGTCCATCGTCATATCCACGGTGCCGGACCATTTCCGCATCAGCCGCAACCGCCGGATCCTCGGAAAGAGATCCACCGCGGACGCGGCAAGTTGCTCGATCCTCGAAAAGCGGCCGCGCTGGGAATAGGAGTTGTAGCCGTCCAACGCACCGCCGATCACCAGCTCACCCTTGTCGGTCTGGCTGATGTAAACGTGATAGGCGCCGGACGAAACCACATGGTCGAGCAGCGGCTTGACGGGTTCCGTGACCATCGCCTGCAGCAGATGACTCTCGATGGGCAGCCTCAGGCCGGCCAGCCGGGCCACTTCGCTGCTGTTCCCCGCGACGGCAATCGCGACTTTATCGGCCGCGACACGGCCGCGTGTCGTTATGACGCCGCGCATACCGTCATCGCCGAGATCGAAGCCTGTGACCTCGCAGTTCTGCACGATGTCGACACCCAGGGCGTCGGCGGCCCGCGCATAGCCCCAGGCCACGGCATCGTGGCGGGCGACGCCGCCGCGGGCCTGAATGACTCCGCCGACGACCGGAAAACGCGCATCCGGGGAGAGGTCCAGGTCGGGCAGGAGGCGCCGCAAGTCCGCCAGCGTCAGGACCTCGCCGTCAACCCCGTTCAGGCGGTTGGAGTTGTAGCGCCGAACGAAACCCTCCAACTCCGCCTGACTGTGGCAGAGATTGACGACTCCGCGCTGGCTGAACATGAGGTTGAAGTTGAGCTCCGCGGTCAGCCCCTCCCAGAGCTTCAGGGAGTGCTCATAGAAATTCGAATTCACCCGGAGGAAGTAGTTCGACCGAACGATGGTGGTGTTCCGGCCGGTATTGCCGCCGCCGATCCAGCCGCGCTCAAGTACCGCCACCCGGCGCAGGCCGTGGCGCTTCGCGAGATAGTAGGCGGTCGCCAGCCCGTGTCCGCCGCCGCCAACGATGATCACGTCGTAGCGGTCGCGCGGCTCGGCATCGCGCCAGGCCCGCGGCCAGTGGCGATGCCCGTTCAGCGCATTGCGAGCAAGCGCCCCGATGGAATACCGCATGGCCCTCTAGAAAACCTTCCTTGTCGCCGACACCATTGCCGCGCCTAAAGAATCTGACCCAGGAACTCCTGAGTGCGCGGATCGCTCGCGTTGGCGAAGAACTCCCGTGGCGGCCCGTGTTCCACGATAACGCCCCGGTCGGTGAAGTAGACATGATCCGCGACTTCCCGCGCGAACCCCATTTCATGGGTCACGAGGATGCAGGTCATGCCCTCGTCGGCCAGTTCGTGGATGGTGCGCAGCACCTCCTTGACCGTTTCCGGGTCCAACGCCGCGGTCACTTCGTCGAACATCATGACCTCGGGGTTCATGGCCAGGCTTCGGGCAATGGCCACACGCTGCTGCTGCCCCCCGGACAGCTCGCCCGGGTAGGCGTCCTCTTTGCCCTCCAGCCTCACCTTGGCGATGAGGCGGCGCGCCCGCTCCTCGACTTCCGCCTTGTCCTGCTTCAGCACATGGATCGGCGCCATCATGATGTTCTGCAGCGCCGTGCGGTGCGGAAACAGATTGTAGCTCTGAAACACCATTCCGACCCGGCGGCGGAGTGCCAGTTCGTCGACGTCGGAGTCGTTGACCTCGATTCCGCAGACCTTGATCGAGCCGCTGTTGATCGGCACCAGCGCGTTGATGCACCGCAGCAAGGTCGACTTGCCGGAGCCCGATGGGCCGATCACGCAGATCACCTCCCCCCTGCGCACGTCGAGGGAGACACCTTTCAGAACCTCCAGCGCACCATAGGACTTGTGAACATCCGAGATAGATACCTGCAGATCGCCGAGTTGCTTGGCCATAGAGGACTCCCTGCTGCTAGCCTTTGACCGTCCACTTGCGCTCCAAATAGATGGTCAGGCGCGAGATCGGGTAGATGTAGAGGAAGAAGAAGACGAGGATGTAGCCGTACATCGGGAGAAGCATGTCGGTCTTGGCCTCGGAAGCGAGGATATCCCGGGTCAGGGTCAGAGCCTCGGAGACGCCGACGATGTTGCCCAAGACCGTGGCCATGGTCACGATGGCATAGAGGTTCATCCACGGCGGAAGCATCCGCTTCAGACACTGCGGGATGACGATCATCCAAAGCGTCTGCTTGCGCGAGAAAGCGAGCGAGGTGGACGCTTCCCACTGCGTTTCCGGGATTGACTGGATGCCGCCGCGGACGATCTCCGACACATTGGCGAGAACGGGGAGCGAGAGGCCGAAGGTCGCCTTTACCCAGTCCGGCATTATCACGAGGACCCCGAACACCTCGAACTCGAAGGGGATCAGGTACATCACATAGAACAGGGTCACCAGCCAGGGGCTGTTTCGAAGCAGCTGCGTGAGCAGCCAGGAACTGGTGCGCACCGGAGGCATCAGGGAGATCTGCGCGAGCCCCAGGAAGACGCCGATCGCGGTGCCGATGCCCATGGCCAGGGCGCTCATGAGCAGATTCAGCAGAAATCCCTGGAACAGCAGCGGCGTCCACTTGATCAGGGTGCCGAGCACGCTCAATTCGTCCGTCTGCGTCGCAGCGGCCGCACCGGAAGCCATCAACAGCAGAGTGACCAGCAGGATGCAGCCGTGCCATAGCGTGATCCGCGTGAACGGCAGGCCGGTGTAGCGGCAGAAGAGGCGCTCTTTCGGGGGCGCCCCCACCACCGGCATGGGCTGCCCGCGGCCGAGCTTGGGGGTTGTCGAGGAGTTATGCATCTGCCGCCCCTACCAATTGAATCCGGGGACCCGCATGCGTCTCGACACCACGGTCGTTAGGCGCACGAAGGAGCTGACGATAATGAGATAGGTTATGAGGACGAGGTTCATCATCTCGGGGACGTTGAACTCGACGGCCCAGATCTGATTGGCGACATAGAGAACTTCCGAAACGCCGATGGCATAGGCGATGGCTGTCGTCTTCAGAAGGTTGACGAGATTGTTGGTCAGGCCCGGCATGCAGATCCTGATCGCCAGGGGGAAGATCACGTGAATGTAGGACTTCAGGCGGCTGTAGCCGAGCGCGCGGGCCGCTTCCACCGTGGTCGTGGGGACGGCTTCGATCCCGGACCGGAAGATTTCGATATTGAACGCGCCGGCAAAGAGCGTCAGTGAAATGACCGCCCATTCGTAATTGCCGAGGATTGCCTGCGGAACGCCCATGTCATTGACGACACGGGGCATGATCGACCCCAAACCGAAGTAGAAGAAGTAGAGCTGCGCCAGAGGCGGCGTGTTCCGAAAGAACTGGATGTAGGCATAGACCAGCCAGCGGATGGGCGCGAAGGCGGCGCCCTGCAGCCAGGAGCCGACCAGGCCGACGACCAGCGACATGACGACGCATATGACCGACAGCTCGAGCGTCGTCACGATGCCTTCGGCGAAGCGCCAGAATTCCCAGGCGTCGTAGAAGACAGGGAAATTGATTCCGTAGTCTTCGTTCAGCCGATAGAAGAATTGGCCGATAGTCTCCACAGTATCCTCCGGATAGATGCATCCGCCAGCGATCTGCCGCGGCAGATCGGCAAATCGTGGGCGGCACCGGGCGCACTAGTTCCGCCGCGGGGCCACCCACGCAGTTGAGAGACCCAGAGGACTACATATTCTTGTACTGCTCGTGCATCCGCTTAGCCCAAGGCGTCGGCTTGATGCCCCATTTGTTCTCGAGCTCGGTGATCTTGCCGCTGCGGTGCCAGTCGGCAATCGTCTCGGACATGAGGGCGTAGAACTCCTCGTCGCCCTTCTGAATGGCCGCGCCCCAGGAGGCATCCATGATCGTGTCGACCTTGAGCTCGAAATCGCCCCAACGGTCGTCCTTCAAGCGCGAGGTCGCCAGGGAGTCATCGGTCAGGAGGCCGATGCAGCGTCCGTCCCGCAAGGCCTGCTCCGTCTCTGCGATACCCGCGAAGGTGAGCAGATCGAGGTTGTACTTCCGCTGCAGGTCCTTGTTCCAGAAAGCGCCCTGGCTGCTGCAGAGACGCTGGCCTTTAATGTCGTCCCAGGCCTCGATCTTGACCGACTTCAGAGCCATGACGTTGACGCCGGAGGAATAGTAATTCGGCTCGACGATGGCGACGGTCTGACGCCGTTCCGGCTTGTCGGTCATCGTCGCGATCAGGAGGTCGCACTTGCCGCCCTCGAGAAACTGAATGCGGTTCGCCGCGATCACCGGAATTCGCTCGACTTCGATCTCTTTGCCGAGCTTCTTTTCGAGCCGCAGCTGGACGTCGGAGATCAAATCGTGCTCCAGCCCGATCGGCGTGCCGTCGGTGTCGCGGTACCCAAAGGGCCGGTAGTCCACCTTGCTGCACACAGCCATCTTGCCGCGCTCGCTGATCTTGTCCAGCGCCGGTCCTGCCTCCGCTGCGGTGGCACCGAAAAGTGCGCCGGCCGCCGCGAGAGACGCCACACCACCAACAAATAGCCTCGCCAACATTTCCCTTCCTTTCACATTATTGTTCGAACATTCCCCCTGCGTTACCGAGCAGGGGCACTTCACCGCCCGAATGTCGGAAACCGGAGCGTTCCGTCCGCATCCAGCCGGTTGACCAGATCCACTTCCCAGCGCAGGTAATCCTTCATCGCCTCCTCGACGCCGTGGCGCCGATCGTAGGGCCGGTAAAAGACGTCGTTCGGCGTGGAGACCAGCCGCTCGGCGCCCGCCTGCATCGCGCGCCCTTCCGACTCCCAAGCCTGGGTGCCGCCCGCCAGGGCATGAACCTCTGATTGCAGGCACCGTGCGAGCTCCGGCGCGGCGAAGCGCGCCAGCAGGCCGTCCCCGCTGGTGACGACATAGCGGCGGCTCTCAGGCAACGCGCCGGCTTCTTGCTCGAAGCGCGAGCGCACGGCCCAGTACGCCCCCGGAATGTGCTTGGCGCCGAAGGTAAGGCTGTCCGCGATATCCACGACAACCACGTCACCGGCTTCCAATTGCCGCGCCAGCTCGGCGGGCTCCACGGTCTTCACGGAGGGCGGCGCAATCAAGGGCTCGGCCGGCGCCGCGCCCGACTCCCGGCGCGCCCCGAAGGCCGACATCCGTGCCGTGTAGGTTTCGCCCCAGCCCATCTGCTTCAGCCAGCTCGCGGTCATGGGCGCGCGCACAGCGTCATCGTCCAGAAGGACCAACCGCGCGTTTCGGACGCCGACGTAGCTGTCGGTGGCCTGGACCAGCTGGCCGCCGGGCGCGGACAGGGCGCCGGGGACGTGGCCCGCCTCGTAATCTTCGGGCGAGCGCGTATCCAGGAGAAAGCAGGTCCGGCCGGCCTCGGGGCCGCGCCAGCGCGCCACGGTCTCGGCATCGACCTCCTCGACGCCGAAGCGGCGCGCGACGCCGGCGGCGGCCTCCTGCGCCCAGGCCAGCTGGGCCGCGCCGGGAGCCGGCGCAATTCGCTCCGCTCCCTGCTCAAGCTCGAGGCCGCTCAGGTGCCAGCCCATGGTGCCGTTCTTCAGCGCCAGGACCGGGTTCTCCAGGCCGGCATTGCGAAGCGACTGGGCCCCGATGATGGAGCGCGTGCGGCCCGCACAGTTGACGACAACCGTCGTCTGCGGATCGGGAGCCAGCGTCTTGATGCGATAAACCAACTCGGCGCCGGGCATGTTCGTGCTGCCCGGGATGTTCATCACGCGATATTCGTCCATGGGGCGGCTGTCGACGATCACCACCTTTTCCCCCGCCCGCAGCCGCTCCATCAGCGCCCGCGCCTCGATGTGGGGCGTGCCCTCGGCATGTTCGACCAGTTCGCCAAAAGCCTTCGAGGGAACGTTGACGCCGCTGAACACCATGAAGCCGGCCTGCTTCCACGCAGCGACGCCGCCATCGAGCCGGCTGACGTCGCTGTAGCCGGCGTCTTTCAGAAGAGCTTCCGCCCGCACGGCCTCGCCGCCGCCGTCATCGCAGAGGACAATGCGGACCGCTTTGCGCGGCACCAGGCGGGCGAACTCGGTCTCGATCCTGCCCAGCGGGACATTGACCGCCAGGAGCAGGTGCTCGGCGCCGAATTCACCCTCTTCACGGACGTCGACCAGGGCGACTTCCCGGTCGCCGGTGAGCTGGCTGTGCAGGTCGGCTGGGGTCATCTCGCGCGCGCCTTCAGGCCATCATGGTGATGTTGGGGTGCGCGGGGAACACCCGGAACTCGCCCGTGGCCAGGTCGTACTGTACGCGCTCGGTCAGGCTGGGCAGGGAGCGGCCGTACATATGGATCATCGTCTTGATGTCCGGCCCGTCCATATGAATGGAGTGGATGTCATCCGGCATGAGGCAAACCCCCGTGCCCGGCTCGACCGTGAACTCACCCGCGACGCGCAACCTGGCGCGGCCCGGCTCCCGGCCATCGTCTTCACGTTCGTAGAAGCGGTTGTGCTCCTCACCGACAATGCCGATCACGACGGCCCAGGTCGTGTGGTCGTGCGGGGGCGTGTTCTTGTTCGCGCCGCCCTTGTTCAGGTAGAGGGCGCGCCTGTCGCCATCGTCCAGCGAGAGGCAGTAGAGGCGGTCTCCCTGGCCGTCTTCCGGCGGCGGAAACTCTTCGTCGGAGAAACACTCCGGATGCTTACTGAGGGTCAGCAGCTCCGCGCGGATGCGCTGGAGCATGTCGCGGGTCAGGGGGCCGCCGCTCTCGATTTCGCGAATGCGGGCAACGGTCTTCTCAACGAGCGCGCGCCAGGCGCCACGCTCTGAGGAGCAGTCCCTCGTGTCATCGGCCGTCATCGGTCAACCCCCGGTCAATTTCGCACGGTTATTATGTCCGGACATATAAAATTGTCAATCGCTCTTCGCCGCGGCGGAACGATTTGTAGCTTGGGAGGTCGCCGCAAAAGCCCCAGCGGCCGTTCAGGAGCACGGACGTGGCGGGCGATGCGAGCCTTAGGGATTAAACCGTCCTCACCGCCTCAGCCGTGAGTGGCAACCGGTCCCCATCGATTGTCCACAGCCACGGCGGCAGCGACGCCGGCCTTGCCGCGCGCCGCCCCGTCAGCGCGCGAACTTCGCCCGCGCGTCGCGCGCTTCCGCGCTGTCGCGGCAAACCAGCCCTTGATCGCCGTCGGCGTATACGGCGGTCCGGTGCAGCGCCGTTGCCACGGCATTGACTGCTTCCTTGCTGATGCGAACCGGCGTGGGAGGCAGAGCGGCGATGGTGCCGGCGATGTCCCTTGCCACCGTCTCCGCAGCGCCCGGGTCGCTCACCCAATCGGCCAGCCCCCATTCGAGGGCGTCGTCCGCAGACAGCTTTTCGCACAGCAAGAGCGCGCGCTTGGCCCTGGCCGGTCCGGCAAGCGTGGTGAGACGGGGGACCGCGCCCCAACTGAGATTGAGGCCCAGCTTGATCTCGGGCAGCCAGAGGTAGGCGTCGCGGGCGAGAACCCGCCAGTCGCAGGCGATGGCGATCGCCACGCCGGCGCCGACGGCGAGCCCCTCGATCGCCGCTATGGTGATCTGCGGCATCGCTTCGATGGCGGCACAGAGGCGCGCCCCGCGAAAGGCGATCTCGCGGCGCATGAAGAGGGGAAGCTCTTCATCCTGCCATTTTTTCGGATCCTTGAGGTCGATGCCCGCCGAAAAGGCTTCACGGGTTCCGGCGAACACCACCGCCCGGATATCCGGATCGTCCGCCAGTTGCGAGACCGCCTGCCCCAGCTCGGCAATCAGCTCCTGGCTCAAGGCATTGCGGCTGCCGCCCCTATCGATGCGAAGCACCGCGACACCGTCCGCCCGCTCAATCTCTACCGACCGCCAGCTCATGCGCTCTTTCCTTCTTCGATCTGATCTTTTGCGTCGTCGAACCGCTCGCGCAGGCGGAATTTCTGTATCTTCCCCGAAGCGGAATGCGGCAGGTTCTCGACGATGAATATGCGCTTCGGCACCTTGAACGCGCTGAGCCTGGAGCGGCAGTGTTCGCGCAGCGCGCCGGGATCGGGTTCCGTACCCGGCTTCGGCACCACGGCCGCGACGAGCTCTTCGCCCCAGTATTCATGCGGCAGCCCGAAAACGGCCGACTCGGTTACTTCGGGATGCTCGGCCAGGCAGTTCTCGACTTCGAGCGCCGCGACGTTCTCGCCACCGGTCTTCACCATGTCCTTGCTGCGTCCGCGGAAGGAGGCGAAACCATCCTGGTCGAAGCTCAGGAGATCGCCGGTGCGCAGCCAGCCGTCTTGCGTAAAAGCGGCGGCTGTCGCCTGGGGATCGTTCCAATAGCCAGCAAAGACGGTCGGGCCCTTGACCTGCAGCTCACCGCGGTTTCCGACGGGGTCCGCGACCCTGCCATCGGCATCGGCGACGCGGTAGGCCACATGGCGCCACACGTAGCCCATGGACCCGGGGTGATCCAGAATCTCCTGGGTGTAGCGGTTCTTGATCGTCGTCACGCAGGTTTCCGTCATCCCGAAACCCCATCCGAATTCGGCGTTGGGGAAAACCTGGCGAATGATCTCCTGGCGCCAGGCGCTCAAGGGTGCTGCCGCGGTCTGGATATAGGCAACGTCGGCATAGCGCCGCCCGCGAAAGGTTTCGCTGTCGGTCAGCGCCACCCACATCGTCGAAAGAAGGAAAAGGTGTGTCGGCTGAGCCGTATCGAGCGATTCGATCACCTTGTCCGGTGTGAACTTCGGAACCACCTGCAGCGAACCGCCGGCGTAGAGGACGGGTCCGTTGAGGACGCCGAAGCCGCCGATGTGAAACAGCGGTGTCGCCAAAATGGCTCGGCTCTCCGCCGATATTCCCAGTTCAACCAGATAATTGATTGAATTCCAGACAAGATTTCCATGGGTCAGCATGGCCCCCTTGGGCAGCGACGTGGTCCCTGAGGTGTACAGGATCAATGCCACATCGTCGGGCGACACGGCCCCGAAACGCCTGGTCAGCGCGGGGAAGGCAGGCGATCCGCGGGGCGGCTCGTCGGAGACCGCCAGCCACTCCGGTCCGGGCCCCTTCACGGCGGAACGGGCCGCGCCCACGACCGCGGCGAAATCATCTTCGTAGAGCACGACGCGCGGCGTGCAGTCCGACACGACGTGGATCAAGGCCTCGGCATCGTAACGGGAATTCACCGGCACCAGGATGAAGCCCGTCAAAGCGGTGGCATGATACAGCGCGACCTGATCGATCGAGTTGTGCATCAGCACGCAAACACGATCCCCCCTTCCGACGCCCTTGCCTTCGAGGAATGCGGCCAGCTCCTGCGCGCGCTGCGTCAGATCGCCAAAGGTGAAGGTGGAACGGCCGTCGACGATTGCCGTCTTGCCGGGCCGTCTCAGAGCGTGGAAGGCCGCAGTTTGGTAGAGGTTCATGTCCCTCGTTCACAAATTCATCTTGCGTGCGAACTTATTTGTCCGGACAAATAAGTTCTACTTTTCCATTTTTTTGGAGTCAAGGATTCGAGGCGCGGTCGAAGCCGCCCGGAGGAGGCGCCAATCCAGCTTTCAGGGCCAGGCCGGAACGTGCGGTCGAGGCCCATCGGGAAGTGGGGACACCGGATGCGGAAAGCGGAAGGACGGTTCTCTCCGGCCGGATCGTTCGCCGCCTCACCCGGCGGCAAGCTGCAACGCGCGCCCTCGACGCCTCTCGGTCACTCCCGCCAGAAGCGCCACGGCGGACGGAAGAAGTGCGTCTTCAGAAACTCCGCCTGCGGCAGGTTGTTCGCCCGCTGGCTGAGGGTGCAGGCCCTGGCAAGACCCTTCAGCTCCAGGCCCGTGTAGACACGCAGGGTGTAATTGGGGTTCAGGAAGATTTCGCAGAGAAAGCGGTAGTTGTGCCGTTCGGCCCAGCGAAACAGGACTTCCTGGCCATAGTATGCCAAACGGATACGGCCCGGACGCGAGTGGAAGACGATGACGTCGGGCGCGTAGCTGTCGACCACCGTTTCGGTGACCCCGTTGCGCGCCACCAGGGCGCTGCCCAGGCCGATATTGTCGAGCGCGACCATGCCCGACTGGAAGGCGACGATACCGGCATCGCCGAGCGAGAACGACCGGACGGCGCCGGCCGCATGCAGTTCCGCCAGCGACCTTCCCAGCACCGCGTTGGCCTGCAAGGCATGGGGGTAATTGTTCATCATCTGCGTGAGATGGGCCGGCCGCGTCGATATCAATGCGAAAACGGCCAGCGAGGCGATCGAAATCGCGGTCATGGGCCAAGCTGCGCCGGATCTGTTTTCCGCGGGCGCCGGCCCGCCGATTTTGCGCTTCGGCACCGCCGGCCCGGGCGAAGCCGCAAGCCAGGCACAGAGGATATAGATCGGTGCGAAGAGATGATAGGAGAAGCGCGCCACGTAGTTCATCTGCAGCGGCGAGGTCGAATAGGTGTAGATGATCGGTGCGAACAGCAGCACGGCAAAGAAGGCCACACGCCCCTGACCGGCCGGGACCAGGCCCAGCAGGGGCAAGAGAAGAATCGAAAGGGACACGAAAGTATAGAGATTGAAGGCCGCTGCCGACTTCACATAGAAGGTGTTGGGCAGCACATCGCCGAAATGGGCGTAGTGGAAAGCGGCGTAGGCGCCGAAGAACAGCAGCAGAAAGGCCTGCGCAGAAACCACGGGCCACAGTCTTCGCCAGCGAAAGACGGCGCGCAGACCCTCCCCCCGCCCCCAAGCATCCAGCAGCGCCATCAGAAAGAACTGCGCGGGCACCAGCCCGACCAGCAGCCAGGCCTCGGGCCGCGTCAGAACGAGCAGCGCCGAGAGGAGGGTCGCGGCCCGGAGATCTCCCTTGGCGACCGCGATGAAAAGGAAGCCGAGCGCGGCGACATAGAGAAAAGTTTCGAGCCCGGCAAAGCCATGCACGATGGTCGCCGGAAGGGCCGCGAAAAGGAGGGCCAGAAACAGGCCCAGGGTCTTGTCCCGCGAGAGGCGGCAGAAGATGGCAACGAAGCCGGCCAGCAGGGCGAGCGAAACCAGCTTGAAGAAGAGCACCACGTCCATGCCCAGGGCCGCCGGAAGAATGGAGGCCAAGGCATAGATGGGATTGGTGTAGGCCTGCGTGAGGTCGAAGGCGGTCGGGTTGTAGCCCCAGACGCCGTGCTCGACGAGGTTCTTTCCGTAGCGCCAGGTTATGAAGGCATCGTCCACCGTGATCCTGGAAAACAGATGGAAGCTCGCCAGCAGGACAAGGAAGGTTGCGGCGAAAAGCGGCAGGGCGACGGCCCGCCTCATATCCGCATTCCCTTGAATATCCCTTCCGGTATGGTCCGGATCGCCATCATGACAAGCGCCCAGACCGGTTTCACGTAGACCACGTCCCTCCTGCGGCGCAGGGCCGCCTCGACGGCGGTCGCGACCGCTTCGGGAGTGGCCGTCAGCCGCTTCGGCAGATCCATTCCGTCAGTCATCCTGGTGGCGACGAAGCCCGGCAGCACGGTCACCACGTGCACGCCTTTGCGCGCCAGCCGGTTTCTCAGCCCCGAGAGGAAGGCCGTGAAACCCGCTTTGGCGGAACCATAGATATAGTTCGCCGCGCGGCCCCGCTCGCCCGCGACCGAACTGATACCGACCAGCGCCCCGCTGCCCCGGGCCTCGAAGCGGTTGGCCAGCGCCGCCAGGATCGCGGCGGGCCCTTCGTAATTGCTGCGCATCACCAGGGCGGCCGCCCCGTGGTCGCGCTCGCAGACCGCCTGCTCCCCCAGGACGCCCACCGCGCAAATCGCGACACCGGGCAAATCACCCAGACCGTCGATGAAACCGTCGAAGCTTTCCGGCGCCAGCACGTCGAGTTCGTGCAGGGTAACGGCCACGTCATGGCGCAGCTCGATGTCCGCCTTGTCGGGGGCGAGGCCGGCGGCACCGCGTGCGGCGAGTTGGATCGGGTGGCCGGCCGCGGCGAAGCGGTGCGCGACGGCCCGGCCGATGTCGGAGCGGCCGCCGATGATCAGAACGGGTTCGGCCGTCATAGGCGCAGCCTTTCCGATTGGGCGGAGGCGAAGACCTCCGCAAGTCCCAACCCTTCGCGGCGCGCGCGGAAGATTTCCGCCCTCGGGTCGGCCCGGTGCAGGGTCTGCGCCGGCATCCGCCCGTCCTTGGCAAGGTAGAAGCGCCCGCCGTGGTCGATGGCGATGCGGTCCAGCTCCGCCAGCAGGCGCTGCGCGCCGGGCGAGATGGGAAAGTCCAGGGCCAGGGTGTAACCCTCCATGGGAAAGGAGATGCGGCTCTCCTGGCGCCCGAGGCGTTTGAGGACCGCCAGGAACGAGCCCCGTCCCGCCCGCGACGTCGCCTCCAGGAGGGCGCTCAATCCCGCCTGCGAACGCTCCAGCGGCAGGACGCATTGGAACTGGGCGAAACCGCGGCGGCCGTAGATACGGTTCCAGCCGAGCAGGCTATCCAGGGGATAGAAGAAGCTGTCCCAGTCGACCAGCCGTTCCCCCGCGCCCTGCCGGCCCCGGTGATAGTAGAAGGTATTGAAGGCGCGCAGGGTCAGGCTGTTCAGAAGGAAGTCCGGCACCTCGAAGGGCAGGCTCAGGCGGCGTCTCGCCGGGACCGCATAGGGCGCCTGGCGCTTCTTCGCCGGCAGTTCCTCGCGACGCGCGTGCTCGCCCAGCAGAACGAGAGAGCGCCCGAGCCCGCCACCGCCGGCCAGGCAGTCGACCCAGGCGACGGCGTAGGTCGCCGTCCGGTGGTCGGAGAAGCACTTCATCGTCTCGGCCAGGTTCGCCGTGGGAATGGCGGTCTGCCGAATCCAGGCGGAGTCCACCGGGCGCAGCCGGAAGGCCGCGCGCAGAATGACCCCGGTGAGGCCCATGCCGCCCAGAGTCCAGCCGAAAAGCTCGGCTTCCCGGTCCCGGCTGCAGCGCCGCACCTCCCCGTCCCGACCCATGACGTCGATCCAGTCCACGAAGGCACCGAAGGACCCATCCTTGTGATGGTTCTTGCCGTGCACGTCGGCGGCGATCATGCCGCCCAGGGTCACGTACTTGGTGCCGGGCGTCACCGCCGGGAACCAGCCCCGCGGCAGGAAGACCGAGATGACGTCCTGGAGCAGCACTCCCGCCTCGGCGGTGAGCCGGCCACTCTCGGGATCGAAGGCGAGCAAGCGATTGAAGCCGCGCATGTCGACGGTATTGCGCCGGCTGAGCGCGCTGTCCCCATAGGCGCGGCCGTTGCCCCGGGCGATCAGTCCGCCGGCGGCGACCAGGTCTTTCAGACCGGCCTCTCCGCGCGGGCGGGTCACGCGGCAGTCCTGCCGGGGAAAACGCCCCCAACCCGAGAGGATCATGCCCGGCCCCCTTCGGCGGCGCGCGCCCGTGTGAACACCAGGCGCCGGTCCAGGTGGTACTTCACCGCGTAGCCCACCGCCAGACCCAGAACGGCCCCGAGTTCGCGCAGGGCGTCACTGCGCCAGATCAGCCAGAACGCCGTCTCCGTGCCCCAGAAGATGGCGGTCGTGAAGATCCCCATGGCGGTGTAGAGCGTGAACTTGCGGCCATGGGAGCGCAGCCCGCCGGAGGTGTCGTAGAAGATCCAGCGCTTGTCGAGCGTGTACTTCACGAGCAGCCCCGCGGCGGTACCGAAGATCAGCGCCGGCAAGAGGCCCGCGCCTTGGCCCGCCGAGGCCAGAACGGCGCGCTGGACCGCGAGGTTCGCCACGGTGGCGAGGACCGCGAAAAAGGCATAACGCAGGAGGAGAGACCAGAAGCTCACAGCACCATGCCTCCGGCCGCGAAGGCGAGGATGATCAGCAGGCACAGCAGGCTGGTCGAGTCGCGGACGGCGAAGACCACCGGGTCGTCGTGCATCTGCCCCCGGTGGGTCACCATCACGATGCGGCTGATCCAATAGAGCAGAACCAGACAGACACCCCAAAGGGCCTGGGGATAGCCGTAGAGTTCCAGTACCGCCGGCGAATTCACGTAAAGCGCCATGACCAGGACGGAGACGAAGCCGGCGGCCAAGGCCGTGTTGCAGATCAATGGCAAGTCCTCGGCGCGGTAGCCGCGGCCGAGCGCCTGGCCCTCGCCCTTGGGCAGGCTGTTCACCAACTCCGCCTGCCGCTTCACCGCGGCCAGGGCGAAGAAGAAGAAAATCGAGAAGGCGAGCAGCCAGACCGACAGGGTAATTCCCGTCGCCGTCGCGCCGGCGATGATCCGCATCGTGTAGAGGCCCGCAAGCAGGCAGATGTCGATCACGATCCGGCGCTTGAAGTACAGGGAATAGCTCAGGGTCGCCGCATAGTAGGCCGCCAGCACGAGCAGAAAGCTCTCGCCGAGGAGGGAAGCGATGGCGAGGCCGTCCAGCAGCAGAAGCGGCGCCAGCCAGACGCCGCTGCCGATCGGAATCGTGCCCGAGGCGAAGGGCCGGTTGCGGTTGCGCGGATGCGCGCGGTCCGACGAAAGGTCCAGCAGGTCGTTGAGCACGTAGACGCTGGAGGCGACGAAGCTGAAGGCGATGAAGGCGAGCAGCGAATGGCCGAGGGCCGCCAGGTTGAATTGATGCGCCGTCATCATCGGCACGAAGACCAGCAGGTTCTTCAGCCATTGATGGACGCGCAGCGCCTTCACATAGGGTTTGATCGAGGGAACGCGGCTGACCAGGTGTTCTGCATCGCGCCCCAGGGCGTCCACCCGCGCCTTGACGGCGCGTGGCAGGTTCACCGTCACCGCTTTCTCGGCCTTCTCCCACACCGGAATGTCGGCCGCGGCATCGCCGATGTAGACGAACCCCTCGTGCCCGAAACGCTCTTCGAGAAATTCGGCTTTCTGCGTTCCCTTCAGGTTGGTTTCGCCGTCGGAGCCGTGGACCTCGTCGAAGATCCCCAGATGCGAGGCGACCTCCTCGGCCAGAGTCCGGTCGCTGGCGGTGACGAGGGCCGCGCGCCCGCCCTCGGCGCGCCAGCGCCGGACGTAGCCAATCACACCTTCATTGTAGGGAAGGGAGGCAATGTCGACGGCGCCCAACTCGCAGAGCTTTCGCTTCAAGGCCGCGCGCCCCCTGGCAAAGCTCCGGACAGCCAGGAAGGGCGTGGCCCAGTTCTTCGCGAAGGCCGCCCAGAAGGTCTCGAAGAGCATGTCGGTGTGGACCAACGTTCCATCCAGATCCACGACCAGGACACGTCGGGCGGTCATCATTCGGAGCAATCCCCAGTTGAGGCGGCTGCTTTTCCCAGGAGGCCATCGCAGCGGTTCCGCTCGTCGCCGTTGGCGACGCGGAACCGCAGAGCGAGTCTGAGTACCTTTGCTTTCAATTTAATGAATAAATTCAACCCCAATTGGCGCTTGCCCGGCCCTCCGGCGCCGCCCCATCCCGGCTTCCGGCTTATGCGGAAAGCTGAGATGAACCGGGCTTAACCATCTTTATCGCTGGCTTTGGCCGGTTTTATGGAGAGGGGTGCCCGGGCCGACATCGGGCACGGCCCCTAAGGGGTGAGGGCAAGCCGCCGCGGCGGACCTGTGACAAGGAGCGGACCTTACCGGTTACCGGCCTGCAACCTGCGATGCCGGCCCCCTTTCCTTTCCCGCGTTAAAGGGCGTCCTGGGTGGCGGGCTTCCGCCGCGTCGCCCGGTTGCATAAGGGTTCCCCGGCCGCGGGCCTTCTGCCCGCACCAGCGGTCACATCGGCTGCCGCCGCTGGCGCCCTATCGGACACCGCATCGCCCGTGGCCGCGCCGGCCATGACCGGAGTAGCGGGACGATCGATCGAAGAGTCCTCCCCGCTGTCGGCGAGGACCTGGAGACCGCGCCTGAAACGAATCCGGAAGGAACGGGAAGCGGAGGCTTTCCGAGGCGGCGGTCTTGTCTGCAGTTTCGGGGGATTATGGCGCGCCCGGGAAGATTCGAACTCCCAACCTCCTGATCCGTAGTCAGAAGCGACGATGCCCGAAATTCGCCATTCTCTTTATGATATCAACGAGTTGCCGAAAAGTGGTTTCCACTTTCAGTCTCTCATTCCCTCTCAATTGTCCCAATGGCTTATCGACCGGAGTGGAAACCAGTTTGGGCCTCTTTGGGTGCACAATTCGCTCCCCAGCCGAGGTCCCCTCTGCATCCAAGAACAGACATTCCAGCGCGCCTGGCGCCATGTCGGCCTAGTGCCGTGAGCCGCCATTGTGCGAGCCACCAATCCAAGTCCGTTTAATAGCGCCAAAGCGACGTTTCAAATGCCCAGCCAAATAATTTCGGCTTGCGGCCGGGGACTGAGCCAGTTGGCCGCCCCTGTTGGCCTTGGCGGCCTCAATCCCGGGCTATCCGCGCAGGACCCTACCCCGGCCGGCTACCGTAAAATTTCAAGACCTGCAACTTGTTGGGGTGACGACAGGGCTGGCGTTTTGTATATAAACACTGAGTGACGGGGCGGCCCAAGACGCGCACGGGCACTCGCCACCGCCTGTCATCGTCGAGGGTTTCATGGACGCACCTGCCAAGCACAAGAATCACGACATCTACTTCGTGCCTGGATTGTTTCGCGGCCTTCGCGTTCTGGAAATCCTCGCGGCCGAAGAAAAGCCGCTGACGGTAAGCGAGATTGCGCGCGCGCTTGACGTCAGTCGCTCTTCAGCCTTTCGCCTGATCTATACGTTGAAATACATGGGTTTTGCGGAAAGCACGGATGATGGCCGAAACTTCAAACTTGGCGCGCGCGTGCTGAACCTCGGCTTCTCCTACTTAGCGTCGCAGGACATCATCACTACCGCCAGGGCCGATCTTGAAGATCTGCGCGACGAGACCGGCATTTCCGCACACCTTGCAATTCTAGAGAAGCAAGAGGTGTTGTTCCTCGACTGTGTCCAGTCGAGGTCGGGATTTCTGAGCAACGTAAACGTCGGAACCAGGATTCCGGCCCATGCATCGCCGCTTGGCTGGCTGATGCTGTCTGACCTGCCAAGCCGCGAGCTCGCCGCACGCTATGAAGGAGCAACCTTCAAACGCCTCACCGAGAAAACACCAACTAACACCGAGCAATTGCTTCATGCGGTGAGCCAGGCCGCTGCCCACGGTGTTGTCGTGAGCCAAGGTATTGCCGAGCAAGGCGGCTGTTCCATATCGGCGCCCGTCCTCGACCGCAACGGCAAGATCATCGCCGCGATCGATATCTCCGGACCGGCCTCGGCCTTCGAAGCCGAACGCATGGAGAGCGATTACGTCTCGAAGGTCCGGGCAGCGGCCATGTCAATCTCCCGCCGCCTTGGCTATGTTGCCTGACGGACTACCTGAGAGCATGAGAATTTCGCGCGCTTCCTGCGGCGAAGCGATGGCGCCACCCAGCGATTCGACTATTGACACGGCCCGTTCGACGAGCTGGGCGTTGTCGCGAACCAGTTCTCCGCGGGCAATATAGAGATTGTCTTCCATCCCAACTCGGACATGGCCGCCAAGCAACCAGGCTTGCGCGACCATAGGGAACTCCATCCGACCGATACCGAAGGCTGCCCAGATCGCACCTGCAGGCAGTTGCGACACGAGATATGACATGGTCTGAGGACTGGCGACCGCTCCGAACCTCGTCCCCAAAACCATCTGGACCATCAGCGGCGCCTTCAGAATCCCCCTCTCCAGAAAATCCTTCATCATATGGAGGTCGCCCGAATCGAAGAGTTCGATTTCCGGTGTGACCCCTGCGGAGTAGATCCGCTGCGCCATAATCTCCAGGTTGCGGGGGCTGTTGATAACGGCCGCCTCTCCCGACCACATGGTATTGAAATCGAGCGTGCAGATCTCAGGTTTCAGGCGCTCGACATGCGACACACGTAACTCTGGCGCGCAGAGGGTCGAACGTGGGTCCGGCACCAGAGGATCTTCAAGACCCGGCACGAAGCGGCCTCCCTCACCTGTCGTCAGGTTCAGGATGAGTTCTCGGTTCTCGGAGCGGATCCGCTCGACGATCTCTTTGTAGTACTCGAACTTCATCGAGCCTCGGCCGGTCTCCGGATCCCGCGCGTGCAGATGGACCACAGCGGCGCCGGCGCGTGCAGCACCAAGCGCGGCCGCTGCGATCTCTTCAGGCGTGACCGGCAATCCCGGATGCTGTTCGCGGCGCGTCAGGTTTCCTGTAACGGCACAAGTAACGATGGTCTTACCGGCCATGGCGGCTCAGCCCTCCTTGTGCCAGCGTTCAAGCGCACGTGCCAAGACCACTTCCAGCTTCTCGCCGATCTCTTCGATCTGGCTGTCATCCACGATATAGGGAGGCGCAAGCAACACATGGTCGCCGCTGACGCCGTCTGCACAACCGCTGGAGGGGTAGCAAATCAGCCCACAATCCCGGGCTATCGACTTTATCGTCGTTGCTAGGCGCAATGCTTCAGGGAAAGGCGTCTTGGTTTCCCGGTCCTGGACCAGTTCCAAGGCAACAAAGAGCCCGCGCCCCCTGATGTCACCCACGTTGGGGTGCTGGCCGAAGCGGCTGCGGAGCACAGCGTCCAGCAGACGCCCTTGAGTCCCTACGCGCTCGACCAGGTTTTCCTCATCGATGACATTGAGAACGGCCAGCGCGCCGGCACAGGCAACGGCATGGCTCATATATGTGTGACCATTGGCCAGGACGCCGCTGCCTCCTTGGATCGCCCCCACAACGCCCTCCGAAGCCAATACGGCGGCAATCGGCTGATAGCCCGCGCCCAGCCCCTTGGCGACGGTGATGATGTCGGGCGCTACGCCTTCCTGCTCCAGGGCATAGAAGCTGCCCGTGCGGCCGATGCCACACATGACCTCGTCGGCAATCAGCAAAATTCCGTAGCGGTCGCAAACTTCTCTGACTCCCTGGAAGTAGCCAGGAACCGGCGGGACGCAGCCGAGCGAAGCGCCGGATATAGGCTCGACAACGAAGGCCGCCACCTCTTCCGGTCCGATGCGCCGGATCTCGGTGTCCAATTCCTGAACGAGCCGATAGGCATAGTCCTCATCAGACTCGGCTTGTTGCTTGAAACGATAGGCAAAACAGGGCGAAACCCGGCCAACGTCCAGCAGTAGTGGTGCGTAGGGCTCCCTACGTTGCATATGGCCACCAACCGAGAGGGCACCCAGCGTGTTGCCGTGGTAGGCCATGCGACGGGCGATGAAACGGTTCCGCCGGGGCTCATCACGTTCCAGAAAATACTGCCGTGCCAGCTTGAGCGCGGCTTCCATTGCTTCCGACCCAGAGCCAAGGAACATTGCCCGGCCGCTTCCGAAACCCTTCGGGGCCCTAGCGACGAGGTCGTCGGCAAGTTCTTCCGCCGGCGCATTGGTGAAAAAAGAAGTATGAGCGAAGGAGACCTTGGCCAACTGTTCACCGAGTCGATCGATCACCCTAGAATGATTGTGCCCAAGGCAGGAAACTGCCGCACCGCCGGATGCATCGAGGTATCGCTTACCCGTCGAATCAATCAGATAGACACCGTCGCCGCGGTCGATCACAGGCAGATCAGCCGACAGGTCTCGGTGAAACACGGCGCTCATAAGATATCTCTCCAGCGGTCAAGTTCGTTGATATACAAAACAGACGTTGATATAAAAAACAAGTTGGCATTTGCACCCTTCGAACGAAGGGCCTGCTTTCCCGGGGTAGCTGAGGACGATCTATGACCCGACCCTTCGAGGGGGTGAGAGTGCTGGACCTGACCCATGTCCTGGCCGGCCCTTTTGCGGCTTACCAGTTGGCAGTGCTTGGCGCCGATGTGATCAAGGTCGAGCCGGTCAATGCGCCGGACGCCACCCGTGGGCGGGGCCTCGATGACCAACGCAATGCCGCCGGACTGGGCCTCACCTACGAAACCCAAGGCGGCAACAAGCGGGCCATCGCATTGGACCTTGAGAAGGCCAAGGGCGCCGAAGTACTGCGCCGCCTCATCGCCGACAGCGACGTCTTCCTGGAGAATTATCGGGTACAGGCTCTGGCGGCGTTGGGATTCGGCTACGACGCGGTGCAGCAGCTCAAACCCGATATCATTTACTGTTCCCTGACCGGTTTCGGACAACGCGGTCCCCGCGCCAGCGTCAACGCCTATGACAACGTCATTCAGGCAGCATCCGGCATCATGGCGCGCTCCGGCGACCAAAAGACGGCGGCCTCCTATGTCGACTACAGCGCCGGAATGAACGCCGCCTTCGCCATCGCCGCCGCCCTCTTTCGACGCGGCCGGGACGGCAAGGGCACCCATATCGACTGCGCCATGCTGGACTGCGCCCTGATGCTGGCGGGTCCCGAAGTGACCGGCCACCTCTCGGAGGCGGCAGGACCCGAGAAACCCGCGGAGGCGGGTATCGGCTGCTATGACACTGCCGATGGAAAGCTGATGCTTGGCGCATTCAATTTCCGCCAGAACAAGAGGCTCTGGGACCTGCTGGACGAGCCTGCTCTTGCGGCGCTCGAGACTTGGCCGGACCTCTGGGGCGCCGCCACCGTCATGCGCCAGGTGCTTGCCCGCAAACTGCTAAGCCGCAGCGCCCAGGATTGGATGAACATCTTCCACGAGGCGGGCATTCCGGCCGAACGGGTACGTGGCCTGGATGAAGCCTTGGCGGACCCGCAACTTGCCCATCGCCGCTTGCTGCAAAGGCCCCCGGGCGACTCAGGGCGTGAAACGACCGTCCCCGTCGCTGCCTTCGACTTCCTGGAGGATGGGCCGCGGCTCGATAGCCCTGCGCCGGCGTTCGGCGAGCATACCGATGAGATTTTGAAGGGCATCGGCTATTCCAGCGCAGAGATCGACGCCTTCCGGTCGGAGGGCGCTGTCGCATGAGACCTAACCTGCGTATCTTGGTTGCGGAAGCCTTCACCAGGCTCCCGGCCGAGTTCCGCCACCTCGGGCCACCCAGCCCCTGGGCAAGCATGACCCGGCCCGGGAAGCAGATGCACTCCTTTCTAGAAGGACCGGTGTTTGCGGCGGACGGCAGCCTCTGGGTCGCCGATGTACCCTACGGCCGCATATTCCGCGTCCACCAGGATGGGGACTGGGACCTCGCTTTCTCCTACGATGGCGAACCTCACTCGCTGCGGCCAATGCCAGATGGCCGCTTCGCCGTCGTCGACTACTCCAAGGGACTTCTGGCCTTGGACCCGGACAACGGGACCCTCGAGGTCCTTGCCGCCGACGATGGCCGGGAGCCCTTTCTGGGCCTGTCCGATGTCACAGTTTCTGACCAAGGCGACATCTGGTTCACAGACAGCGGACGGTCCAGCCTCTCGGACCCGCGCGGCCGGCTCTACCGGCGCCGGCCCGACGGCAAGGTCGAGCGGGTGCTGGAAACCATTCCCTATCCGAACGGCTTGGTGATCAGTCCGGACGGCGTGCTCCTTTACCTTGCGGTAACCCGCGCCAACGCGGTCTGGCGGCTCAAAACGGAGGGCGCAGAAACACCGCCGATGGTGGGCATTTATATTCAGCTTTCTGGCGGACTTGGCCCGGACGGCCTGGCGATAACCGCAGACGGCTTCCTTGCCTTGGCTCAGGCACAGGCCGGAAGAGCCTTCATTTTCGATCCACGCGGCGATGCCGTCACGGAAATCCGCACCCCGGACGGCCTCTCCACCACCAGCGTCGCCTTCGACCGAAACGACAACCTGGTGATCGTAGAAGCCGACAGCGGCTCTCTCTATCGCGTTCCTCTCGAGCAATGGAAACCTTGATGCCCCATATGACCAAAGACGACCTCCATGGCTTCGTGCCCGCCGTGGTGACGCCTTTTTCCAACGATGGCGAAATCCTGGAAGACGATTACTGCGCCATGGTCGAATGGCTCATCGGCCTCGGCGCTACCGGCATCTGCGTCGCCGGCGACAATGGCGAGAGCTGGGCGCTCTCCGCCAACGAACGCGGCCGGCTCACGGCACGCGCCAGAGACGTGGCCCGGGGCAGGGCCTGGATCATGACCGGCTGTTCCGCGCCGACTCTGGACGGCAGCCTCGCCTACGCTCGCGAGGCTGCAGCGAACGGTGCGCAAGCTTTGCTGATGATGCCGCCCACCTATGTCTTAAAGGGCAGCCGTGGCGAGATTCTCCGGCGCTACGAATCCGTTTCAAAGGAAATCGACCTGCCGATTGTCCTCTACAATTCGCCGCGCCGCGTAGGCTACTCCCTCGGCCTTGAAGATCTTGACGCCGTGATGCAAATCGCTCCGGTAATCGGCATCAAGGAAAGCCACAGGGATTTCTTTCACCACAGCCACCTGCTCGACAAATTCCGCGAGCGCCTCTCAATCATGATCGGTCCCTGCCACTACATTCTTCCCGGCCTGGCTCTCGGCGCCAAGGGCTTCATTGCAACCGGACCGGAACTCCTCGGGGCTGCCGCAGGCCGGCTGGTGGACCTCGCGAAGACGGCCCCCGGCAGAGAGCATGGTGAACTTCATATCAAGCTCACTACGGTCTACGAACTGCTGATGGGGCTCGGCACCTGGCCGGCCGCCTTCAAAGCTGCGCTAAACCTCATCGGCCAGCCCGCAGGCGTCCCGCGCGATCCGGTTCTGGCTTTGGATCCGGCCCAGATTGCAGGGCTGCGCAGTTCCCTCAACGCCTTAGGCATCGAAACACGATGAAACCCGGCAACAAGCCCGGGGGCGGCATTGCCCGCGCCAAGCCTGTCGGGTTCCGCTTCGATGGTGCGACCTATGAGGCGCCGGCCGGCGAGAGCCTTGCCGCCGCGCTCTTGGCCAACGGTATTCACCATCTGCGCGACGGGCCGGAAGACCGCCGGCCGCGTGGCGCCTTCTGTTACATGGGCCTTTGCCAGGAATGCCTGGTCGAAATCGATGGTGCCTATGTTGAAGCCTGCCGCACGCCGATCTCTCAAGGGCTCGAAGCGCGGCGCCTGCGCTACGGCAAGGCGCAGGTGAAATGACCTCCCCGTCGCTGATGATTGTCGGGGCCGGGCCGGCCGGCGCTTCCGCTGCGATTGAGGCCGCGGCGCTGGGCTTCAGCGTAAAGCTGTTTGACGAACAGGCCAAAGCCGGCGGCCAAGTATGGCGCGCGAAGTGCGATGCCATCCTCGCCGCACCACCGACGCCGGAAGACCGCCAAGGCGGCGAACTGCGGGCCCGGCTTGCAGCTTCTGCAGTCGACTGCTTCACCGGCGCCCGGGTCTGGCAGGTTGAGCGCCGGGATGGGGGCTTCCGCCTGGGAGCGGCCACGGCCCGTGACAATTCTATCCATGTGGCACCGGCTCTGCTGCTGGCAGGTGGCGCCCGGGAGCGGGTCGTACCACTGCCTGGCTGGACCATGCCCGGAGTCATAGGGCTCGCCGCCGCCACAGCATTGATGAAAGAGCACCTTAGGCCGCCTGGCCGACGCGTCGTGGTAGCAGGCTCCGGCCCGCTGCTGTTCTTCGTAGCCCACGAGATATTGCGCCTTGGCGGCACGGTGTCAGCCGTGGTGGACCTCAACCGGGTGAGCGACTGGTGGCGGCGGCTGCCGGCCATGTCGGCCCGCCCCGATCTCCTGGTACGTGGCATCGGCTGGGCCGCCCGCCTGAAAACGAAAGGCGTGCCGATCCTCTTTGGCCATGGCGTCCGCCAGATCCACGGCACCAATTCCGTGGAAAAGGTCGACATTGGTCCCGTCGATTCCAACTGGGCGCCCTCCGGCGAGATGACACGCGATGTTTCTGCCGACGCGGTCTGCCTCGGCCACGGCCTGACACCCGTGGTGGAGGCGACACGTTTGTTGGGGGCAGAGCATCGCCTGGATGAGAATCAGGGTGGCTGGGTACCGCGCCTGGATCCTGCCGGACGCACAACGGTGAAGGGACTCTACGCTGCTGGGGATGGCGCCGGCATTCAAGGTGCGGCGGCAGCAGTACTGCGCGGCCGACTCGCGGCGCTGGCCGCCGCCTGGGACTTCGGACTGCTGTCTGAAGAACTGCTGCAAGAGCGCAGCAGACCTCTGCAGGCGAAGCTCAAGACGGCCGCCCGCTTCGGCATGGCGATGACTTCCCTCTCGATCATGCGGGAAGGCGTGCTGGACCAAATCAGCGCGGACACGCTCGTCTGCCGCTGCGAAGGTGTGACGCGCGGCGCTCTGGAAGCAGAGATGATCAGCGGGGGACTTATGCCGAACGCCCTGAAGTCGGGGACGCGGTGCGGCATGGGTCCTTGCGGGGGCCGGTACTGCACAGAGACCGCCACTGCCCTCGCATGTCGATTGTCCGGCAAGACCCCCACGGAAATGGGCCTGGCCACCGCACGGCCGCCGCTTCGCCCGGTTCCGGTTGCAGCCCTGGCGGGTGAATTCGACTACGAAGCCTTGCCCATCCCCGCGCCGGCGCCGCTGTGACTCCGTCGTACGATATAGCCGTAGTCGGCGGTGGGATTCTCGGTTGCGCAACGGCGTTGCGCCTGAGTGAAGGGGGTATGCGGGCCATCGTGATCGAGCGGGGTGACCTCGGGCAAGGCGCATCGGGGGTGAACGCCGGCACACTTAGCCTGCAGATCAAGCGGGTAAAGCTCATGCCCTATGCGCTGGAGGGACACCGCCGCTGGGCGGCCTTAGGGGACGCCGTCGGGTACCGCGAAACCGGCGGCTATACCCTTGCCTTCAACGAGCGCGAAGCGAATCTTCTTCACGAGCGTATGGCGCTCAAAGCCGAAGCCGGGGCACCGATCGAGTTCGTAGCGCCGAGCGACCTCGCCAAGCGGGAACCCGGACTATGCCAGCAAGTGGTAGCGGCGAGTTGGTGCGCCAAGGACGGCTATGCCAACTCCAGTTTGACCGGACGCTACTACCGGGCGCGCCTTCTCGCTGCGCAGATTCCCTATCGGGAGCACTCTGCAGTCACCGCGATAGAGCCCTTCGAGCAGGGATTCACCTTGAGGACCAGCCACGGTGAAGTCTCTTCGCGGCGTTTGCTGCTGGCCTGCGGCGGCTGGCTGCAAGACGTGACCAAAATGCTGGGGGTCGATCTGCCGGTCCGGGCCCGGATCAACACCGTATCGGTGACCGAGCGGGGCCCGCGGCTTGTGAATACGGTAGTCGGCCATGCGACCGGCCTGCTGACTCTGAAGCAAAAAGCCAATGGCACGGTTCTGATCGGCGGCGGCTGGCAGGGCCAGGGCTCCCCCCGGGAAGGCCGTGGCCGGATCGATCTCGGTACTTTGGTCCCCAATCTCGCGCTGGCCCAGTATGCAGTTCCAGGCCTTCGACGGTTGCGGATCCTGCGTAGCTGGACCGGTTTCGAAGCCAATGTCCCTGATTTCTATCCCCTGGCCGGCGCGCTGCCCGGCGTGCCGGGCGCCTTTGTCCTGGGTTGCGTACGCGGTGGCTACACTATCGGGCCCTACATCTCAGAGCTGATGGGTGATTTCATCCTCGGTCGCGAACCCGAGAGGCCTCTGTTCGACCCTGCGCGAGTCTTCGAAGCAACAACCTGATCAATGGAGCAATGCCTGTGAACCAGACCTCCTACCGTCTCGACGGCAAAACGGCGATCATTACGGGCGGCGGCAGCGGCATCGGAGCAGCGGTCGCCGGCGTTTTTGCCGAGGCAGGTGCCCATGTCGTCGTCGCGGGGCGAAATAGCAAAACGATCACTGACGTTGCCGCCCGAAATGGCGGTTTGGCGGTGCAATGTGACGTGACCTGTTATGACCAGGTAGAGGCGCTCTTCTCACAAGCCGCCGCCAAGACCGGCCGGGTCGACATCCTGGTGAACAATGCCGGCATGAGCGGCCCGGTGATGCCCGTGGCCGAGATGGATCTCGAAGCCTTCCGGGCTTGCGTAGAACTAAACCTCTTCGGTGCGCTGAACTGTCTCAAGGTGGCGGCCCGAGTTATGTGCGAGGCTGGCCGAGGATCCATCATCAACATGTCGTCGCTGATGGGCCTTCAGGGTTATCCCATGCGCTCGGCCTATTCGGCCACCAAGTTTGCGCTTCTCGGCATGACCGAAGCCATCGCCCGCGAGGTCGGCCCGGCCGGCGTACGAGTCAACGCGCTCTGCCCGGGAGCCGTTTCCGGCGAATTGATGGACAGAGTCCTGGCCCGGCGCGCCGAAGCCGAGGGGCGCAGCGTAGAGGCCATCGTCGAAGAGAATTACACCAGCGTTTCCGCCCTGAAGCGCTGGGTCGACCCGCGGGAAGTCGGCACTGCCGCACTGTTCCTGGCCTCCGACGCCTCGGCCTCCGTAACTGGCGACCGCATCAAGGTCGACTGCGGCCGCTTCTGATCTTATACAAAACACCGTTTGACATATAAAACAATATTAGTAGAGTTGCCTGTGCGCTTCACCGGCGCTCGAGGTGCGCCGGCGTTGGGTCGCTTCCATCTTCGGCGGCAGCTCGCCGGAAGCAGGATCAACAGGGAGACATCGAATGAGACTGAAAAAGGGGCTAGTTTTTGCTGCGGGAACCATCGTCGCGCTGACGCTCGCCGGCGGCCAGAACGCCGTGGCCCAGGAAAAGACCCACAAGGCCGCGACCTTCATTTCCGGTGGTCCCACCGGAACTTGGTATCCGACCGCTGCAGCGGTTTCAGAAATGGTGAACTCGCACTACGACGGCCAACCGGTCAGCACCATTCCCGGCAAGGGCGCCATCGGCAACCCACTTGCCGTCGGTGCAAACAAGGCTGAGTTCGGGCTTTCCTACGGACCGTTCCTGAAGTTGGCTTATGTAGGCGATAATGAAGTCTTCAAGAACAAGGGTTTCGACAACCTCCGCGCTGTTGCGAACGTGGTCGCGAACACGGTGCATCTCGTGCTGGCCGGGGACGTCGATATCGATGTGCTGTCAAAGCTGAAGGATGGTGCGACCGTCAGCATCGGCGTCGGCCAGAAGGGGTCGTCAAATCACTTCGCCATCGAAAAGATCCTGATGGAATACGGCTACAACTACGAAACTCTGGAGGCGCAGGGCAGCAATGTCGTCGAAGGCGCCCAGCAGGGCCTGGTCGATGCCTTTCAAAACCGCCAACTGGACATCTATACCAACACGGTGGGCATGAACTCCAACGACTTGCGCCAAGCGATAACCGCTCGCTCCGGCAAGGTCCTCGCCCTGCCTGACCCCGTGCTCGAGAAAATGGTGGCAAAGTGGGGCTATGTCCCTTCCGTGATCCCCGCTGGCACTTATGACGGCCAGGACGAACCGGTCAAATCCCTCAACCTCTCGACCATTATCTTCACGACCGCCGACATGGACGACGAGATCGTCTACCTCATGGTCAAGGAAATGGCAGAAAACCACGAACGTTTGATCGCGGCTTATGCCGGCTTCAAGCAGTGGAAGCCGGAGGACCTTCCTGTAGGACATCCGATTCCGACCCATCCCGGCGCCGTCAAATACTATAAAGAACGCGGCTGGATGTAGCTCAGCACCTCAGTAGTTTTCAGTGAGGGGTGGCGGTTTCACGACGGCCACCCCTTTTTTGATTGACTTTCCAACAGCCGCCCCACGGAACTGGTTCCATGTTCGATAGCGCCACCGAAGAACTTCGGCAAAAGATCTTCCCTCAAGAGCAACGTGTGACAAGTGGTTGGCTCCGCATCGGTGTAGCCGTCACCTGCATCACCCTTACGCTGATCACCCTGTACTTTGCCTTCACCATTACCATCGGCGAAGTGAAAACGCGTGGACTGCATCTGATGTTCACGCTGCCGCTGACCATGTTGCTCTACCCGGCGCTGAAAAGCAGCAGCCGTGCGCGCCCGAGCCTTGTTGACTGGGGGCTGGCGATCTCCTCCGCCGCCGCCTTCGCCTGGGCCTTCTATCGCGCCGATGCCTGGCTCGACCGCTATGTCGGCTATGATCCCGTGCCCTGGAGCGACTTCATCTTCGGTTGCATTGCCCTCGTCACGATTTTTGAGGCCACGCGCCGTACCGTCGGACCAACCATCGTATTCCTGAATCTGCTCTTCATCGGCTACGCGCTAACAGGCCCCTACTGGCCTGGAGTCCTGGAACACGGCGGCATGTCGATCCCGGATTTCATCGAGACCATGTACATGGATGCCGAAGGCATTTTCAATTTCATTACCGGACTCATGGCGACCTATATCTTCACGTTCCTGCTGTTCGGGGTCTTCCTACGGGTCAGCGGAGGCGACAGGGTCTTTACCGATCTCGCGGCGGCTGTCGCGGGCCACAGGCGGGGTGGGCCGGCCAAGGTTGCGGTGGTATCCAGCGCACTAATGGGCATGCTTTCCGGCAGCTCGATCTCAAATGTCTCGACGACCGGGACAATGACGATTCCTATGATGAAGCGGCTGGGCTTCCGTAACTACGAAGCCGCTGCCATTGAAGTGGTCTCATCTGTCGGCGGCGGCCTAATGCCGCCGCTGATGGGTACCGGCATCTTCATCATGGCGAGCCTCACCAATATCCCCTTGGTGGAGATTCTGTTCTACTCCATAGCACCGGCGCTCCTCTACTACGTCGCAGTCTACTTTTACGCAGACATAAAAGCAGCCGAGCGCGGCATGGTCGGCCTGCCGCGCGATGAGCTGCCGCGCCTCTCAGAAGTCGTACTGCAGGGCGGGCACATCTTCCTCCCAGTGATCATCCTGATCGTCCTTATGGTTCTGCAGTACACTCCGTTCTTCGCAAGCGCGGCCTGCGTGGTTATGACTCTGGCGATCAGCTACTTGCGCCAGAACACCCGTATGCACTGGAAGCAGTTACTAACTGCCCTTGAGGCCGGTACGCGCGTTGCAATCACGATCTCCGCCCTTCTTGCCAGCGCCGCGATTATCTATGCGGTGACAGTCCATACCGGATTGCTGACAAAGATTACCTCGATCCTAATTGACTATTCCGGCGGTTCCGCCGTGATCGCGATCATCCTGCTGGGGTTGATGTCTTATGTTATCGGCATGGGGCTCCCGGTCACGGCATCGTATGTGATCATAGCCGCCTTGGGGGCCGGCGCGCTTCAGGAGCTCGGTCTTTCCGTCCTGGCAGCGCACCTGGTGATCTTCTGGTTCGCCCAGGATTCGACGATCACACCGCCAATCTGCATGACTGCTTTCGTTGGCGCGCGTATTGCCGAAGCTCCCCCGATGAGAACCGGCTGGGAATGCGTGAAGATGGCCAAGGCGCTCTACATCATCCCCTTCATGTTCGCCTTTTCCAGCCTCCTCGATCCCTCCCTGGGCGAGGTCTGCTTCGATTTCGCCGTCGGACTTCTGCTGTTTGTCCTGGTTCCAATCTCAATCTATGGGTACTGGCGCCAACCGTTGTCGACCCCAGTTCGCCTGTCTGTCGGGCTCTGCGCTGCATTGTCTTTCACTGCAACGCTGGGCGACGCGCAGGATGGGTTGCCATGGCTCGGCGCCTCCATCGCACTGCTTGCCTGTACAGCGCTCGTAGTACGCCGGCGGTCTCCCGGTGCCCAAACTTCTTAAAAGATTGCGGTTTGAGCGCGAAAAAGAGGATTGGCACGCCGTCGTGCCCAAAAAGGACGACACGAGACCGTCCAACTTGACCTGAACGATCGGTAAATCGAGCTGCTGAGCCATCCACAACGCCAACCAGGTCTTGCCTGCGCCGGGGGCTCCGTAAATGAGGCAAGTCCTCGGCGACCAGATATCAATCTCGGACAGGGCCTCAAAATTCGCCCATTCCTCGATGAACGTCTCAATGGCCTGGCTCACCGCCGGATTGAAGAGGGGCGCGGCCGGCTGAATATCCGCCGGGAAGATCACCTCCGCCAGCGCAGCAGCCGCCTCGCGATCGACCGGAACGAGCGCTTAGCTGGTCAGGACCTCGCCGCGGACCTGCGCCTTCGAACGCTCGATACGGCTCGGTAAAGCTCCTTCGTGCGGTCCACCGCAGTCAGAATGTTCGTCAGCGCACCCGCCTGCTTCACCTCCCTGTCCTCGGCCAAGGTGTCACGCAGACGTTCGATTTTCTTGCTCAGGGCCGGCGACGCGTCGGCTATCGCCGCGCGGCACAGCGCCTGCACGATTGAGAAGTGGTCCATACTCATCCCATGCGCTTCGTTGCGCCATAGCGCGCTTCTGATGCGTACAATTCATATTCTGATGTGCCGCAAGACGATTTGTTGCATAGCTCGACGCGATTGATGCGGGGGTAGCGTTGTCGCGCACGACCCTTAGAGGGATCGGTTCTGCATTGCGAGGGAGCGCGGTCGAGACGATCCTTCATGACTACTCCGAGTCTCGCGCCATGGCCGCGTAGTCGATGCAGGGGTGAGGCGCTCGGGGATGTCCGTGATCTCTTCGGTGATCTCCTGGGTGAAATCAGCGAGACCCCTGTGCTCGCCGTACAGCCCTAGAGGGCATCAGCCGGCGACCGGCGATGTGCCCCTTACCCCATCGCCCGTACCACAGCCGCATGCTCAGAAGCCGCAGCGGCCACCAGAAGACCCACCTCAGTTTCAGAACGGACCTGGAACCTGGGGTCGGAACGAATCGGGAATTGAGGAAACCACTTGCGAGAAAAGAGGAAACCGCTCTCTTTCCTCGGTCGTTTTCTCTTTGATTTTCGGGGGATTGTGGCGCGCCCGGGAAGATTCGAACTCCCAACCTCCTGATCCGTAGTCAGGTGCTCTATCCAATTGAGCTACGGGCGCACATCAAAGCCGCTAGAAGCGGCGCGGAGGCGGGACCGCCGCCGCGAAGAGGCCGGACATTACTCGAAGCCCCCGCCCCTTGCAAGGCCTTCGAAGGGAGCGAAAAAGCGAGGATTTCCAACCCTGAAACACCCGGCCGGACGCGCTCAACCATAAGGAAATGGCACTTGTACCCCCAGAATCCATACTCTACTATCTCGCAATCGTTCGAGGGGGGCGGGATAGCAAGACTCTGTAAAGACTTACATAGTTAATATGTGAGCACTTCTAATATTAAGCTGTCTCGGAAATCTGTACGGAATTCTCTATGTCGAGCAGACACTTGTTGCCCTTTCGCCGGACCGCTGTCGTCATCGGCGCGCTTCTGTTCGTGGCGGGCTGCGCCGCCCCTCAGGAAGATAAGAAGCCCGTCAGCAGCGGCACCCCGGCGCCACAGGCCGAGACTTCCGCGGCCAGCCAGCCCGCCAGTGTAGAGACCGCCCCGGCGTCGACGGTTCCCGCCGCGCCCGCGCCGGAGATCCTGGGAACGACGGTTTTCGAGCCGCCCACCGTCAGCAACATGCGCCCCACCGGCACCGTGGTCGGCCAGAAGATCAAAGCGCTGCGCGACGACCTGCTGAAGCTGCAGAGCCAGCTCAAGGCCGAAAACGACCAGTTGCAGAGCCTGCGCATTTCGGCGCGCCAGTTCGCCGGCAACTACCACTCCCTGAAAGCGGCGATGAACGCCCGCCTGCAGGTCGGCACCACTCCCGGCAATCCGGAACTGGTGGCCCAGTGGAATCAGGCCCAGGCCGAACTGCAGCAGGTCGGCGCCTCCATCGCCGCCCTCAACACCCTGGCCAGTCAGGTTTCGGCCACCGCCTCGCTGTCCGCCTTCCTGCTCGAATCCACCAGCACCACCTTCGAGCTGCGCGGCGCCATCGAGGAAGACCACCGTCAGCTCGCCGTCTTGGAGGACGAGGTCAACAAGACCGTGGTGGTCATCGACCGCCTGCTCAACGAGCTGAGCGACGACATCGCGCGCACGCAGAACTACTTCGCCAACGAGCGCCTGAACCTGACCGCCATGCAGGTCGCCATCGACAACGGCGAGTATATCGGCGGCAGCCTGGCCAACCGCGCCTACGGCGTGCCGGCTCCGGCCCCGGCCGGCGGCGCTGCCAACCAGGTCGGCAGCCGCCAACCCCTGGCGGTGATCCGCTTCGACCGCGAGAACCCGCAGTACGAGCAGGCGCTCTTCACCGTGGTGGGCGCGGCCCTGGAGCGCCGCCCCAATGCCGCCTTCGACATCGTCGCTGTGGCCCCGGCAGGCGGCGACTCCGCGCGTGTCGCACTGGACACCAACCGGTCGCGCCGCAACGCGGAGAACGTGCTGCGCACCCTCACCAACATGGGCCTGCCCGCTGACCGCATGACGCTCTCGGCGACCTCCAGCCCGGCCGCCCAGGTCAATGAGGTGCACATCTACGTCCGCTGAACCTCGCGGCATCCAAGGTCCTCCAGGCCGGCTCCGGAAACGGGGCCGGCCTGTCGCTTTTCGGGCCGCCGTTCCGGAAGCGGGCTGGCCTCGGCCCGGCGTCGCCCTAGCTTTCCCTGCAGGCCCTGCCGCTTAAGCACCTCAGGGAGACCCCTATGACCCGCCTTTTCCGCCACTGCCTCGCCCTCGCCCTGCTCTGCGCCGCGCCGGCGGCCCTCGCTCCCGCCGTTGCCGGGGCTCAGGAGATCCAACGGCCCGCAGCCGGCGACGAACGGGCGATAGTCGACACCATCCGGGCCCAGCTCGATGCCTTCCAGGCGGACGACTGGCCGCGCGCCTTTTCCTATGCCACGCCGCGGCTGCGCGAACTGTTCGGCACGGTGGAGAACTTCACGGCCATGGTGCGCGGCGGCTACCAGCCGGTCTACCGTCCGCGCTCGGTGGAGTTCCTCGATGCGCGCATCATCGACGGCAAGACCGGTCAGGCGGTCCGCTTCGTCGGGCCCGACGGGCAGGCCGTCATCGCCCTCTACACCATGGAGCGGCAACCCGACGGCGGCTGGCGGATCGCCGCGGTGCAGCTGGTCCGCACCGGTGAAGTGAGCAGCTAGAGCAGATCAGGGCCGGCCGGAATCGCCGAAGGCGATCCAGCGGCCCTGTGAACCTGCTCTATGCCTGTGAATCCGATCTAGACGCCCCCGGGGCCGGCGGCGCGCGAAAAGCCTTTAGACGGCGGCGGCGACTTCCGCTTTAATCCCCGCTTCGAATCGGCGCCCCCTCAGGGACAGCTGCCGCGAACAAGAAGCCTGCAATAGAAGAAGAGGGTGGCCCAAAATCATGACCGCCGGCGAACAGAAGACTTTCCCCGTTTCCTGGGACCAGCTCCACCGCGATTCCCGCGCCCTTGCCTGGCGGCTGGTCGCGCAAGGCCCCTTCAAGGGCATCGCCGCCATCACCCGCGGCGGGCTGGTACCCGCCGCCGTCATCGCCCGCGAACTGGACGTCCGCCTGATCGACACCATCTGCATCGTCAGCTACCGCGACGACCGCTCCCAGGGCGACCTGGACGTCTTGAAGGGCGTCGAGCACGACAGTGAAGGCTGGCTGCTGATCGACGACCTGGTGGATACGGGCAAGACCGCCCGCAAAGTGCGCGAACTGATGCCCAAGGCGCATTTCGCCACGGTCTACGCCAAACCCGCCGGCCGCCCTCTGGTCGACAGCTTCGTGACCGAGGTCAGCCAGGACACCTGGATCCTGTTTCCCTGGGACACGGCGCTGATGTCGGTGCCGCCGATCATCCAGACGCCGCGCTAGTTCGGAATCACAAGGTAGAAGGATCGCCTTCGGCGCATCCTTCTGGGCCTGATGCGCCCTGGAGGGGCACGCGGTCGTGCCGGCTCAATAGCCGCCGGCGATCTCCTCCAGCTCCTCGCACCGGGCCAGCTTCACCTGATGATTGGGCATCAGGTTGATGATGCCCTGCTGTTTTAGCTGCGTGAAGGTCCGGCTCACGGTTTCGGTGGTCAACCCCAGATAGTCGCCGATGTCGGTGCGGCTCATCGGCACCGAAACGGGATTCTCCGGCTGGCCGCGCTGCTTGGCGCGCTTGGCCAGCATCAGCAGGAAGGACGCGATCTTCTCCCGCGCCGTCTTGCGGCCCAACAGCAACATCTGCTCCTGCGCCGCCGCCAACTCGTTGCTGGCGATGCTCAGCAGGCGCTGCTCGATCTTCGGCATGCGCTGCATGAGGTCTTCCAGCTTGTGGCGCGGGAAGCGGCACAGCAGGCAGGACGTCACCGCCTCGGCGCTGAAGGCGTAGGTGTCCTGGGTGGCAAGGCCCAGGAAATCGCCGCCGAAGAGAAAGCCCGTCACCTGGCGGCGGCCGTCGGGCAGCAGCTTGTAGACCTTGAGGGTGCCGGAGGTGAGGTTATAGACGTTGCCGGCGTCTTCGCCCTCGTCGAACAGAGGCGCGCCGGCCTGCAACTCCACCGAGGTCATGAGGGCCGAGACCTGAGCCAGCTCGTTCGAGTCCAGCGGCGCGCAGATGGTCATGCCCCGGACGGTACAGGCGGCGCAGGGCGAAGCCTCGCTGCGCTCCCGCGCCACCGCGGGGGCCAGCTTGCTCACTCGGTCATAATCGAAAACCGTCATCTCCCACCCATACTCCAAGCAACGACAGTCAACAGCGTCCCCGCTTCGCCCTCCCCCATCGGCGCAGCAAGGTTTTCCGCCTTTTCCATTTGATGTGGATCAACGACGCCGCACGGCGACGAACGCCAATCTTAAGGCCGACAAAGCGTAAATGTTCGGTCGATCCCCACGTCTCGGAAAAAGGCGCGTCCCAGCTGTGAATAAGGTGACTCGTTTGGTGCGAAAACTCAATGTCAGTTTACTGTCGCAGGCAGAGGTCGACCAGGCCTTCCCGCTGATCCGCACCATCTGCCCGGACGCCAATCTGGACGCTTGGCGCAGTTTCGCCAGCCAGCGCATCGCACAAGGGTCCGAGAAAGGGACTGGAATCCTAATCGTCCGCAACGAGCAGGGCTGCATCGTCGCCATCGCGGCCTTCCTGCTGTCACACGATCTGGTGCATGGCCCGATCTTGCTGGCCGATCATTTCAGCGCCCTGGACATCGTCGACCAGGGCAACGTGGCGCGGGCGCTGGAAGCCGGCCTGGAAAAGATCGCCCGGCGTCACGGCTGCTCCGCGGTCCACACCAGCATTCCCTCCACCGACCGGCGCAGCGACGACGGCTGGCTGTGTTCGGTGCTCTTCGAGCGCGGTCACCGGATCGAGGGCCTGCACATGTGCAAGCTGCTGCCCGCCAACCTCTGAACCGGCCTCTAAGGCGGTAGCGCCCCAGCCCAATCTATCCCTGGCCAAGCCTTCCCCGAGGACCGATGATGGTCCCCCATCTCGACGCTGGCCGGAACGCCACGTTCCCGCCCGTTGCCCGCCATCGCGCGTGCCGCCACGAACGCCATTCGGGGAGACCGCACCATGACACCCGCCGCCGCCAAGCCTCTGAAACCGCTGCACCGCCGTCCCGCCCCCTTCCTGCTGGGGCTGCTGGCACTGCTGGGGCTGCCGGCCCTGGCCGCCTGTACCCTTCTGGAGGAGCCCGCGCCCGCACCGCCGCGCCAGATGGTCACCGCCGCCAATCCGCTGGCCGCCGAAGCCGGCATGGCCATGCTGCGCCAGGGCGGATCCGCCATCGATGCGGCCATCGCCGCCGAGCTGGTGCTGGGCCTGGTGGAACCGCAGTCCTCCGGCATCGGCGGCGGCGCCTTCCTGCTGCACTACGACGCCGCCGCGCGCGCGGTATCGGCCTACGACGGCCGCGAGACCGCGCCCTCCGCCGCCGACGAAGCGCTGTTCCTGGATGCTGCGGGCGAGCCCCTGGCCTTCTGGGACGCGGTGGTCGGCGGCCGCTCGGTCGGCACGCCCGGCCTGCTGCGCATGCTGGAGGCCGCCCATCGCGACCACGGCAAACTGGCCTGGTCCAGCCTGTTCCAACCGGCGATCCGCCTGGCCGAGGAGGGCTTCGCCGTCTCGCCGCGCCTGCACGCGCTGATCGCCGCGGACAAATATCTGAAACGCTACCCGGCGACGGCGGCCTACTTCCACGACGCCGGCGGCAATCCGCTGCCGGTCGGCCACCTGCTGAAGAACCAGGACTATGCCGACACCCTGCGCCTTGTCGCCCAGCGCGGCGCCGATGCCTTCTACAAGGGCTGGGTGGCGCTGGACATCGTCAACGCCGTGCGCGGCGCGGCGGACAATCCCGGCCTGCTGAGCTATCCGGACCTGCGCGGCTACCATGCCAAGCGGCGCGAGCCTCTCTGCCTGCCCTACCGGCGCTGGACGGTCTGCGGCATGCCGCCGCCGACGTCCGGCGGCGTCGCCGTGCTGCAGACCCTGAAGCTGCTGGAGGCCTTCGATCTCGCCGCCCTGGCGCCGGCGCCCGGCGAGAGCCCGGGCGCAGAAGCGATCCACTTGGTCGCCGAGGCCTCGCGCCTGGCCTTCGCCGACCGCAACCGCTTCCTGGCGGACAGCGACTTCGTCGAGGTGCCGGTGGACCGGCTGCTCGACCCGCTGTACCTCGCCGCCCGCGCGGTGCTCATCGACCCGGCGGCCAGCATGGGCCAGGCCAGCCCCGGGCTGCGGACGCCGCAGGCGCACAGCCCGGCGCAGCTCAACCCGCCCTCCACCTCGCACCTCTCCGTGGTCGATGCCGAAGGCAACGCGGTGTCCATGACCGCTTCCATCGAAAGCGCCTTCGGCGCGCGCGTCATGGTGCGCGGCTTCCTGCTGAACAACGAGCTCACCGATTTCTCCTTCCGGCCCTCGGTGGACGGCCGGCCGGTGGCCAACCGCGTACAGCCGGGCAAACGGCCGCGCAGCTCCATGTCTCCGACCCTGGTGCTGGACGGCGACGGCCGCTTCGTCATGGCCATCGGCTCGCCCGGCGGCAGCCGCATCATCGGCTACACCACCAAGGCAATCATCGCTGCCCTGGACTGGAGCCTGACCATGCAGCAGGCGGTCGCCCTGCCCAACTTCGTCAACCGCAACGGCGCCACCGATCTGGAGGAGGGCACCGGCATCGAGGCCGCCAAGGCAGAGCTGGAAGCCCTGGGCCACGAGGTCAATATCCGCGGCATGACCAGCGGCCTGCACGGCATCCGCCGGATCGCCAACGGGCCACAGGGGGGAGGCCTGGAGGGCGGCGCCGATCCCCGACGCGAAGGCGTCGTCTTGTCCGAATAGGGCCGCGAAGGCGTCGTCTTGTCCGAATAGGGCCGCGAAGGCGTCGTCTTGTCCGAATAGGGCCGCGAAGGCGTCGTCTTGTCCGAATAGGGCCGCGAAGGCGGCGGGCAAAGCGGTCTTGCAGTCACCCCGTCACCGACTAGACTGCGCGGCGATGCCCCAAGCCCCCCACAGCCCCCCTGCCGAGCTGCCGAGCGTTGCTTTGAAGCCGCACGGCGAGAAGCGCCTCGGCCGCGGCCATCCCTGGGTCTATTCCAACGAGGTGGAGATGGACGCCGCCGCCAAGGCGGTGCCGCCGGGCGGGCTGGTGCGGCTCTGCGACCGCAAGGGGAGCTACCGGGCGACGGCCTTCTTCAACCGTCACCCGCTGATCGCCGCAAGGGTACTGAGCCGCGACGAGACCCAGCCTATCGACAAGGATTTCCTGGCCGGACGCCTGAAGCGGGCCCTGGATATCCGCGAACGCCTGATCGGCGCGCCCTACTATCGTCTGGTCCATGCCGAGGCGGACGGCCTGCCGGGCGTCATCATCGACCGCTTCGGCGCGGCGCTCTGCCTGCAGGTCAACACCGCCGGCATGGAGCGCCTCACGCCGCTGCTGCTCGAGGCGCTGAACGAGGTGGTCGCGCCGGAGACCGTCGTCCTGCGCAACGACGGCGCCGTGCGCAAGCTGGAACAGCTCGACGACTACGTCGAGGTGGTGCAGGGCAGCCTGGACGGCCCGGTGACGCTGGAGGAGAACGGCGCGCGCTTCTTCGCCGATCTGACCGGCGGCCAGAAGACCGGCTGGTTCTACGACCAGCGCGACAACCGCGCCTGGGCGGCGCGGCTGGCCAAGGATGCCCGCGTCCTCGACTGCTACGCCTTCGCCGGCGGCTTCACCGTGCAGGCGGCCCTGGCCGGGGCCAGCGAGGTCGTCTCGGTCGACCGCTCGCAGGGCGCCCTCGATCTGGCCGCCCGGGCGGCCGAAGCCAACGGCGTCGCCGGGCGCTGCCGCTTCGTGAAGGCGGAGGTGTTCCAGGAACTGCAGCGCCAGGCCCAGGCAGGGGAGACCTACGGCCTGGTCGTCGTCGACCCGCCGGCCTTCGTCAAGACCAAGAAAGACACGGCCCAGGGCCTCAAGGGCTACCGCAAGATGGTGCGCCTGGCGGCGCCGCTGGTGGCCGAGGGCGGCTATCTGCTGGCGGCGTCCTGCTCGCACCACGCCGACCTGGAGAGTTTCGCCGAGCAGGTGAAGCGCGGGCTCATGGACGCCGGCCGCCGGGGCCGCATCCTGCGCACCTCCGGGGCCGCGCCGGATCATCCGGTCCACCCGGCCCTGCCGGAAAGCGCCTACCTGAAAGCGCAGATCCTGGCGCTGGACTGACCAACTCCGTCGTCATGCTCGGGCTTGACCGGAGCATCCACGGATGAGCTTTCGGGGTGCGACCTCATGGACCCTCGGACCAAGTCCGAGGGTGACGGGAGCGATCCAGGTGCGACCTTCGGAGACGAGGTGGATCAGCTCGCCTTGGCGGTCGGCTGGGCGCCGGCCTGGCGCAGCGGCAGGACCAGGCGGAACAACGTACCCTCCGGCCCGGAACGCTCCAGGCGGATGTCGCCGCCGTGGGCGCGCATGATGTCCTGGGCGATGGAAAGGCCCAGGCCCGTGCCGCCCTCGCGCGCCGAGGCGGCGAAGGGCTTGAAGATGTTCTGCTTGGCGGCCTCCGGCATGCCCGGGCCGTTGTCTTCCACGTCGATGACCAGGAAATCGCGCACCGGGCGCGCCTCCACGCGTACCTCTGCGGCGCCGGCCTCCAGCGCGTTGCGGGTCAGATTGAAGAACACGCGGTACAGCTGCTCGCGGTCGGCCTCCAGGGAAAACCCGCGGTCTATTTCGTTGGCCAGGCCGTCCCGGCCGCTGCCGATCCCGGCCAGGGCTTCACGCACCTCAGTCAGCAGGTCGCGCAGGTCGAAGCTCTGCAGGTCGAGCTGGACCGGCCCTTCGCGGGTGAACTGCAGGGTCTGGGCGCAGAGGTGCAGGGCCCGGTCGATGGCCCCCACCAGGCTGGGAGCCATGGAGCGCACGGCGGGATCGCCGCTCTTGCCCAGACGGTCGGAGATCAGGCTGGCGGTGGCCAGGATGTTGCGCAGGTCGTGATTGACCTTGGTCACGGCAGTGCCCAGCGCGGCGAGGCGCGTCTTCTGCAGCAGGGCAGCGCGCAGCCCCTGCTGCATGTTCACCAGTTCGCGCTGGGCGATGCCGATCTCGTCGCCGCGCTCCGAGGCCGGCAGCGCTTCGGCGACCACTTCGGGATTGGCGCGGAAGGCGGCCATGCTTTCGGTGATGCGGCGCATGGGCCGCACCATCATCAAATGCAGGCTGAGATAGACCAGTGCGGCGGTGAACATGGAGATCACCAGCGAAAGGGCGAGGATCCGCCAGGAGTAGTCGAGCATCGCGCGGCGCAGCGGCGCCTCGTCCATCACCACCTCGACCAGGACGTTCGAGTCCTTGGGGGAGATGCCGATGATGCGCAGCAGGCGGTTCTCCGGCACCATCAAGGTCACCACCGCGTCGCGGATCAGGCCGAAGAAGCTGGCTTCGCGCAGGTCGTAGGTGGCGTCGACATCCTCGGGCGTCTCCACCATGAGCATCAGCTTGCCGGCCCCCGGCTTGGCCAGCGCGACGGTGTAGGCGCCGACGTGCTGCAGCAGCTCGACTTCCATCTCCTTGCTGACCATGTTGTCGGGGGTGGCCTCCAGCGCCAAGATCGACAGGTGCGCGGCGGCCAGGCGTTCCTGCAGGTAAACCAGGCGCATACGTCCGATCGAAGGGGCGTAGATCAGCACCTCCGCCAGCATGACGAAGGCGATGGTCAAGAGCAGAAGCTTGGCCGAAAGGCTCTTGGTGAGGGGCGGCAGCCTTAGACTGTTCCCCGGAGATCTGTGGCCCAACATAGCCGGGCTTATAGCATGCCGGCCGCCCGGACGGGAATCGGCACGGCGGGGCCCCCGGGAAGGCCCGCCGGAAAACGCAGCGCCCGCCGCACCGGAAGGGGGCATTTCCGGCAATCGGCGGGCGCTGGTTCGCAAAGTCTTGCTGCGCGGCCTTAGTTGCTCTTGGCGGCGCAGGGGTTGCAGGGGTTGGCCGCCGCGCAGGGGTTGGCCGCAGCACAAGGGTTGGCCGCCGCGCAGGGGTTGCACGGATTGATCGGCTTCTTGGCCGCGCAGGGGCTGCAGGGATTGCAGGCCGCCGCCGCGGCGCAGGGGCTGCAGGGATTGCAGGCCGCGATCTGTACCGGCAGGTCGGCAGCGGTGGCCGCGAGCGGCAGGGCGACGGCGCCAGTGGAAACGGTCGCGACACTCAGCGCCACCAGGGTTTTCTTCAGCATCTTACTTGCCTCCAGTCATGTTCGGTCTCATCAAGCCGTCTCTTGGGGGATCGCCCCGGGGAGAGAAGCTCTCACTCTGTCGCGCCGGCTCGCTGAACGCGGCCGGCGCCGGTGAGACAACATTGCGCAGCAGGCCGTTCAATCTCGAATCACGGTCCTGCGATCCGCTTCAACTTCCTGTGAAACTCCGGTGAGCGCAAGCGCCCGCCCCGCGCCCGGCGGCCTCGCGAGGAGCGCGGCTATCGGCGGGTCGCGCCGTTCCTGCGGCTCTTCACCTTTTTGTAGACCACCGGCGCCAGCGACAGGACGACCAACGCGACGATAGGCAGCAATACCTCGGGCTGGTAGAGGGCACTTTCGATGTCGGCGGTCTCCCCGGCTTCGAAAAAGGCGCCCAGGCCGTTGCCCACCGCGGCGTAGACCAGCGAGCCGGGGATGATGCCGACGAAGGTCCCGAGGGCGAAGACCTTGAGGGGAACGCCGACCAGCGCCGGCACCAGGTTGACGAGCCAGAAAGGAAAGAGGGGGATGAGGCGCAGCACCAGCAGGTAGCTGAGCGCGTTCTCGCGGAACCCGGCGCTCATGCGGTTGACGGCGGCGCCGGCGCGGTCGCGCAGCAGGCCGCCCAGCGCCGTGCGGGCGGCCAGGAACAGCGCAATGGCGCCCAGCGTCGCCCCGACCACGGAGCAGGCGGCCCCGCCCAGAATGCCGAAGAGAAAACCGCCGGCCACGGTCATGATGGCGGCGCCCGGGATCGAGAAGGCCGCCATCACCGCATAGGCCCCAATGAAGACCAGCGGCGCCAGGACGGCGTGATCGGCGACCAGCGCCAGCAGGGCCTCGCGGTGTTCCTCCAAGATGTCCAGGGCGACGTAGCGGTGCCCCCCCAGGGCCAGGAAGACCAGCAGCCCGGCGGCCAGTGCCAGCAGCGGCAGGAAACGCCGCCAGGCCGCCCCCCGGACCGGGGCCCCATCGGGGCCGGACCGGGGGCCGGAACCGTTCCGGTCCGGTTCGGGAGTGCTGGGGGACGGCTGGCTCATCGGGCTCCTTCCGTGGTCGCGGCGGGGGACAGGGCGCCGCAAAGAGGGTAAAGGGGACCTTAACAGACAATTCGCCGGCGCCCCGCGGCCGGTCTTCCCCCAACGGGCCAAAAACGGCGGAAAACCGGGCAAGACAGCGTTTTTAACCGCAGGCCGCCGCGACAGCCAGTCAAGAGGGTGTGAGCCGGCCGGGCCGGGGAAGGCGAGAATCAGCAGCTCCCGGCCCTGCCGGTCGTTGACAGAGCCCAAGCCCACCCTTATACAGCCCCGTCAATTCGAGATTCAGCCTGATATTGGAGTACAGCCGTGAAGCGCACCTATCAGCCCAGTGTGCTGGTTCGCAAGCGCCGCCACGGGTTCCGCGCACGTAAGGGAACCGTTGGCGGGCGTCGCGTTCTTGCCCGTCGGCGTGCCAAGGGCCGCAAGCGCCTTTCCGCCTAAGTGTCATGATGCCGACCGTAGGGCGGCTCAAGACACGGCCCCAATTCCTCAAGGTCGCGGCGGCCCGGCGCAAGTGGGTCACGCCCGGCCTCGTCCTGCAAGCAGCGAGGCGCCAACCCGGCGATGACCGGGCGGCGCCCGATGCGCGCCCGGCCGAGGCCCGGAAGGATAACGAGGAAGCGGAGGTGCGGGTCGGCTTCACGGTCACCCGCAAGGTCGGCAACGCCGTCGCGCGCAACCGCGTGAAGCGGCGCCTCAGGGCCGCGGCGGCGGAGATATTCGCCGAGCACGGCCGGAGCGGTACGGATTATGTGGTCATCGGCCGCGCCGCGACACTGACGCGGCCCTATGACGCGCTGCGCCGCGACCTGGAACAGGCGATCGAGAAGATCGAGCGCCACGGCGGACGCGGCGGCCCGAGAGACGGAAAGCGCCGCCCCGCCAAAGGGGAAGCGCGCAAGGAGGCATCTCAATGAAGGCCGCCATGAAGCTCGGGAGCTTCGTCCTGCTGGCCCTGATCCGCGGCTATCAACTGCTGGTCTCACCGATGTTTCCGCCGAGCTGCCGCTATTTCCCCTCCTGCTCCGACTACGCCCGCCAAGCGGTCCTCCACCACGGCCCCCTGAGGGGCGGCTGGCTGGCGCTGGGCCGGATCGCCCGTTGCCACCCCTGGGGCGGCCTGGGCTACGACCCGGTGCCGGACCCGGCCGCGGGCCCGGCGTCGGAGCGGACCGCAAAATCCGCGCCTGAAGAGAACTCCGGGCTTGGTCTTTGCCCGGACTGTCGCCATCTGGATCACCAACCGGGCCGCTGAGGTCCGTCCCCCGGGAGCCCTTCGAGTCTAATGGAACAGCGTAACCTTATCCTCGCGATCGTCCTGTCGATGGCTATTCTCTTCGGCTTCCAGTTCCTGTTCCCGCCGGCGACCCCGCCCGAGCCGACCCCCGAGCAGCAGCAGCAGGCCCAGACCGCGCCGGACGGAACCCCCGTGCCCGGCAGCGCGCCCAGCATGCCGGGCACACCCAGCCTGGGCGGCGCCCCGGTCGGGCAGTCGCGCGACGATGTCATCGGCGTGAGCCCGCGGGTTTCGATCGAGACGCCCAAGCTGCGCGGTTCCATCGCCCTACGCGGCGCGCGCCTCGACGATCTGATTCTCACCGACTACCACGAGACCCTGGACGCGGACAGCGCGCCCATCGCGCTGCTCTCTCCGGAAGGCTCCGCACGGCCCTATTTCTCCAGCTTCGGCTGGGCTGCCAAACCGGGAAGCAACGTCACGTTGCCCGATGCCAACAGCCTGTGGCGCGCCGAAGGCGGCACTCTGACGCCGGCCTCCCCGCTGACCCTCAGCTGGGACAACGGCGAGGGCCTGGTCTTCGAGCAGACCATCGCGGTCGACGAGAACTATCTCTTCACCGTGACGCAGCGCGTCGTCAACAACGGGCAGGCCGACGTCGAACTCGCGCCCTTTGGCCTGATCTCGCGGACCGGAATCCCGCAGATCCTCGGTTTCTACATCCTGCACGAAGGCCCGATCGGCTGGCTGGGCGAAGACCTGCACGAGATCGACTACGACGACCTGAAGGACCAGTACCAGGGCCAGCAGGTGGTGACCGACATAGAGACGACCGGGGGTTGGATCGGCATCACCGACAAGTACTGGCTGGCCGCCCTGGTGCCGGACCAGGACATCGATGTCGACACGCGCTTTGTCTATTCGCAGCCGAACGGGCGCGACCGTTTTCAGACGGACTTCCTCTACCCGGCCAGCATCGTGGCCGCCGGCGCCAGCCAGGAGATCACCAGCCGTCTTTTCGCCGGCGCCAAGCGGGTGCCGCTGCTGGAGCAGTACCAGGAGAAATTCGGGATCGCCAATTTCGACCTGACGGTCGACTTCGGCTGGTTCTACTTCCTCACCAAGCCGATCTTCTGGGCGCTGCACTGGCTGCACGCGCAGGTCGGCAACTTCGGCATCGCCATCCTGCTGCTCACGGTAGCGATCAAGCTGGTCTTCTTCCCGCTGGCCAACAAGTCCTATAAGTCGATGGCCAAGATGCGCAAGCTGCAGCCCAAGATGATGGAGCTGCGCGAGCGCTTCGGCGAGGACAAGCAGCGCCTGAACCAGGAAATGATGGCGCTGTACAAGAAGGAAGGGGCCAACCCGCTGTCGGGCTGCCTGCCGATCGTCATCCAGATCCCGGTGTTCTTCGCGCTCTACAAGGTGATGTTCGTCACCATCGAGATGCGCCACGCGCCCTTCTTCGGCTGGATTCACGACCTCTCGGCGCCCGATCCGACCACGATCCTCAACGGTTTCGGCCTGTTCCCCTGGGACGCTCCGGAACTGGGCATGCTGCACGTCCTCAACATCGGCGTCTGGCCGCTGCTCATGGGCATCTCCATGTTCCTGCAGCAGAAACTGAACCCGCAGCCGCCCGATCCGGTGCAGGCCAAGGTCTTCCTGATGATGCCGGTGATCTTCACCTTCCTGCTGTCGACCTTCCCGGCCGGCCTGGTGATCTACTGGACCTGGAACAACATGCTTTCCATGGCCCAGCAGGCCTTCATCATGAAGCGCCAGGGCGTGCCGATCGGCGGCGGGTCGAAGAAGAAGCCGGACGAGCAGGAAGAATGAGGCCGCCGGCTCCTTTGGCGCCAGCCTCTTTGGTGCCAGTTCCTCTGGTGACTGAGACCCCATGACCGACGCGATACCAAGTGAAGAAGAAAGAGCCGCCCTGGAAACAGGGCGGCTTCTCTTCGCCGGGGAATGCACTTTCCTGATCTCGGCCGCCGACGAGAACGACCTGCCGCCGCTGGGCGCCGCCGAGGTCGCCTTCGCCGGGCGCTCCAACGTCGGCAAGTCGAGCCTGCTGAACGCGCTCACCGGCCGCAAGAACCTGGCGCGCGCCTCCAACACGCCGGGGCGCACGCGCCTGCTGAACTTCTTCAGTCTCGGCGGGCGGCTGATCCTGGTGGACCTGCCGGGCTACGGCTATGCCCGCGCCTCCAAGACCGACATCGCGCGCTGGACCCAGTTGACCCGCGGCTACCTGCGCGGGCGACCGCAGCTGCGCCGGGTCTGCCTGCTGGTCGATGCGCGCCACGGCCTGAAGAGCAGCGACCTGCAGGTCATGGAGGAACTGGACAACGATGCCGTCTCCTACCAGATCGTGCTGACCAAGGCCGACAAGGTGAAACCCGGCCCGCTGAAACGCCTGATTGAAGAGACCCAGGAGTCCGTCGCCCGGCATCCGGCGGCACATCCGCTCTGCCTGCCCACCTCGGCGGAAACCGGCGCCGGCCTGCCTGAACTGCGCGCGGCCCTGGCGGCGCTGGCCGAACCGGCCGCCTGAAGGTAAAGTGACCGCGGCCCGTCACCCGAGGCGCAAGCGGGAGAACTAGGATTTCACGGATGACGCAGAAGAGCATCAGCGACACCAAGCACTGGCTGCGCACGGCCCGGACCATCACCGAGGCCCTGCCTTTCATGCGCCGCTACAACGGCAAGACCTTCGTCATCAAGTACGGCGGCCACGCCATGGTGGACGAGGAGCTGGCCTCGCTCTTCGCCAGCGACATCGCGCTCTTGAAGCAGGTCGGCATCAATCCCATCGTGGTGCACGGCGGCGGGCCGCAGATCGGCCGCATGCTGGAGCGCCTGGAGGTCAAGAGCGAGTTCATCGACGGCCTGCGCGTCACCGACGCCAAGACCGTCGAGGTGGTGGAGATGGTCCTCTCGGGCACCATCAACAAGTCCATCGTCAGCGCCATCAACGCGGCCGGCGGGCGGGCCGTCGGCCTGTCCGGCAAGGACGGCAACCTGATCCAGGCGCAGAAGCTGCGCCGCACCAAGCGAGACCCGGATTCCAACATCGAAAAGGTACTCGACCTGGGTTTCGTCGGCGAGCCGACCATGATCGACCCCAAGATCCTCTTCTCTCTGCAGCAGTCGGACATCATTCCGGTGATCGCGCCGATCGGCGTCGGCCCGGCCGGCGAGACCTACAACATCAACGCCGACACCGTGGCCGGCGCGGTGGCCGCGGCGGCGGGTGCCTCGCGCCTGCTGATGTTGACCGACGTCAGCGGCGTGCTGGACAAGGACGGCGAACTGGTCCAGGAGTTGAACACCGCCCAGGTCGAGGCGCTGGAGAAGGACGGCACCATCACCGGCGGCATGATCCCGAAGCTGGAAACCTGCGTGAAGGCGGTCAACAACGGCGTCGAAGCGGCGGTCATCCTGGACGGCCGCGTGCCTCACTCCATGCTGCTGGAGATCTTCACCGGCGGCGGCATCGGCACCCTGATCTACCGCTGAGTCCGCTTCGGAAGCAGGCCCGCCGGATCGCAGCCCTGCGTGCTTCGAGACGCCCGCTCACGCGGGCTCCGCAGCATGAGGCTCTTTCCTTATGCCATCACTAATGCGTCCTCATCCTGAGGAGGCCGTCCGGACGCACGTCCGGACGGACGTCTCGAAGGACGCACAATACCCCTGCAGCGGTGCTTGATTTCAGGGCCTGTTCAGGCGCTTTCCTGGCCGAGGCTGGCGAAGAAGTCGAGCTGCCATTCCATTTCCTCGACGGACAGCGGGAAATCGCCGTTGCGGGCGTGCAGCGCCTTGGCCGGCGGAACGCCGCCCATGTTGGTCTGCAACTGCATGGCGACGCGCATCGAGCAGCCGGCCTTCCAGGCCAAGGCGGTGATGCCCTTGGCCGAATGCCCCTGCAATACCCGGTCGACGAAATCGACATCCACCCCCGCCATGAGGGCCAGGGCATGGCGCACGAAGTCGCGCTTGCCCGCCAGCACCGCGTCACCGACCGTTTCACTGTTCAGCTTGCCGGCCTTCTTCAGCTTGGCGACCTCGGCGGCGGGATCGGCGGCGCCGGCCGCGCCCTCTTCGATGCGCTGGCGCACCACCTCGGCCACGGCCTCGGCGGTCCGGCGGTCCAGGTCGCTGCGGCTCTGCAGCTTCTTCAAGAGGGAGTCGGCGACAAAGCCGGCCAGCTTCTTGACCGCGCCGGCCGGCAGCGCCGGGCGGGCGACCAGGGGCGGCTGCCAGGCCGTCTCGGTCATCGAGGCATCGATCAGGCTGTCCAGCGTCTCTTCGCGGATCTGCGCCGAGCCGTTGGCCAGCAGTTCCGTCACTGCGTTGCGGTCGTTGCGCTGAACGATGGCGTCGGAGATGGCTTCGCCCAGGTTGGCGCGGCGGGAAATCGCACAGAGGCGGCTGGAGACGCCGGAGGAAGCGATGATCTCCAGCAGGTCCTCGTCGCTCAGCAGCGGCGAGAACTCCAGGATCGGACAGGCCACGACGTCCTCGGCATCGTGCGCCAGGCGCCGGATCACCTGCGGCGGCGCGTGGGCCACCGACTTCAGCGCTTCGGCGAGGATCTGGCGCACCCGGGTGGCCTGGTCGCGCGCCAGCACCTCCAGGGTCTGTTCGACGAAGCGTTGCGCCTTTTCCTGGGCGTCGCGCCCTTCGGGAGCGGTCAACTTGGCGACCTTGGACGCCAGTTCGGCGCGCACCGCCTCGTCGGCGTCGCGGGCCAGGATCAAATCGGCCTGGCGCGGCGCCTTGGCGTTGGCGGCGATTCGACGGCGCACCTCCGAAGAGGGATCCTCGGCCAGGAAGTAGAGCACTTCCGGGCGCAGATCGATGCGCGCGGCGAGGTCGGCGCGCGTCTTGTCCGAGCCGTTCTGCGCCAGCTCCCGACTCTCCTCGTAGGAGAGGCTGTCCGGCAGCTTCTTGCGCCCGAGACCCAGCATCAGCCCTGGCCCTTCGCGCGGCGGTCGTAGTCGGGGGCGAAGTTGAGGGAATGCTTGCCCGCCCGCTTGGCACCGTACATCGCCTCGTCGGCCCGGCGCAGCAGCGAATCGAGTCCTTCCCCGGTGCGCGGGTCGTAGATGGCGACGCCCAAGGAGAAACCGAGGAGGTGATGGTCGTCGCCGGAGTAGCCGCGCAGCCGCTCCGCCGCCTTCAGCATCAGCTCGGCCTTGCGCTCGGCGCCTTGGCGCTCCATGCCGCCCAGGAACAGCGCGAATTCGTCACCGCCCAGACGCGCGGCCAGATCGCCGCCGCGGATATGCTCCTTCAGCAGCGCCGCCACGTCGAGCAGCGCCTCGTCCCCGGTCTGATGGCCGTGGGTGTCGTTGACCTGTTTGAAATTGTCCAGGTCGATGTAGAACAGGGCGCCCGGCCGCAGGGACTTGGCATCCTCGCCCAGATGCTGCTCCAGGCTCTCGACGAAGCCGCGCCGGTTGTGCAGGCCGGTCAGCGGATCGGTCATGGAGAGCACCTCCATTTCCGTCTGGCGGGCGAGTTGCTCGATGGCGAGGCCGACCTGGCCGGCGATGTTGTCGAAGAGGCCACGATCCTCGACGCTCCATCCCGCCCCGGAAGCGGGTCCGGCTCCGACGCCGCTGCGACGGGCGCAGAGCAGGCCGTTGATCTCGTCTCGATAGCGCGTGGCCCGCAGCAACAGCCCGCCGCCGGCATCTTCCAGCTCCACCGCCTGCTGATCGGCGGTGAGCCGGGCCACCAGGGCACGCAGGTCGTCCGGCGCCGCGGGCCGTCCGGCCTGGGCCAAGGCGCTGCCCAGCTTGCGCTGCCCGTCTGCGCCATCCACCAGGGCGTGGATGGATATCCCGGTCAGCGCCAGAGCGGGCATCAGTGCCTCGGCAGTGGCGCTCAACATGCGCGCCGGCTCCAGCTCGCGGCGCACCATGTTGACGATGTAGGAGAAGAGCCGTTCGCGATTGCGCGCCTCGGCCAGATCGGCCTCGTGGCAGCGTAGACTGGTGACATCTCTGCAAACGCCGCGCGCGCCGATCCAGTCCCCCGCCTCCGAAGTGAGCGGCAGGGCCGTCGACAGCAGGCAGAGATGGGCGCCGTCGCGGCTGCGCACCCACACTTCCGACTCCTCGACCACGGTATGCGCGGTGAAGGGCGAGGTTTCGGCCCCGCTGCCGCCGGACTCCGCGTCCAGCAGCAGCTCCCCAGCCGGCCGGCCGACCAGTTCGGCCGCTTCGTAGCCCAGCGCGCCGCGCGGCGAGACGAAGACGAAGCGCCCTTGGGCGTCGGTTTCCCAGGCAAAATCGTTGGAAATCTCGACCAGATCCTTGTAGCGCTGGCGCGATTCCACCAGGGCGGCGCGCAGGGAACGCTCCAGTGTCACGTCGCGGCCCAGCAGCAGCGCGGCCGTGCCATCGGCCCAGGGCAGCACCACGACGTCATAGGCGCGCTCAACCGGGGCCCGCTCAACCGGGGCGCGCTCGGGCACTTCGCCGGCTTTGGGCTGGCCTGCCGAAACCACAAGGGGATTGACCTGGGCGCTGATGCCGCCCAACGCGGCCTGGATGGCCGCCCGCAGTTCCTCGTGCCGGCCGGCATGAAGGATTTGGGCGATGGCTTCGGCCTGATCGTTGGCGCCGAGCACGATGCCGTTGTGCCCGGCGATGAGAACAGCGCCCGGAAAGTGCGCGAAGGCGCCCCCGGCGGACAGCAGGCCACCGGGCTGAGTCTCGTCGACCAGCCGCCGATAGTCCGCTGCCGCGTCGCGCGCGTCAGGCGGATCGCCCACCGCCGGCGATTGAGCCATGGAGCCACTCTTTGCGGTCATGATTGCATCTCTCTCAAGACCGCAAATCTGCGCCTTTCGCCCTTAATATGCCCTTAAATAGCCGTGTCATTTTCAGGGTTTACCGCAATGCGCAACGGCATTTTGGCGGCCCCGGATTTTTAATCCCCGCTTAACCCTGGAAGCGCCCGGAACCCAACCCTCCGCGCCGCCCGGGCGGCGCCAGGGGGACATTGACACGGCGGCGACCCTCCCTCATCTTCCGACCCGCGCAATGCCGCAAAACACGCCTGAAGCAGCCTTACGGGATCCCATGCAGACAGAACAGTTGAAGGGCATCATCGAAGATGCCTGGGAAGCGCGCGATAACGTCACCCTGGAGACAGGTGGCGAGGTTCGCGAGGCCGTCACCACCGCCCTGGCCGGCCTGGACGACGGCACCTACCGGGTGGCCGAAAAGGGCGCCGGGGGCTGGGAGGTCCACCAGTGGCTGAAGAAGGCGGTGCTGCTGTCCTTCCGCCTGAACGACATGGCGCCGATCCCCGGCGGCCCGGGCGAGAACACCAGCTGGTGGGACAAGGTGCCCTCCAAGTTCGCCGGCTGGGGCGAGAACCGCTTCCGCGACGCCGGCTTCCGCGCCGTGCCCAACTGCGTGGTACGCCATTCCGCCTATATCGCGCCCGGCGTGGTGCTGATGCCCTCCTTCGTCAACCTGGGCGCCCGCGTCGACAGCGGCACCATGGTCGACACCTGGGCCACCGTCGGCTCCTGCGCGCAGATCGGCAAGAACGTGCACCTCTCCGGCGGCGCCGGCATCGGCGGCGTCCTGGAGCCGCTGCAGGCCGGCCCGGTGATCATCGAGGACAACTGCTTCATCGGCGCGCGCTCCGAAGTGGTCGAGGGCGTGGTGGTGGAAGAGGGCTCGGTGCTCTCCATGGGCGTCTTCATCGGCGCCTCCACGAAGATCGTCGACCGCGAGACCGGCGAAGTCCACATGGGCCGCGTGCCGGCCTACTCCGTGGTGGTGCCCGGCAGCCTGCCCGGAAAACCCTTGCCGGACGGCAGCCCGGGTCCGAGTCTTTACTGCGCGGTAATCATCAAGCGGGTCGACGAGAAGACCCGCTCCAAGACCTCGATCAACGAGCTGCTGCGGACCTAAAGCGGCAACGGGGAAGGTTCTTTGACTGGGATGGCGGCAGGTAAGCTCGATACGCTGGAACTGGCACAGGCGCTGATCCGCTGCCCCAGCGTGACGCCGGTCGAAGGCGGCGCCCTGGACCTGCTGCAGTCGGTGCTGGAGAAGCTCGGCTTCACCTGCCATCGCCTGCCCTTCGCCGAGGAGGGCGCGCCGGAGACGGACAACCTTTATGCCCGCTTCGGCGAATCCGGCCCCAACCTCTGCTACGCCGGCCATACCGACGTGGTACCGGCCGGCGACAGCGCCGCCTGGAGCAGCGGCCCCTTCGCCGCCGAGGAGCGCGGCGGCGTGCTCTATGGGCGTGGCGCGGTCGACATGAAGGGCTCCATCGCCGCCTTCGTTTCAGCGGTAAGCGGTTATCTCAGCGAAGGCCGCCCGCAGGGCTCCATCTCGCTGCTGATCACCGGCGACGAGGAAGGCGACGCCGTCAACGGCACCCGCAAGGTGCTGCGCTGGCTGAAGGAACGGGGAGAAACGCTGGATGCCTGCCTGGTCGGCGAGCCGACCAGCAACGAGGCCCTGGCCGACATGGTGAAGATCGGCCGGCGCGGCAGCCTCAACGCCGTGCTCACCGTCACCGGCACGCAGGGGCACACCGCCTATCCGCAACTGGCCGACAATCCGCTGCACCACCTGGCCCGCATGCTGAACGCCGTGGTCAGCGAAGCGCTGGACGACGGCAACGCGCACTTCCCTCCGTCGAGCCTGCAGCTCACCTCCGTCGACGTCGGCAATCCGGTGACCAACGTCATCCCGGCCAAGGCGACGGCTCTGTTCAACGTGCGCTTCAACAACATCCATTCCAGCGCCTCGGTGGAAACCTGGCTGCGCGAGCGCTTCGACAAGGCCATCGACCGCAGCCGCGGCGCCGACTACGAACTCTCGATCCGGGTTTCCGGCGAATCCTTCCTCTGCCCGCCGGGCCCCTGGTCCAAGCTGGTGTCGGAGGCGGTCGCCTCGGTGACCGGCAAGGCACCGGAGCTGGGCACCACCGGCGGCACTTCCGACGCGCGCTTCATCAAGGATCATTGCACGGTGGCCGAACTCGGTCTGTTGAACGCCACCGCCCACAAGGTCGACGAGCAGGTGCCGCTGGAGCATCTGGAACGTCTCACCGCCATCTACCGCGCGGTCCTGGAACGCTATCACCCGCGATGATCCCCAGCCGGCAGGAAGTCTTCTACAAAATGTACGGTGCCTTGAAGCTGGCGCGTTTCGACGCCGCCGGCGCGCAGTACTTCGACGAATCGCGGAGCGCGGCTCTACGGTCCTTCTTTGCCGCCGTGCTGGTGGCGCCGGCCTATTTCCTGCGCTATCCGCTGGCGCCGGAGGAGATGGTGGCGCACCACGAATTCACCGTCTTGACCGCCTTGGCCGACATCCTCACCTATAGCCTGATCTGGACGGTATTCCCGGTCGTCGCCTACCACATCTGCCAGGCTATCGGCCGCGAGCGCGCCTTTTTCCGCTTCCTCTCGGCCAAGAACTGGTCGACGGTCATCACGTCCCACCTGAGCCTGCTGATGATGCTCCTTGCAATTGGCGGCGCCCTCTCGCCCGGGATCGTGGCCCTGCTGGTCCTGCTCGGCGGCGGCTATATGCTCGGATACATCTGGTTCCTCACCAAGACCTGCCTCGACATCAGCAGCGGCGCGGCCGCCGGCTTCCTGGTCCTGCAGATCGTGATCGAGTTCTTCGTCGTCAGCTTCGTTGCGGTGCTGATCGGCTGATCCGGCCTGGCGGCTGCGCCCGCTGCGGCGCGCTCGGCGGATAGCCGACTTCGGTAAGGTAAAGCCCGGCCGCCGGCGCCGTCGGCCCCGCCGCCGCGCGGTCGCGCGCCTCCAGCGCCGCCCGCAGATCGTCGGCGGTCCACTTGCCTTCGCCGACCAGCTTCAAGGAGCCGACGAAGTTGCGTACCTGGTGGTGCAGGAAGGAGCGCGCCCCGGCGCGCACTTCGATCAGCTCGCCGTCGCGCTGCACGGAGAGCACGTCCAGGGTCTTCACCGGCGACTTGGCCTGGCACTCGCTGGCGCGGAAGGAGGTGAAGTCGTGGTGGCCGACCAGCACCTGCGCCGCCGCGTGCATCGCTTCGGCATCGAGCGGCTGCGGCACGAACCAGGCGCGCCCGCGCTCCAGCGCCAGGGGCGCGCGGCGGTTGACGATGCGATAGAGGTAGGCGCGGCGGACGGCGGAAAAGCGCGCGTGAAAGTCGTCGCTCACGGCCTCGGCGGCCAGCACCGCCACCGGCGCCGGCTTGAGGTGAAAGTTCAGCGCCTTCATCACCGTATCGGCGCCCGTTTCCTTGTCCAGGTCCTTGGCCAGGTCGAAGTGCGCCGCCTGGCCGAGAGCATGCACCCCGGCGTCGGTGCGCCCGGCGCCTTCCACCAGCACCGTCTCGCCGCAGAAGCCGTGGATCGCCTGCTCCAGCGCCGCCTGCACGGAAGGGCCGTTGGCCTGGCGCTGCCAGCCGACGAAGCCGCCACCATCGTATTCGACGATGATCTTATAACGGGTCACGGCAACACCGTTCCGGCGGGCAGGTCGAACCCGCGCAGCCAGGCCTCGGCGGCCATCGGCGCCTTGCCCGCGCGCTGCACTCTCTTAAGGCGCAGCGCCCCCGCGCCGCAGGCGATGGTCGCCTGATCGTCCAGCACCGTGCCGGGCGCGCCCTTGGCGTCGCGCACTTCCGCCTGCAGTACCTTCACCCGCTCGCGGCCTTTCGCCCCCTCGATCTCGAAGAAGGCGCCGGGCCAGGGGGTCAAGGCGCGGATGCGGCGCCCCAGGGCGGCGGCGCTGTCGGACCAGTCGAGGCGTCCTTCGGTCTTATCCAGCTTCTCGGCGTAGGTCACGCCTCGGTCCGGCTGCGGGGTCGCCGGCAGCGTCCCGCCCTCGAGTCCGTCCAGGGCCTCGTTGATCAGCCCCGCGCCCAGTTCGGCCAACGCGTCGTGCAGGTCCTGAGCGGAGGTCTCCGCCGTGATCGGCAGGCGGCGTTTCAGCAGCATGGGGCCGGTGTCGAGACCCGCCTCCATCTGCATGATGGTGACGCCGGTCTCGTCGTCGCCGGCCAGGAGGGCGCGCTGGATCGGCGCGGCGCCGCGCCAGCGCGGCAGCAGCGAGGCATGGACGTTGACGCAGCCGAGGCGCGGGGCGTCGAGGATCGCCTGCGGCAGGATGAGGCCGTAGGCCACCACCACGGCGACGTCGAGATCGAGGGCGGCGAAATCCGCCTGGGCTTCGGGCGTCTTGAGGGAGGTGGGCGTGCGGACCCGCCAACCCTGGCTCTCGGCATAGGCCTGCACCGGCGAGGGACGCGCCTTCTGCCCGCGCCCGGCCGGGCGCGGCGGCTGCGAGTAAACGGCGGCGATCTCGTGGCCGGCTGCGGCCAGGGCTTTCAGGGTGGGGACGGAGAAATCGGGCGTGCCCATGAAGGCGACCCTTAACGACTTGGGACGCAAAGGCATCGCGGCGCGGCCCTCAGACCGTGGCGTAGCTGGCCAGGGGGGTGTTGGACTTCTTGGCCTTCAAGAGCTTGCGCAGGATCATGTTGCGCTTCAGCGCCGTCAGGTGGTCGACGAAGAGAATGCCGTCCAGATGGTCCATCTCATGCTGGATGCAGGTGGCCAGCAGACCGTCGGCCTCCAGTTCGCGGATCTCGTTCTCGCGGTCCAGGTAACGCACCCGGATATTGGCCGGGCGGATCACCTCGCCATAGTGTTCGGGCAGGGAGAGGCAGCCTTCCTCGTAGGCGGCGTCGTCGTCGGAGACCGCCACCAGCTCCGGATTGGCCATGAAGAGCGGGGCCTTCTCTTCCTCTTCCTCGCCGGAGATGTCGACCACGATGATGCGCTTCAGCACGCTGACCTGGGGCGCGGCCAAGCCGATGCCCGGCGCCGCGTACATGGTCTCCAGCATGTCGTCCATGAGCCGGCGGACCTCGTCGTCCACGGCCTCGACCGGCGCGCAGGCCTTCTTCAGGCGCGGATCGGGCGCGGTGATGATGGGGAGGAGTGCCATGGCCCTGTAGGTATGGCGAGAAACAGCCGGGGTCAAGCAAATCAGCGCCGCCCCGCCGCGCCGCGTTGGCCCCCTCCACGGCATCTGTGCTAGGTTCGGATTCGCGTTCTGTTCCTCTCACTGGAGTCGGGCCCATGGACCTTGTGCTCATCCTCGCCGTCGCCGTGGCCGCGCTGGCGCTCGGCGCCGTCGCCGGACTGCTGCTGCGGCCCAAGCCGGCGGAGCAGCCCCGGGAGAATCCGGAGTTGGCGGCGCTGACCGGGCGTCTCGCCCAGATGGCGGAAAGCCAGAACGCGGTGCAGAACACCATCGTCGAGCGCCTGCAGAACCAGGAACGGGTGGTCATCAAGGCCGTCGACGACCGCCTGCAGGGCTTCTCCAAGCAGGTGGGCGAGCGGCTCACCGAGACGTCGACCAAGCACCAGACGGCCCTGGCCGACCTGCGCGAGCGCCTGGCGGTCATCGACAAGGCGCAGCAGAATTTGAACGAGCTCTCCACCCAGATGGTGGGATTGCAGGAAATTCTGGGCAACAAGCAGGCGCGCGGCGCCTTCGGCGAGATCCAGCTACGCGATTTGGTGGAAGCCACCTTGCCGCCCTCGGCCTACGACTTCCAGGTGACCATGAAGAACGGCAAGCGCGCCGACTGCCTGCTGCGGCTGCCCAATCCGCCGGGGGCCATCGCCATCGACTCCAAGTTTCCCTTGGAGAGCTACGAGGCGCTGCGCAACGCCGGCAGCGACGAGGCCCTGGCCGTCCCGGCCAAGCGCGCCTTCGCCGCCGATGTCCGCCGCCACGTGAAGGACATTGCGGAACGCTACATCATTCCCGGCGAGACGGCGGAATCGGCGCTCCTGTTCCTGCCCAGCGAGGCGGTCTACGCCGAGCTGCACGCCAACTTCCGCGCCGTGGTCGAGGAATCCTACAGGGCGCGGGTGTGGATCGTCTCGCCCACCACCCTGATGGCCACGCTCAACACCGTGCGCGCGGTGCTGAAGGACGTGCGGATGCGCGAGCAGGCCGCCATTATCCAGACCGAGGTCGGCAAGATGATGGAGGACGTGCTGCGCCTGGATAAGCGGGTCGGCAAGCTGGAGACCCACTTCGACCAGGCCTCCCGCGACATCCAGGACATCCGCACCTCGGCCAACAAGGTGCTCAGCCGCGGCGAGAAGATCGGCGAGCTGGAACTGGAAGAGGCCGAACGCGAGGCCGAGCAGGTCGCCCCGCCGCCGCCGCACCTGGGCGCCCCCACCACGCACTGAGCGCCGGCGCAGGTAAGCGGAGCCGGTGGAGGCGGTCGCAGCTCCCATCCGCTTGCTCGATTGTCATGCTCGGACTTGATCCGAGCATCCATGGGGAATGCCCGAACTCGCTACCACCATGGACCCTCGGGTCAAGCCCGAGGGTGACGGCAGGAAATGTCGAGGACTCCAAGTTAAGCTAAATCGAGTTAATTACTGAAATCGGCAGAATTTTGCGGATTCCGGCCATGGTCGCTGCTTTAATTAACTCGATTTTGCCTAATTCTTAGTTCGCTACCCGGATGCGGTAGGTGAGCGTCGCCTCGCCGCCGGCGGGCACGGTGAGCCGCCAGGAGAGGCGGTTGGCGCTGTCCTGCTCGTGCTCGGCGCTCTGCTCCAGCATCCGCCAGCCCTGGGGCATCTGCCCGGCCAGGACCACCTCCACCGGCTCGTCCTTGGCGTTCTTCACCGTCACCTGCTGGCCGCTCTCGTAGCTGCGGTCGGACAGCCGCTCGAAGACCGTGCGCTTGGCCCGGGCGGTGACGTCGAAGGCCTCGCCGAGGCCGAGCCGGGCCTTCTCGCCCTCCGGCGTGTGGTCGAGGCTGTCGGCGCCGAGGAAGAGGGTCGCATCGACGCCGGTCCCCGAGGCGCCCCGCGCGCCGCTTTGGGCCGGCCCATAGACGCGCACGGTGCCGGCGGGCAGCGGCGCGCCCAGGCCGAGATCGGGATCGTTTTCCAGTTCCAGGATCAGGGCGGCGTTCACCGGACCGATCTCCTCCATCTGCGGATGACCGTTGACCAACCCTTCGAAGCGGAATTCGCGGAGGACCTTTACGTTCTGTGCGCTCATCAGCGGGATCTGCTTGGTCTCGCCGCGCCGCAGGGTCACCGGGCGCTGCAGGGCGTAGACGTAACGGTCGGCGGCGGCCACGGCCTTCGACATCGCCGGCGCCGGCGCCATGCGGGCGACGTCGGCTTCCTGCATCGCCATGGCCCCCAGCATCGGGCGCGGCGCGGAGACGGCCTGATTGACCTCGCCCGCCACCAGGCGCAGGGTCGCGCCGTCGAAATTGCTGTCGGTGGCGTTGGTAAGGGTGACCAGGGCCTGGAGGTCGAGACGGTCGGAGGCGGCATTCAGCCGCGCCACGTAGTCGGCGCGCCAGGAAAGACCGCCGGTCAGGTAATCGATCTGCAGGTCGCTGGGCCCGGCCTGGCCGGGAAACACGCGGGCCAGCAATGCCGGTTCACTGCGCAGGCCCGCCGGCAGCCCGTTGAAGGCGATGCGGCCCGGCGGGCTGATCTCGATGCGGTCACCGAACTGCAGCACCATGCCGTTGGCCAGCGACAGCACCCGGCCCTCCTCCACGATGTCTTCTCCGGTTTCCGGGTGGATGCGGATGAACTGCACCTTCTGCCCCAGGGAGGCCTCCAGCAGGCGCTGCGGCGTCAGCAGATCGGCGGCCAGGCTCTGCTCGATGACCTGCAGGCCCGGCGCGGCCAGCAGCACGGTTTCCGGCTGCAACTGCCGCGGTACGTCCTCGATGGCCAGCAGGCTCTCGCCGGCCGGCAGGTCGACCCGCCGGCTTTCGCTCACCAAGCCGAGGTTCTGGTTGTAGACCGTCAAGGTCAGCGCCCGGCGGCTCTCCGCCGTCACCGGAACTTCCTGGGCGGCGGCCCAGGACGGCAGCGCGGCCATCAAGGTCACAACGAGGGCTGAGGCTTGCAGGCGGGGGGAAAGCATAGGCCGGATCTCCTGTAGCGGGCTGCTCGGCGGCATTCATCGACGTGTCGGGCGCATCCTGCCCCAGGATTGCGGCGAGAACGTGGTGTCGGCGTGGCCACGGGAAGGGCGGTCAGGCCGGGCGGCGCGCCTTCAAGGCCGCCGTCAGGGTGCCGTCGTCCAGATAGTCCAGCTCGCCGCCCACCGGCACGCCGTGGGCCAGGCGGGACACCTTGACGCCGCGCCTGCCTCCCCCGCCGCCGGCCAGGCGCTCGGAAATGTAATGCGCCGTGGTCTGGCCGTCGACGGTGGCCGAAAGCGCCAGGATGACTTCCTCCACCGCGCTCTCCTGCCCGGTCGCGCGCTCCAGCAGCCGGCCCATGTTGAGCTGTTCCGGCCCGCGCCCGTCGATGGCCGAGAGAGTGCCGCCCAGCACGTGGTAGGCCCCTTTGAAGGCGCCGGAGCGCTCCAACGCCCAGAGGTCGGCCACCTCCTCCACCACGCAGAGCAGCTTGGGGTCGCGCCTGGGGTCGCGGCAGATGCCGCAGGGGTCCTGGCTGTCCAGGCTGCCGCAGACCGAGCAGAGCGTCACCGACTCCGCGGCCCGGGCCATGGCCTCGGCCAGCGGCAGCATCAGCGCCTCGCGCTTCTTCATCAGGTGCAGGACGGCGCGCCGCGCCGAACGCGGGCCGAGCCCCGGCAGGCGCGACAGCAGTTGGATGAGACGTTCGAGGTCGCCAGCGATCATCGAGAGGCAATCATCTTGGGGCGATCATGACGGCGGGGAGGCGTCGGGGGCGGATCAGAAGGGCAGCTTCATACCGGCCGGCAGATCCAGGCCGCCGGTGACCTGCCGCATCTCCTCGGCGACCTTGACCTCCACCTTGGCCTTGGCGTCGTTGACGGCGGCGACGATCAGGTCTTCCAGGACTTCCACCTCGTTCGGGTCGACCAGCGCGGGATCGATCTTCAGCCCGCGCAGCTCCGACTTGCCGTTCAGGGTGGCCGTCACCATGCCGGCGCCGGCCTGGCCGGAAACTTCGAGCTGTCCCAGCTTTTCCTGCATCTCGGCCATCTTGGCCTGCATCGCCTGCGCCTGCTTCATCATCTGGCCCAGGTTCTTCATCCCTCGTCTGCTCCTCTATCAGAATCTGTCTTGTCGCCCGGCGCCGCCTCGGCCCGCTCCGCTTCGACTCTGTCACGGCGGGCCACCAGTTTGGCGTCGGGAAAGTTTTCGATCACCGCCTGCACAAGCGGGTGCCGCATCACCGCGGCGCGCTTCTCGGCCTCCGCGGCGTTCTGCTGCTCGCGCAGGGTGGCATCGCCCGCCTCCTGAGAGATGGTAATGACCCAGCGGTTGCCGCAGGCCTTTTCCAGCACCGCCCCGAAGCGGGGCGCCAGATTGGGCGGCGCCGCTTCGGTCACGCGCATTTCGATGCGCCCCGGCACGAAGCGCACCAGGTGGACGTCGTTCATCAGGTGGTTGGCGAGGATGCTTTCGCCGCTGTCGCGCACCAGGGCCACGGCCTCCGCGAAACCGCGCGGCTGCGGCGTCTCCGACGCCTGCGCGGCCGGTGCCGGCGGTTCCTCCAGGGGTTCGTAGCGCGGCACGACCAACTCATCGGGCAGTTCGTCGGGCAAGCCCTGGGGCAAACCCTCGGGCAGCGCCCGCGCCAGAGCGGCCCGCGGCCCGCTGTCCGTGGGGGCGGGCCCGCTCATTTCATATCCGGCGCGCGCCTCGACCGGCGCGCCTCCATTACCCGGGGCCGGCGCCGCGCTCTGCGCGGGGCCGGAGGCCGGCGCCGAAGCCGCGGCGCCGCTCAGGCGCTCCACCAACTCGCCCGGCGTCGGCAGGTCGCTGACGTAGGCCAGGCGGATCAGCGCCATCTCGGCGGCCTGCAGCGGCACCGGCGCGCTCTGCACCTCGCCCAGCCCTTTCAGCAGCATCTGCCAGAGCCTTGCCAGGGAAGCGAGGCTCATTTTCTCCGAGAGCTCGCGCCCGCGCAGGCGCTCGGTCTCCGGCTGGCCCGGCGCCTCCAGGGTCTGCGGCACCAGCTTGGCCCGCGTCAGGAAGTGCGCCAGTTCCAGCAAGTCCTGCATGACCACGGCGGGATCGGCCCCGGCGGCGTAGAGATCACCCAGGATATCCAGGCTCTCCGGCACCTTGCCGGCAACCAGGCTGCCGAAGAGGTCGAAGATGCGCGCCCGGTCGGCGAGGCCCAGCATGCCCTGGACCTGCCCGGCCTCGACCACGGTGCCGCCGCCCAGGGCAATGGCCTGGTCCAGAAGGGAGAGGCCGTCGCGCGCCGAGCCGTCGGCGGCCCGCGCGATCATCGCCAGGGCCTCGGGCTCCACCGTGACGCCTTCCTTCTCGACGATGCGCGAGAAGAGACCCTGCAGATCGTCCTGGGTCAGGCGGCGCAGGTCGAAGCGCTGGCAGCGCGACAGCACCGTCACCGGAACCTTGCGGATTTCCGTCGTCGCGAAGATGAAGACCACGTGCTCCGGCGGCTCCTCCAAGGTCTTCAACAAGGCGTTGAAGGCGCTGTTGGAGAGCATGTGCACTTCGTCGATGATGTAGATCTTGTAGCGCGCCTGCACCGGGCGGTAGCGCACGCCCTCGATCAGCTCGCGGATGTCGGCGACGCCGGTCCGGCTGGCTGCGTCCATCTCCATGACGTCGACGTGGCGGTCCTGGGCGATGGCGGTGCACTGCGCGCAGACGCCGCAGGGCTCCGGCGTCGGCCCGCCCTGGCCGTCCGGCCCGACGCAGTTCAGCGCCCGTGCGATGATCCGCGCCGTGGTCGTCTTGCCGACGCCGCGCACGCCGGTGAGGATGAAGGCGTGCGCCAGGCGGCCGGTGTCGATGGCGTTGGTGAGGGTGCGGACCAGGGCTTCCTGGCCCACCAGGTCCGCGAAGGTCGAGGGGCGGTACTTGCGCGCCAGCACCCGGTAGAGGCTCTCGCCCCCGTTCTTCTCGCCCCCCTGACTCTCGGGGAGGCCCTTGGGATCACTTTCGCTGGGGGCTTCGCTCATGGCAGGCAGTCTATCCGGCAAAGACGCCGAGGCAAAGACGGTGCGGCCGTATGGCTGGGGAAAACAGGGTCGGGAGAGAGATCCTAGGAGGGCGGCGGATCAGGTGGGAGATTGGAACAGCGACCCGGACCGGAATCTCGTTACGGCTGCTTCCTTCCGGACCTGACCGGGTTGGCGAGTGGTCCGTCCGCCGCCAACCTCCCGTCCCCAATATCGGGTATCGGAGCCTCCGGCACAAGACCTCCCCCCGGATTCCCCATGAAAAGAATTTTCGGCGGAATTCCGGGGTTTCCCGCCCCCTCCTACTGGCGCTCGAGGGTGATGAGCGAGCCATCGCGGGCCGGAAAAGCCACGCGGGCCAGGCCGCAGTCCGGACCGTACCAGATGTCGCGCTCCAGTTGCCCGGTCAGGCGGTAATGGCGGGCCTGGACCCGGTCCCCGCCAACCTTGACCGCTTCCTCGCCCAGGGCCTCGCTGCGCACCACCTTCACCCGCCCGTCGATGGTGCCGAACAGGGCCTGGGTCCTGGGCGTGTCGCGGTGCCAGAGGCTGGCCGGAACGACGAAGCCGGAGACGTCGAAGGGAACGTCGTTGACCTTGCCGCGCAGGGCGCCGTCGCGGCGCTGCGACTCCAGCCGCCAGAGGGCGCCGTCGTCGTCGGTGGCGGAGATCAGGGAGTGCAGCCAGCCCTCGCGCCAGACTTCCTCGGCGCGGTGGGTAAAGCGGAAGAGGGTGACGCCCAACAGGTCGACGGCGATGTCGATGGCGACCTCGACCACGAAATCGCCGCCCCCTTTCGAAGGGCGGCGCGAAAAAGTGAAGAGATGTTCGCCGATCACGTTGCCGTGACGCAGCACCAGGAAACGCCAAGCGTGCTGCCTGGGGAACAGGTCGCAAGCCCGCGCGGCGGGGATGGCGCCGAGAGTCCCGAGCCCGAGGCCCGCCGTGCCGCCGCCCAGCAGTTTCAGGACCTGGCGTCTTCGCATGCACTTTCCTTCCGCTTTCTGGAAGCCTGACTCATCGGGCCGTCACCGACAACTACGCGGGTCGGGAAGCGCGGGGTGCGCGACCGCCCCCGGCCGCCTTCTCCTCTTGTCATCCTCGGGTTTGTCCAGCGGGTCCAAGGGCGGGCGGACATCGCGATTGCCGCCGCGTCGGGACCGTGCCAACTTGGCCGCCATGCCCCCTCTCAAGCCCACCAGGATCAACTTCTACGCCGGAGTGCCGCTGGACCGCGCGGACCATCTGCGCGGCGACACCGAGCGGCTGGCCGGACTGCTGGCCGATCCGCACGCCCGGGTGGTTCCGCTGTGGCGCAGTCTGCATCTCGTCGCCGGCGACGCCGAGGCGGTGTGGCTGGAGCGCGCCGAGATCGAGGCCCTGATTGAGACCGCCGGGACCCCGGTCTTCCTGGGCCTGCGGGAGGAAACCGTCTACCTGGCCGTCGATCTGTCGCACCTTGAGGAACCCGAGGTCGAGCCGCTGGGCGGCGCCGCCGCGGCCTTCCGCGACCTGCGCCAGGTCGGTCCGATCATGGACCGCGAGGAGAGCGCCATCCTGGCCTATGCCCGCGGCCTCGCCCACTGGCACGCGCGCCACGGCTTCTGCGGAGTCTGCGGCGCGCCGACGGTCAGCGAGAAGGGCGGCCACCAGCGCCGCTGCTCCGATCCCCGGTGCAATGCCGTGCACTTTCCGCGCACCGACCCGGCGGTGATCATGCTGGTCCACGACGGCGCCGGCCGCTGCCTGCTGGGCCGTCAGGCGGTCTGGCCGCCGGGCATGCACTCCACCCTGGCCGGTTTCGTCGAACCGGGCGAGAGCCTGGAGGAAGCCGTCGCCCGCGAGATCTGGGAAGAGGTCGGCCTGAAGGTCGCCGTGGCGGACATCGATTACCACTCGTCCCAGCCCTGGCCTTTTCCCTCCTCCATCATGCTGGGCTTCCACGCCCGCGCCGACCGCGGAGCGCTGCGCCTGGCCCCCGAGGAGATCGAGAGTGCCGGGTGGTACAGCCGCGAGGACCTGCTGAATTCTCCCGAGGACGAGACCTTCAAGCTGCCGCGGCGCGATTCCATCGCTCGCCGCCTGATCGAGGACTGGCTGGAAGAAGGTTAGGCGCCACCTCGGTCGTCACCCTCGGCCTTGTGCCGAGGGTCCAGGGGCAAACGCCACATCGCCTGCCCTGGATGCTCGGGACAAGCCCGAGCATGACGGTTGACTATGTGGAAGCAGGAACTGCGTCAGTCGTCGCCGTTGACGGTGCCGCGGAAGTCGTTGGCCGGATAGACGCCGAGGATCTTCACCTCGCGGGAGAAGAAGCTGAGTTCCTCCAGGGCCAAACGCACCATACGGTCTTCCGGGTGGCCCTCGATGTCGGCGTAGAACTGAGCCACCGTGAAGCTGCCGTCGATGATGTAGCTTTCCAGCTTGGTGATGTTGACTCCGTTGGTGGCGAAGCCGCCCAGCGCCTTGTAGAGCGCCGCCGGCACCGAGCGCACGCGAAACACGAAGGTGGTGATCACCGGCGTGCCGTCGTGGGGCGGGTCGATCGGCTCCTTCGACATGATGATGAAGCGCGTGGTGTTGTGCGGGATGTCCTGGACGTTGGCGTCCAGCACCTGCAGGCCGTAGATCTCCCCGGCCAGGGCCGAGGCGACGGCCGCGCGGCTCGGGTCGCCCAGTTCGGCCACTTCCTTGGCGGCGCCGGCGGTGTCGGCGTGAACCACCGGCTTCATCCCCTGGCGGCGGGTGTATTCGCGGCACTGGGAAAGCGCCTGCACATGGCTGTGCACCGTCTCGATGCTGTCCATGGTGGCGCCCTGGGGCGCCAGGAGCTGGTGCTCGACCTTCTGGAAGTGCTCGCCGATGATATGGAGGCCCGAGCCCGGCAGCAGGTGGTGGATGTCCGCCACGCGCCCGGCGCTGGAGTTCTCGATCGGGATCATGGCATAGCGCGCGCGCCCGGAGGTCACGGCCGCGAAGGTATCCTCGAAGGAGGCGCAGGGCAGGGTGGTCATCTCGGGCATGGCGGCCCGGCAGGCCATGTCGGAATAGGCGCCGGGGACGCCCTGAAAGGCAATGACGTTCTCTGACGCCGCCTGCTTGGTGGCCTCTGACATAGGGTGCGGCCTTCTCTGTCGCGGATCCGGCGGATGCCTGCGGGCATCCCGGAAAATTCAAGGAAAACAGACCCTAAGCGGTCGCCAGCAAGGCCCGCGCCCGCTCCAGGTCGGCGGGAGTATCGACACCCAGGGGAAGGGTGTCAACGCGGGCCGCGTCGATGCGCATCCCCGCCTCCAGGGCGCGCAGCTGCTCCAGCTTCTCGCGCAGCTCCAACGGCGAGGGCGGCAGGGCGACGAAGCGTTCCAGCGCCGGGCGCCGGTAAGCGTAGATGCCGATGTGGTGGTAGAGCGGCAGGCCGGCGTCGCCGCCGTCCCAGGGCACCGGGCAGCGGCTGAAGTAGAGCGCCCGGGCGCTTGCGGCACCCTCCGCGAAGCTGACCGCCGCTTTCACTACGTTGGGATTGCTGCGCTCCTCGGGTTCCGTGATCTCCACCACCAGGGTGGCGACGTCCGCCGGCCCCTCGGCCAGGGGCCGCAGCACCGCTCGCACCAGCGCCGGGTCCAGGGTCGGCAGGTCGCCCTGCAGGTTGACCACCGCGTCGTGGCGGCCTTCGGGATCGACTTGCCGCAGGGCCTCGAAGATGCGGTCGGAGCCGCTGGCGTGGGCCGGATCGGTCAACACCGCCCGCCCGCCGGCGGCGCTCACCGCCTCGGCGATGGCCTCCTCGGCGCAGGCCACCACCACCGGGCCCACGTCCGCCTCCATGGCCCGGCGCCAGACATGGACGATCATGGGCGCGCCGCCGATGTCGGCCAGGGGTTTGTCGGGCAGCCGCGTCGAGGCGAGACGCGCCGGAATCATGACGATCGGGTTCGTTGGGAGGGTCTTGGGGTCTTGCGGGACAGCGGTCATCGGCAGCTTCGGAACAGGACAAAGAAGGAGCAAGTGGTTCGGGCGCCGGACCGCTGGCCGCGGCGGTTGACGCCTGCGGGGGCCGGCCGGCGCAGCTTAGGGCCGGGAAAGCGGGAAAAGAAACCGACTTTTCGCGCCGCGAAGCAAGAAACCGCCGGTTTTGCGAAGCGGACCCGCCGGCGCAACTCCGATCCTGGGCCTTGCAGGGGCCAGCCGGAGGGACTATTGAAAGCGCAGTCTCGCGCCGCTATTGTCCGGCGCAGTTCAGAAGGGATGCAAGGGCTTATCAATGGCTTCGTCGTTGGAATCGAATAAGATCGCCGCCGCCGTCCTGACGGCCGGCGTTGTCGCCATGCTCTCCGGCTTCGTGGCCGAATTGCTCTACCACCCCCAAGTGGAGCTGGAAGAGAATTCCTACGTGGTCGCGGTCAGCGAGGGCGGCCCCGCCGAAGCCGCGCCGGCCGACGAAGGCCCGAGCCTGGAGCCCATCGTTCCGCTGCTGGCCGCCGCCGATCCGGCCGCCGGCGAGAAGGTGGCCAAGAAGTGCACCGCCTGCCATTCCTTCGACGAAGGCGGCCCCAACAAGGTGGGCCCGAACCTCTACGACCTGGTGAACCGGCCGATCGGCACGCATGAGGGCTTCGGCTATTCCGACGACCTGGCCGGGATGTCGGGCGAGACCTGGACCTACGAGCACCTGAACGCCTTCCTGGCCAAGCCGAAGGACTTCGCCCCGGGCACCAAGATGTCCTTCGCCGGCCTGAAGAAAGCGGGCGACCGGGCCGATCTCGTGGCCTGGCTGCGCACCCTGAGCGGCAATCCGGCCCCGCTGCCCGAGTAGGACGAGGAGCGCGCAGCTCCTTGCGAGCGCGGCGACCCCGGTGAGCGCCCAGCATTGCCCCGAGGAATTCCTGGATCTCGCCGGCCGTTTGGCCGTGGCCGCGCGTGCCGTCGCCCAACGTCACTTCCGTGAAGATCTGCCGGTCGAGGACAAGGCCGACGAAAGCCCGGTAACCCGGGCCGACCGCGAGGCCGAGACGGCGATGCGCGAGCTCATCGCCGCCGCCCACCCGGACCACGGCATCCACGGCGAGGAGTTCGGCGTCGAGAACCCGCAGGCCGAGTTCGTCTGGGTGCTGGACCCCATCGACGGCACCAAGCGCTTCATCACCGGCAACCCCCTCTTCGGTTGCCTCGTCGCCCTGCTGCAGGGCGGCCGGCCGATCCTGGGCCTCATCGACATGCCGATCCTGGAGGAGCGCTGGCTGGGCGCCAGCGGCCACGCCACCACCTTCACCGACCGCAAGGGCGCGCGGGAGGCCCGGGTGCGCCCCTGCGCCGGCCTTGGCTCGGCCACGGTGCTGGCCACCGCGCCCGAGATGTTCGCGGGCGCCGACGCCCCGGCCTTCGACCGCCTGCGCCGGGCCGCCAAGCTGACCCTCTACGGCGGCGACTGCTTCAACTACGGCCTGCTGGCCAGCGGTTTCAGCGACATCGTCGTCGAGGCGGACCTGGCGCCCTACGACCACCTGGCCCACGCCCCCATCATCACCGGCGCCGGCGGCATCATGACCGACTGGCAGGGCCGCCCGACCAGCCTGGAAACCGACGGGCGGGTGCTCTGCGCCGGCGACCGGCGCTGCCACGACCAAGCGATTTCCTTGCTGCAAAGCGCCTGATTCGCCATAACTTCTCAGCGAGGAGGCTTGTTATCTGCGGATTCGCCCGCCAGTTCCGTCTAGAATTGGGGCAAGAATCCCGAACGTGACACCGGGGGAAACCCGGGCCGTAACCAAGTCGGGGACGAACAGGGTCCAGCTATTGGAAGTGATGCCGCCTTTGCGCCAAATCCTTGCGAGCTGCGCCGTCGCCACGGCGCTGTCGGCGATCCTTGCCGCTCCCTGGGCCGCCGCCCCGGCCGCCGCCCAGGAACCGGCCCAGGAACAGAAGGTCTACAGATCCCACGCCATCGCCATGCACGGCGAGCCGAAATATCCGGCGGACTTCCAGCACTTCGACTACGTGAACCCGGACGCGCCCAAGGGTGGCGCCATCCACACCGCCGCGGAAGGGACCTTCGATTCCTTCAATCCTTGGATATCCAAAGGCAGGGCCGTTTCCCCCGGAGGCGACACTCTGCTGATAGGCAGCTTCGACGAAGCTTTCACCGAATACTGCCTGATTTGCGAAACGCTGGAGTGGCCGGAAGACCGCTCCTGGGTGATCTTCCATCTGAGGCCGGAGGCACGCTGGCACGACGGCGAGCCCGTCACGCCGGAAGACGTGATCTTTTCCCTCCAGATGCTCAAGGAGAAGGGCCAGCCGTTCTATCGCTTCTACTACGGATCGATCGAGCGCGCGGAAAAAGTCGGGCAGCGGTCCGTGAAATTCACCTTCGCGGAGAAGGAGAACCGCGAACTGCCGCTGATTGCCGGTCAGTTGCCGATCCTGCCCAAGCACTACTGGGAGGACCGCGACTTCGAAAGCACCACCCTGGAACCGCCGCTGACCTCCGGCCCCTATCGCATCGTCGAATGGGAACCGGGGCGCTTCGTGGTGCGGGAAAGGGTCGAGGACTATTGGGCAAGGGATCTGCCGGTCAACCGCGGCCAGGACAATTTCCACCGCATCCGGACCAGCTTTTTCCGCGACGCGACGGTGATCCGTCAGGCGCTCAAATCCGGCGCGCTGGACTACCACCAGGAAACCCAAGCCAAGGCCTGGGCGCTGGACTACGACATTCCGGCGGTACGCAAGGGCTGGCTGAAGAAGGTCGCCTTTCCCCATCAGCGGCCTACGGGGATGCAGGCCTTCATCTTCAATACGCGCCGGACCCTGTTCAAGGACCCCAAGGTGCGCGAGGCGTTGAGCTACGCCTTCGATTTCGAGTGGACCAATCCGACCCTCTTCTTCGGGCAGTACACCCGCAACAACAGTTACTTCGAGAACTCCGAGCTGGCTTCCAGAGGGCTCCCCGAGGGCCGCGAGCTCGAGATTCTATCGCCCTATCGCGGCAAACTGCCGGAGGAGGTCTTCACCGAAGTCTTTTCCGTCCCCGTTACCGACGGCAGCGGCTGGCCGCGCGAAAACCTGGTCAAGGCCCTGAAGCTGCTGGGAGAGGCGGGCTGGAAGGTCGACGACGAAGGCGTGCTGCGTAACGTCGATTCCGGACGCCCCTTCGCCTTCGAGTTCCTGCTGGTCAGCACCGACTTCCAGCGCATCGTGCTGCCCATGGCGCGCAACCTGAGGCGTATCGGCATCGACATGAAGGTGCGGCTGGTGGACTCCTCGCAGTACATCAATCGCTATCGCTCCAAGGACTTCGACATGATTTCCAGGGGCTGGGGACAGTCGGACTCGCCGGGCAACGAGCAGCGCGATTTCTGGTCGAGCACCGCCGCCGAATCGCCGGGCTCGCGCAATCTCGCGGGCATCACCGATCCGGTCATCGACGAACTGATCGAGCTCGTAATCCAGGCGCCGAGCCGCGAGGAGCTGATCTACCGCACCCGGGCGCTCGATCGGGCCTTGCTCTGGGGCTTCTACGTGATCCCGGCCTGGCACCTGCAGAGCGACCGCATCCTCTACTGGGACAAGTTCGACTATCCGCCCGAACCGCCCAAGAACGGCACCTCCACCGCCTTCTGGTGGTACGACGAGGCCAAGGCACAGGCCCTGGCCACGGCCCTGCCCGGCGGCGGCACCTCCATCGACGACGACGGCCAGCAGACGGCGGACTTCGACGCCCGCAAGCTTCTGGGACTGTCGTTCTTCCTGGTGCTGATCGCGGCAACCTGGTTCGCAATCAAGGTCAGCGGCCGCCGCCGGAAAGAGGCAACCGCGGTGATCGAGTCATGATCGCTTACATCGTTCGCCGCCTGGTGCTTCTGGTGCCGACCCTCTTCGTGATCATGCTGATCAACTTCGTGATCCTGCAGTTCCTGCCCGGCGGTCCGGTCGAACAGATCATCGCCGAGCTGACCGGCGAGGGCGCCGCCATCACAGAACGCGTAACCCGCAGCGGCAGCTCGGAGATCTCGGCTCAAACCGGCGGCGGCGCCCAGGTAACGGGGGAAGGCCCGCGCGGCACCTACCGCGGCGCCCAGGGGCTCGACCCGGCTTTCATCGCCGACCTGGAGAAGCAGTTCGGGCTCGACAAGCCGATGCACGAGCGCTTCTTCCTGATGATGCGCAACTACCTGGTCTTCGACTTCGGCGATTCCTTCTTCCGCGACCAGTCGGTGGTCGAGCTGATGCTGAGCAAGATGCCGGTGTCGATCTCTTTGGGACTCTGGTCGGTCCTGATCATCTACCTCGTTGCCATTCCCCTGGGCGTGGCCAAGGCCGTGCGCGACGGCTCGCGCTTCGACATCTGGACCTCCGCCGTGGTGGTGGTTGCCACGGCCATACCGGGCTTCCTCTTTGCCGTGCTGCTGCTCGTCGTCTTTGCCGGCGGCGTCTATTTCGACCTCTTTCCGCTTAGCGGTCTGACCTCCGTGGGCTGGGAAACTCTGCCCCTCTACGAGAAGGTGCTGGACTATCTCTGGCACCTGGTGCTGCCGATCCTGGCCTTGTCGATCGGCGGCTTCGCCGGCCTCACCATGCTGACCAAGAACTCCTTCCTCGACCAGATCGGTCAGCAGTATGTCGTCACCGCCCGGGCCAAGGGCCTGGCGGAGCGGAGGGTCCTCTATGGACATGTCTTCCGCAACGCCATGCTGATCGTGGTGTCGGGCTTTCCGGCAGTCCTTATCGGCCTGCTGTTCACCGGCAACGTCCTGATCGAGGTGATCTTCTCGCTCGACGGCCTCGGGCTGCTGGGCTTCGAGGCCGTGTTCAACCGCGACTATCCCATCGTGCTGGGCACGCTCTACTTCTTCACTCTCTTCGGGCTGCTCATGGGCCTTGTCACGGACCTGACCTACACCCTGATCGATCCGCGGATCGACTTCGAGACGCGGGAGACCTGAAGCATGGCCCTCGCCTTCCGCCTTTCGCCGATCAACCGCCGCCGCCTCGCCAACTTCAAGGCCAACCGCCGCGGCTACTGGTCCTTCTGGGTCTTCCTGGTCCTCTTTGTCGTGACCCTCTTCGCCGAGGTCATCGCCAACGACAAGCCTTTCCTGGTGGTCTACGACGGCGAGCTTCATTCGCCGATTCTCCGTTTCTATCCCGAGACCACCTTCGGCGGCACCTTGCCGACGGAAGCCGACTATACCGATCCCTACGTCCAGGACCTGATCGATCAAAAGGGCTGGATGCTGTGGCCGGTCGTGCGCTTCGACCACCGTACCGTGGCCTGGAACCTGCCCGCCCCGGCGCCGACACCGCCCGACGCCGTCCACTGGCTGGGCACCGACGACCAGGCCCGCGACGTCGTCGCCCGCACCATCTACGGCTTCCGCATCTCGGTGCTTTTCGGTTTCACGCTGACCATCGTGTCGGCGCTCATCGGCGTCTCGGCCGGAGCCATCCAGGGATTCTACGGCGGCTGGATCGACCTGCTCGCCCAGCGCTTCATAGAAATCTGGTCCTCCATGCCGCAGCTCTACATCCTCATCATCATCGCCTCGGTGATCGAGCCGAACTTCTGGTGGCTGCTGCTGGTCCTTCTCCTGTTCTCCTGGATCGGTTTCGTCGGCGTGGTGCGGGCCGAGTTTCTCAAGACCCGCAACCTGGACTACGTGCGCGCCGCGCGGGCGCTGGGGCTCGGCAACGGACTGATCATGTTCCGCCACGTCCTGCCCAACGCCATGGTGGCCACCCTCACTTTCATGCCCTTCACCCTGGCCGGCTCGGTCACCGTGCTGACCTCCCTCGACTTCCTCGGTATCGGCCTGCCACCGGGCTCGGCTTCGCTCGGCGACCTGCTGGCCCAGGGCAAGGCCAACATCCAGGCGCCCTGGCTGGGCCTCACCGGCTTCTTCGTTATCGGCCTCATGCTGTCGCTGCTGATCTTTATCGGCGAGGCGGTGCGCGACGCCTTTGATCCGCGCAAGCTCTTCGCCGCGCCGCCACCCGAGGACAGCACCGGCGACTCGCGCGCGCCGGAGGCGCCTCGTCCGGCGCGGATGGGAGCGGAGTGATGACCGGGACCGCTATGGAGAGCAGCACCCCCTTGCTGCAGATCGCCAGCCTGGGGGTCAACTTCCGGGGCGAGCAAGGCAAGGTCGCCGCGGTCAAGAACGTGTCCCTCGACATTGCCCGCGGCGAAACCGTGGCCCTGGTGGGCGAGAGCGGCTCCGGCAAGTCGGTGACCGCGCTGTCGATCCTGCAGCTGCTGCCCTATCCCGCCGCAACCCACACCAAAGGCAGCTCGGTCCGGTTCAAGGGCCGCGAGCTGATGGGAGCGACGCCCCGCGAGCTGCGCCAGGTGCGCGGCGATCAGATCTCGATGATCTTCCAGGAACCCATGACCTCGCTCAATCCACTGCACACGGTGGAAAAGCAGATCAACGAGACGCTGTTCCTGCACAAGGGCATGTCCAAGGACCAGGCGCGGGCGCGGACCCTGGAACTCTTGAAGCTGGTCGGCATTCCCGACGCGGTCAAGCGCCTCTCGGCTTTTCCGCACGAACTTTCCGGCGGCCAGCGCCAGCGCGTGATGATCGCCATGGCGCTGGCCAACGAGCCGGACCTGCTGATCGCCGACGAGCCGACCACGGCCCTGGACGTCACCATCCAGGCGCAGATCCTGAAGCTCTTGAAGGAGCTGCAGCAGAAGCTCGGCATGGCCCTGCTGCTGATCACCCACGACCTGGGCATCGTGCGCAAGATGGCCGACAAGGTCTGCGTCATGACCCAGGGCGAGATCGTCGAACAGGGCGACGAAAAACAGATCTTCGAGCACGCGCAGCATCCCTATACCCAGCGCCTGCTGGCCGCCGAACCCAAAGGCCGGCCGATCGGCGCGGCGCCCGACGCGCCGGTGGTGATGCAGGGCGAGGACGTGAAGGTCTACTTCCCGATCAAGAAGGGCGTGCTGAAGCGCACCGTCGACTACGTGCGCGCCGTCGACGGCATTTCCGTCACCGTGCGCCAGGGCCACACCGTGGGCGTGGTCGGCGAAAGCGGCTCCGGCAAGACCACCCTGGGCTTGGCGCTGCTGCGCCTGCTGTCGTCCCAGGGCGCCATCCAGTTCGACGGCAGGACCATCCAGGGGCTGGGCTCGAAAGAACTGCGCCCGCTGCGCCGCTCCATGCAGATCGTCTTTCAGGATCCTTACGGCTCGCTCAGTCCGCGCCTCTCGGTCGGCCAGATCGTCGCCGAGGGCCTGAAGGTCCACAACATGGGCGCCGACGAGGCGGAGCGCGAGGCGATGATCGTCGAGGCCCTGGAGGAAGTGGGCCTGGACCCCGAAAGCCGCCATCGCTATCCCCACGAATTCTCGGGCGGGCAGCGCCAGCGCATCGCCGTCGCCCGCGCCATGGTGCTGAAACCGCGCTTCGTGGTGCTGGACGAGCCGACCTCCGCCCTCGACATGTCGGTACAGGCGCAGATCGTCGACCTGCTGCGCGAGTTGCAGCAACGCCACAACCTGGCCTATATGTTCATCAGCCACGACCTGAAGGTCGTCCGCGCCCTGGCCGACGAGGTCATCGTCATGCGCGACGGCCGGGTGGTGGAACAGGGCAGCGCCGAGCAGATTTTTGACGCCCCCGCCGAAGCCTACACCCAGGCGCTGATGAAAGCGGCTTTCGAACTGGAAGCCGTCGAAGGCGTCGTCTCCACCTGAGTTTTCTTCTGCAGCCGACAGGATTTCCGTGGCACTTCTCATCAAGACCGACATCGACCGCGGCACCGCCTGGGCCGAGGCTCTGGCCGCCAACTTCCCCGAGTTGAAGGTCTACACCTGGCCCTACGAAGGCGATCCGGCCGAGATCGACTACGCCCTGGTGTGGCAGCCGCCGGAGGGCGAGCTGAAGCACTATCCCAACCTGAAGGCCATCTTCTCCGTCGGCGCCGGTATCGATCACCTGGCCAGCGACCCGGACCTGCCCCAAGGCGTGCCGGTGGTGCGCATGGTCGAGCCAGGGCTCACCGCCGGCATGTCGGAGTACGTCGTCTGGGCGGCGATGAGCCACCACCGCTTCATGCTGGACTACGCCGCGCAACGCCGCGAGAAGGTCTGGGAAGAGCTGCTGCAACTGCCCGCGGAGGCGCGCCAGGTGGGCGTGCTGGGGCTCGGCGTGCTGGGCCGCGACGCGCTGGAGAAACTGAAGCCTTTCGGCTTCCGGCTGGCCGGCTGGAGCCGCAGCCCCAAGACGATCAGCGGCGTCACCTGCTTTCACGGCATCGGCGGCTTCGACGAGTTCCTGGCCGGCACCGACATCCTGGTCTGCCTGCTGCCGCTGACGCCGGAGACCGAGAGCATCCTGAACGCCGAGACCTTCGCCAAGCTGCCCGCCGGGGCCGCCGTCATCAATGCCGGGCGCGGCGGCCACCTGGTGGAAGAAGACCTGCTGGAGGCGCTGGAAAGCGGCCAGATCGGCGGCGCCACCCTGGACGTCTTCCGCGAGGAGCCGCTGCCGGAGGAGCACCCCTTCTGGGAGCACCCCCGCGTCGTCATCACACCGCACATCGCCAGCATGACGGTGCCGGAGAGCGCGGTGCGCGTCGTGGTCGCCAACATCCAGCGCCTGGAGGCCGGCGAGGCGTTGCAGCACGTGGTCGACATGAATCGGGGCTACTGACCCTTCGTCCCGGCGGAAGGACCGCCGGGCGGAGGCCCCGCCCGCGCCCGGGCCGCTTACGAGAGCTTCATCGTCACCATGCCGGCCACGATGAGCAGGGCCGCGACGGCGCGCTGGATCGTGAGCGTTTCACCGAGAAGCCAGACACCGGCCGCGAAGGCGCCGACGGCGCCGATGCCGGTCCAGATCAGGTAGGCTGTGCCGAGCGGCAGGCTGCGCATCGCCAGCGCAAGCAGGCCGAAGGAGCCGATCATCGCGCCTAGCATGATCAGCGTCGGCGTCGCGCGCGTGAAGCCCCGCGATTCCTTCATCGCAACCGCCCAGACGACTTCGAGGAAACCGGCCAGAATCAAAAAAGCCCAAGACATGATGCTCACCATGCTCGGGCCGTCCCGAATGAATTGCCGAAAATCGGGGAGGTCGTCCTCCTGAACGTCAGATAGGGTCCGGCCTGCGGGAATCAAGGGTCCCGGCGTGTTGCGGCGCGACGATCCAGTCGTGCCCGGCGAGAAACGGGCCGCCCCGCAACGCGGGCCTCATGCGCCGCCGAGACGCCGCGACGCGACGCAGGCCATGTCGGCGAACTCGCGCAGGAAGACCGAGCCCTTGACGCTCCGCTGAACCAGCACCGAGCGCTTGTCCTGCTCGTCGGTCTTGCGGCGCACGAAGTCCAGCTTTTCCAGACGGTCGACGGCACGGGTCACCGCCGGCTTCGACATATTGAGGGTCTTGGCCAGGCCGCGCACGGTGTGCGGCTGCGGTGCGAGGTAGACCTGGAGGAACAGCGCGAACTGGCGCGTGGTAAGGTCCGGCAGCGCGCGGTTGAGCCCCGTGACCAGCACCGTATGCCACAGCGCCAAAGCCTGGCTGGGCTGCAGCGAGGGCGCGGAGGACGGACCGGCGGCGGAACCGCCGGGCGGCGTTGGGGCGGAGGCCATGAGGGCTCTCGTTGTCGTTTCAGAAACGAAATGAATTCTGCCGGAGCCATCCTGCGGGCGCAAGCCCGCCGGCCGGCTTTCCCCCAGTCCCGGCCCTCAACCCTTAAACCAAATCTGTGACCATGATTGTATTCGCCCCTTCTCGGGGGCCGGGTCGTCTGTTCTTTGTCTTTCTCTGGTCGCTTACCTGTTCTGCCTGTCTTGGGTTTCCGGCTTGCGCCGCTACCCGGCTTCGCCGGCGACTGGCCCGGGGGCGTATCCGCCAAGCCCCGCTTTTCCAAGCTGCAGGAAGCCGTCATCGTCACCTGGACCGTCGTCAATACCGGCAAGGAGCCGCTGGCGCTCGGCGGGGTGCGCATCCACTACACCTGCGGCAACGGCGAGGTGGAGGTGATCGATCACTTCTATCCCTCCGCCATCCTGCCCGGCGCCTCGGCCAGCGACGGGGACCACTTTCTCTGCGTCGCCAAGCACGGGGTGGTTTCGCTTTTTGTGGAGACGCCGGAGGGCGGATCGAGCGCCGCCGACCGGCTGATCTACATGATGCCCTGCAACCGCGCGCTGACGAAACAGGTCGACCTCGTCTGGCAGCCGCTGGTTCTACTAAGGCGACATCCGCAGCGACGCGGCGATGCACGGCTTCGGCCTGAAGGTATCCGACCCGCCGGAAGCGCGCCTAGTGACCGTTATCGGCGCGTTCCGCGGCGACAGGCTGAACGGTTTCGGCGCGACCCAGTTCAAAAAGACCTGGGACGAGATCTTCAGCTACGGGGCGCGCTTGGGCCACTGGCAAGACCACAAAGCACAGGGACTCACCGCCTACACCGACGGCGCCGCGGTGATCGCCACCGCGGATATCCCCAGCGCGGCGCAGATGGAGATCGGTGGCGCCCTGGTCTCCGACGTGTTCAACGGCAACGGCCCCAACGCCCTCGCCAACCTGCAGGAGCGCTACGCCACCGCCGCCCGGTCGAGCAGTGGCGGCAGCAGCAGCGGCGGTTCATCCCAGGGCTCTTCAGGCGGCGGTGCGCTGAACACCTTCAACGCCACCATCACCTGCCCGGAAACCAGCCGTTCGTCGAGCATCCCCGTGCCCTACCGCACGGAGATGTGCCGCGTCGCCGCGATCGACTTCGCCAAGACCTTCGCCTGCAGCCTCATGGACCAGGAGCGGGTCATGCGGAACTGCCAGGCGGCCTGCGGCGACCCCCAGTGTCTCGAGCAGTAGGGCCCCTGCCGAAGTAGGACGGATCGCGGCGACGCTCAGCCTTTTTTGCTGCTGCGCCGTGTCAGCTCGACGATGGCGGCGTAGACGGCGCGCAGGCCCATGGCCTCGCCGCCTTCCGGGCGGCCCGGCCGCGTTGCGATGTTCCAGGCCATGATATCGATGTGCGCCCAAGGGGTGCCCGGACTGACGAAGTTCTCCAGGAACAAGGCGGCGGTGATGGCGCCGCCATAAGGGCTGTTGGAAATGTTGTTCAGGTCGGCGACCTTGCTCTCCAATCCAGGGCGATAACCCTTGAACAGCGGCAGACGCCAGACCGGATCGCCCTCGGCCGCGCTGTGGCGCAGGATCAGCCCGGCCAGCTTGTCGTCGTTGCTGAACAAGGCCGGCAGGTCGGGGCCGAGCGCCACGCGCGCAGCGCCGGTCAGGGTCGCGAAATCGATCAGCAGATCGGGCTTCTCGCCGTCGGCCTCCGCCAGGGCATCGCAGAGAATGAGACGCCCTTCGGCATCGGTGTTGCCCACTTCGACGGTCAGGCCCTTGCGGGTCTGCAGCACGTCCAGCGGCCGGAAGGCGTTGCCGGAGACGGCATTCTCCACCGCCGGCACCAGCACCCGCAGGCGCAGCGGCAGCTTCTCGGCCATGATCAGCGACGCCAGGCCCAGCACATGGGCGGCACCGCCCATGTCCTTCTTCATCAGCTTCATGCCCGCGGCGGGCTTCAGGTCCAGGCCGCCGGAGTCGAAGCAGACGCCCTTGCCGACCAGCGTCACCTTGGGGCCCTTCGTGCCCCAGCGCAGGTCGATGAGGCGCGGTTCCTCGGCGGCGGCCCTGCCCACCGCATGGATCGCCGGGTAGTTGCGCTTCAGCAAGGTGTCGCCGACCAGCACCGTGCACTTGCCGCGGTGCCGCTTGGCCAGTTCGCGCGCGGCCTCGGCGAGCTGTGCCGGGCCCATGTCGGCGGCCGGCGTGTTGACCAGATCGCGCACCAGGCCGATGGCCTCGGCGGTGTGGCTGACCTGGTCCCGGTCGGCCGACTTGGGCCAGACCAGGCACGGGTACTCGCGGGGGTTTTCCTTGTAGCGGGTGAAGCTGTAGCTGCCCAGCGCCCAGCCCAGCGCCGCCCGCGAGGCGAGCCCCGGCCTCAATCCCTGGTCCAGCCGGTAGACCCCGGGCGGCAGGGCGGCGGGCAGGCCGGCGAAAGACCAGATCGCCTCCTCGCCGTCGATCACCAGCAGCACCTGCGCCAGCGCGCCGTTTTCGCCGGGCAGCAGGCAGAAGGCGCCCGGCTGGGCGCGGAAGCCGCTGGCCGAGATCCAATTGCGCTGCGGCGCCTCCCGGTCCTTCAGCCAGTCCTCATAAGCCTCCCGCGTGACGGCGGCGATCGGCGTAGCTTCATCGGCATGGGCTTCGTCATCGGCAACAAGATAAGCGGTACTGGCCAAGGGTCGGCTCCTGGGTGGGGGGAACTCATGGGGTCAGGCGCCACGGCAGGCTTGCGCGGCGCGCGCATATTTGCGCTAAATTGCCGCCCTGTCGACCCGCAGGATGCGGACGGCAACGCGCGCAGACGAACAAAGGCACGGAAGATGACCGGCTACACCCTGATCCCCAAACTGATCTTGGGCAACAAGACCTACTCCTCCTGGTCGCTGCGCGGCTGGCTACCGGTCCGCCAGGCGGGCCTCGACGTCACCGAGGTGGTGATCCCGCTGCGCCGGCCCGAGACCCGCGCGGAGATCCTGAAGCACAGCCCGACCGGGAAAGTCCCCACCCTGATCGCGGACGACGAGCCGATCTGGGACAGTCTCGCCATCGCCGAGACCCTGGCCGAGCGCTTCCCGGACAAGGGCCTCTGGCCCGCCGGGGCCAGGGCGCGGCAGGTGGCGCGCAGCGTCACCGCGGAGATGCATTCCGGCTTCCCGGCCCTGCGCCGCGACCTGCCCATGGACCTCGGCAGGCACCATCCCGGCCATAGGATCGGCGCCGAGACGCAGGCCGACATCGGCCGGATCTGCGATATCTGGCGGGACTGCCGCGCAAACTTCGGCGGCGGCGGAGACTTTCTCTTCGGGGACTTCTGCATCGCCGATGCCTTCTACGCCCCGGTGGTGACGCGCTTTCGCACCTACGACGTGACGCTGGACGCGGTCTGCGAGGCCTACTGCGCGGCGGTGACCGCCCATCCCTGGATGCAGGAGTGGAGTGCCGCGGCGGCCGAAGAACCCTGGGTGATCGACTTCGACTGAGCCCTACGCCCCGGTCCAGGTCAAAGGTATAGAGCAGATTTACGGGGTCGGTGGATCGCCTTTGGCGAGTCCAGCCGGCCCTGACCTGCTCTAGGGCAGCATGCCGGCCTCGCGGTAGTAGCGCGCGGCGCCGGGATGCAGTGGAATGCCGAGGCCGTCCAGCGCCTTCTCCAGCAAGATCTGGCGGCCCTTGGGGTGGCCCTTGTCCAGAAGCTGGCGCGTGCTGGGGTGCCAGAGGGCGCGGGTGATCTCGTAGACCTCCTGCTCCGGCACCTGCTCGGAGACGATCCATTGAGCGCCGACGGAGAGCGTCTCGACGGCAGGAATACCGGGATAGGTGCCGACCGGAACGGTCTGCCGGCCGAAGAAGGGCCGGTCGCCCAGCAGCTTGTCGGCCTCCGGCCCGGTGAGCGGCACCAGGTCGACCAGCGCCTCCTCCGCCAGCTCCAGGACCGCGGCCGCCGGCGTGCCGGCGACGAAGAAGAAGCCGTCGATCTCGGCCTCGCGCAGGGCGTCGGCGGCGGCGCCGGAGGCCAGCGAGAAGACCTCCAGATCCTTGGCCTCCAATCCCCAGGCGCGCAGCACCAGCAAGGCGTCGACGCGCGTGCCCGAGCCCGGCCGGTCGAGGGAGATCTTCTTGCCTTTCAGGTCGGCCACGCTGCCGATGCCGGAGTCGCTGCGCACCACGAGGTGAATGGTTTCCGGGTAGAGGTTGGCAAGGGCGCGCAGCGAGGTCAGCGGCCCGCCGTCCAGGAACAGCTCGTCGCCGTAGTAGGCCCAATAGGCCACGTCGGACTGGCTGAAGCCGGATTCGAGAGTGCCTTCCTGGATCTGACGCACGTTGTCGACCGAACCGCGGGTCGACTGGGCGACCGCCACCAGCCCCGGCACGCCGCAGCTTCCGCCGCGCTCGCAGTCGCGGCTGCCCGGCGGGCTGGAGATGGCGCTGGCGATTAGCCCGCCGACGGGAAAGTAGGTGCCGGCGGTGGAGCCGGTGCCGATGCGGAAAAAGCGGATGTCCTGCGCGGCGGCCTGGCCCACGGCCAGTGCAGCGGCCAGGGCCAGTAGCGCAAGACCCGGCAGTGCAAGACCCGGCAGCGCAAGATCCGGCAGCGCGGCCCGGAGGCCGCGCCGCTTCGGCGAAGCCTTGGCCACGGAGGCCCTGGCCGTGGGGTCCTTCGCTATCGAGGCATTGGCTGCCGGAGTCGGTGCTGGCGACATGACGCTTCTCCCCTGAAGTCTCGCTGAAACGGAGTCGCGCCGCCGCGAGGTCCGGGGCTGTCGGATTGGGGCAAGCCTCAAGATCTCTGAAGCGGGGGCCCGCTCGATCATTCAGATATATCAAGCCTGAACGCCGGATCAAAGAGGCGCAAAAGATCAGGCGGCCGAACGGCGCGCCTTGACGTGCTTGTAGACCACCGGCAGCAGCGAGAGCAGCGACAGGCCGACAAGGCCGGCGATGATCTGCGGCGTCAGCACGTTCTCCACCGTGAAGGCGCCGCCCTGATCGAAGACCGAGCCCAGCCCGGCGCCGGCCAGAATGAAGACCAGGGTGCCGGGAATGATGCCGATGAAGGTGCCGACGACGTAGATGCGCAGGGAGACGCCGAGAAAAGCCGGAACGAGGTTGACGATAAAGAACGGAAAGAGCGGGATCAGGCGCAGCACCAGCATGTAGCTGAGGGCGTTTTCACGGAAGCCCGCTTCCATGCGCTGCAGGAAAGGCCCGGCCTTGGCCCGCAGCAGGCCGCCCAGCGTGCTGCGCGCGACGATGAAGAGGGCCGTGGCGCCCAGGGTGGCCCCCACCACCACGTAGAGGGTGCCCAAGGCGACGCCAAAGAGAAAACCGCCGGCGACGGTCAGCACCGCGCCCACCGGCAGCGAAAGCAGGGTGGTCGCGGCATAGAGCGTCATGAAGGCCAGGGCGGCGGCGGCGGCGTTGTCGGCCACGAAGGCGTTCAGCAGGCCGCGATGTTCGCGCAGCACCTCGATGCTGAAGTGTTCCTGAAAGCCCAGCGCCACGGCGAAGGCCGCCGCCAGGACGGCCAGCGGCAGCAGGCGTCTGAGGGCGGACCTGCCTCTGCTGCCGCCACCCGGCATCGTCTCCGTCCGGTTTGAATTGCTCATGCCCGACCTTTCACTTGCCGCTCAGCCGAAGCGCAGCAGGAAGCGCACGATCTTCTTCGTGCGCTCGCCGAACAGGCTGGGGGTGTAGTAGCTGCCGGCCGCGCGCTTGTTCGCCTCGCCCAGCGTGGGATAGGGCGCGATCATGCCGGCGAGCGCGCCGATCTTGAGGCCCCCGTCTATGGCCAGCACCCAGGGCTGCAGCAGTTCGCCGGCGTGCAGGCCGACGATGGAGGCGCCGAGGATACGGCCGCGCGCGCCGACCACCACTTTCACCAGTCCCTCTGTGGCGCGTTCGGCGCGGGCGCGATCGTTCTCGGCGAAGGGCGAGGTCAGAACCCGCACCTTGCCGCCATGAATCTCCCGCGCCTCGGCTTCTGTGAGACCGACGTGGGCGATCTCCGGATCGGTATAGATGACCCGGGGCAGGGCCTTGTAGTCGACCTTGGCCGGAAGGCGGAACAGCGCATTGCGGATGACGATGCCGGCGTGATAGCCGGCGACGTGAGTGAACTGATAGACGCCGAGCCCCTCGACCAGGGCCACGTCGCCGACCGCGAAAATGCGCTTGTTGCTGCTGCGCAGGCGCCTGTCCACCTCGATGCCGCGGGACGTGTAGGCAACGCCAGCCGCTTCCAGGCCCAGGCCGTCGACGTTGGCCTTGCGGCCGGCGGCGACGAGCAGGTGGGAGCCGGCAAGCCGGGTCTCGGCGCCGTCTTTCTGCAGGACCACGGCGATGCCGTTGCCTTCCGGCATCACTTCCTTCACGGCGACGCCCTCGTGAATCTCGACGCCGTCCTCTTCCAGGCGGCGGCGGGCAACCGCGGTGATCTCCGGATCGTCCTTGGCCAGGACCCGGTCCATCTCCAGCAGCGAGACGCGCGCACCGAGACGGCGCTGCGCCTGGGCCAGTTCGGCCCCGATCGGACCGCCGCCGATGACGATGAGATGCTCGGGCCGCTCGGCCAGCTCGAAGACGGTCTCGTTGGTCAGGTAGTGCACGCCTTCCAGGCCGGGGATCGGCGGCACCGCGGCGGTGGAGCCGGTGGCGACGACGAAGCGCTTGGCCTTCACCCGGGCCTCACCGGCCTGCAGCTCGCGCGCGCCGGTGAAGCGGGCGGCCGCCTGGATGACGGTGACGCCCAGGCCCTCGAAGCGTTCGACCGAATCGTGCGGCGCGATGGCGGCGATGACGCTGCGCAGATGATCGCGCACCGCCGGAAAGTCGACCGCCGGTTCATGGCCGTTGACGCCGAAGCGGCCGGCATGGCGCACCTTGTCGGCCGCCGCGGCCGCGGCGATCAGCGCCTTGGAGGGGACGCAGCCGTAGTTCAGGCAGTCGCCGCCCATTTTGCCCTTTTCGACCAGCACCACCCGTGCGCCCATCTGGGACGCGCCGGCCGCCACCGACAGTCCGCCGGAGCCGGCGCCGATGACACAGATATCGGCCTCTATGGTCTTGGACATGCTGTTTCCTAAGCTGTCGCGCCTGCTGTCCTTTGCGCTCAAAGCACAGATAGGCATACTCCGCAGCGTGGCAAAAGGCCTCTCACGGCGTTGTGAGACAGCGTGAAAGGCCGGCGTTAAGGTTGCGTTAAGCATAACCGGACGACCCGCGGCGCGCGACGCCCTCCGGGCGGCCAGGGCCGCCGGGCGTCCCCCCGCATATGATTTTGCGGCAGCGCAGCGGCGATGACACAATCGGGTATCCGAATCCGCGGGGCCGGGCAGACGCGGGCGCCGCGGCAGCCACCTCCAGGGAGCCGAACCGCGCCGTGACCCCGCAAACCATCACCCCGGAAGGTATGACCGGCGACCAGGCCCTGCTCTTCGCGATCCTGCTGGCGCTTTTCGGCCTGCTGGTCTGGGGCCGCTGGCGCTACGACGTGGTGGCCTTCGCCAGCCTGATGGCCTGCGTGGCCCTGGGCCTGGTGCCGTCCGGGGAGGCTTTCAACGGCTTCGCGCATCCGGCCACCATCACCGTCGCCGCCGTGCTGGTGCTGAGCCGCGTGCTCTCGGGCACCGGGGCCATCGACCGTCTGACCCGGATCGTGCGCCCGGCCGCGGACAACACCACGACCCATGTCGGCGCTCTCGCCGGGCTGGCGGCGGCCATGTCGGCGGTGATGAACAACGTCGGCGCGCTGGGCATCCTCATGCCCATGGCCATCGAATCGGCGCGCAAGGCGGCCCGCTCGCCCAGTCTGCTGCTCATGCCTCTGTCCTTCGGCTCCATGCTGGGCGGCCTCATCACGCTGATCGGCACGCCGCCCAACATCATCGTCGCCAGCTACCGCGGCGAACTGACCGGCGACCCCTTCCACATGTTCGACTACACCCCCGTCGGCCTGGCCATCGCCCTGGCCGGGGTGGTCTTCGTCGCCCTGATCGGCTGGCGTCTGGTGCCGCAGCGCGCCGGCGCGCGCGCCAAGGACGAGCTTTTCGACATCGAGAAATACGTGACCGAAGCGACGGTGCCGGAAGACAACCCCAACATCGGCAAGACGCTGCGCGAGATCGACGAGATGACCGAGGACATCGACGCGGTGATCATGGACCAGATCCGCGGCGACCGCGCCTATCCCCCGGCGACGCGCAAGCAGCTGCGCGCCGGCGATATCCTGAAGATCGAGGCGGCGCCGGAGGAAATCGACAAGTTCGTCAGTAAGCTGGGCCTGGAGATCGGCGGCGAGGCCTCCGGCGTGGAGCCGCGGGAAAAATCCTCCGACGCCACCCTGATGGAAGTCGTGGTGGCGCCGGGCTCGCGCCTGGACGGCCGCCTGGCCGGCTCGCTGCGGCTCTTCGCCCGCCGCGGCGTCACCCTGCTGGGCGTCTCGCGCCAGGGCCAGCCCTTCCACGGGCGCCTGCGCTCCTTCCGCATCCGTCCCGGCGACGTGCTGCTGCTGCACGGCGAGGGAGAGCAACTGGCCGACCTGGTGCCGGCCTTCGGCTTCCTGCCGCTGGCCGAGCGCGAACTGCATTTCGGCAAGCGCGGCAAGGGCCCGGCCGTGATCGCCATCTTCGCCGCCGCCGTCGCCGCCGCCAGCTTTGGCCTGCTGCCGATCCACATCGCCTTCGGCATCGCCATCGTGGCGCTGGTGGCCACGGACCTGATGAACGTGCGCGAACTCTACGACGGCATCGACTGGTCGGTGATCGTGCTGCTGGGCGCGCTGATTCCCGTGGGCGGTGCGCTGCAGACCACCGGCGCCACGTCGCTGGTCGCCGACGCGGTGCTGACCCTGACCGCCGGCCTGCCGGCCGCGGCGGTGCTGGTCATCGTCATGGTGGTGACCATGACCCTGTCCGACATCCTGAACAACGCGGCCACCGCCGTGGTCATGGCGCCCATCGCCGCCACCATCGCCCAGCGCCTGGGGGTCGACCCCGACCCCTTCCTCATGGCCGTCGCCGTGGCGGCTTCCTGCGCCTTCCTGACGCCCATCGGCCACCAGAACAACGCCCTCATCCTGGGACCCGGCGGCTACCGCTTCGGCGACTACTGGCGCATGGGGCTGCCGCTGGAAATCCTGGTCATCGCCGTGGCGGTGCCGGTCATCCTGGTGTTCTGGCCGCTCTAGGGGGCCGGCAACAGGGCGCTCAGGCCGTCCTGCGGCCCGGAGCGGCCGGATAGAGGCTTTCCACGCCCACGCGCTCGGCGGGGAAGCGCACGGTGATCGACGACCCCCGGCCCACCTCGCTCTCGATGGCCATGGAGCCGCCGTGCATCTCGGCCAGCGACCGGGTGATCGGCAGGCCCAGGCCGGTACCGTCGTGACTGCGCGTGTGAGCGCTTTCCACCTGGCCGAAGGGCTGCACCACGATCTCGATGTCGTCGGCCGACATGCCGATGCCGGTGTCGCGCACGACGAGCGCCAGCTGGCCGCCCGGTTCCCGCCGCGCCTCGACAACGACCCCGCCGCCCCTGGGCGTGAACTTGATGGCGTTGGACAGCAGGTTGAGCAGGATCTGGCGCACCGAGCGCTTGTCGGCATAGAGCGAGGGCAGGTCGTCGGGCAGCAGGGTGCGCAGCGTCAGGCCGGCGTTGGCGGCGGATTCCTTCACGATGGTCTGGCAGGACTGCACCACCGAAGCGACGTCGAAGAGTTCCTCATGCAGTTCCATGCGCCCGGCCTCGATCTTGGAGAGATCGAGGATGTCGCTGATGATGGACAGCAGGTGACTGGCGCTGCGGCGGATGTCCTCGGCATACCCGCGGTACTGCGGACTGCCGAGAGGGCCGAAGAGGCCCTGCTCCATGATCTCCGAGAAGCCGATGATGGCGTTCAAGGGGGTGCGCAGCTCGTGGCTCATGTTCGCGAGGAAGGCCGACTTGGCGTGGTTGGCGCGTTCGGCCTCGTCGCGGGCGACGCGCAACTGCTGCTCCTTCTCCTTGATCTCGCTGATGTTCATGTGGATGCCGCCGATGCCGATGGCGTGCCCCGAGGAGTCCAGCACCGGAAAACGGGTGATCATGGAGAAGACCTTGCCCCCGTCGCGCCGCGTCACCTCCATCTCCGCTTCCATGGGAATGCCGGTGCGCAGCACCGTGCGATCCTGGGCGTTGGTCACATCGGCCTCCGCGGCCGGGAAGTGGTCGTGGGCGCACTGGCCGATGATGTCGCTGCTTCGCAGGCCGTAGAGCTCCCCGAACTGCTGGTTGGCCAGCAGATAGACACCGTTCTGGTCCTTCAGCACCAGACCGGCGGGCAGGTGGTCGATGACGGCGCGCAGGCGATCGCGGAGTTCGCGCTCGGTCCGCTCGATGATCTTGGTTTCGCTGACGTCGGTGGCGGTCAGAAAGATGCCGCCGTTGCCGGTGCGCTCCTCGCGCAGGCGGAACCAGCGCCCGTCGACGCGTTCCATCTCGAATTCTTCGACCGGGTTGCGATGCCGGCTGACGCGCTCGGCGATCCACGCTTCCTCGCGGCCCGCGGCGGCGGGGATCATCCCGTTCTTGACCTGCAGCCGCGCCAGCTCCTCGAAGGTCATGCCGGGGCCGATGGAGGATGCCGCCTGGCCGAAGATATCGACGTAGCTGTCGTTGAACAGCAGCAGGCGGTCCTCGCTGTCGAACAGCGCCACCGCCGAGGAAAAATGCTCGATCGCCTGCAACAGCAGATCCTGCGCCTCGAAGGCCATGCGGCGGGCACGGTATTCTTCGGTCAGGTTGCGCCCGGTGCCGCGGTAGCCGAGGAAGGCGCCGTCGTCGTCGAACAGCGGCACCCCGCTGATCGACCAATACTGCCGGTCGCCCGCGTCGCTGACGTAGACGTAGCGAAAGTCGCGAAAGGCGCGATGCGCCTTCAGATCCTCGAGATGGGCTTCCCACTTGTCGCGATCGGTGTCGCCGGCGCCGATTTCCTGGCGGGTCTTGCCGAGGGTGCTTTCCGGATCGACGCCGGTGACCTCGCGCAGCCGGTCGGACATGAAGGAGAAGCGCAGGTCCGCGTCCATCTCCCAGAACCAGTCGGAGGCGGCGGCGGCGAAGTCGCGCAGGCGGGCCTCGCTCTCGCGCAATGCGGCATCGGCCTGGGAGCGCTCGGTTGCAAGCTGCTCAACCTCCTCCACGCGCCGCCGGAGCCTCTCAAGCTCCTGGGCCAACTGCGCTTTTGTCGGCAAAGGCCGATTTCCCTCTAAGCTTCTGGTGGTGCAGGAAAATTTCAACATACAAGCGTTAATAGAGATTGAAGATCGTTAGTCGCGGCAAGAATTACAATAGCGAATACACGGCATGGCTGTACTACCTCTGCGTGCCGTTCGAATCGCCGGCCGGCGACTTCTTCGATTTCCAAGATGGACGCGGCCGGCGGGCGCGACGTTGACTTCGGAAGGGTTCGGGGGAGACGGGGGCTTCGATCCCGCACCGCCGCGCTCGCGAGGGAGAGGACGGGGTGGACCGCGGGGTCCCGGTCTTCGGCGATCGCGGCTAGGCCACGGCCTTGGAGAGGACGTGGAGGATGCGCTCCACCTTGTCGCCGCCGTCACGAAAGGGGAGTTCGAGGATGCGCAGGAAGATGTGGGCGCGCCCCTTGGCCGGCAGCTTGCCGGACGTGAGACCGATCAGCCCTTCGTTCCGTATCTCGCGGAAATGGTCGCGGAACTGCAGGGCATAGAAGCGCGGCGCCAGTTCGCTGAAACGGTGGTTCTGCATCGGAAACCCCAGCAGCTCCGTCACCCTCTCGCCGGCCAGGCGGAAAGTCGGGTCAGGCTCGTCGGTTTCGAACTTGCTGAGCATAAGCTGTGCGTGCCAGCCGCGGAAATCCGAGAAGTCCATGTCGTTCCAGTCGGGCACGGCCGCGCCGCCGCGCCGTTCGCGCCAAAGATCTACGATGGCCGCGAAGTCCGAAAGGGCTTCGCTCTCCTCCTCCGGCTGGAAGCGTTGCAGCGTCAGGGGCGGCAGGTTCGAATCTTCGACCGCTGCGAGAACTTCCCCCAGCCTCTCACCCTCGTCCACGGCGGTGCGCGTCCTTTCGCGTGGAAAGCAGACAATCGGATGCCTACGAAAGTCTTCCAGAACTACACAGCGAATGCACGTGGATTGTTTATTAGACCGTAGTCCCGGCCGCTAGCGGAGGCGGCTCGACCGTGTCTGGCAGCACGGTAAAGATGACCTCGGCCAGGGCCTCCACAAGGCGCGGCTGTGGAAAGGAGCGGCGGTACCAGAGCGCGACCGGGCGGGCCGCCGTCGCCAGCTTCAGGGGCCGCGCCACGATGCCGGGGTGCGGACGCTCGACCGCCAGGGCCGGCACCAGGGTGCAGCCGAAGCCCGCGGCCACCATGTTCAACAGGGTCTCCAGGCTGGAGGCGCGCAGGTCGGCGAAGCGCCCCTCGGCCTTGGGGCCGCTTTCCTTGCCCGGGCGGGTACAGACCTTCAGCACCTGGTCGCGCAGGCAGTGGCCGTCTGTCAGCAGCAGCAGGTCGACCTCGGCCAGGTCGGCCTCGGCGATTTCGGCCAGGGCATCCAAGGGGTGGCCCTTCGGATAGGCGACCCAGAAAGGTTCGTCGAACAGCGGGATGGAGGTCAGCTCCGGGGCATCGGGCGCGGTCGCCAGCACCGCCGCGTCGATCTCGTGCGCCGCGAGACGCTCCAGCAGGCCCGCGGTCATCTCCTCCACCAGCACCGGCGTCAGCGCCGGGCAGCGCTGCTTCAGCGGCCCCAGCACCAGGGGCATGAGGTAGGGACTGACCGTGGGGATGACGCCCAGGCGCAGAGGCCCCGCCATAGGGTCGCGCCGGGCGCGGGCGATTTCCTCGATGCGTGCCGCCTGTTCCAGCGCCAGGCGGGCGTGGGCGACGATCTGAGCGCCCAGCGGCGTCACCGCCACCGAGCGGCTGCTGCGCTCGAAGAGGGTGACGCCGAGGCTTTCCTCCAGCTTGCGGAGCTGGCCGCTGAGGGTCGGCTGGCTGACGTGGCAGCGCTCGGCGGCGCGGCCGAAATGCCGCTCCTCGGCCACCGCCACCACGTAGCGCAGGTCACGCAGGTTCATCCTCCGAAGGCTCCCTTGGCTGATAGGACCACATAATAGATATTGCCGATCAATATGATTGAAACAATCGATTTTACGCATCCTCCACTCCAATTTAAATTAGAAAAATTCCAAATGAAAAAAACGGGACCGGCGCGGCAGCCGCCCCCGACTTCGATCCCACCCCCAAGGAGGACTTCGATGGCTGACAAGAAGACCCTGACGACCTCGGCAGGCGCGCCGATCTCCGACAACCAGAATTCGATGACCGCCGGGCCGCGCGGCCCGGTCCTGATGCAGGACTATCAGCTGATCGAGAAGCTGGCGCACCAGAACCGCGAGCGCATCCCCGAGCGCACGGTCCACGCCAAGGGCTGGGGCGCTTTCGGCACCTTCACGGTGACCCAGGACATCACGAAATACACCCGCGCCGGGATCTTCTCGCAGATCGGCAAGGCGACGAAGATGATCGCCCGCTTCTCCACCGTGGCCGGCGAGCAGGGCGCGGCGGACGCCGAGCGCGACGTGCGCGGCTTCGCCCTGAAGTTCTACACCGAGGAAGGCAACTGGGACCTGGTCGGCAACAACACGCCGGTCTTCTTCATCCGCGATCCCTACAAATTCCCGGACTTCATCCACACCCAGAAGCGCCATCCGCGCACCAACCTGCGCTCGGCCACGGCCATGTGGGACTTCTGGTCGCTGTCGCCGGAGAGCCTGCACCAGGTGACCATCCTGATGTCCGACCGCGGCCTGCCGCAGACCGTGCGCCACATGAACGGCTACGGCTCGCACACCTACTCCTTCATCAACAAGGACGGCGAGCGCTTCTGGGTGAAGTTCCACTTCAAGACCCGGCAGGGCCACAAGCACTGGACCAATGCGGAGGCCGAAGAAATCGTCGGCAGAACCCGCGAGTCGACCCAGGAGGATCTCTATTCCTCCATCGAGAACGGCGACTTCCCGCAGTGGATGGTCTACGTGCAGGTCATGCCGGAGACCGAGGCCGGGAAGACGCCCTACAACCCCTTCGACCTGACCAAGGTGTGGCCGCACGGCGACTACCCGCTGATCGAGGTCGGCGTCATGGAGCTGAACCGCAACCCGGACAACTACTTCGCGGAGATCGAGCAGGCCGCCTTCTCGCCCTCCAACGTCGTGCCGGGCATCGGCTTCTCGCCGGACAAGATGCTGCAGGCGCGCATCTTCTCCTACGCCGACGCGCACCGCTACCGCCTGGGCACCCACTACGAGGCCCTGCCGGTCAACGCGCCGAAGTGCCCGGTCCGCCACTACCACAAGGACGGGCCGATGCGCTTCTTCGCCAACAACCCCACCCCGGACGCCTACTACGAGCCGAACTCCTTTGACGGCCCGAAGCAGGACGAGAGCTACGCCGAGCCGCCGCTGAAGATCTCCGGCGATGCCGAGCGCTATAACCACCGCGACGGCAACGACGACTACACCCAGCCGGGCAACCTCTTCCGCCTGATGGATGCCGGACAGCAGCAGCGCCTGTTCAGCAACATCGCCGCGGCCATGCAGGGCGTGCCCGAGGAGATCGTCCAGCGCCAGTTGGTGCACTTCCACCGCGCCGACCCGGCCTACGGCGCCGGCGTCGCCAAGGCCCTGGGCGTCGAGTTCAAGGGCGACGCCGCGGCCGCCGCGGAGTGAGTGAAGTTCGGGCGTCTCGCGGCCCATGCTTCGAGACGCCTGCTGCCGCAGGCTCCTCAGGGTGAGGCCCACCCCGACACCTCATCCTGAGGAGGCGGCGAAGCCGCCGCCTCGAAGGGTCTGCGACAAACACCGAAGCATCCCGCCGGTCCTCCCGGACCCCTGCGACCCCCCCTCAAGACACCGGGGGGACCGGCAACCTTCGGCCGGAGCCGCCGGGCGCTCGCTTTTCCCTCCTTGGGAGCAGCGCCCGGCGGTTTCCGGCCGAATTCTCATTCCATCCAATTCTTGCTTCCCCTGTCGCGTCTTCACGGTTCCTCAAACGAGGCACCGACTAACACCAAAGCGCCTTCGATTACTTTGCATTGTTAGGTAAACGGCACAATACTTCCTATGCGGGCATTCTCGGGAGAACTTGAGGCTCTCAATGGCTCTTGCTCAGCAAGTGACTGGCCCACTCCCAGGCGTGAGGGAAATCGCCAAGTGGTGCGAACAACGGGCCGAATCGCTCGGCACCGAGGCATCACGCCAGTTCCGCCTCATTGTCCTCATCGTCATGATCGGCCTGGCGCTGCTACTGGTGCTGCCGCCCCTGATTGGGCAGATCGATTTCTGGGCCAGCAGGACCTTCAGCGGATCACCTGCCGTTGAGAAGCTCCAAGGCGTAAGGGCCGCAGTCCAGCGACTCATATCCCAGGTAGCTGAATCGACAGCTCAACGCGATACTCTTGCGACAGATCTACAAGCCGTCCGCAACAAGCTGAGCCAGCTCTCCCAAAATTCGCTCCGGATGCTCGAAGAAGCTTCCACTGCCCTAAGGGCTCCCATGTCCGTCTGGGAACCGGTCCATAGCACCTCGCTGCGCTCAAGCATTGGCACATTGGAGGTTATTTCCAACGGGTCGCTGCTGGTAGCAGGTCCCGGAATCAACTTTCTCGGCCAGGGCAATATATACTTATTGCGATCAGCTGACGGCGAATCCTTCTCACCTATCGACATCACCAAAGGATCCGGTGAGACACCAGACGGAGCGCTGTACGACATACTTGAGATGCGCGACGGCAGGATTTTCGCCGTCGGCGCCGAGATTGGCAGTGACAAAGCTCTAGGATCAACTAATCGCAGCTCGCTCAGGAGTGCCTCCGCAAGGACCAATTCGCATTTGGTAATCCTGCGCTCAGACAACAGTCGCGATTGGTCAATCATCCGGCCTACGACCACAGAGGGCGAGAGGCTGAATGTAGTTCCAAGGAGAATTGCCCAAGCCCCCGACGATGCGCTGATTATTGGAGGTACTTTCGGAAATGATGAAGGCCGATCCATTGCGGTTCTTCGCTCCGAAAACGGCGAGGAGTGGGCTTCTCTAGCCGTCCAACGTGGTAACGGAGAGCCGATCACAGGCTGGATCAGCGAGATCAAGTCTACTTCGATCGCACCCTTAATCGCGGTAGGCACTGAAAAGATCGACGGTGTCGATTGGATGCTAACGCTGCAATCAGAAGATGGACATTCATGGACTCCAGTTTCTCCGGTCGATGCCAATGGCAGCCGTCTCAAGGGGTGGATGACCGCTTTGGTGGAAGCGCCGGATGGCTCCCTAATTGCGCTCAGTGACAAAGGCACTGGAGAAAAAACCGATATCAAGTTCTTCCGGTCGGAGGACGGTCGCGTCTGGACTACCGTTCTTCATCTCACTGACAACGACGGCCGCCCCCTCAGGGGGCAGATTAGCTCGGTGGCAATCACACCCTCAGAAACGCTGGTCGCTATTGGTACCAGTGCCGCCATTGGCGCTAATAAGGTAAGTTCATCCATTATCAGTTCGAAAAACGGACAAGACTGGACAACAGGTTTTGTGGAATCCGTTTCCCCAATCGACGTTTATTTCGGATTGAACCTAGCTGTGGCGCACGATGGCGCTATCTATGCTTCATCCTTGACCGAAATTTGGCGTGGGCGTTGGGCGCCTCCCGGTAGCGATGCCCTCTGGATAGATCGGCTGCGTGAGGGTTCCCAAACCGACTCTCCCGAAGGAATCCAAATAACGCTACGTCAGATGGCAGATGATCTGTCCCAAGAGGGACGACTGTATCCGCCGGGGACTGCGGCGCTCCTCAACAAGGCAAACGACACGCTGGCCGCATGGCTGAGCAACAGCGACTCCGAGAAACGCATCGATAGTCTCCACGCCGATACGGACAGAGCTGTTGATCGGCAGAAGGATACTCTTGAAAAGGTTGAGGCAGGAGCGACACAGCTCGCCAAAGCTCTTACGGACGCGGACGAACTGCGATGGGCAAGCCGAATCGCAACGCGTATCGCCGTGGTGGCCCTCTTGATTTACCTAGTTCAGATTGTGGTCAATCGCTATCGCTATCTACAACGTCTCCAAGGATTCTATCGCGCTCGCGCACAGGCGCTGTACCTCGTTGCTGCAGATTCGCAGGAAACCGGAAAGCTGCTGGAGAACGTGACCATTACCGATCTCATGCACGCCCTTGCTCCCGACGGCATTGGCTTCGACAAGTCGGCTGAGCCACCCACCCAGAATATGCTGCACATGTTCCGTGAAGTGATGCGCCGTGAGAAAAGTATCTGAAGTCAGCCGCGACTGGCATCTTCACCTACTTTCAATTCGCCTTCGCTGAATAACTCTCGACCTCCGCCACGTACTTCGCCTTGGTTGCGTCGTCCAGGAAGGAGGCCTCGAAGGAGTTGCGGGCGATCAGCGCCAGTTCTTCCTCGCTGAGGCCCAGAGCCTGGCGCACGGCGGCGTAGTTGTCGTTCATGTAGCCGCCGAAGTAGGCCGGGTCGTCGGAGTTCACGGTGACGAAGAGGCCGCGGTCCAGCATCATCTTCAGGGGGTGGGCCGTCATGTCCTCGACCACGCGCAGGCGCAGGTTGGAGAGCGGGCAGACGGTCAGCGGCATCCTGCGCCTGGCCAGCTCTTCCACCAACTCGGGATCCTCCAGGGCGCGGTTGCCGTGGTCGATGCGCGAAACATGCAGGTCGTTCAGCGCCGACCAGACGTAGTCGGGCGGACCTTCCTCCCCGGCATGGGCGACGGTCAGGAAGCCTTCTGCCCGCGCCCGGTCGAAGACCGCCTTGAACTTCATCGGCGGGTGGCCCTTCTCCGAGGAATCGAGGCCGACGCCGACGATACGGTCCTTGTAGGGCAGCGCCTGCTCCAGGGTCGCCATGGCGGCCTCGGCGGGGAGGTGGCGCAGGAAGCAGAGAATGATCTTCCAGGTGATGCCCAGTTCCTTCTCGCCGTCTTTCAACGCCCGCTCGATGCCGTTGAACACCGTCCCGAAGGCGAGGCCGCGGTCGGTATGGCCCTGGGGATCGAAGAAGATCTCCACGTGGCGTACGTTGTCCTCGGCCACGCGGCGCAGGTAGGCCAGGGTCAGGTCGTAGAAGTCCTGCTCGTTCTGCAGCACCGACATACCTTGGTAATAGAGGTCGAGAAAGTCCTGCAGCCGGGTGAAGCTGTAGGCGGCGCGCAGCGCCTCGACGTCGGCATAGGGAAGGGTCACGCCGTTGCGCGCGGCCAGGGCCACCATCATCTCGGGCTCCAGCGAGCCCTCGATATGCAGGTGCAGCTCGGCTTTCGGCAGGCCGGCAATGAAATCGTTCACGCTGTCACTCACAGTCTCATCAATCCTCTCTCCTGGAAAACCGCCGCATCCGGACGCATGCTAGCCGCCCTGGCGGACTGGATGCTACCCGCCCTGGCGGGCCGGATGCTACCCGCCCTGGCGGGCCGGGGCACCCCCTTTGCCCCCTCTCTTCGCCCTTAAACTTGTGCGGCGGGCTTCCGCCGTTGCGGTAACATTATCGTGCCAAGGGGCAGCAGAGGAGGGGAGAGGCCATGCCGTTCATCCTGAACGAACGCCTGGAACTGCACATGGGGCCGTCCAGCCTGGGCGCCCCCGACGACCTGGAGCAGGTCATCGTCGGCTTCATCGACGCTGCGGAGACCAGCCTGGACGTCGCGGTGCAGGAGATCGAGTCCCTCTCCATCGCCACCGCCCTGATCCGCGCCAAGCAGCGCGGCGTGCGGGTGCGGCTGGTGCTGGAGCAGGACTACCTGCGCGCCGGCAACCCGCCCGCCGATCCCTTCGCGGTAGGCGGGGAAGACGAGGAGAACCGCAACCTTTTCGCCGCCATGCTGCGCGCCAACATCGACGCGCGCACCGACTATAACCCCGACATCTTCCATCAGAAGTTCATCGTGCGCGACAGCGGCAAGCCGGGCCGGGCGCTGCTGACCGGCTCCACCAACTTCACGCCGACGGGCGTGGGCAGCCATGCCAGCAAGAAGAACCTGAACCACGTCGTCATCGTGCACGACCAGTGGGTCTGCAACGAGTACGACGCCGAGTTCGCGGAGATCTGGCAGGGCACCTTCGGCAAGGTCCGCAACCGCCACGAACCCTCGCCGCGCAACAACCGCGTCGCCGGCATCACCGTACGCGCCCTCTTCGCGCCGGACCACGCGCCGGAGATGGAGATCATGAAGCAGATCCTGAAGGCAAAGGACCGCGTCGATTTCGCCATCTTCACCTTCGCCCAGTCCTCCGGCATCGACGACGCCCTGGTGGCCATGGCCAAGGGCGGACTGCGCATCCGCGGCATCTTCGACGCCGGCCAGGGCAACCGCGACTGGGCGGCGACCCGCATGGTGGCCGACGGCGGCGGCGAGGCCTTCCTCGCCTCGCGCAAGCACGGCCTGGGCAAGCTGCATCACAAGCTGATGGTCATCGACGGCGCGGTGATCATCGCCGGCAGCTTCAACTACACCGACCCGGCCAACCGCCTTAACGACGAGAACATCCTGGTCATCGGCGACCTGGAGGACGACGACCCCGAAGCCCAGGCCGCCCAGCGCCAGCTCGCCGCCTTCGCCCTGGCCGAGATCGACCGCATGATCGCCGAGCACGGCGAGCAAGTGCCGCTGACGCCCTGAGCTGGACCTCCGCAACCACACGGCTGTCATGCTCGGACTTGATCCGAGCATCCAGGGCAGGCGCACGAATGGCCGCCCTGGACCCTCGGGTCAAGCCCAAGGGTGACGATAGAATAGACGGACTCAGTCGATGGCCCGCTGTGGCGCGGCCCCGCCACGGGCCTGGGCCAGGCGCTGGCGGAAGGTCCGCTCGTCGGGCACGGCCGCGATCTCCAGCAGCAGCTTCTTACGCACCGCGTCGGCGAAGGACTCCATGTCGTCGGCGGTGACCACGAAAGCGGCCGGCCCGCCGATGATGTCGCGCTCGTAGGCCTCCTCCAGGTCGTAGAAGACCGGACGGCCGCTGCAGTCGCGGCACAGGATGGCGAGGCCGTTGATGACGATGTCGGCGGCGATGGCGGCCTGGCGCGCCGCCTCCAGCGGGACCCCGCCCCAGGAATTGGCCGAGTCGCCGGAAATGTCGATCACCCGGCGGAAACCGTTGATGTTGTTACTCTCGATCGTCAAGTGGGCGTAGAAGATGGCCGAGCCGATGGCATTGCGTCCGAAAGCGCGGCGCGGCGTCTCCATCAATGCTTCGGCGAAGTTGGCCGCCGCGCCCTGGCCGTCGATGATGGTCCAGGGCACCACCACCTCCTGCGAGGAGGCATCGCCCCATTCCACGTAGGTGATGGCGATCTTGCGCTCATGGCCCAGGGAAATGGCCGAGAGGATATCGGGATGCAGGATGGCGTCGGCATAGCCCCGGCGCTGGAAAAAGATCTCCCGGTCGTCGATGGAGCCCGTGGAGTCCGCCAACAGCACCAGTTCCAGGTCGACCGGCAGGCCGCTGCGGTTCTGCGGCGGAACGTCAGGCAGCGGCTCGTCGCCGAGCTGCAGCGGGGTCTGGGCGCCGGCCGGTCCCGCCGGCAGCAAGGCAGACACGAAGATCAGAGCTGAAAAGAACCGCCGCATCGGCAACATCCCCCTTCGACTATGCAAACATGACTGCACCGGTAGAGAAACCTAGACCGATGGGCGACCGCGCCAAGGGAAACCGGGCGTTACCTTAAGGCAATTCCCCGCCGCCGCCACGGCGGAAATGCCCCGGCAGGCGGCGGCGGGCGGGCGCGGCCTGCCCCTATCCGGCCGGGGAGGCGCCCCCAATTGCGCTTGGTCGGGCCTGTTCCCTGCCGCTATGCTGCCCCGAGGCGGGGAAACAGCGAATAGCGGACATGAGAATAACCAAGGCCCGCGCCTATGCGGGCCCGAACGAGATTGCGGCGATTCCGCTGGTCCACATCCGAGTGACCATCGAAGGACCGCAGAGCTGGCCCGACGACAGCGTCTCGCCCGAACCCACCAAGGCGCTGCTGAAGCTGCTGCCGGGCCTGGCCGAGCACCCCAGCATCACCGAGGAACCCGGCGGCTTCATCGCCGAGTTGCGCCGCCCGCCGGGCCTGCCGCTGGCCTATGTCGCCGGGCGCATCGCCACCGAACTGCAGCGCCGCCCCGGCGGAGCGCCGAAGCCCGCCGCCCTGCGCCGGCGCCCGGCAAGGCAAGAAGACGGCGGCCAGGATAACGGTGCCGAGGTTCAGGACATTTTCTTCCACTACGACGACCCCGAGATCGGCGTGCTGGCCGGCAAGGGCGGCGTGATCATCGCGCTGAGCCTGCTGCCGCCGGAAATGCGGCCCGCCCACCAGTACCAGGAGCCGATCGACGGCGGGACGGTGCTGAGCAACTTCCGGAAGGCCGCGGAGAGAACCCAGTTGGATCAGACGGCGCTGGCTCTGATCGAGGAAGCGCAGCGCCGCGACATCCCCTGGTTCGTCGCCGACCGCAAGCTGCGTGTGGTGCAGTTCGGCCAGGGCCGCTTCCTGCAGCGGACCCGCGAGACCGTCACCGACAGGGTCTCCAACACCGCCGCGCTGTTCCAAAGCGACAAGGCCACCACCAACCGCATCTTCTCGCAGGTGCTTCTGCCGGTCCCCCGGCAGATCGCCGTGCAGGACAAGGAAACGGCCGTGCGCGCGGCCAGGACTCTGGGCTATCCCGTCGTCGTGAAGCCGGCGCGCGGAGGCAAGGGCAAGGGTGTCAGCGTGCAGCTCGAAGGCGACCAGGCCGTCGCCGAGGCCTTTGTCGTCGCCCGCCAGAACCATCCCGAAGTGGTTGTCGAGAGCTACATTGCCGGCTTCGATCACAGGGTCCTGGTGGTCGGCGGCCGCATCGTCGCCGCCGCGCGGCGCGTCCCCGGCGCCGTGACCGGCGACGGGCAGCGGACCATCGCCGAGCTGCTGGCGGAGGTGAACGAGGACCCGCAGCGCGGCACCGGCTTCAACCGTCTGATGAACCGCCTGGAACTGGACCGCGAAGCCCTGCGGATGCTGGAGAAGCGCGGCTACAGCAGCGACAGCGTGCCGCCCAAGGGCGAGGTGGTCACGCTGCGCGGTACCGCCAATATCTCCACCGGCGGCACCGCGATCGACGTGACCGACCGCATCCACCCCGACAACCGCCTGATGCTGGAGCGCGCGGCGCGCGTTTCCGGGCTGGACGTGGCGGGGGTCGACTTCCTGACGCCCGACATCTCGCGCTCCTACCGCGTCGCCGGCGGCGCCATCTGCGAAATCAACTATTCCCCCGGCCTGCGCCCGCATCTGGTCGCGGCCCAGGCCTCGGGCGTGGCGCGCGACGTCGTGGGGCCGATCGTCGACCGGCTGTTTCCCGGCCGGAGCAACGGCCGCATCCCCATCGCCGCGGTCACCGGCACCAACGGCAAGACCACGACCACGCGCATGACGGCCCACATCCTGCGCCGGGCCGGCGCCGAGATCGGCGTCGGCTGCATCGGCGCGGTGACCACGGATGGCGTCACCATCGACGGCCAGATGGTCGCGAAAGGCGACGTGGCCGGCATGAGCGGCGCCCAGGTGCTGCTGCGCGACCCCTCGGTGGAGGCCGCCGTCCTGGAGACGTCGCGCGGCGGCATCGTGAAGGGCGGCATGGCCTTCGACTGGTGCGACGTGGGCGCTGTCCTCAACATCGCCGACGACCACGTCGGCGCCGACGGCATCGAGAGCTTGGAGGATCTGGCGAGAATCAAGGGCCGCGTCATCGAGGCGGCGTGCAGGCTCGCGGTGCTCAACGCCGACGACCCGCGCTGCCTGGCCCTGGCGGACCTCAAGGCGCCGGCGCAGGTTTGCCTGGTTTCCATGAAGCCCCTGAACCAAGCATTGCGAGACCACTTGGCCAGGGGCGGGGCGGCAATCAGCCTGGATGGCCAAGCCGGCGATCAACTCATCCTGCTGCACTCCAGCGAGGCCAGCGAGCCCGTCATGAAGGTCAAGGAGATTCCGGCCACCTTGGGCGGTGCGGCGAAGCACAACATCCAGAATGCGATGGCCGCCATCGGACTGGCTCACGGTCTGGGACTGTCGCGGGAGGGCATCGCCAAGGCCCTGACCGGCTTCGCAAGCGACAACGCCTGCAACCCCGGCCGCCTCAACATCTACGAAGGCCACCCCTTCAAGGTGGTCTTCGACCGCGCCCACAACCCCGACGGCGTCGCCGCGCTCTGCGAAGCTCTCGGCGCCATGGACGTAACGGGACGGCGCATCGCCGTGCTGACCGGCATCGGCAACCGCCACGCCCGCCACATCGAAAGGGTCGCCGACATCATCGCCGGCAAGTTCGACACCTTCGTCTGCTCACGCTCAAGCGAGAGCACAGACATCTTCGAGGATGTGCGCGGCATCCCCGCCGCCGAGATCACCAGGCGCCTTCACGCCGCCCTGGTGGCGCGCGGGGTGGCGCCGGAGAACGCGCCCATGGTCGAGTACTACAGGGACGCCGTCGACAGGGGCCTGGATCTGGCGGAAGCAGGCGACCTGCTGGTCATCATGTCCTGGACGCCGGACTGGTGCTGGGATCGCATCCTCGCCTACCGCAAGGCGGAGCGGGTGGAGCGGGCGGAACCATGATTGAACCTTCCCCGCCGTCCCGGCGACTACCCAGAGACGACCGGCAAAGGCCGGTCCGCGGACGCTTGCCCGCAGGTCCGGGCGTTTACTTCAGGGGTGGGAGAACCCGATGCCACTTGGAACCGTAATCGGCGCCCTTGTCGGGCTTGCCGTGCTGGCGCTGATCTGGGCGGTACTGATCTACAACCGCCTGGTCGCCCGCAAGCAGCAGACCGAAGAGGGCTGGAGCGGTATCGACGTCCAGCTCAAGCGGCGCTCCAACCTGATCCCCAACCTGGTGGAGACGGTGAAGGCCTATACCAGCCACGAGCGCCGCACCCTGGAAGAACTGACCGAGTTGCGCGGCCAGGCCCTGGCCGCCGGGAACGCCCCGGCCGGTGCCCGCGCCGCGGTGGAATCGCGCCTCGGCGGCGCCCTGGGGCATCTCTTCGCCGTGGCCGAGAACTACCCTGACCTGAAGGCCTCCAACAACTATCTGGCCCTGCAGGAAGAGTTGAGCGACATCGAGAACCATATCCAGATGGCCCGGCGCTACTACAACGGCTCGGTGCGCAACCTCAACACCCTGATCGGGTCCTTCCCCAGCAACCTCGTCGCCCAGCGCTTCGGCTTCATGGAGGCCGAGTATTATGAGGTGGACAGCGCCGCCGACCGCGCGCTGCCGGAGGTCCGCTTCGGGGAGGGCGGCACATGACCGGCCTCTGCCTGCGGCGCGCGCTCGGCGCGCTGCTCGCCCTGCTGCTCCTGGCCGCGCCGGCCACCGCCCAGGAGGACAACGACCGCATCCCGCGCTTCGCCGCCACCATCGTGGTGGAGGACAACGGCGATCTGACGGTGACCGAGGAAATCGATTTCCTGGTCATGCCCGGCAGCGAGAAGCACGGCATCTACCGCGACTTCCCCACCACCTACCGCGACGCCCTGGGGCTCAACACAAGAGTCGGCTTCGAGCTGCTGGGGGTGACGCGCAACGGCCGGGCGGAGCCCTATATCGTGCAGCAGGCCGGCGCCGGCATACGCATCCGCATCGGCGCCGCCGACGTGCTGATCGGCGAGGGCACCCACCGCTACAGCCTGACCTACCGCACCAGCCGCCAGATCTTCTTCGACGCGGAGGCCGACGAGGTCTATTGGAACGTCACCGGCAACGACTGGGCCCACCCCATCGACCGCGCCGAGGCGACGGTCTATCCACCGGCCGGCGCGCCGGTGGTCGACACCAAGGCCTTCACCGGCTACGCCGGCGAGGATGGCCGGGAAGCCACCGAGGGCCGCAGCGGCGACGGCGCCGTCACCTTCGCCACCTCGCGGACGCTGCAGCCCGGCGAGGGCCTGACCATCGTCGTCGCCTTCCCCAAGGGCTTCGTGCCGGAACCGGGCAGCGGCGACCGCCTGGCCGCCGCTCTGCACGACAACCTCGGCCTGCTGGTCGGCGGCATCGGCCTGCTGGCGGTCTTCGTCTACTTTTTCCTGCAATGGCGCGCCGTCGGCCGCGACCCCGAGGGCGGCGTCATCGTGCCGCGCTTCGAGGCGCCGCGCGGCCTCTCCCCGGCGGGTACGGGCTACGTCTGGGCGCGCTGCCGCGGCACCACCCTGCCGACCGCCCAGGCATTCACCGTCGCGCTGACCAGCCTGGCCATCAAGGGGCGGCTGACCATCGAAGAGGACGGCAAGACCTACATCCTGGAAGGCCGGCCCCAGGCGGAGGGACAGACCGCCGCGCGCCTGCCGGGCGGCGAGGCGGCCGCGCTGTCGCGGCTCTTCCCGCTGGGCAACGAGAGGGTGGAGATTGAGCGTGCCTACGATTCCAAGATCGGTGCCGCCGCCGACAAGGTGATGGCGGCCCTGAAGCGCGAACACGCCAAAGCCTACTTCCGCCACAACACCTGGATCTGGCTGGGCGGCGTGGCGCTCGCCCTGGCCGGCATCGCCGCGGCGCTGACCCTGCAGTTCGGCGATATCGAGTTCCTCTTCATGGTCGCCTTCGGCATCGTCTTCATCGGCGGTTTCACCACGCCCGCCGCGCTGATCGCCTACAAACTGGCGCCGCTGTGGGCGGCGGCCCTGAGCGGCGACACCAAGAACCTGGCCGGCACGATCTTCGGCAGCGTCTTCATCCTGCCCTTCTTCATCCCGGCCCTGGGATCGGTCTACCTGATCTTCCAGGAGTTCGGCCTGCTGATGGCGCTGCTGGTGGGCCTCTACATTTTCCTCGCCGTGCTGTTCTGGTTCCTCATGAAGGCCCCCACCCGCCTGGGTCGTGTCCTGCGTGACGAGATCGAAGGCTACCGCCTCTACCTCTCTGTCGCCGAGGCCGACCGGCTCAACATGCTGACCGCGGAGCCGGAGATGACCCTGGACCTCTTCGAGCATCACCTGCCCTACGCCATGGCGCTGGGCGTCGAGGAGCCGTGGACCCGCCGCTTCACCGAGAACGCCAGCGCCGCGGTCCAGCAGGCCGCCGAAAGCGGCCGCCGCTGGTACCGCTCCAGGACCGGCCACCGCAGCTTCGCCAGCATGGCCCCGGCCCTGGCCGGCGGGCTCAGCCGCACGCTGTCCAGCGCCTCGACCCCACCCAGCAAGAGCTCGTCTTCCGGCGGCGGCTCCTCGGGCGGCGGCGGTGGCGGCGGCGGCGGCGGCAGCTGGTAGCCGCCCGGCCCGGAGATTTCTCATGCGCCTCCAACGGCATCTCCCCCTCATCGCCCTGCTGCTGAGCCTTTCGGCCCTAAGCCTTCTCGGGGCCTGCCTGGCGCCACCCGCCGGCGCCCAGGAGGAAAACCCGGACCGCATCCCGCGTTTCGCGGCCGACATCGTGGTGGAGGAAAGCGGCGACTTCCTGGTGACCGAGGAAATCGACTTCCTGGTCACGCCCGGCAGTCAGAAGCACGGCATCTACCGCGACTTCCCCACCACCTACAGCGGCTTCCTGGGGCTGCGCGACACGGTCGGCTTCGAGGTGCTGGAGGTGACCAAGAACGGCGCGGCCGAGCCCTATGTCCTGATCGAGGGGCCCGCCGGCGTGCGCCTGCGCATCGGGCGCGAGAACCTGCTGCTGCGAGAAGGCGTCCACCACTACCGCATTGTCTACCGCACCGACCGGCAACTGTTCTTCCACAGCAACCGCGACGAGGTCTATTGGAACGTCACCGGCAACGACTGGGCGCATCCCATCGACCGCGCCGAGGCAACCATTCACCTGCCGCCGGGCGCCGTGGCCCGGCAGACCGCCGGCTATACCGGCTATGCCGGCGACGACGGCAAGGACTACATCGAAGAGGTGACGCCCGCGGGCGCGGTCTTCTTCGCCACCACCCGTACCTTGGCGCCCGGTGAAGGCCTGACGGTCGCGGTGGCCTTTCCCAAGGGCTACGTGGCGGAGCCGAGCTTTGGCGGAAAGCTGAGCCGCGGCCTGCTCGACAACCTCGGCCCGCTGGTCGCCTTCCTCGGACTCGTCGCCGTCTTCTTCTATTTCCTGCTCCAGTGGAACCGGGTGGGCCGCGATCCGGAGGCCGGTGTCATCATCCCGCTGTTCGAGGCCCCCGACGGCCTCTCGCCGGCGGCCACCGGCTACGTCTGGGCCGCCGCCAAGGGCGAGGCCTTCGGCAAGACCAAGGCCTTCACCGTCGCCTTGACCAGCCTCGCCATCAAGGGGCGGCTGACCATCGACGAGAAGGGCAGCACCTACACCGTGACCCGGAAGCCGGAGAAGAGCTCGGCCGAGACGCTGCCGCCCGGAGAGGCGGCGGTCATGGAGGCGATGTTCCCCGGCGACCAGGAAAGCACGGTCATCAGGCCCAAGTACACGGCGGCGATCGGTACGGCGGTCAAGCGCATCGGCGATGTGCTGGGCCGCGAGTACGACAAGGTCTACTTCCGCCACAACATGGGGTTCTGGTTCCTGGGCGTGCTGCTGGCGGTGGCCAGCGCGGTCGGCGGCCTGCTGATCCAGGCCGGCAGCCTGGACCTGCTGCCCTTCATCGGCCTGGGCGGTGTCTTCGGCCTCGTCTTCTCCATCCCCGTAGTGCTCATCGCCCGGCAGATCGTCTGGGACCTGGCCGCGGTGCTGCGCGGCGAGACGAAGCTGTCCTGGGGCGCGGTCATCATGCTGGCCTTCATCCTCCCCTTCATGGTGCCCGGTCTCGCCGCTCTCTACTTCACCTGGGACATCTTCGGGCTGCCGCTGGCGCTGCTGGTCATCGCCCACCTCGCCAACCTGACACTGTTCTGGTTCCTGCTGAAGGCGCCGACGCGCCTAGGCCGCGACATGCTGGACCGGATCGAGGGCTACCTGCTCTACCTCACGGTGGCCGAGAAGGACCGCCTCAACATGCTGACGGCCGAGCCGGAAATGACGGTGGAGTTGTTCGAGCACCACCTGCCCTACGCCATGGCGCTGGGGGTGGAGAAGGAATGGAGCGCGCGCTTCACCGCCAGCGCCAGCGCCGCGGCCCAGGAAGCCGCCGTGCAGCGCCAGCGGCGCTGGTACCGCTCGCGCGACAGCCGGGGACTGCCCGATCTCTCCCGCGCCGCCGGCGGTCTGGCCTCGGGGCTCAGCAGCACGCTCAGCACCGCCGCGACGCGGCCGAGCAGCAGCGGCAGTTCCAGCGGCTCCTCGGGTGGAGGCTCCTCGGGCGGCGGCGGCGGTGGCGGTGGCGGCGGAAGCTGGTAGTCGTCCCGGGAGGCTGCGTCCTCAAGCCTCCTCCACGAGCCAAGCTATGAACGTTCGCGCCAGCGGGCGCGGCATTGAATGGGTGACGACGTAATACCCCAGTGCGCCACGCGGCTCCGAATACATTTCGGTAAGAATACCCGCGTCGAGGTCGCGTTGGATCAGGGCACGGGCTTGCAAGGAGACCCCCTGTCCCGCACGAAGCGCAGAGAGCACCAGCGAGTTGGTCGGGTAGTGCCGGTAGTGCTCGGCGTCGAAGTCGATGCCGCGTGCGTCCGCCCAGAGTCGGTGCTCCTGGCGGCCGGACTCGAACAGCCAGGAGAGCTTTCTTAGGTCGGCAATGTCGCGGACCGCATGGGCACGGGCAACTTCCGGCCGCGCCACCACCGTGTATTCAGCAGAAGCGAGGTGCACGCTGTCCAAGCCCGGCCAGTTGCCCTCACCATAGCGGATTGCCATGTCAAAGCGTCCGGCACGCAAATCCTCCAGCCGCAAGCTTGGCACCAGTTCAAGCTCGATCTCGGGATGTCTGGCCCAAAACTCTCCCAGCCGAGGCATCAGCCAGTTCTCCGCGAAGGCCGGTGTCAGGGCAAGCTTCAGAGGCCGGCGGGCATCATCGCCGATCATGTCCTCGACCGCGGCGAAAAGCGTGTCGAAGGCCTTGCGGGTGGACCCGGCAAAGGCGCGCCCGGCCTCGGTGAGTTCGATCCCGCGACCGCGCCGCTCGACAAGACCCTGCCCGAGATCGGCTTCCAGCTTTCGCACGTGCTGACGGAGCGCCGCCTCGGTCACGTTGAGGGCCGCCGCGGCAGCGGAATAGCTACCGTGGCGCGCTACTGCATCGAACCCCCGAAGAGCCGCGAGAGACGGCATCCGATTCCATATCATACCGTAGTTTTACTTTCACTTTGGAAAAATTTCCACCGCTTAGAAACTGATATTATGAGATAAAATGCTACGTGATCGTAGATTTACTTCTGGATGGCCGCTATGGAACTTCACCTTTGGATCGCCTTCGTCGGCGCCAGCGCCGCGCTACTCGCCGTTCCCGGGCCGGTGGTGATGCTGCTGCTGGGCTATACGCTGGGATACGGGCGCAAGGCCGCCGCCGCCGCTGTCCCCGGCGTCTTGCTGGGCGACTTCACCGCCATGACGGTATCACTGCTCGGCGCCGGGGCCGTGTTGTCCGCCTCGGCATCGCTTTTCATGATCCTGAAGCTCGCTGGCGCCGGCTATTTGGTCTGGCTCGGCATCAAACTGTGGCGGAGCGATGCGACGGCGACCGCAAAGTCGACGCAGGGATACAGCCGAAAGAAGGCTTTTTGTGACGCCTTCATGGTGACGGCGCTGAACCCTAAAGACATCGTTTTCTTTGTGGCTTTCCTGCCGCAGTTCATCTCGGCCAGCCAACCGATACTGCCTCAGATCGTGGTCATTGAGGCAACCTTCCTGGGTCTGATCGTGATCAGCAACGCCGCCTGGATCCTGCTGGGCGGGACGCTTTCACACCACCTTCGCAACCCCCGGCATATCCGGGTCGCGCACCGATTCGGCGCGGGCTGGCTGGTCGGGGCGGGAGCGCTCACAGCACTCACGCGATGAAGGCGAAATGCTAAGCGCCGGCGTTGCGCAGGCCAGCCTCGGCAGGCGCGGCAGAAACGGCCCCGGCCAGGAAGTCGACGGCGGCCTGCACTCCGCCCTTGCTGTGAGGGATGTCCAGCGCACCAAGGGCGGTTTCGATCGATCCCAGAGTGCCCAGCATCATCGCGCCGCTGACGTGGCCCATGTGCGCAATGCGGAGTCCCTTTCCGGAGAGCTCCCCGATCCCCTCGCCCAGCATGACGCCGCAAACCTCGCTGCAGTAGTCGCGCAACACCTGGGGGTCGATGCCCTCGGTGCGGACGCTGGTGACGGAGTTGCTGCGCGCGGAGGGGGCCACGATGTTCAGATCCAGGGCGCCGCCCTCGCCCCAGACCGCGACGGCGCGGCGCGTCGCCTCGGCCAGCAGGCGGTGGCGTTCGAAGACCGCTTCCAGGCCTTCCTCGAAGAGCAGGTCGATGGCTTGACGCAGACCGAAGAGCAGATGCTCGGGCGGGGTGCCGCAGTACTTCTCATAGTGCTGCGCGCCGTCGCGCTTGGTCCAGTCCCAGTAGGCCGTGCGCAGCCCAGCGCGCTGATGCGCCGCCCGCGCGCGCGGGCCGGCGGCGTTGAAGCCCAGACCCGGAGGGCACATGAGCCCCTTCTGCGAGCCGGTGACGGCGACGTCGACGCCCCAGGCATCCATCTCGAACGGCATGGTGGCCAGCGAGGCGATGGCGTCGACCATGAAGAGGGCGCCGTGGCCCGCCGCCTGGATGGCGCGGCCCACCGCGGCCACGTCGTTCATCACGCTGGAGGCGGTGTCGACCTGGACCATGAGAACGGCCTTGATCTCCCCGGCGCGGTCGGCCTTGAGGCGCGCCTCGACGGCGGCCGGGTCGACGGCATTGCGGAAGCCGAAGGACAGTTCCTCGACCTCGATACCGACGAAGGCGGCCATGTCGCCCCACAAGGTGGCGAAGCGGCCGCTGCCCAGCACCAGCACCTTGTCGCCACGCGACAGGGTGTTTGTCAGTGCAGCCTCCCAGGCGCCATGGCCGTTGGCGGCATAAATGTAGCTGCGTCCGGTCGTGGTGGCGAAGAGGCGCTTCAGGTCCTCCAGGCAACTGCTGGTGATCTCCAGCAGCGGGCCCGTGTAGATCTCGACCGCTGGGCGGTGCATGGCATTCAGCACCGCGTCCGGCACGTTGGTGGGACCGGGGATCGCCAGGTATTCCCGGCCGTGGCGTAGGGTCATGGGGGCAGGTCCAGCCATTAGAGTTGCAACCCGATAAAGTTAGGCCCGCCCCGGTCGCCCGGCAAGCGGCGCCGGGGCCACGCATGGCAGGTCTGCGCCATTCCGGGCCGCAGATGGAATTCCCCCCGACGCGGCCGGGTCCTATTGTGATTGCCTTCTCCGATGGTTCGGATTCCGGGCCGATTCACCGGTTGCCAGAGCCGGCCCTGCCGGAGATAAGGGACTGTGCCACAACGCTTTGTCCTCTTCGACGCCGGTCCGGCGGACCGTCCCGCGCTCTTCGCCGAGCCGCGGCGGCTGATCGTCGCCTGGTCCGCCGCAGAGGTGCCGGCCGCCCTGGCGGCGCTGCGCCAAGCCCGCGACGACGGCCTGTGGCTGGCCGGCGCCTGCAGCTACGAGCTCGGCTACCTGCTGGAGCCCAAGCTGGCGCCGTTGCTGCCGGAAGCCCGCCGCCAGCCGCTGCTCTGCTTCGGCATCTTCGACGGCCCCGACGAGCAAACGGCCGAGACCCTGCTGACGACAGCCCGGCGCGAAGAGGCGGACGCACGCCTCTCCGCCCCGCAGCCGAAGTGGTCGCAAGCGGAGTACCTGGCCGCCTTCGACCGGGTGGCGGCCTATATCGCCGCCGGGGACATCTACCAGGCCAACCTCACCTTTCCCATGAGCGCGCGCTATGAGGGAACGCCCCTGGGCCTCTACGCCGCCCTCTCCCGTCTGCAACCGGTGCGCCACGGCGCCCTGGTCGCCTTGGGCGCGGGACCGCTGCTGCTGTCGCGCTCGCCGGAGCTGTTCTTCCGGGTGGACGCAGAGGGGAAGATCGAGACCCGCCCCATGAAAGGCACCACGCCGCGCGGGCGCACGCCTGAAGAGGACCGCGCGCTGGCCGACTTCCTGCGCAGCGACCCCAAGAACCGGGCCGAGAACCTGATGATCGTCGACCTGCTGCGCAACGACATCGGCCGCGTGGCGCGGATCGGCAGCGTCGAGGTTCCTGAACTCTTCACCGTGGAGGACTACGCCACGGTGCATCAGATGACCTCGCTGGTGCGCGCCCGGCTTAACGAGGGCATCGGCCTGCCCGAGCTGCTGCAGGCGCTCTTTCCCTGCGGCTCGGTCACCGGCGCGCCCAAAGTGCGGGCCATGGAAATTCTGCGCGAGCTGGAGCCGCAGGCGCGGGATGCCTATTGTGGCGCTGTCGGCTGGGCGGCGCCGGACGGTTCGGCCGCCTTCAACGTCGCGATCCGCACCCTCTCGCTGTTCGACGACGGCGCGGTGACGCTGAATGTCGGCGGCGGCGTGGTCTACGACAGCACCGGCCCGGCCGAGTACGAGGAGGCTTTGTGGAAAGCCCGCTTTACCAACTTGCGCCGGCCGGACTGAAGGTCATCGAGACGCTGCGCTGGGAGTCCGGGGCGGGCTTCCACCGCTTGGCGCGACACCTGGCCCGCGCCGGGCGGACCTGCGCGGAGCTGCGCATTGTCTTCGACCGCGCGGCCTGCGAAGCGGCGCTTGGCGGTGCGGTCGCGGCGGCCCCAGCGCCCGCCCTGCGCTGCCGCCTCACCCTCGACCGGCAGGGACGGGCCGAGGTTGCGGTGACCCCCCTGGGCGACGCCCCGGCGCGTTGGCGCGCGACGGTGAGCCCCGAGCGTCTCGCCGCCGAGGACCCCTGGCTGCAGGTGAAGACCACCCAGCGCCGGCTCTACGACGAGACCCGGGCAGCTTTGCCGGCGGACATCGACGAGGCGATCTTCCTGAACCGGGCCGGCGAGGTCTGCGAGGGCACCATCACCAACGTCTTCGCGCGCCTGGAGGGAAAGCTGATCACCCCGCCGCTGGCCTGCGGCCTGCTGCCCGGCATCCTGCGCGAAGAACTTCTGGAGAGCGGCGAAGCGATGGAGCGGCGCCTCACCCTGGACGAATTGCGCAACGCCGAGGCGGTCCTTCTCGGCAACTCCCTGCGCGGCCTGATCCCCGCGGAGCTGGTGTAGGCGCACTGGACCGCCCCACATCGGCAGCCTCGGCATTCCTAGCGCGCCACCTTGCCTCTTGACCGATCCATAACTCGATGGTTATTAATCAATGAATAACCACGGAGTTATGAATTGAAATGCCGCCGACTCACGATGCCCTGTTCAAGGCGCTGGCCGATCCGACGCGGCGGGCCCTCTTCGAGCGCTTGTGCCGCGAAGGAGAGCAGACCGTCGGGGCCTTGACGGCTTCCGCCGAGGTGTCGCAGCCGGCCGTCTCAAAGCACCTCGCCGTGCTGAAGCAGGCGGGACTTGTGCGCCATCGCCACGCGGGGCGTCAGGCGCACTACAGCGCGCGGCCCGGCGCCCTGGGCCCGCTGGCCGACTGGACAAAGCAAATGGCCGCATTCTGGGACGGCCGTTTCGACGACCTCGAGACTCTGCTGAACAGGATGGATCAATGAAGCAAGCTTCAAGCGAGACGCTTTCGGTTGTTGTCGAACGCGACATCGCCCACCCCCCGCAAAAAATCTGGCGCGCCCTGACGCAACCGCACCTGATCGAGGAGTGGTTGATGAAAAACGACTTCAAGCCCGTCCCGGACCACCGTTTCGACCTCAGCTTCGACTGGGGCAGGGTCGAATGCCGGGTCCTGGCCGTCGAACCGAACCGGACGCTGGCTTACACCTGGACATCCGGGGAACTCGAAAGCGTCGTCACCTGGACTCTCACCCCGACGAGCACGGGGACGCGCCTGCGCATGGAGCAGACCGGCTTCCGGCCGGACCATCCCCGCTACTACCACGGCGCAAAGGCCGGGTGGCCGAGGTTCTTCACGAAACTGGAGCAGGTTCTGGCGGCTTTGGACTGACGCCGGCGCCGCTTTATTCGCCGCTACAGGAGGTCTCATTGAATCTGAACAAATGGATCCGGCAGGCCCATCGCTGGCTGTCGATCGCCTTCACCCTTGCCGTGATCATCAACATCGCCGCCATGGGGCAGGAAGAGCCGGACCTCTGGATCGGCCTTCTGGCCTTGCTGCCCCTCGCCCTGCTCCTGCTCACCGGCCTCTACATGTTCGTGTTGCCCTATGCCGGCCGGTGGCGGCGGCGCGCCGGAGCGAATGCCTCGCCAGACGCGCAGTGAATGCCGCGCCAGGCAGGCAGGCGCATCGGCGGCCCGCGCATCGCTCAGAGGCTGAGGGGCCGAACCCTCCCGGCAATCTCGCGGGACTCTTCTTGGAAGTGGCGGAGAGGGTGGGTTTGACGGCGGTCACGACAAGAAGCGCTTCTTGGCAAACGCCTTGCCGGAGCCTGATTTGAAATACGTCTCTAGCTCGCGGGCATGGCTTTCCGTCGGTACAGCCACGTAGCACTTCAACTCAATCGGCTGCAATGGCTTCGTCGAGCGAACCTGACCACGTTGGTGCGAATCGACTCTGCGCCGCAGATCGTTGGTCGACCCAACGTAGGTGTCGTCGTTGCAGAGCTTTAGGAAGTAGACATACCACGTCATGGCCCAGTCTCCCTGCGCTCCTCTCGGAGCTTCGGGAGACACTCCTACCCCTAAACGCCTTCAGGTGTCAGTCCACCTAAGTGGCCTGCCACCCGAAGCCGAAGGCGTAGGGTGGCGGAGAGGGTGGGATTCGAACCCACGAGGCGGTTTCCCGCCCACACGCGTTCCAGGCGTGCGCCTTAAGCCACTCGGCCACCTCTCCTCAGCACGGCCCCTATATTCCCAAGGGGTCTTAGCGGAGCCGGGTTTCACATCCGTAAATCGGGGGTGAGCCGGACCCGCGCCGAGCTCTCCGAGGGGCGCGCGGGCGGGAAACTAGCCGAGCCCGGCCCCCGATGCAACGCCTTCCACACCCCGCGCCGCCCAGCGCCTTTCCGGACCGCCCCGCAGCCGCACGGCCGCTTCAAGGCCTTGTGAGCGGGCACAGTCTCGCCCGGAGGTTGGCCGTAGCCCCCCACGGCTGCTACTATCGCGTCTTTCGGGGCCGCCTGCGGCCGCCGGAGCCGAACCCGGAACGTCCCGCGGCAGCGCGGGGCAGAGAATCCGGGACGTTCCGGCCAACGCGGTGGCCGGAATTGGGGGGATTGGATGATCGTAGGCCGCGTCATCGGCTGGCTATTGCTGTTCTGCGCCCTGGTGCTGCTGGGCTGGGACGCCGTCTCGTCGCTCGACAACGGCGCCTGGGGCTTTGCCGTGCTGGGCCAGCGCTGGTTCGAGATCGACCAGGCCCTGGGCAGCGCCACCCTCAACACCCTGCAGGCCGGCATCGAGCGCCGGATTTCCGTCGACCTCTGGGACAACGTCTTCGCACCCGCGCTGCTGTGGCCGGCGGTAGCTGTCTTCGTGGTGCCGGGCGTCGTCCTCCTGCTGCTGTTCCGGCGCTGGGGCGGCGGACGCACGCCCCGCCGCTTCAGCGGCAAGAAATAGACACCGCTTCAGCGGCAAGAAATAGACGCCGCTTCGCCGGCGAACCGAGTGGACCGGAACCGAACTAGCGAGCCAAGCGCGGCTTAGTTGTCGCTCATCTTCAGCGCCGCCAGGAAGGCGGACTGCGGGATCTCCACGTTGCCGACCTGGCGCATGCGCTTCTTGCCGGCCTTCTGCTTTTCCAGAAGCTTTCTCTTACGCGTGATGTCGCCGCCGTAGCACTTGGCGGTGACGTCCTTGCGCAGGGCCGAGATGGTCTCACGGGCGATGACCTTGCCGCCGATCGCCGCCTGGATGGCGATCTTGAAGAGCTGGCGCGGGATCAGTCCTTTCAGACGCTCGCAGAGCATGCGGCCGCGATTTTCCGCCTGGCCGCGGTGGACGATGATGGCGAGGGAGTCCACCGGCTCCTGGTTCACCAGGATGGAGACCTTCACCAGGTCGCTCTCGCGGTACTCCTCGATCTGGTAGTCGAAGCTGGCATAGCCGCGCGAGACCGATTTCAGGCGGTCGTAGAAGTCGAAGACCACCTCGTTCAGCGGCAGGCGGTAGACAAGCATGGCGCGCGCGCCGGCATAGGTCAGGTCGATCTGCTCGCCGCGGCGGTCCTCGCAGAGCTTCAGGATCGGTCCCAGGAACTCGTCGGGCACCAGGATGGTGGCCTTGATCCAGGGCTCCTCGATGCGGTCGATCTTCACCACGTCGGGCATGTCGGCGGGATTGTGCAGCTCGATCAGGTCGCCGTTGGTCATGTGGATCTTGTAGACCACCGAGGGCGCGGTGGTGACCAGGTCCAGATCGAATTCGCGCTCCAGGCGCTCCTGCACGATTTCCAGGTGGAGCAGGCCCAGGAAGCCGCAGCGGAAGCCGAAACCCAGCGCCGCGCTGCTCTCCGCCTCGTACAGGAAGGAAGAGTCGTTGAGCGCCAGCTTGGCCAGGGAATCGCGCAGGTCCTCGTAGTCGGCGGCGTCCACCGGAAAGAGGCCGCAGAACACCACCGGCACCGAGGGCTTGAAGCCGGGCAGCGGCTTTTCCGCCGGGCGGCGCTCGTCGGTGATGGTGTCGCCGACGTTGCAGTCGGCCACCGACTTGATGGAGGCGTTGATGAAGCCCAGCTCGCCGGGGCCGAGCTCCTTCAGGTTCACCATCTTGGGCGTGAAGGCGCCGACCTTGTCCACCAGGTGGGTGGCGCCGCTGCCCATCATGCGGATCTTCATGCCCGGGGTCAGCTTGCCGTCGATGACCCGCACCAGGGCGATGACGCCCAGGTAGGTGTCGTACCAGGAGTCCACCAGCATGGCTTTCAGGGGCGCGGCCGCGTCGCCCTTGGGCGCCGGCAGGCGCTGGACCAGGGCCTCCAGCACCTCGGCCACGCCCTTTCCGGTCTTGGCGGAGATTTCCAGAGCCTCGGAGGCGTCGATGCCGATGACTTCCTCGATCTGCTCCTTCACCCGCTCCGGCTCGGCCGCCGGCAGGTCCACCTTGTTGAGGACCGGGATGATCTCGTGGTCGTTGTCGATGGCCAGGTAGACGTTGGCCAGGGTCTGCGCCTCGACCCCCTGGGAGGCATCGACCAGCAGCAGCGAGCCCTCGCAGGCCGCCAGCGAGCGGCTGACCTCGTAGGAGAAGTCCACGTGGCCCGGGGTGTCGATGAGGTTCAGCTCGTAGACCTGGCCGTCCTGGGCCGTGTAGTTGAGGCGCACGGTCTGAGCCTTGATGGTGATGCCGCGCTCGCGCTCCAGCTCCATCGAGTCGAGCACCTGCTCCTTCATCTCGCGGTCGCTGAGGCCCCCGCAGAGCTGGATCAGCCGGTCGGCCAGGGTCGATTTGCCGTGGTCGATATGGGCGATGATCGCGAAATTACGGATATGGGAAAGTTCGGTCATGCTGGCTTGCGGACTGCCTCGGAAATAGGGCCCCGGGAAATCGCCCCCGGGCCGCCGGAACGGTTTCGGCGCGCAGGAAGATAGGGTGCGCCGCCCGGCTAATCAACGCTTCCCGTCGCCTGCCGCCGGAGCGCCGCCCGCGGGCCTTCTCCGGGAAGGCTCGCGCCGCCATGGCCTGAAATTGTCTCGAAGTCGTCACACAACCGGGGCGATACGTCGTGTTAGCTCTCCGACGCCAGTTGTCAGGGGACGTCAGTTAAGAAGGAAGAAGATCCAGGTGAAGAGCCACAACATCCTCATCGAGCCGTGGCGCGAGATGTCCAACCTTACCCATGAGCGGGGAGAGCGGCTGTTTCGCTGGACGGTAACCTACCGCTACGAGCAAGGCCGCCAGGCCGAGGGCGCGCAGGGCGGCGTCCGCTTCGGCCAGGGCACCGCCAGGACCCACGCGGAGGCCCGTCAGGCCGCGGAAGATTTTCTTGCCGAACGCGGCGTCGAGCTTCATTGGCAGCCCTCGGCCAGTTCCACCACCCGAATTCTGACGCCGCGCTCCGGGAAACCCCGATTTCTTCAGCTTTGAGTATCCGGGCATTTTTGATAATCTACCCGGAATTTGGGGTGCATTGTCTCGATTCTTCACTGAATCTCAACGCGGGGTACGGAGAATCGCATGCCTCAGTACACTGAGGACGAACGATGCGGAGAGGTTTCATGGGAAGTTATTTGACATCCGTGGGTGGCGGTCTTCGCTTGGCAGCCTGTGTTGCGATCGCAGGCGCCGTCTTCGCGGCGACGACGTCCCCCGCAGCGGCGGCGCGCAACGAAGCCCGCTGGTACCAGCAGAACTACTGCATGGTGAAAGCCTACGAGGCGATGGGTAAGAAGGACGTCGCGACCTACGACAAGAACGCCCGCAAGTCGCGCGCTTACCTGATCCGCCACGGCGTGCCGGAACATCACATCCGCGAGCTGGAGGCTTTCATCAACAAGACGATTCGCCAGACCAAGGCGAGCAACAAGGCACATCAGGGCCCGCGCATCTGCATGCAGTGGTACAGCACCTGAGGCATAAGCTCCCGATACGGTCGCGGGCGGCGCCCAGGCGATAGGTCGATCAGCCGGCAGCGCCCCCTCCGACAAACGGCCACGAGATCAAAGTCAGGCCCGGTCCGCAAAGGACCGGGCCTTTTCTTTGTCTTCCTCTCGCGCCCACGCCGCCCGGCCCAGCAGCTGTTGCATTCCTGCAACTCTAAGTGCCCAAATACCACAGGTAAGTGCTTTTTAACCTTTCGTTAACCACACTGGACCGACTCTGCCGTTTGTCGCCGTATCCCGTTGATGGGCAGGGAAAATTCACTATGGACCGGAGAATCAGCGAAGCCGAGGCACGCGAATATGCCGCGATGACTTGGGCGCTGGCCGCGCGGGCGGAAGCCGCCGGTAATATCAAGCTGGCCAAGGAATTGGTCGAACGGGCCCGCAAGGCCGACGAGCTTTGGGCCCGCTGCACGGAAAGCGAGTACCGCCTGGCCCGCTGAACAGCGGAACCGCCGCCCCACAGCCGCCTCGCCGAGGGGCTGCCCCCTCAGCCCCTGAGGGTGCCGCCCGTGGCCTTGGTGACCTGGGCCACCACCTTCTCCGCCACCGCCTCGATCTCCTGATCGGTCAGCGTCGCCTCGCGCGGCTGCAGCGTGACGGCGATGGCCAGCGACTTCTTGCCCGGCTCCACGCCCTTGCCCTGATAGACGTCGAACAGAGAGACCCCGGCGATCAGCGCCTTGTCGGCGCCGCGCGCGGCGCGCAGCACCTTTTCCGCCGGCACCTCCTCGTCGACCAGGAAGGCGAAGTCGCGCGACACCGGCTGGAAGGGCGAAAGCTCCAGCAGGGCGCGCTTCTGCTTGCCGGCGCGCGGCAGCGGAACGGCGTCGAGGAAGACCTCGAAGGCCACCGCCGGGCCCTTCAGGTCCAGGGCCTTCAGCACCCGCGGGTGCAGTTCGCCGAACTGGGCCAGCACCTTGGGGCCGAGGCGCAGCACGCCGGAGCGCCCGGGATGGTACCAGCCCGGCGCGTCGCGGGTGACCTGCAGGTTCTCCACCGGCGCCTCGCAGGCGCCCAGCACCGCTTCGGCATCGCCCTTGGCGTCGAAGACGTCGGCCGGCCGGGCCCCGCCGGCCCAGTGGCGCGGCTGGACGTCGCCGGCGCGCAGGCCGGCGGCCACCGTCGACTGGCCGTCCGGCGTGTCGTCGAGGTACTGCGGGCCGACCTCAAAGAGCGCCAGGTCGCCATAGCCGCGGTCGGCGTTGCGCACGGCAGCGGTGGCGAGATTGGCCAGCGGCGTCGGCCGCATGACGTCCAGGTCGGCGGAAATCGGGTTGGCCAGGCGCAGGGCCTCGGCGCCGCCGCCGAACAGCGCCGCCTCCTTGGAGGAGACGAAGGAGAAGGTCACGCCCTCCAGCATGCCGCGCCAGACCAGCGCCGTGCGCGCCGCCGAGACGCGGCGCTGCGCCGGAGTCAGCACCGCGCGCGGCAGGTAGCTGTCGCGCGGCAGCTCGACCTCGGGAATGTCGTCGTAGCCGTGGATGCGCATGACCTCCTCGACCAGGCAGGCCTCGGACTCCACGTCGGGACGCCAGCTCGGCGGCACCGCGGCGAGGGCGCCGTTTTCCCGCGCCACCTGGAAGCCCAGGCGCTCCAGAATCTCGGCCTGGCGGTCCGGCGCCACCTCCATGCCCCCCAACTCGGCCACCCGGGCCGGGCGCAGGGTGACACGCCGCGTCTCCGGCGGGATCTCGCCGGCGCTCACCGGCTCGCTGGCCTCACCGCCGCAGAGCTCCAGGATCAGGCGCGTGGCCACGTCCACACCCCAGACCGCCGACTGCGGGTCCAGGCCGCGCTCGAAGCGGAAGCGGGCGTCGGAATGGATGCCCAGCTTGCGGCCGGTCCGGGCCACCATGTCCGGGTCGAAGAGCGCCACCTCGAGGAAGACGTTGGTGGTGTCCTCCTGGCAGCCCGAAAGCTCGCCGCCCATGACGCCGCCGATGCCCTCGGGCCCGTTGTCGTCGTGAATGGCCACCATCTCGGCATCCAGGGTGTAGGTGTCGCCGTCCAGGGCCAGGATCTCGGCACCCGGCTCGGCGAAGCGCATGACCACGTCGCCCTTCACCTTGTCGGCGTCGAAGACGTGCAGCGGCCGGCCCAGGTCGAAGGTCACGTAGTTGGTGATGTCGACCAGCGCCGAGATGGGCCTGAGGCCGATGGCGCGCAGGCGCTCCTGCATCCAGTCGGGGCTGGGGCCGTTCTTCACGCCGCGGAAATAGCGCCCGGCGACGAAGGGGCAGGCGTCCTGGCGGTCGGCCGGCAGGTCGCGCTGCCACTTGATGGGGCTCTCGAAGCTGCCCGCCTGGCGCGTGGTGTCGAAGGGCTTCAGCCTGCCCAGACCGGCGGCCACCAGGTCGCGGGCGACGCCGCGCACGCCCAGGCAGTCGCCGCGGTTCGGCGTGATGGCGATCTCGATGACCGGGTCGTTGAGGCCCGCGACCTCGGCGAAGGACGCGCCCAGGGGGGCGTCCTCCGGCAGGTCGATGATGCCCTCATGCTCGTCGGAAAGGCCCATCTCGCGCTCGGAGACCAGCATGCCGTTGGAGGCCTCGCCGCGGATCTTGCCGGCCTTCAAGGTCAGGTCGATGCCGGGGACATAGCTGCCGACGGGGGCGAAGACGCCCTTCATGCCCGTGCGCGCGTTGGGCGCGCCGCAGACGACCTGCACCTCTTCGCTGCCGGTGTCGACGATGCAGACGCGCAGACGGTCGGCGTTGGGGTGCGGACGCGCCTCCTTCACGTAGGCCACGGTGAAGGGCCTCAGGGTCTCGGCGCGGTCCTCCACGCCCTCGACCTCCAGGCCGATCATCGACAGCTTGTCGGTGATCTCCTTCAGGGAGGCCTCGGTTTCCAGGTGGTCTTTCAGCCAGCTCAGCGTGAACTTCATGACGCTACATCCCCCCTCTACATCCCGCGGACCATGGAGGGGACCTCCAGCGGCACGAAGCCATAGTGCTTCAGCCAGCGCAGGTCGGACTCGAAGAAGATGCGCAGGTCCGGGAAGCCGTACTTCAGCATGGCGATGCGCTCGATCCCCATGCCGAAGGCGAAGCCCTGGTACTCCTCGGGGTCGATGCCGCAGTTGGCCAGCACCTTGGGGTGGACCATGCCGCAGCCGAGGATCTCCAGCCAGTCCTTGCCCGGGCCGATCTTCAGCTCGCCGCCCTCCCGGCTGCAGCCGATGTCGACCTCGGCGGAGGGCTCGGTGAAGGGGAAATAGCTGGGCCGGAAGCGCAGCGGCAGGTCGTCGACGCCGAAGAAGGCGCGGCAGAAGGCCGTCAGCGTGCCCTTCAGGTGGCCCATGTGGCTCGCCTTGTCGATCACCAGCCCCTCGACCTGATGGAACATCGGCGAGTGGGTGGCGTCGTGGTCGGCGCGGAAGGTGCGGCCCGGCACGATGATGCGGATCGGCGGCTTCTGCGACAGCATGGTGCGGATCTGCACCGGTGAGGTGTGGGTGCGCAGCACCTTGCGGGAGCCGTCGGCCGCCGGCTGCATGTAGAAGGTGTCCATCTCCTGGCGCGCGGGATGCACCTCGGGGATGTTCAGGGCGGTGAAGTTGTGGAAGTCGTCCTCGATGTGCGGGCCCTCGGCGACGGAGAAGCCCATCTCGCCGAAGATCGCCGTCAGCTCCTCGAAGGTCTGGCTGATCGGGTGGATGCGGCCGGCCTCCGCCGCGCGCGCCGGCAGGGTGACGTCCACGGCCTCCCGGGCCAGGCGCGCCTCCAGGGCGCTCTCCTCCAGGTCGGAGCGCCGGGCCTCCAGGGCCTCGGCGACCGCTTCCTTGACCTTGTTGAGGCGCTGGCCGGCTTCCTTGCGCTCGTCGGGCGACAGGCCGCCCAGGCTCTTCAGGCGCTGGGTGACCTCGCCCTTCTTACCCAGCGCGGCCACGCGCAAAGACTCCAGCGCTTCCAGATCACCGGCCGCGGCCACGCGATCCAGAAGGCTGTTCTGCAGTTCCTCGAGGTTCTCCATCGATCCGCCTCTGCCGCCCCGTCCGGCGCGCCGCTGCCCTGTGCTTGCCCGGGCGGGCGCGCCTCTAGCGGACGGGGGTCACTGGTTTACCGGAATGCTCGGGGCGCCAGGCTTACGCCTGGGCGGCCTTCGCCTGCTCCACCAGGGACTTAAAGGCTTCGGGCTCACGCACCGCCAGGTCGGACAACACCTTGCGGTCGAGCTCGATGCCGGCCCGCTTGATGCCGTTCATAAACTGGGAATAGGTGAGGCCGTGAAGGCGGGCGCCGGCGTTGATGCGCTGGATCCACAGGGAGCGGAAATTGCGCTTCTTAACGCGGCGGTCGCGATAGGCGTACTGCAGGCCCTTCTCGACCCGCTCGACCGCAACGGTGTAGACGTTCTTGCCGCGGCCACGGTAGCCCTTGGCGCGCTTCATAACCTTCTGGTGACGGGCGTGCGTGGTGACGCCCCGCTTTACTCGTGCCATGTCGTCGCCTCCCTTACTTCGCGTAAATCAGGAAGTTGCGCTTGACGATCTTGGCGTCGGCATCGCTCAAGGTGCTCATGGCGCGCGTGCTGCGGATCATCTTCTGAGGGCGGCGGCGCATCATGTGGCGCTTGCCCGAGTGCTTGAACTTGACCTTGCCGGTGGCGGTGAAGCGGAAACGCTTCTTGGCCCCGGACTTATTCTTCAGCTTGGGCATTTTGCATCCTTTCCGAACGAAACGAGACACTTGGAGCGGCTGGGCATGCCCTTTCGCCGGACCGCTCACTATGAGAACGCGGGGTTATAGCCCCCCAGAGGGGGGATTGCAAGGGACTCACACACGCCCGGAACCCGCAGAAATCCTTGGATTTCCGGTCTTTTCCAGCAGAAGCGGTTAACGAAACACGCCCCGAGACGGCCCCTGGGGGCGCTCAGACGGGAGGGCCGCTCAGCGCGGCGCCATCACCATGGTCATCTGGCGGCCTTCGATCTTGGGGAACTGCTCCACCTTGGCTTTCTCTTCCATCTCCTCGCGGACACGGTCGAGCACCTGCTTGCCGAGGTCCTGATGGACCATCTCGCGGCCGCGAAAGCGCATGGTCACCTTGACCTTGTCGCCTTCGTCGATGAAGCGGTGGATGGCCCGCATCTTCACCTCGTAGTCGTGGGTGTCGATGTTGGGGCGCATCTTGATCTCCTTGACCTCGATGACCTTCTGCTTTTTGCGGGCCTCGTTCTTCTTCTTCTGGGCCTCGTAGCGGAAGCGGCCGTAGTCGAGAATCTTGCAGACCGGCGGATCGGCGTTGGGCGAGACCTCCATGAGGTCCAGTCCCGCATCCTCGGCGCGGCGCAGCGCATCGGCGATCGTAACGACGCCGACCTGCTCTCCATCCTGGTCGACTAGGCGTACTTGGGGCGACGTAATCATGTCGTTGACACGCGGTCCGTCGCGCGACGGCGTGGCGTCAAAGGGTGGGCGTGCTATCGCTTAAGCTCCTTATTCCCGTTATAGGGGGTCCCTTTCAGGCTTTTCCCTGGTCCCACCGCCAAGAGCGGCGACCTCCCCATTTCTCCGGCTGGGCGCTTCCGAGCTTGCCCCGGTCCGCGGCCCCCCGAAATCTGCTGCATCAACGCATCGTACCTACAGCAATTGGCCCCGCGGCGCGTCTGCACCCGGAACTGCTGCTTCTTCCCTGATCCTAGCCACTGCTTCGCCGAGCGCAAGGACCTCTTGATCCTTGCTGCCCAAGCGGCGCAAGGCGACCTTTCCTTCCTCGGCCTCGCGGCGCCCGACCACGGCGATGACAGGCACCTTGGCCAGGGAATGTTCGCGCACCTTATAGTTGATTTTCTCATTCCGCAAATCAGTGGCGACGCGCAGGCCGGCCGCCGCGAAAGCCGCCCGCACCTCTTCGGCATAGCCGTTGGCGTCCGAAGTGATGGTCGCCACCACCGCCTGCTGCGGGGCCAACCAGAGCGGGAAGCGCCCGGCGTACTGCTCGATGAGGATGGCCAGGAAACGCTCGAAGGAGCCGAGGATCGCCCGGTGCAGCATGACCGGCCGGTGCTTCTCGCCGTCCTCGCCGATGTAGTTGGCGCCCAGGCGCTCGGGCAGCACGAAATCGACCTGGAAGGTGCCGCACTGCCAGTCGCGGCCGATGGCGTCGCGCAGCACGAACTCCAGCTTGGGCCCGTAGAAGGCGCCTTCGCCGGGGTTCAGGGTGTAGTCCAGCCCGGCCTCCTGGACCGCGTCCTTCAGGGCCTGCTCGGCCTTGTCCCAGGTGGCGTCGTCGCCGGCGCGCACCGCCGGGCGGTCGGAGAACTTCACCACCAACTCGTCGAACCCGAAGTCGCGGTAGATGGTCCGCAGCAGGTCGCAGAAGATCACCGTCTCGCTGTTGATCTGGTCCGGCGTGCAGAAGATGTGGGCGTCGTCCTGGGTGAAGGCGCGCACCCGCATCATGCCGTGCAGCGCGCCCGAGGGCTCGTTGCGGTGGCAGGAGCCGAACTCGGCCATGCGCAGCGGCAGGTCGCGGTAGCTGGTGAGGCCCTGCTTGAAGATCTGGACGTGGCCCGGGCAGTTCATCGGCTTCACCGCCAGGGAGCGGTCCTCGGACTCGGCGATGAACATGTGCTCGTGGAACTTTTCCCAATGGCCCGAGGCCTCCCACAGCGAGCGGTCGATGAGCTGCGGCGTCTTCACCTCGACATAGCCAGCCGCCTCCAGACGCTGGCGCATGTAGCGCTCCACCGTGCGGTAGAGGGTCCAGCCCTTGGGGTGCCAGAAGACGGAGCCGGCGGCCTCCTCCTGCATGTGGAACAGGTTCATCTCCCGCCCCAGGCGCCGGTGGTCGCGCTTTTCGGCCTCCTCCAGCATGGTGAGGTAGGCCTTGAGCTGCTTTTCCGTCTCCCAGCAGGTGCCGTAGATGCGTTGTAGCTGCTCGTTGCGGGCATCGCCGCGCCAATAGGCGCCGGAAATCTTGGTCAGCTTGAAGGCATGGCCCAGCTTGCCCGTCGAGGGCAGGTGGGGGCCGATGCAGAGGTCCAGCCAGCCGCCCTGGCGGTAGATCGAGATCTCCACGTCGTCCGGCAGGGTCTCGATGTGCTCGGCCTTGTATTTCTCGCCGATCTCCGAGAAATAGCGGATCGCGTCATCGCGCGCCCAGACCTCGCGGACGATCTCCTCGTTGCGGTCGACGATCTCGTGCATGCGCTTCTCGATCGCCACCAGGTCGTCGGGCGTGAAGGGCACCTCGCGGGCGAAATCGTAGTAGAAGCCGTTCTCGATGGCCGGGCCGAAGGTCACCTGGGTGCCGGGGTAGAGTTCCTGCACCGCCTCGGCCAGCACGTGGGCGCAGTCGTGGCGCAGCAGTTCCAGGCTGTCCTCGTGGCCGGCGGTCACGATCTCCACCGCCGCATCCCGCTCGATGGGCCGCGAAAGGTCCCGCAGCGCGCCGTCGACCTTCACGGCCAAGGCGGCCTTGGCGAGACCGGGCCCGATGGAGGCGGCGATTTCGGCACCGGTGACCGGACCGTCGTAGCCGCGCGTGGAGCCGTCGGGAAGGGTGATCGAGAGATTGCTTTGCGTCGTGACTGCCATGCCAAATCCCGGAAATCCGGGTCCTGTTAGAAAGCGGGGGGACTTTAGAAGGATTACAAGGGCTGTCAAGCAGGCCCCCGAGGTCCACAAGGCGGGGGTGCCGTCAGCGGTAAGGCCCCGGGCGAACCCCGGAGCCCGTCAAGTTCGGGCAGCCCGCCGGCCGGCCCCGGCGCGCAGGACCTCGCGGTAGATGGCCAGGGTACGCGCGCACATCTGGTCCTTGGAGAATTCGGCCCGCACCCGGGCGATGGCCTCGTCGTGCAACTGGGCCCGCGCCTCCGGCGCCAGGGACAGCGCCTTGCGCAGCCCCTCGGCCAGGGCCTTGGCATCGCCCGAGGGGAAGAGGAACCCGGTGCGCCCGGAAATGAGCTGCTCGCGGGCGCCGCCGTGGTCGCTGGCCACGACCGGGCGTCCCATGGCCTGGGCCTCGCCCACCACCCGGCCGAAGCCCTCGGGATCGGTGGAGGCCGAGACCACCACGTCGGAGAGCATGTAAGCCGCCGGCATGTCGTTGCACTCGTCCATGATCGAGGCGCGGGCGTCGAGCTCGTACTTGTCGATCAGGGCTTCCAGTTCCCGCCGGTAGCCGACACGGCCCTGGTCGGAGCCGACCAGGACGCAGCGGTAGTCGATGTCGCGCAGGTGGGTCAGGGCCTCCAGCAGCACGGCCTGTCCCTTCCAGCGGCTGAGGCGTCCCGGCATGAGGATCAGCGGCACGCCGTCGGGCAGGCGCCAGCGGCCGGTGAGCTGGATCATGCGTTCCGCCGAGACCCGGTCGGGGTCGAAGCGCGCGATATCGATGCCGCGGTGGATCACACGCAGGCGCGCCGGGTCGACGTTGTAGTTCCGGCGCACGTGATCGGCGATGAACTCGGAGATGGCGATGACCCGCTCGCCCTCGGTCATGACCTGGTTGTAGCGCTTCTTGATGGCGTTGGTGAAGTTGTAGGGCGCGTGGAAGGTGGTGATGAAGTGGGCGCCACTGCGCTGGCAGGCGAGCTTGGCCGACCAGGCCGGCGCGCGCGAGCGCACGTGCACGACATCGACCTTGTAGCTTTCGATGATGCGCTCCAGCCGCGCGATGTTGCGGTACATGACGACGGGGTTCTTGGAGGCCACCGGCAACTTCAGGTGCAGGGCGCCGGCGCGCTTCAGGTCGTTCTCCATCGGCCCGCCCTCGGAGGCGACGATGGCGGTGCCGCCCGAAGCGACGATGGCGGCGGCGATTTCCACGGTGCCGCGCTCGGCGCCGCCCGTCACCAGGCTGGGCACGATCTGCAGCACCACCGGGCCGTCGCTGACCGCGGCCCTTTCGACCTCCGTAACGCCGATGTTAACGTCTGGAACGCTCATAGTCCTTGCTGTTGCCGTTGCATCGCAGGCTCATGCCACAGAACTGGTTGCCACAGAAACCCTTTATTGCGAGTTAGCATGCCGCAATCCGATGTGCCGGTCGACCCGCCACGAAGTTTAACCCGTGAGGACGGGACCGTCCTGGCCTATTACAGGACCGCGGCGGGAAAAGCCAGGAAGGGCGTCGCCGCGCCGCCGGGCCTGATCTTCTTCGGCGGTTTCATGTCGGACATGAGCGGCACCAAGGCCCTGGCCCTGGAAGCTTATGCCCGGCGCGAAGACCGCGATTTCCTGCGTTTCGACTACCGCGGCCACGGCCAGTCCTCCGGCCGCTTCGAAGACGCCACCATCGGCGACTGGCTGGGCGACGCCCTGGCGGTGCTGGACGAGGCGAGCGAGGGGCCGCAGATCCTCATCGGCTCCTCCATGGGCGGCTGGATCGCCCTGCTCGCGGCGCGCGCGCGGCCCGGGCGCGTCGCCGGCCTGATCGGCATCGCCCCGGCGCCCGACTTCACCGAGGACCTGATCTGGGGGCGCGCCACGCCCGAGCAGCGCCGGGTGTTGCAGAGCGCCGGCCACATCGACCGGCCCTCGGAGTACAGCGCGGCGCCCTACCGCATCACCTACCGGCTGATCGAGGAGGGCCGCGACCACCTGCTGCTGAACGGCCCCATCCCCATCACCTGCCCCGTGCGGCTGCTCCACGGCATGGCCGACGCCGACGTGCCCTGGCAGACCAGCCTGCGCCTGGCCGAGGCCCTGGAAAGCGCCGATGTGGAAGTGACCCTGGTGAAAGCGGCGGCACACCGCCTGTCCGCGCCGGAGGATCTCGCGCGGATGGAACGCATCATCGAGGAGCTCTCGGCACCGCGCGGCTAGGCGGGAGACCCTCCAGGCGCGGGGGCCGCGCCGCCGTTCCCGCCGGTCCTCTTGGCCGTTCCGGTCGCCGCGTCCTTGGCGATGCGCTCGATCAGATCGTCGCGGGCTTCCTGGTCGGTCGCGCCGTCGGCGCCGCGATGGCGTTCCTCGCTGGAGGGGGTTCCCTGAAAGGCCGAGCGCACCGCCGCGAGTCGCCGGGCGACGTCGTACCAGAACGGCGCCCCCAGGCCGATGAGAACGCCGGTCAGGCCCACCTTGAGGATCCAGCTCAACCATGTCGAAAACCCGGCGGAGGGGCCCTTCGGACGGCACAGCGGGTCGGCCGAAGCCTCCCGCTCCTCTTCCGACAGCGCGAGGCAATGCGGGAAATAGCCGTTGCCGAGCGGCAGCGCCAGCTCGTTGATCAGGGCGAGTTGCCGGCTCAAGTCCTCCAAGGCGTCCTGTGGCGTGCGATCGGAGGCGCCGTCACCGGAGACATCTCCGCCCGATGTGCCGCCACCCGATGTGCCGCCACCGGCCGCGTCACCCGGCGTCTCCGGCAGAGACACCTTTTCGATCACGGCGTTACGCAGGTCATTGTCCTGCAGATAGGTCTGCAGCAGGCGCGCGCCGTCGGCGTTCATGACGACGGCAAGGGCGATGCCGACGGCGATCGACCACCACTGGGCATGGCGCTTGAACTCCGCGCCGAGGGCTGAACTCAACTCATCGTACTTGCGCGCAATCTTATGGAGCTTCGGCTCCAGTTCCTCCTTGGTGTCCGCGATCAGACCCTTCGCCGCGTCCGTCTCCAGAAGGCGGCGCAGGACGTGCTCCAGCGACACCTCGCGATAGATGCCCTGTGCGGCCGTGCCGCGATATCCCTGCTCGCCCTCGGTCGATGCCATTCCTTTGGCGGCGAAAGGATTCTGCAGGATGTTCTTGACCACGTCCCACCGCGACGCCGCCGCATCGGGCAGCAGTCCCTTGACGGTCTCGGTCTCCAGAAGCTTCTTGAAGAGTTCGACCTGGCCCTTGCGCTTCACGCCGCAGACCCGGATCGCGAATTCCAGCAGCAGGGTGACGACCGTCGCCAGGGCGGCGAGGGTGAGCGCGAAAGCGAGAAGCGAGTCGAACAGAACCATGGCGCAAGTCCTCCGCGCCGGACCGGCTCGGCAGAGCGGGGGATCCTCCCGCCGATCACACTGCTCCTTGCAGCCGAGTATCATCCTAGGTCAGGACGAACTCACGTGCCAGTTGCCCCAAAGTATTATCTACTCGCGCGAATGGGGTACCTCTCCGGCCTGTTCCTCCGCCAGGATCGCCTTCAGGCCGGCGCGGTAGTCGGGGTAGTCCAGGGTGACGCCCAGTTCCTCGTGCAGCCGCCGGTTGGAGACCAGGCGGTTGTCTTCCCAGAAGCTGAGGGCCATGGGCGACAGCCCGGCCTGTTCCAGGGGGATCGGCGGCGGCGGCGTGACCCCCAGCAGCTCGCAGGCATAGGCCGTGACCTCGGCGGCGGAGGCCGGCTCGTCGTCGCAGACGTTGTAGACGCGCCCCGGACACGGCCGGGCCATGGAGGCCTGCAGCGTCTTGGCGATGTCGTCCACGTGGATGCGGCTGAACAGGTGCCCCGGCTGGTCGATGCGCCGGGCGCGCCCGGCGCGCACCTGGTCCAGAACATTGCGCCCCGGCCCGTAGATGCCGGCCAGGCGGAAGACATGGACCGGCAGCCCCCTTTCCGCCTGCAGTTCCAGCCAGGCGGCCTCGGCGGCGATGCGCCTGAGGTTGCGCCCCTTGGCGCCGCGCAACTCCGAGGTCTCGTCCACCTCGGCGCCCTGCCAGTCGCCGTAGACGCCGGTGGTGGAGAGATAGCCGATCCACCTCAGCGCCGGCAGCGCGGCAATATCCTCCGCGTGGCAGTCCAGCACCGGGTCGGCCCCCTTCCCATCATCTGGGTCGTCCGGGGCGACGCTGACCAGCAGGTGCGTGGTGCCCTGAAGCGCCGCCGGATCCAGCGGATGGGTACGGTCGAAGAGGTAGGCCTCGACCCCGGCCGCGCGCAGTTCCGCCGCGTTTTCGCGCGAGCGCGTGGTGCCGGCCACCGTCCAGTCCGCCTCGGTCCCTTGCGCTTCAAGAAGTCGACGCACCAGCGCCCGGGCGCTGAACCCGAAACCGAAGCAGAACAGCCTGAAAGACGTGGCGGTCTCGGTCATCTTGGCTCCTGTCTCTCCCGCTTGCTTTGGCCCTGCTTTCTTTAGAGGGTCTTCTCTTCTATAGATGAAACGACGGCTTCACCGCCCCTTCGGGGTCCGCACCTTAGAGCGGCCGCGAGGCGGATGACCAGCAAGACATCGGGCCCGCGAGAGATATGACCTTCCTGGCAAAGACGGCAAGCCCAGCCCTGTTGGCAGCAGCCTTGGCAACGGCGCTGGCGCTGAACCCGGCGGCTCCGGCTCGCGCCCAGGGCGGCGAGCTGGAACACGCGGCCCAGTACCGCGCCTGCATGGAGCTGGCCGAGACCGCGCCCGACGAAGCCGTCGAGGCGGCCCAGACCTGGACCGACCTGGGCGGCAGCGACCCGGCGCGCCACTGCGCCGCCGTGGCCCTGATGCGCCTCGGCCACTACGAGGTCGCCGCCGACGAGTTGGAGACCCTGGCCGCCAGCCTGGAGCCCGCCTATGCCCACCTGCAGATCCCGATCCTGATCCAGGCGGCCCAGGCCTGGCTGGAGGCCGGCGAGGTCGACCGCGCCTATGCGGTGCAGACCGCGGCCCTGGCGCGCCAGCCCAACAACATCGAGCTGCTGGTCGACCGCGCCGTCACCGCCGCCAGCGTCGGCAACTTCACCGCCGCCGTGGACGACCTGGACCGGGCCCTGTCCCACGCCCCCAACCGGTCCGACATCCTGGTGCTGCGCGCCAGCGCCCACCGCTACCTCGGCCAGCCGCAGGCGGCCCTGGCCGACGTCGAGACCGCCCTGAATCTCGATCCCGGCAACGCCGAGGGGCACCTGGAGCGCGGCAATCTTCGCCGCCTGGCCGGCGATGAGGCCGGAGCCCGGGAAGACTGGCTGCAGGCTGCCCGCCTCGCCCCCGACAGCCCCACCGCGCAGGCCGCCCAGGCCAACCTGGCCAAGCTGGACGTGAAGGTGGAATGACTCCTGATGTCACCCTCGGGCTTGACCCGAGGGTCCCCAGAAGGACTTGGGGTGCCGCTTACGCCGTTCCTGCGAGCCGAAGGATGGATGCTCGGGTCAAGCCCGGGCATGACAACCATGCGGGGGCAAAACCCCTTAAAAATCCAGGTCGGCGTAGTGCTTGGGCGGCTGCACACCGGAGATGTGATCGGCCAGGATGGCGCGGAAGCTGGGGCGCGACTTCACCCGGGCGTACCAATCCTTGGCGCCGCTGTGGTCGTGCCAGGGCACGTCGCCCAGGTAGTCGACGGCGGAGAGTTCCGCCGCCGCAATGATGTCGGCGCGCGAGAAGGCCTCGCCGGCCAGCCAGCGGCGCCGGTCGCAGAGCCAGGCGATGTATTCCAGGTGGTAGTGGATGTTGGCCAGGCCGGCGCGGATCGCCCCGGAGTTCGGCGTGCCGAGCTTCAGGAAGCGCTTCATGATCTTCTCGTCCACCAAATTGGCCGTGACCTCGCGGTGGAACTTCCCGCCGAACCACTCGGCCAGGCGCCGCACTTCGGCACGGTCGATGGGATCGCGGCCCAGCAGCGTCGGCTCGGGGTGGACCTCCTCCAGGTATTCGGCGATGACCGCGGTGCCGGCGATGGTGGTGCCGTCCTCGTCGATGAAGACCGGCACCTGCCCCGCCGGGTTCAGGCGCAGGAAGACCTCGCGCCGCTCCCACACCTTCTCGGTGCGCAACTCGCAGTCCAGGCCCTTCTCGGCCAGCATGACGCGAATGGCCCGGCAGCCCGGATCGATGGCGATGTGATAGAGCTGGCGCATGGCCGCGGACTATACGGGCAGCGCCTGGGCCTGAACAGTAGCCTTTAGCGGCGCAGGCCGGCGCGCGCCTTCTCCGTTTCGGCGAAGGCCGCGCGCGTCAGGGTCATGACCACCAGCGGCAGCTCCTCGCCGTTGCGCTGCGCCATCGGCCGCGCGCCCCGGTCCTCGGTGAAACCGGCGCGGCGGTAGGCACGCTGGGCGCGCGTGTTGTCCTCGAAGACGTCGAGCCAGAGCGACTGTGCGCCGAGATCGCCGAAAACATGGGCGGCGAGGGCGGAAAGCGCGGTTCCGCCGGTGCCCTTGCCGGGCCGGTCCAGGGCAATGCGCAGCAGTTCGATGCGCCCGCCTCCCTTGGCCAGGCCGGCCAGGAGAACGAATCCCAGCGGTTCCTCCGCGGCGCCGCAGATCATCAGGTGGCGCCGGTCCGTATCGTCCAGGGCCGCCAGGTGCTCTTCGCGGCTCCAGCGCAGAATGAAGGCGCCATAGTCCGGCCGGGCTTCCAGGGCGAGCACGAAATCGATGTCGTCCGGGCGCGTCGGCCGCAGCACGATCCCCGCTCCCCCGGTTTCCGCCATGCCGCGGCCGCTCCGGCTAGTCGCCGGCGGCCGCCGCCGCCTCGCGGGTCACCGGATGCGCCAAGCGCTCCAGCATCTCGCGCGGCACCACCTGCCAGAAGCGGCCTTTCTCATGCGCCCAGTCGACCAGAAGCTGCTGGGCGAAGGCCGACTGAGTCTCGCGCCAGTGCTCGCTGATCAGCTCGCGCAGCTGCGCCTCCCAGTAGTCCGTCTCGATACGCTGATGGATGACGCTCTCCGGATTGATGCGCTCCGGCAGCTTGTCGTCCAGGTCGTAGACGAAGGCCATGCCGCCGGACATGCCGGCCGCGAAGTTGGAACCTACCGAGCCGAGGATGACGGCGACGCCGCCGGTCATGTACTCGCAGCCGTTGGAGCCGCAGCCCTCGACCACCGCGACGGCGGCGGAGTTGCGTACGCAGAAGCGCTCGCCCGCCTGGCCGGCGGCGAAGAGCTTGCCGCCGGTGGCGCCGTAGAGCACCGTGTTGCCGATGATGGTGTTCTCGTTGCTGGCCAGCGGACTGGAGGTCAGCGGCCGCACCACGATCTCGCCGCCAGAAAGGCCCTTGCCGACATAGTCGTTGGCGTCGCCGAAGACTTCCAGCTTCAGGCCCTGCACCGCGAAGGCGCCGAGCGACTGGCCGGCCGAGCCGCGCAGGCGCACGGTGACGTGGCCGGGGTTCAGCCCCTTCATGCCGAAGCGCCGGGTGATCAGCGACGACATCTTGGTGCCGATGGCGCGGTGCGTGTTGCGGATCGAATACTGCAACTGCATCTTCTCGCCGTCCTCGAACAGCGGCTTGGCGTCGGCGATGATCTGGGCATCCAGGGTCTCCGGCACCTCGTTGCGGCCCAAGAGGGTGCAGTAGGTCGGGAACTCGCCGGCATCGGCCTGCACCAGCAGCGGGTTCAGATCCAGGTCGTCGAGATGCTCGGCGCCGCGGCTGACCTGGGCCAGCAGGTCGGTGCGGCCGATGATCTCGTTGAGGCTGCGCACGCCAAGGCGGGCCAGGATCTCGCGCACCTCCTCGGCGATGAAGCTGAAGAGATTGACCACCTTCTCCGGCGTGCCGGTGAACTTCTTGCGCAGCGCCTCGTCCTGCACGCAGACGCCCACCGGGCAGGTGTTGGAGTGGCACTGACGCACCATGATGCAGCCCATGGCGACCAGCGAGGCGGTGCCGATGCCGAACTCCTCGGCGCCCAGCATGGCGGCGATGACCACGTCGCGGCCGGTCTTGAGGCCACCGTCGGTGCGCAGGGTCACGTTGTGGCGCAGGCGGTTCAGGGTCAGCACCTGGCTGACCTCCGAAAGGCCCATCTCCCAGGGCACGCCGGCGAACTTGATGGAGGTCTGCGGCGAGGCACCGGTGCCCCCGGAGTTGCCGGAGATCAGGATCACGTCGGCCTTGGCCTTGGCGACGCCGGCGGCGATGGTGCCGATACCCGAGCGCGCCACCAGCTTCACGCAGACCTTGGCGTCGGGGTTGATCTGCTTCAGGTCGTAGATGAGCTGCGCCAGATCCTCGATCGAATAGATGTCGTGGTGCGGCGGCGGCGAGATCAGCATCACGCCCGGCGTCGAGTGGCGCAGCTTGGCGATCATCTCCGTCACCTTGAAGCCGGGCAGCTGGCCGCCCTCGCCGGGCTTGGCGCCCTGGGCCACCTTGATCTCGATCTCGCGGCACTGGTTCAGGTACTCCGCGGTGACGCCGAAGCGTCCGGAGGCGACCTGCTTGATGGCGGAATTCTCGTTGTCGCCATTGGGATGCGGCGTGAAGCGCTGCGGGTCCTCGCCGCCTTCGCCGGAATCGGACTTCGCGCCGATGCGGTTCATGGCGATGTTGAGGGTGCCGTGCGCCTCCGGCGAGAGGGCCCCCAGCGACATGCCGGGCGTCACGAAGCGCTTGCGGATCGCGGTGATCGATTCGACCTCCTCGATCGGCACCGGAGCCACACCGTCGACCTTGAAGTCCAGCAGGTCGCGCAGGGTGTTGGGCGGCTGGTTGTGCACGCCCTCGGAGAACTTGCGGTAGGTGGTGTAGGAGTCCGTCGCCACCGCATGCTGAAGGGTGTGGATCAGGCCGGCTTCCCAGGAATGGCTCTCGCCGCCGCGGCGGTAGCGGTAGAATCCGCCCACCGGCAGGGCCACGAAGTCTTCGCTCCAGGCGCGCTCGTGCAGCGCCAGGACCTTTTCCTCGATGCCCATGAGACCGATGCCCGACAGGCGCGAGGGCATGGGCATGAAGAACTCGTCGACCAGGGTGCGCGACAGGCCGAGCGCTTCGAAGTTGCAGCCGCCGCGGTAGGAGGAGATGACCGCGATGCCCATCTTCGACATGATCTTCAGGAGGCCGTCGTCCACCGCCTTGATGTAGCGCTGCACGCAGTCCTCCAGCGGACGGTCGCCGAAGAGGCCGCGCCGGTGCCGGTCGGCGATCGATTCCTGCGCCAGGTAGGCGTTCACCGTGGTCGCGCCGACGCCGATCAGCACCGCGAAATAGTGCGTGTCCAGGCATTCGCCGGAACGCACGTTCAGCGACACGAAGGTGCGCAGCTTCTGCCGGACAAGGTGGGTGTGCACCGCGCCCGTGGCGAGGATCATCGGGACGGCGACACTGTCGCGTCCGACGGTCTCGTCGCTCAGCACCACATGCTCGCAGCCCTCGCGCACGGCGTTTTCCGCCTCCTGGCGGATACGGTCCAGCGCTTCCGACAGCGCGCTCTCGCCGCCGCCGGCCGGGAAGGTGCAGTCGATGGTCGCCACGGCATCGCCCATGTGCTGCACCATGGCCTCGAACTCGGCATTGGAGAGCACCGGCGATTCGAGCTGCAGCAGGCGCAGCTGCGCCTCGTCCTCGTCCAGGATGTTGCCCAGGTTGCCGAGGCGCGTCTTCAAGGTCATGACCCGGCGTTCGCGCAGGGAGTCGATCGGCGGGTTGGTGACCTGGCTGAAGTTCTGGCGGAAGAAGTGGTGCATGCCGCGGTAGCGGTCCGACAGCACCGCCAGCGGCGTGTCGTCGCCCATGGAGCCGACAGCCTCCTTGGCGTCGTCGACCATGGGATGGAGGATCAGCTCCAGGTCTTCCATGGTCAGGCCGTAGGTGAGCTGGCGGCGGCGCAGCTCCTCGCCTTCCCAGCGGCTCGGCTCTCCATGGTCGGGGCGCAGCAGGTCGTCGATGGAGGTGACGTTGGCGATCCACTCGCCGAAGGGCTTCTGGCCGGCCAGGTGATCCTTGATCTCGCGGTCGTGGTAGAGCTTGCCCTCCAGCAGGTCGACGGCGATCATCTGGCCCGGGCCGAGGCGGCCCTTCTCGACGACGTCGTGCTCCTCGATACGCACCATGCCGGTTTCCGAGCCGGCGAAGAGCAGGCCGTCGTTGGTGATGGTGTAGCGCAGGGGGCGCAGACCGTTGCGGTCCAGCCCGGCGACCGCCCAGCGCCCGCCGAAGCCGCAGACCGCGGCCGGGCCGTCCCAGGGCTCCATCACCGCGTTGCAGTAGCTGTAGAGATCGCGGTGGGCCGGCGGCAGCGAGGGGTCCTGGCCCCAGGCCTCGGGGATCAACATGGTCTTGACCATCGGCAGGTCGCGCCCGGCGCGCACCATCAGTTCGGCCACCGCGTCGAGCGCGGCGGAATCCGACAGGCCGGCCGAGATCACCGGCTTCAGGTCCTCCACGTGATCGGCGAAGGTCTCCGAGGCCATGCGGCACTCGTGGGCCTGCATCCAGTTCACGTTGCCCTTCAGGGTGTTGATCTCGCCGTTATGCGCGAGGATGCGGAAGGGCTGGGCCAGGCGCCAGGTCGGGAAGGTGTTGGTCGAGTAGCGCTGGTGGAAGATGACGAAGTTGGAGGCGAAACGGTCGTCCAGCAGATCCGGATAGAAGGTCGAAAGCTGCTCGGCCAGGAACATGCCCTTGTAGATCACCGAGCGGCAGGACAGCGAGCAGATGTAGAAGTCCTGGATCGATTCCAGCTCCGCCGCCTTCTCGATGCGCCGGCGGATGATGTAGAGGTCGATCTCGAACTGCGGATCGGGCACGCCGCGCGAGTTGGCGATCATCACCTGCTCGATCTCCGGGCGCGTGGCGTTGGCCTTCTCGCCGACGATCTCGGTGTTCACCGGCACCTGGCGCCAACCGTAGATCCGGTAGCCGAAATTCAGGATTTCGCGCTCGACCAGCACGCGGCAGCGCTCCTGCGCGCCGAAGTCGGTGCGCGGCAGGAAGACCATGCCGACGGCCAGGGTCTCGTCGCCCGGCTCGTGGCCGGTGCGCGCCACGTGTTCGCGGAAGAAGTCCTGCGGGATCTGCAGGTGGATGCCGGCGCCGTCGCCGGTCTTGCCGTCGGCGTCCACGGCGCCGCGGTGCCAGACCGCCTTCAGCGCCTCGATGCCGGCCACCACCACGTCGCGGCGCGGGGTGCCGTCCAGGGACGCGACCAGGCCGACGCCGCAGGCGTCGTGCTCGTCACGGGGGTCGTAGAGGCCCTGGCTGGAGAGCTTCTCGGCGTTGCGCTTCCAGGCGGCCACGTAGTCGTCGCACTGCCCGGCGGGCGTGAGGGGCTTTTGTTCCGTCATGATCTTCTCTCCCCCAGGGACTTCTTCTGGGCTTACTCGGCCGCCACGGCGGAAGCACCCGCCTTGGCCTGGATGTAGTTGTGCATCTGCTCGGCGGCGTCGCGGCCGTCGCGCACCGCCCAGACCACCAGCGAGGCGCCGCGCACGATGTCGCCGGCGGCGAAGACGCCGTCCAACGAGGTCATCTTGGTCTTGAAATCGGTCAGCACGGTGCCCCAGCGCGTGACCTCCAAGCCCTCGGTGTCGAACAGCTTGGGCAGGTCCTCCGGATCGAAGCCCAACGCCTTGATCACCATGTCGGCCTCCACCGTGAAGCTGGAGCCCTCGATGACCTGCGGCGTCTGGCGGCCGGTGGCGTCGGGCATGCCCAGGTGCACGCGCTGGGCGCGCACTGCGGTCACCCTGCCGTCGCCGAGAAAGGCCTCGGGCGCCGACAGCCAGAGGAAGTCGACGCCTTCCTCCTCGGCATTGGCCACCTCGCGCTGCGAGCCCGGCATGTTGGCGCGGTCGCGGCGGTAGAGGCACTTCACCGACTTGGCGCCCTGGCGCACGGCGGTGCGCACGCAGTCCATGGCGGTGTCGCCGCCGCCGATGACCACCACCGCCTTGTCCTTGGCGTCCAGGGTGCCGTCGTCGAAGGCCGGCACCGCATCGCCCAGACCCTTGCGGTTGGAGGCGGTGAGGAAATCCATGGCCGGGAGGATGTTGCCCAGTCCGCTGCCCGGCACCTTGATGTCGCGCGCCTTGTAGACGCCGGTGGCGACCAGCACCGCGTCGTGCTTGCGGCGCAGGGCGGCGAAGCTCTCGGCCCCGCCGACGTCGGTGTTGAGGTGGAACTGCACGCCGCCCCGCTCCAGCAGGTCCGCGCGGCGCTCGACCACTTCCTTCTCCAGCTTGAAGCTGGGAATGCCGTAGATCAGCAGGCCGCCGACCCGGTCGTAGCGGTCGTAGACGTGCACCTGGTAGCCCTTGCGGCGCAACTGCTCCGCCGCGGCCAGGCCGCCCGGGCCGGCGCCGACGATGCCGACAGACTGCGCGCGCTCGCGCAGCGGCTTGACCGGCTTGACCCAGCCCTGCTCCCAGGCGGTGTCGGTGATGTACTTCTCCACCGAGCCGATGGTGACCGTGCCGTGGCCGGCCTGCTCGATGACGCAGTTGCCCTCGCAGAGCCGATCCTGCGGACAGATGCGCCCGCAGATCTCAGGGAAGTTGTTGGTCGCCTGCGCGGTCTCGTAGGCCTCCTGCAGGCGGCCCTCCGCCGTGAGCATCAGCCAGTCGGGGATGTTGTTGTGCAGCGGGCAATGCACCTGGCAGAAGGGCACGCCGCATTGGGAGCAGCGGCTGGCCTGCTTGGACGCCGCCTCGGGATCGAACTCGTCGTAGATCTCGTCGAAGTCGCGGCGGCGCTCCTCGGCGCCGCGCTTCTCCGGCATGGCGCGCGCGAGCTTGACGAACTGCAACATCCGGTTGGCCATAGGCTTTACGTCCCTGAACTCTCTCAATCGATCCTTGCCGCCCCTCTGCCCGGTCCTGCCGGGCCCTGCCGGATCGTCGTTCCGGCGGAACCCAGGCCGGGCCTGGCGGCGGCGCTTGCTTCGTTTCCGGCGGCAGGGCCCCCGCCTAAAAGGCAGACGCGGCCCCGGCGGCGATGCCCGCGCCCGTGTCGGAGACGCCCTCCACGGAAGGCCGCTCCAACTCAACCGGAGCGCCCGTCTATAGACGAAGCCCCGGCAGCTTGCGAGGAAAAAACCCAAAATAGGACAATATTTTTGACCCATATTGCCCAAGCACCTCTGCTTCTTAGCAGAAAATGGACGACGCCGCGATAGCGTTTCGAATATTTAGTCCCGACTTGGTACTAAATTGCCCAATGGGATCGTTAACCAAGGGATGCTATAAGCCGCCGGACGCCGCCCCGCGCCCGCAACCGACCGACAACCGCCACCGGAACCCACCCTTGTCGCTGCTGCACGTCGTTATCCTGGCCATCGTTCAAGGCATCACCGAATTCCTGCCGATCTCCTCCTCCGGGCACCTGGTGCTGGCCTGGGAAGCCTTCGACGCAGCCCAGATGAGCGGCGTCGAGCAGGCCGCCGCGGACCGCCTGACGCTGGATATCGCGGTTCACGTCGGCACCCTGGCGGCGGTCTGCCTCTACGCCTGGCGCGAGATCGGCCAGATGGCCGGCGGCATCGCCCGCCTGGCGGTCGGCCGCTGGACTCCCGGTGCGCGCCTCGCGGCCCTGGTGATCGTCGGCACGCTGCCGCTGATCCTGGTCGGCGGCCTGTTCAAGGACCAGATCACCGCCATCCTGCGCGATACCGCGGTGGTTGCCTGGGCGACCATCGGCTTCGGCATCGTGCTGTTCGTCGCCGACCGCGCCGCCATGACCTTCCGGCGCATCGACCACATGCCCTTCACCGCTGGCCTGCTGATCGGCCTGGCCCAGGTGCTGGCCTTGATCCCCGGCACCAGCCGTTCCGGCATCACCATGACGGCGGCCCGCGCGCTGGGGTTCGAGCGGGTCGAGGCGGCGCGCTTCTCCCTGCTGCTGGCGATCCCCGCGATCCTCGGCGCCGGCAGTCTGGCGGGCTACGACCTCTATGAAAGCGGCAACATGATCCTGGGCCACGAGGCCCTGGTGGGTGCCGTGCTGTCTTTCGCCGTGGCGCTGCTGGCCATCGTGCTGATGATCGGCTGGTTGCGGCGGGCGTCCTTCACACCCTTCGTGGTCTACCGCATCCTCTTGGGCAGCCTGCTGCTGTGGTGGGTCTACGGCGCCGGCGGCGCCTAGAGCAGGTCAGACGGCGCCCGGGCTGTTGTAGCGCCCGCCCGGGCGGTACTTGTCGAGATAACCGGGAATCACCGCTTCCGGCGCCGTGGCCTCGATGCCCAGATCGGCCAGGGTCGCCGCGCCCGGCGTGACCACGTTGTCGCGCTGCAGCAGGGTGACCTGGTCGCGGGTCAGCGGCGGCACGGGCAGCAGCTCCAGAAAGGCCGCCTCCAGGCGCGCCAGACCGAAAGGCAGGTTCACCAGCGCCCGCTTGCGCCCGATGGTCTTCAGCAGCAGTTCCAGCAGCTGCTTGAAGGTATAGGTCTTGGGGCCGCCCAGTTCGTAGACCTTGCCGCGGCAGCCCGGGTCGCCCAGTGCCGCCACCACCGCGCGGGCCACGTCGCCCACGTAGACCGGCTGGAAGCGGGTCTTGCCGCCGCCGATCAGCGGTAAGACCGGCGAGAAGCGCGCCATCTCGGCGAAGCGGTTGAAGAAGCCGTCCTCGGGGCCGAAGACCACGCTGGGGCGCAGGATGACGGCCTCCGGATAGGCCGCGCGCACCGCCGCCTCGCCCTCGCCCTTGGAACGGGCATAGGCGGCCGGCGCCTCGGGCCCGGCGCCGATGGCCGAGACGTGCACCAGCGCGCCGCAGCCGGCCGCGGCCGCGGCCTTGGCGATGGTCTGGGCGCCCTCGGCGTGGACCGCCTGGAACTTCTGCCGGCCGCTTTCAAAGAGAATGCCGGTCAGGTTGACCGCCGCATCGGCGCCGTCCAGCGCCGCGGCGACCGCCGCGGGATCCTGCAGCGGCACGCAGAGGGGCGTGATCTGGCCGACCTCGCCCAGCGGCTTCAGGAAGGCCGCGCGCCCCGGATGGCGCACCGCCACGCGGACCGCCCAGCCCTCGCGCGCCAGGCGCTGCACGACGTAGCGCCCGATAAAGCCCGAGCCGCCGAAAACCGTAACGATGCCCCCACGTTTGGCGCTCATGCCCGCCTCTCCAGATGCTGAAAATCTTCTGCCCGCGGTCCCCGGAAACCCGGCCGCAGCCGTCTCCGGTCCCGGGGGCCGCCTGCGGGCGATATATACAAAGCCTGGGATCAAGTTGACAGCCTCAATTGACCGCCTATGTTGGGCGGCGGGCTACTCCCAGGGCCCGCGACCGTAGGATTCGCCCGACTTTTTCCCAAAGACCTTCCCAAGGCAGATACACCCCGTGGCACCTCCTGAAATTCATCTCCACCAGGGCGATCTGCCGGCCGGCCTCACGCTGGGCGACAGCGTCGCCGTCGACAGCGAGACCATGGGCCTGGACCTGTCGCGCGACCGGCTGTGCCTGCTGCAGCTTTCCGCCGGCGACGGGGTCTGCCACCTGGTGCAGTTTCCCTTGGGAAGCTACGACGCCCCCAACCTCAAGGCGCTGTTGAGCGACCCGGGGGTGACCAAGATATTCCACTTCGCCCGCTTCGACGTGGCGGCGATCCGCCGCTACCTCGGCGTTGATTGCACTCCGGTCTATTGCACCAAGATCGCCTCCAAGCTGGTGCGCACCTATACCGACCGCCATGGCCTGAAGGATCTCTGCCGCGAGCTCCTGGGGGTGGAAATCTCCAAGCAGCAGCAGTCTTCGGACTGGGGCACGGCGGAACTGAGCCAGGAGCAGCTCGCCTACGCGGCTTCCGATGTCTTGTATCTGCACCAACTGCGCGCCAAGTTAGACGTCATGTTGGCGCGCGAAGGGCGCGCGGAGCTGGCTCAGGCCTGCTTCCGGTTCCTGCCGACGCGCGCGGCGCTCGACATCGCCGGTTGGAACGACATCGACATTTTCGCCCATTAGACCGGGCCGGCCCCATCCGCGGCGGACGGATTGACCCTGGAGAACCTTTCGTGGATGGTCCTCTCGGGAGCGCCCCGGACAGGACCCTCGCCCAGGTCGTCGCCCAGGTCGTCACTCGGGACGTTCGCAGGGGTGGCAGGTCGGGCTTTTTGGGGCTTTTAAGGCGCGGGGCCGACTGTGCTAGTCTGTCGGCGGCCCTGCGAAGTGTGGCAAGGGGGATGTCGCGCGGGCACGCCAGGCCGGACCGGCGGAAACGATCCGGCGGCGCGCCCGTGGCAGCGGCCAAGCCCCCATGAGAAGAGATGGCATGAAGTCAACATTGGAAGCGGACAGGCAGGCGGGCTCCGACAGGCCTGAAAGCGCCGCGGATCTGGCCGTGGCGCGCCGCGTGCTCGAAGTCGAGGCCAAGGCCCTGATGACGCTCGCCGCCGGCCTGGACGGCGGCTTCGTCGAGGCGGTGGCCCGCCTGGCCAAGGTCGAAGGCCGCGTCATCGTCACCGGCATGGGCAAGAGCGGCCATGTGGCGCGTAAGATCGCGGCGACCCTGGCCTCGACCGGCACCCCCGCGCAGTTCGTCCACCCCGGCGAGGCCAGCCACGGCGACCTGGGCATGATCACCGACAAGGACGCGGTGATCGCCCTGTCCAACTCCGGCAACACCGCCGAACTCAGCGACATCATCACCTACGCCAAGCGCTTCGGCATTGCACTGGTGGCCATGACCGCGCGCGCCGACAGCGCCCTGGCCAAGGCCGCCGACATCGCCCTGATCGTGCCCTCGGCGGCACAGGGCGTGCCGGAGGCTTGCGCCGTGACCCAGGCGCCGACGACCTCGACCACCATGATGCTGGCCCTGGGCGATGCCCTGGCGGTGGCCTTGCTGGAACGCAAGGGCTTTTCCAGCAGCGACTTCAAGGTATTCCATCCGGGCGGCGCGCTGGGCAAACGCCTGCTGCGGGTTTCCGACCTGATGCACGGCCCCGACGACCTGCCGCTGTGCGGCCCCGAGACCCTGATGTCCGAGGCGATCCTGGTCATGACCGCCGGCCATTTCGGCTGCGTCGGCATCGTCGACGACAAGCGGCGCCTGCTGGGCATCATTACCGACGGCGACCTGCGCCGGCACATGGACAAGGACATCCTGGCCCTGAAGGCGGCCGACATCATGACGCCGAAGCCGCGCACCATCCGCGCCAATGCCCTGGCGGCGGAAGCCGTGGGGTTCATGAACACCTCCACGCCGCCCTTCCTCTGCGTCTTCGTCGTCGACGAGAACGGCCCCGCCGAGCGGCCCGTCGGCATTCTCCACATGCACGATTGCCTGCGCGCAGGCGTGGTCTGAGCGAGCGGGCGGCGAAGGTGGCGGAAACCGTGGTCCACTCCTCTCCCGCGACGGCGCGCGGCGGCGCGAAGGCACCGCCGCCCCCGCCGCGCAACGACGACCGGGGGCGCCAGCCGCCCCGCCTGTCCGGGCGGAACAGCTACAGTCTTTTCGTCAGCTCCATGAAGCTGGTGCTGCCGGCGCTGGCCGCCGGCCTGGTGCTGCTGGTCATCGCCTGGCCGCAGCTCATGCCGGACGTCAGCCGCTCGGGCCTCGACTTCGCGAAGATCGCCCGCGACCATGCCAAGACCCTGAACATGCTGAACGCCCGCTACAGCGGCGTGGACGAGAACAACCAGCCCTTCACCGTCGCCGCCGACCTGGCCACCCAGTCGCCGGAAAACGAGGACATGGTGGAGCTGCAGCACCCCAAGGCCGACATCGAGACCGCCGAGGGCGACCTCGTGGCGCTTTCCGCGCGTGTCGGGCACTACGACCGCAAAGCGGAAACCCTGGATCTGACCGGCAAGGTGCATCTGACCCACGACAAGGGCTTCGACATCGTCACCGAGGAGGCGACCATCGACCTGAACGACGGCTCGGCCGCCGGAGATGCCGCGGTCAGCGGCGCCGGCCCTTCCGGCGAGCTGGAGTCCGAGGGTTTCCGCCTGCGCGAACGCGGCCAGATCATCGTCTTCACCGGCAAGAGCCGGCTGCTCATCTACCCGGAGGCCAAGGAAAAATTGTCAGAAGGAAAAGGCGCCGCGGGCCCCGCCGAAGAAGTGACCAAGCCCCAGGAGGCGACCCAATGACCGCCGCACCGCGCCTGGCGGTTCGACCGCCTTTGCTTCCGGCGGAGGGCGCCTTGCTGGCCGCCGCTCTGACGGGCGCGCTGGCCATCGCGCTGGCCGCCGGCCTCGCCTCCGTGCCGCTGCGCCCGGCGGCCGCGCAGACGACGGCCGCCGAGCTGCGCGAAAGCGACCAGCCGCTGGAGATCAACGCCGAGGACGGCATCGAGTGGAACCGCAACGACAAGACCTATGTCGCACGCGGCAACGCCCGCGCCGCCAGCGGCGAGGTCGAAGTGCTGGCCGACGTCCTGACCGCCTATTACCGGGAGCGCGAGGAGAAGTCGGACGGCGAGGACTCGCTCTTCTCCCAGGGCGGCGGCAGCGAGATCTACCTGCTGGAAGCCTCCGGCAACGTGCGCATCAATTCCCCGGAGGGCACGGTCTTCGGCGACAAGGGGCAGTACAAACTGGCCGAGAAGGTCTTCATCATGACCGGCGACGATCTGCGCCTGGTCAGCGAGGAGGACGTGGTGACGGCGCGCGACAGCCTGGAATACTGGGAGGGCCAGCGCAAGGCCGTGGCCCGGGGCAAGGCGCATGCGACCCACGAGGACAAGCAGATCAAGGCCGACGTCCTGACCGCCAACTTCGAGGAGAACGCCAGCGGCAATCTCGAAGTCCGGCGCATCGACGCCGCCGGCAACGTCGAGATCATGACCGCGAAGGAATACGCGCGCGGGCGCGAAGGCGTGTATTATGTAGACCGCGAGTTGGCGACCCTGGCGGGCGACGTGAAGATCACCCAGGGCGAGAACCAGTTGGACGGCGACTACGCGGAGGTCAACATGGCGACGGGCGTCAGCAGGCTGCTTGGCGCACCGCCGGGCAGCAAGGAGAAGCCCAGGCAGGTGAAGGCCCTGGTGCTGCCGCGCGCGACCAAGGAAGCGGAAGAGAAAGCTTCCGGCCAGGACGCGCCGGAGGCGGGCGGCACCCAGTAGGTTGGTGACGCGGTTCCCGCATCGCCAGGGGGACTGCACAGATTGGGATAGTTCGATTTGGCCGATGAAACGCAGAAGATAAGCGACGGCGCCGCCGGGAGGCCAGGCACCGGAGAGCAGGGCGCCGGAACCGGCGAAGGGCCGCGGCTGGTCACCGACAACGTCGGCCTGATGGCGGTCAACCTGGGCAAGAGCTTCAAGAAGCGCCCGGTGCTGCGCGGCGTCACCCTGTCGCTGCAGCGCGGCGAGGCGGTCGGCCTGCTGGGGCCCAACGGCGCCGGCAAGACCACCTGTTTCTACATCGTCACCGGCCTCATCTCGCCCGACTATGGCTGGGTCACGCTGGACGGCCACGACATCACCGACATGCCGATGTACCGCCGCGCCCGGCTGGGCATCGGCTACCTGCCGCAGGAGGCCTCCATCTTCCGCGGCCTGACCGTGGAGCAGAACATCCGCGGCGTGCTGGAGGTCATCGAGCCGGTCCGCGAGAAGCGCGAAGTGGCGCTGGAGAACCTGCTGGCCGAATTTTCCATCACCCATCTGCGGCGCACCCCGGCGGTGGCGCTGTCGGGCGGCGAGCGGCGGCGCGTCGAGATCGCCCGCGCCCTGGCCTCGCAGCCGGCCTTCATCCTGCTGGACGAACCCCTGGCCGGCATCGACCCCATCGCTGTGGGTGACATCCGCGACTTGGTCTCTCACCTGAAGGACCGCGGCATCGGTGTGCTGATCACCGATCATAACGTGCGCGAAACGCTGGAGATCGTCGACCGTGCCTACATCATCCACGACGGCGTGGTGTTGATGGAGGGCGCGCCCGACGAGATCGTCGCGCACGAGGATGTCCGCCGCGTTTACCTGGGCGAAAGGTTTAGCCTCTAAAAGGTTAAGCGATATGGCGGCGACACAAAGATTGGAACTGCGCCAGCGCCAATCTCTGGTCATGACGCCGCAGCTGCAGCAGGCGATCAAGCTGCTGCAGCTTTCCAACCTGGAACTTGCGGCGGAAGTGGACCGGGAGCTCGAGCAGAACCCGCTGCTCGACCGCGACGAAGGCGCAAACGACAGCTTGCTGGAGGGACCCTCTCCCGACCAGCGGGACGACTTTGCGCACGCTTCTGATACAGGGGGCGACGACTCGGCCTCCAACTACGACACACCCGATCTCGACTCCCCGCCCGACCCGGACTCCCTGGAACGCTCCACCGCCGAGCAGCTTCCCTCGGCCGGCGACGAACCGCTGGATACCGACTACGACAACGTCTACACCGGCAGCGCCTCCTGGGAAGGCCCCGGCGCTGAGCCCGCTTTCGCCCAGCGTGGCCGCGCAGGCGGCGGCGACGAGAACGACTTCTCCCTGGAGCAGCGGCTTTCCGAATCGGTCACCCTGCGCCAGCACCTGACCGACCAGCTGCACCTGGAAATCTTCGACCCCACCGAGCGCGCCATCGGCGTCTGCCTGATCGACCAGCTGGACGAAAGCGGCTACCTGGTCGGCGACCTGGATGAGCTGGCTGGCCAGCTCGGCTGCGCGCGCGAACGCCTGGAAGCGGTGCTGGCGGTGATGCAGGGTTTCGAGCCGACCGGTATCTTCGCCCGCTCTCTGGCCGAATGCCTGGCGCTGCAGCTGAAGGACCGGGACCGCTACGATCCCGCCATGCAGGCCTTGGTGGAGAACCTGGAGCTGCTGGCCAAGCGCGACCATGCCAAGCTGCGCAAGATCTGCGGCGTCGACCAGGAAGACCTGGCCGACATGATCGCCGAGATCAAGGCGCTGGACCCGCGCCCGGCCTTCTCCTTCGAGGGCGAGGCGGCGCAGCCGGTGGTGCCCGACGTGCTGATGCGCCCGGACCGCAAAGGCGGCTGGATCGTCGAGCTGAACAGCGAGACCGTGCCGCGCGTGCTGGTTAACTCGGACTACTACGCGCAGATCTCGGGCTCGCTGCGCTCGAAGAAAGAGCGCGACTACCTCAACGAGCGCCTGCAGTCGGCCAACTGGCTGGTCAAGGCGCTGCACCAGCGCGCCACCACCATCCTGAAGGTGGCCAGCGAGATCGTGCGCCAGCAGGACGCCTTCTTCCGCCGCGGCGTCGAGCACATGAAGCCGCTGACGCTGCGCGACATCGCCACCGAGATCGAGATGCACGAATCGACGGTCAGCCGGGTGACATCGAACAAATACATCGCCACCCCGCGCGGCACCTTCGAGTTGAAATACTTCTTCACCGCGGCCATCGCCGGGTCGGACGGCACGGCCCACTCCGCCGAGGCGGTACGCCACCGGATCAAGCTGCTGATCGACGGAGAAAGCAGCAAGAAGATCCTCTCCGACGACACCATCGTGGAACTGCTGCGCAAAGACGGCGTGGACATCGCCCGCCGTACGGTGGCCAAGTACCGCGAGGCCATGAGAATCCCCTCCTCCGTGCAGCGGCGCCGGGATAAGGCGGTCCTGACCAATCATCTCTAACTTATTGATTATATTATAATCTTATCTGCCGCTATGGGCAGAAGAGGCGCCCCGAGACAGGCTATTGACTTCACCTGGGGCCGTCTCTATGTTGCGCCCGCCTTGGCTATAGGGCATGCTGTGAAGGTGGTCAGCCACCTCGTTTCAATCCACAAAAGCGGTTATGCAGCTCTCCGTTAAGGGAAAGCAGCTGGACGTCGGTGACGCGCTGCGAACGCATGTTAATGAAAGCCTCTCGCGGATTCTCGACAAATACTTCGGGGATGCGATCGAGGTCATCGTAACGCTATCGCGGGATGCGCACCTCTACCGCGCCGTGGTTTCGGCCCATGTGGGCCGCGGCATACATTTGGAAGCCCAAGGGGAGGCGAACGAACCTTATCCCGCATTCGATGCGGCGGCGGACCGACTGTCGAAGCGACTGCGTCGGTATAAACGCCGCCTGCGGGATCACAATGCGAAGCCTGCGGAGGGAGCCCCGCTACCCGCGCAGCAGTATATCCTGGCCGGAGAGGGCCCGGACGATTCAGGAGAAGAGAGCAGCGCCGACGGCCAACCGGCCGTGGTTGCTGAAATGACAACAGAGATTCCGACGCTTACGGTCAGCGAAGCTGTCATGCGCATGGACCTGGGGAACCTGCCCGCGATGATGTTTCGCAACAGCGCGCACGGCGGCCTGAACATGATCTACCAGCGAAGCGACGGAAACATCGGCTGGATCGACCCGCGTGGAAACCGCGGGGAGTGACCGGACGAGGATCTATAGAGTAGCTGATGGATATTTCCGATCTGATCCTACCTGAGAGCGTGATCGCGAACCTGCGCGTCACCAGCAAGAAGCAGGCTCTTCAGGAACTGGCCAAGAAGGCCGCCGAGTTCACGGGGCAGCCCGAACGGGCGCTCTTCGAAGTACTGATGGAGCGTGAGCGCCTGGGCACCACCGGCGTCGGCCACGGCATCGGCATCCCGCACGGCAAACTGCCGGAGCTGGACCGCCTCTATGGCCTTTTCGCCCGCCTGGAGACGCCGATCGACTTCGACGCCATCGACGAGCAGCCGGTGGACCTGATCTTCGTGCTGCTGGCGCCCGAGACCGCCGGAGCCGACCACCTGAAAGCCCTGGCACGGGTTTCACGCCTGTTCCGCGACCGCGCGGTCTGCGACAAGCTGCGCGGCACCGACAGCGGAGAGGCCATCTACGCCCTGCTGACCCAGAGCCCGGCCAGCCACGCCGCCTGAAACGGCGCGGCCGCCGCGGACGAAAAAAGGCCGCTTCCCGGCAGGGAAGCGGCCCTTTCGTTTCGGTCGGGCGGAGGCTCTCGCGTCAGTGCACGCTCAGCGGCTCCATGCCGTTCTGGCGCACCGCCGCGAAGGCGACATCGTGGTCGGCCAGCGTGGTGATCTCGGCGCCGTCGGCGGAGTGGATCACGTAGACATCGTGATCGTCTTGGCGCCCCTTCTTCACGTAGGCGACATCGTTGATGCCGAGCAACAGGAAGTCCTGCGGCGACAGTCCGGTGAAGGTGACCTGCTGGTTCATTGATTTTCCTTCCGCCTGTTAGTCCTGGCGAACATCTTGGATGATCGGGCTTTCGCCGTTTGCGCGGTCCTGGGTGTCGATCTTGATGGTGCGGACCTTGGGCTCGACCAGCGGGCGCTCCAGATCGATATGGAGCAAGCCGCGTTCCAGACGGGCGCCGGTGATCTCGATGCCCTCGGCCAGCACGAAGCTGCGTTGGAACTGGCGCGCGGCGATGCCCCGGTGCAGATAGACGCGCTCGGGATCGTCGGCCTGCCTGCCGCGGATCACCAGCTGCTTGTCCTCGATCTGGACCGAGAGGTCGTCTTCGGTGAAACCGGCGACCGCCAAGGTGATGCGCAGCCGGTTCTCGCCGATCTGCTCGACATTGTAGGGCGGGTATCCGTCCGCGGTCTTGGAAATGCGGTCGATGGCCTGCTCAAAGGGCTCGAATCCGAGCAGCAGCGGGCTGTTGAAGAGTGACAAACGGGTCATGGACTAAGGAACCTCCTCCTCTTTGAGCAAGGCTTTCCTGCGTTGCACGGCCCGGACACCAGAGGGTCGTCCGTCCGCCAGCGGCCCGAAGAGCGGCGCCGCCTCATCATAAATGGGGGTCCCGGGACCCCCAATCAAGCCAAGGCATCTAACCTGAAGTTGCAATGGGCCGCGCCCTTCGCGAGAGGCGCCGGAGCGTCGGGAAGGGCGGCGGGAATCAGTCGCCGGAAGCCGCGCGGGCCCGCGCCGGCGGCCGCGCGAAGACCGGCTGCGGCGCCGGCTGGCCCAGCAGGTAGCCCTGGCCCAGGTGAACGCCCAGGCTGCGCAGCTTGCCGATCTGGTCGTTCAGCTCGACCATCTCGGCGATGGTCTTCACCTTGAGGTCGGCGCAGAGGTCGCAGAGATTGCGCAGCATCAGGCTGTCGCGGTCCGACGACAGCAGCCGGCGGGTATAGGTGCCGTCGATCTTCACGTAGTCGACTTCCAGCGCGCGCAGGTACTGGAACGACGCGGCACCGGCGCCGAAATCGTCCAGGCACATGGAAAAGCCCAGCTTCTTCATGGCCTGGAAAACCCGGCTGACCCGTTCCAGGTCGTGCATGCGCGAGGACTCCGTGGCCTCGAACATCAGGCGCCCGGCCAGCTTGCCGTGCTGCCCCAGCAGCGCCATGAGAGTCTCGACGAAGGTGTCGTTCTGCAGCGACAGCCCGGAGAGGTTGACCGCCAGATTGATCGGCGAGCTCTCGGCGCGCTCGGCCATGAAGGCGATGGCGCGGCGGCAGCAGGCCATGTCGAAGTCCTGGATCAGCCCCACGTCCTCGGCGAAGACGATGGTCTGGTAGGGCGACTCGCCGTGAGCGAAGCGGGTCAGGGCCTCGAAATGGGAAATCTCGCGGCTCTCCAGGTCGACGATGGGCTGAAAGGCGAAGTCGAAGCGGTTTGCGGCGACCACCGCCTTGAAGGCGGCGATGCGGTCCTGGGTCTCCATCACCTGCTCGTGGAAGGAGGCGGCCAGGTTGCCGGCGGCGAGATTGGCGGTGCCCTGGGCGGCGACCTTGTTGATGGTATAGACCAGCGCCTGGGCGGCCTCTTCGCTGGTCAGCTCTCCGGCGGAGGCGGCAACAGTGGCCTCCTCCACCGTCAGGCCGGCGCCGGTCGGGTCGAAAGCGCGGGCCAGTTCGTCGAGCTGACGGCGTATTTCGCTGCCGACCGAGGCACCGGCCGGGTGCACGAAGCCGAAGCGGTCGTCGGCGATGGCGCCCGCCGAATCGGCATCGATGGCGCCGTCGCGCAGCACGTTTCCGGCATCGGCGTAGAAGGCCTTCCAGCGCTCGCCCCCCAGACGCTCGCGGAACCCCGCGGCGCCGACGAACTCGATGAAGGTGATCTCGACATCCTGGCCGGCAGCCCGCGCCGCCTCCAGGGTCTCCACCGCCGCCTCTTCGAAGGCGGCGCGGTCCAGCAGCCCGTTGTCGCTGCGCTGCGCCGTGGCGCGGGCGGCCTTGGCCTGGGCGATGTTGGCCACGGTGACGGTACAGTAGATGACGTCTTCATGGTCGGGGATGCGGCAGGCGCTGAACACCACTTTCATGGTCTCCGGCAGGCGGCGGCCGCCGCCCGTCGCGCGCCCGGAGCTCGCCTGGACCGGGCGCACCGAAACCAGGACCGGGCCGCAGCGCTTACCGGGAGCCAGATTGCCGATCTTGGCGACCAGCAGCGGGCGGTCCTCCTCGACGAAGAGGTCGAGCCAACCCTGGCCGACGACCTCCTGCGGCGACCCGCCGAGAAGCTGGTTGGTGGCGCCCACGGCATAGCGGATCAGGCTGTCGTCTCCGACTTCCAGCAGCAGATCGGAACTGGCGAAGGCAAAGGCGAGGAAGCGGTCGCGCTGCTCGCGAAGCTGCTCGGCCTCGCTGAGAACGAGCTCGACGTTCCGGTTTTCCTTGGCCTGCACCATCAGTGCCTTTCCCCGTCCGGCCGCGTGGCCGGCCTCGCTGCCGCAGAGGGCCCCCCAGAGGATCGACCCCCAGAGGATCGGTCCCCAGGGAATCGGTCCCGGCAAAATCGCTGGACCGGAGGATCGTCAGGGATCTTCAAGGCGCTCTAACTGGGTTTCCGGCGTAATTCTAAGTCCCAAACCCTTAGGGCTTGCTTAAAAAGCCGGCCTCTTCCACGCCTGCGCCAGGGGCGCAAATAATAATCAAGCATCTGAATCTACTAGTCTTTATCTTGCGCGGAAATAAAGCGCAGCCGATCGTCCCGCAGCTCGACTGCGCTCAGCCGGCCGCTGTCGAAGACGCCGCTGTCGACGCCGATGCGGTGGGGCAGGGCGGTGGGCCCCTCCGGCGTGTGGCCATGGACCACGGTCACGGGATGCGGCCAGTCGTGGCCGCCGAGAAAGGGCTCGCGGATCCACAGCAGATCCTGCTCCTCCTGCGCCTCCAGCGAACGCCCGGGGTTGAGCCCGGCGTGGACGAAGAGGTAGTCGCCGATGCGATGGCGCAGCGCCAGCCCGCGCAGGAAATCCAGGCGAACCTCGCCCAGGCTCTCGCGAAGCGCGGCGGACAGTTCCTCCGGCCGCTCGATGTGCGCCTGCGGCGCCAGGGTCTTCAGGGTCTCGGCACCGCCGAAGCGCCACCAGTTGAGCAGTCGCGCCAGGCTCACGTCTTTCCCGCTGGCGGCCTCGATCAGGTAGACCTCGTGGTTGCCGAGCAGGCGGATTTCCTCCACCCCCGGCCGGCCGAGGCCCGCGGCCACCAGGTCCAGGGTTTCCAGCGGCTGCCAGCCGCGGTCGACGTAGTCGCCGAGCCACACCACGCTGACCGCCGCCTGCCCGATCAGCTCGCGGGCGATGATCTCGGAGATGCACTCCTGCAGGCAGCGCAGGTGGTCGGCGTGGGCGTGCACATCGCCGATGGCGAAGACCGCGTGGCCGGGCGGCAGGACGCGCGGGGCGGTCTGCCAGGAAGTTGTTTCGGCGACGATGCGCGGCATGGAGTCTCCTCGGGAGGGCGCGGCGCCGGGAAGTTTAGGCGCGCGCCGGGCCCGATCAAAGCCCCGGCGTCCCGGCCGCGCCGCGAGTTGGGTTGGAGGGCCGCGAGTTGGGTTGGAAGGCCGCGAGTTGGGTTGGAAGGCCGCGAGTTGGGTTGGAAGGCCGCGAGTTGGGTTGGAAGGCCGCGAGTTGGGTTGGAAGAATGTATCTCCGCCCGTATCGGCGGCAAGACGGATCGGCGGCGGGGCGCCGCGCTCGCGCGGTCTACTGCTGCGATATCCCGTCGTGGCGGACCTGCACCTCGCGCGGCCAGCGGCTCTTGATGTAGGAGAGCACCGCCCAGATCTCGGCGTCGCTGAGGGTCCCGGCGTAGCCCGGCATGTCGCTCTGGTAGCCGCCGCCGGCCAGTGCCGCCGGCCCTTGCTTGGTGAGCGCGAAGAGCTGCGCGTCGGGGTGGTGCCAGGTGTGGCCGCTGACGTCGTGCGGGGGAGCGGGCAGGCGGCCGTCGGCCTTGCGCTGGCGCCAGTTCGGCTGGCCCTCCAGGTTGGCGCCGTGGCAGGAGGCGCAGTTCGCCGCATAGACCTGGGCGCCGAGCGCCACCTTGTCGGGGTCGCCGGGGTCCATGCCGGCCCCGCCGCCCCCCGAGCCGAAGAGACCGCCGAGAGGGTTCAGGGTATAGGCCGCAGCGGTGCCGACGGCGATCAGCACGGCCACGGCGATGACGATCACGCGGGATTTCCGCACCTCGGTCCTGCCTTCCGCTTGTCCTTGCCCGGCAAGGCTGGGGGTTCCAGCAAGGGGAAGGTCAAGACGCCGCCTAAGCCAGCGCCTTCAGCACCGCCTCGCCGCAGGCCCGGGTGTCGGCCGTGCCGCCCAGGTCGCGGGTGCGCGCGGCGGGATCCTCCAGCACCGTCTCGATGGCCGCCTCCAGCTCCTGTGCCGCCGCGCCCTCGCCCAGATGCTCCAGCATCATGGCGGCGGTCCAGACAGCGGCGATGGGGTTGGCCACGCCCTTGCCGGCGATGTCCGGGGCCGAGCCGTGCACCGGCTCGAAGAGCGAGGGGAAGTCGCGCGGCGGGTTGAGGTTGGCCGCCGGGGCGATGCCGATGGAGCCGGCCACCGCGGGCCCGAGGTCGGAGAGGATATCGCCGAACAGGTTGGAGGCCACCACCACGTCGAACCAGTCCGGGTGCTGCACGAAGTGGGCGGTCAGGATGTCGATGTGGTACTGCGCCGTCCCGATGTCCGGGTAGTTCTTGGCCATGGCGGCGAAGCGCTCGTCCCAATAGGGCATGGTGTGGACGATGCCGTTGGACTTGGTGGCCGAGGTGACGTGGCGGCGCTTGCGTTTCTTGGCCAGCTCGAAGGCGTATTCCAGGATGCGGTCGGTGCCGCGCCGGGTGAAGACCGAGAGCTGCGAGACCATCTCTTGGTCGCTGTCCTGGTAGGCGCGCCCGCCGATGTTGGAGTACTCGCCCTCCACGTTCTCGCGCACCACGATGAAGTCGATGTCTTCCGGCCCGCGCCCGGCCAGCGGCGAGGTCATGCCGCGCAGCAGGCGCACCGGGCGCACGTTGGCGTAGAGGTCCAGCTCGCGGCGCAGCGGGATCAAGAGGCCCCAGAGGGAGACGTGGTCGGCCACGCCGGGAAAGCCGACCGCGCCCAGGTAGATGGCATCGAACTCCTTCACCTGGGCGATGCCGTCCTCGGGCATCATCGCTCCGGTCTCGGCATAGCGCTCGCAGGACCAGTCGAAGTCCTGCCACTCCAGCGTGAAGCCGTGCTTGCCGGCCACCGCCTCGGCGGCGCGCTGGCCGACCGGAATGACTTCCTTGCCGATGCCGTCGCCGGGGATCACGGCGATGCGGTGCTTGCGATTGGACATGAAGGAGCTTCCCTACCTGAATTGACCGGGCTTCCGAATAGGGCAAAGGCGGGGTTTGGGCAAGGCGGCAGGCGCTGCGAAAAGCAAAACCCCCGGCCGCCGGACCGGGGGTTTTGGAAACTGGTGGAGCCGGACGGAATCGAACCGACGACCTCTACAATGCCATTGTAGCGCTCTCCCAACTGAGCTACGGCCCCATGGGAACCGCCGGCGCCCGAACCTATCGGTTAGCTGCGTCGCCCGGCGGCGTGATGCGGGAAATTAGGTATCCCGCCCGGTCAAGGCAAGGAAAAATTGCGCGCCCCGAAAGGGTTCGTTTTCCGTGCCTTTTCGGCCCCGCCGGGCCAGGGTCCGAGCCGGGGACCGGGCCTGGGCCAGGCGGGGACGCGAGTATCGGGCCGAAGCCTTACTCTTGTCCTAACGGGCCCGCCTTATCCACCGTCAGGTGTCTTCCTTGTCGTCGTCACCGACGACCACGTCGCTCATGTCGTCGTCGTCGCCCAGGTCCGAGGTATCCTCGATGAAATCCTCGTCGTCGTCGTCGCCCACGGCGGCATCCGCCTCGGCATCGTCGATGTCGAATTCGTCGTCGTCCTCGGCGTCGCTGTCCTCGTCGTCGTCACCCACCGGCGCGGCCTTGGCCTTCTTCGGCTTGGGCGCGGCCTCCGGTTTGGGCGCGGCGCGGCCGCGGCGCGACTTCAAGAGGGCTTCGGGATCGAATTCGGCGCCGCAGGACGGGCAGACGATCGGTGACTTCTGCAGGTCGTAGAACTTCGCCTGACAGCTCTGACAAATGCGCTTGGTTCCCCATTTCGGATTAGCCACCAGCGCGATCCTCCATCCAAAGGTCTTGCAGTTCACAAGCTGGGCGTGGCAATTGCCATGATCGTGCATCGCTGTCAAAAGGTAATTGACGCTCCCCGAGGGGGGACCGACGACGGCGCGCCGCGCCCGCCCCGACCGACCGCAACAAGGAAGCCCAGTTCAGTGAAACCCATGACAGCCAAGCCGAGCGACGCGCTCTCGGGCAGCCTGCGCCTGCCCGGCGACAAGTCCATTTCGCACCGGGCGCTGATGTTCGGCGGCCTGGCGGTCGGCGAGACCACCATCGACGGCCTGCTGGAGGGCGAGGACGTGCTGCGCACCGCCGAGGCGATGCGCGCCCTGGGCGCCGAGATCACCCGCGACGGCGAGGGGCGCTGGCACGTCTGGGGGCGCGGCGTGGGGGCGCTCGCCGAGCCGGAGGACGTGCTGGACATGGGCAACTCCGGCACCGGCGCGCGCCTGCTGCTGGGCATCCTGGCCAGCCATCCGCTGACCGCCGTGCTGACCGGCGACGCCTCGCTGCGCCGCCGCCCCATGGCGCGGGTCACCGAGCCGCTGTCGGCCTGCGGGGCCACCTTCATCGCCCGCGAGGGCGGGCGCCTGCCGCTGACCGTGATCGGCGCGCGCGACCCCCTGCCGCTGGACTACCGCCTGCCGGTACCCTCGGCCCAGGTGAAGTCCGCCGTGCTGCTGGCCGGCCTCAACACGCCGGGCACCACCCGGGTGGTGGAGCGCGAGGCGACCCGCGACCACAGCGAGCGCATGCTGCGCCATTTCGGGGCCGAGGTGGTGAGCCGCGAGATCGACGACGAGGGCCACCCGGCGCAGGAGATCCTGCTCACCGGTCAGCCGGAGCTGGCCGGCCGGCATGTGCTGGTGCCGGCCGACCCCTCCTCGGCGGCCTTCCCCCTGGTGGCGGCGCTGCTGCTGGAGGGATCGGAGGTGCGGCTGGAAGCCGTCGGCATGAACCCGCAGCGCAGCGGCCTCATCACCACCCTCAAGGAGATGGGCGGCGACATCACCCTGGAGAACGCCCGCGAGGAGGGCGGCGAGCCGGTCGCCGACCTGCTGGTGCGCGGCAGCCGCCTGACGGGGGTCGAGGTGCCGGCCGAGCGCGCGCCCTCGATGATCGACGAATACCCGGTGCTGGCCATGGCCGCCGCCGTGGCCGAGGGGCGCACGGTGATGCACGGCCTGGGCGAGCTGCGGGTCAAGGAGAGCGACCGCCTGGCCACCACCGCCCGCGGCCTGGCGCTGTGCGGCGTCGAGGTGGAGGAACGCCCGGAAACCCTGGTGGTCCAGGGCGCCGGCGGGCGCCCGCGCGGCGGCAACAACGAGGCCATCAAGACCGAGCTGGACCACCGCATCGCCATGAGCTTCCTGGTGCTGGGGCTGGCCGCCGAGCGCCCGGTGCAGATCGACGACATGACCCCCATCGCCACCTCCTTCCCGGATTTCACCGCGCTGATGACCGGCCTGGGGGCGGAGATCGCCGAATCATGAGCGGCTTGTCATGATCATCGCCGTCGACGGACCGGTGGCCGCCGGCAAGGGCACGCTGGCGCGCCGCCTGGCCGCCGAGCTGAACTACGCCTACCTGGACACCGGCTCCATCTACCGCGCCGTGGCGGCCCGCATCCTGGCCGCCGGCGGCGACCCGCAGGACCCGGAAACCGCCGCCGCGATGGCCCGCGACCTGACCCCCGCCGACCTGGAGCGCGACGACCTGCGCCGCGAGGACGTGGGCCAGGCGGCCTCCCAGGTGGCGGCGATCCCCGCGGTGCGCGCCGCCCTGCTGGACTTCCAGCGCGGCTTCGCCGCCCGCCCTCCGGCAGGCCCCGGCGGCGCCCGGCGCGGGGCGGTGCTGGACGGCCGCGACATCGGCACCGTGGTCTGTCCGGAGGCCGATGTGAAATTGTTCCTAACTGCTTCGGTTGAGGCCCGCGCCGAGAGGCGGCATAAAGAGTTGCTTGAACGGGGCGAGAAGAGTATATACGCCCGCGTTTTGCAGGACTTGCGCGAAAGGGATGCGCGCGACAGCGGGCGGGCGACCGCTCCCTTGAAAGCCGCGGAAGACGCGGTACGGCTTGATACGAGCGGTATGGATGCCGATCAGGCCTTCGAGTTCGCCATGGCGGAAATCGCCCGGCGGCGCGACCAGGAACGGTTTCAGGAAAACTGACGATCCCGTTGTTCAAAGGCAGGACCGAGCCTTTTCGGCCTGCTTCGAATGCCAAGCCCCGCAAGACAGACCGCCCGGGATGGTCCCGGGAAGACCGGCGGCAAACCGCCCGGCCTGGATAGTGCACGAACGAAAGGACCAACTACATGGCTGAAGCAGCCACCACCGAAACCGCCGCCAAAGAGAGCTTTGCGGCCCTGCTCGATGAATCCCTCGGCACTGAAGACGGCCTCGAAGGAAAAGTCCTTCGCGGCACCATCGTCGCGATCGATGGCGACACCGCCGTCGTCGACGTTGGCTTGAAGTCTGAAGGGCGCGTCGCCCTCAAGGAATTCGCCGAGGCCGGCCAGATGCCGGAACTCAAGGCCGGCGACGAGGTCGAGGTCTACCTGGAGCGCATGGAGAACAAGAACGGCGAGGCCATGCTGAGCCGTGAGAAGGCCAAGCGCGAGGAAGCCTGGACCCAGTTGGCCAAGGCTTTCGCCAGCAACGAGCGGGTGACCGGCACCATCTTCGGCCGCGTCAAGGGTGGCTTCACCGTGGACCTTTCCGGCGCCGTGGCCTTCCTGCCCGGCAGCCAGGTGGACATCCGTCCGGTGCGCGACGTCAGCCCGCTGATGGGCACCCCGCAGCCGTTCCAGATCCTCAAGATGGACCGTTCGCGCGGCAACATCGTGGTGTCGCGCCGCGCCGTGCTGGAGGAAACCCGCGCCGAGCAGCGTTCGGAGTTGGTGGCCAACCTGAAGGAAGGCCAGGTCCTGACCGGCGTGGTGAAGAACATCACCGACTATGGCGCCTTCGTGGACCTGGGCGGCGTCGACGGCCTGCTGCACGTCACCGACATCTCCTGGAAGCGCATCAACCACCCGACCGAGGTGCTGTCCATCGGCCAGCAGGTCCAGGTGCAGGTGATCCGCTTCAACCCGGAGACCCAGCGCATCAGCCTGGGCATGAAGCAGCTCGAGGCCGATCCCTGGGAAGGCGTTTCCGTCAAGTACCCGGTCGGCACCAAGTTCACCGGCCGCGTTACCAACATCACCGACTACGGCGCCTTCGTGGAGCTGGAGGCGGGCATCGAGGGCCTGGTCCACGTCTCCGAGATGAGCTGGACCAAGAAGAACGTCCACCCGGGCAAGATCGTCTCCACCTCCCAGGAGGTCGAGGTCATGATCCTCGACGTCGACGAGCAGAAGCGTCGCATCTCCCTGGGCCTCAAGCAGTGCGGCAACAACCCCTGGGAAGCGTTCCTCGAGAACTATCCGGTGGGCAGCGAGTTGGAAGGCGAGATCAAGAACATCACCGAGTTCGGCCTCTTCGTCGGCCTGCCCGGCGAGATCGACGGCATGGTCCACCTCTCCGATCTGGATTGGAGCCTGTCCGGCGAGGAAGCGGTCAAGGAGTACAACAAGGCCGACAACGTCAAGGTCAAGGTGCTGGACGTCGACGTCGAGAAGGAGCGCGTCAGCCTGGGCATCAAGCAGCTCGGCGAGGATCCCTTCGCCGGCTCCACGGAGAACCTGAAGAAGGGCGACGTGGTGACCTGCACGGTGCACCAGGTCACCGACAACGGCATCGAGGTGCAGATCGGCGACGGCGCCATCGGCTTCATCCGCAAGGCCGAACTGTCGCGCGACCGCAGCGAACAGAACCCGAGCCGCTTCGCCGTGGGCGAGAAGGTCGACGCGCGCATCACCGCCATCGACCCCAAGACCCGCAAGATCGCCCTGTCGATCAAGCAGCGCGAGATCGCCGAAGAGAAGGAAGCGGTGGCCGAGTACGGCTCCACCGAGTCCGGCGCCAGCCTGGGCGACATCCTGGGCGCGGCCATCTCGGAGGCCCGGGCCAAGGCCGAGAGCGAGGACAAGAAGGACGACTAAGTCCGACGAGCCTTGCACGGAGGGCGGCCGGGGCTGGAAGGTCCGGCCGTCCGCCGAGAGAGATCAGAAGAAGAACGGCCCGCCGGTTGCCCGGCGGGCCGTTTTCTTTTGCGCCGGCAAATGCGCGGGCTCCGCGAAAACGCATGGAATCCTTGCGCTTCCGGTGATTTTCCGATCCTCCGCATTCATCGAAAAAACGTTTGTTCTGAAAGACTTACCCTTGACGCCCGACCGTTCCTCTGGCAACGTTTCCCCCACTTGCGGTCCGGGCATTGCTCCGGAAGCGGCAAGGGCAGCGCGATACGACCGCGGCAGGGGAAAACAAAAGTACAAGATTTCCCGCCGAAACCCAGTTGATAAACGGCGGCGGATCGTGTCCTGCGGGAGGTGAAACGGGATGGGGACGCCGGCCACGTCGTGGATCGGCAGGGGAACGATGTCGCTATGACGAAATCCGAACTGATTCAGCATATCGCGGATATGAATCCGCACCTCTACCATCGTGACGTGGAACGTATCGTCACCACGATCTTCGACGAGATCAGCGAAGCGCTCTCCCGGGGAGACAGGGTCGAACTGCGTGGTTTCGGCGCCTTCTCGGTGAAGCGGCGCGAGGCCCGGGTCGGCCGCAACCCGCGCACGGGCACCGCCGTACACGTCTCGGAAAAGCACGTCCCCTTCTTCAAGACCGGCAAGCAGCTGCGCGAACGCCTGAACAACCGCTGAGTCCGGGCGGACCGTTTCTCCGCCGGAATCGGAATTGCTTCAATCTGACCGTGGAAGGCTCTAGAGTCGGACTCTCGGCCCTGAACCCAAACCACAGTTGCGCTCGTGCATTACATCTACCTGATCGTCACCGTCCTGTTCCTGATCGTCTTCGCGACCTTCACCTCGGCGAACCTGCAGGGCGTGACCATCGACTTCTGGCCCTTCGAGTACCAGATCAACGCGCCCTTCGCCCTGGTGGCCCTGGGCTGCCTGCTGGCCGGCTTCCTGGTCGGCGCCTTCCTCATGTGGCTGCGCTTCGGCGCCGCCCGCGCCCGCGCCCGCCGGGCCCAGCAACGCGCCGCCATCCTGGAGCGGGAACTGGTTGAGCTGAAACGGTCCGCCGCCGCGGGCCCGCGGCCCGCGGGCCCGGCGGCGGAAGGCGGCGCGCCGCGGCTCGCGGCGCCCGGCATCAAAGCGGTCTCCGGCGGGAACTAGCTTCCCCATGCGCGTCATCGCCGCTTCGGAGATCGAGGCCGCGCTGGACTACCCCAGTCTTGTCGAACGCCTGCGCCAGGCCTTCCGCCGCGACGTCGAGGCGCCGCCACGCCATCACCACGACATCGAGGTGGCGGGCCGCACGCCCGCGACCCTGCTGCTCATGCCGGCCTGGCAGGCCGGCCGCCACATCGGCGTGAAGATGGTCACGGTCTTCCCCGACAACGGCGAACGCTCGCTGCCGGCGGTCATGGGCATCTACGTCTTGCTGGACGGCAAGACCGGGGCGCCCTTGGCGCTGATCGACGGGCCCAAGCTGACCGTCAAGCGCACCGCCGGCGCCTCCGCGCTGGCCTCCAGCTATCTCTCGCGCCCGGATTCGGAGCGCCTGCTGATGATCGGCACCGGCGCCTTGGCGCCTCAGCTCATTCTCGCCCATGCCGCCGTCAGGCCGATCTGCAACGTCCTGATCTGGGGGCGCGATCCGAAGAAGGCGGCGAAACTGGCCAAGCGCATGAACCGCCGCGACTTCCGCGTCGATTGGACCGCCGACCTGGAGGCCGCGGTGCGCGGCGCCCACGTCATCTCCTGCGCCACCCTGTCGAAGCAGCCGCTGGTCCTCGGCGACTGGCTGCAGCCCGGCACCCACGTCGACCTGGTGGGGGCGTTCCGTCCGGACATGCGCGAGAGCGACGACGAGACCCTGCGCCGCGCCCGTGTCTTCGTCGACACCCGGGCCGGCGCCACCACGGAGGGCGGCGACATCGTGCAGGCGGTGGCCTCCGGTGCCCTGGCCCTCGACGACATCGCCGGCGACCTTCCGGAACTGACGCGCGGCGAGCGCAGTGGCAGGCGCTACTACGATCAGATCACGCTTTTCAAGTCGGTGGGCAGCGCGATCGAGGATCTGGCCGCCGCGCAGCTCGTCTACGAGCGCGCCTGACACAAGGGCGTGGCATCGCGGCGCCGGGGCCTGTCGGCCGTCTCGGTGCGAAATCACGCCGGATCTAACCGGCCAAGGCCCCGCATTCGAGCCCTCGGCGAACCGCCGGCCGGCGGCCGGCCCGACCAGGTGGCGGCTCGGCGCATGGCTGCCGCCGACTTCCGGCACTGGATTTCGGGCCGCCCCGGCGCTATGCAGGATCCGGCGCCGCCCGGCCGGGCCCGCCGGCGCCGGGTCAGAAAGGTGCAGAGCCAATGAAAATCATCATCATCGGGGGCGGTATCGTCGGCCTGTCGACGGCCTGGGCCCTGGCGCGCGGCGGCCACGAGGCGCTGCTGTTCGAGCAGGGGCCGCTGCCTCACGACGGCGGCGCCTCCTACGACCAGCACCGCCTGATCCGGCTGCCCTACGCCGACCAGATCGGCTATTGCGCCATGGTCGTCGACGCGCTGAAGGCCTGGCGGCGGATGTGGGACGACCTGGGCGAATCCCACTACGCCGAGGTCGGCAGCCTGGCCCTGTCGAGCGAGGAGGGCGACTGGGCCGACCTGTCGCGCCAGACCCTCGACCACCTGAGCCTCGACTACGCCACCCTGGACAAGAAGCAGATCGAGGCGCTCTGCCCCTTCATGGAGGTGCCGGACAACGTCTGGGGCCTGCACAACGAGACCGGCGGCCTGCTGTTCGCGTCCCGCATCGTCGAGGCGCTGATCCGCGACCTGGGCCGCCGCGGAGTGATGCTGCGCGACGAAACCCGCATCGTCGGCGTCGATCCGGCGGCCGGCGCGGTCACTCTGGAAAACGGCAAGCGCGAAAGCGCCGATGCCATCGTCGTGGCCGCCGGCGCCTGGACCGCCAAGCTCTTCCCTGAACTGAAGCGCCGCGCCGTGCCGCACCGCCAGGTGGTCGCCTATATGGATCCGCCCGAGGCCTACGCCGAGGCCTGGAACAGGGCGCCGGTCATGGTGCATCTGTTGAACGACGTGGACATCTACGCGGCACCGCCGGCCGGCGGCACCGAACTGAAATTCGGTTGCGGCCAGCACCGCCGGCCGGGCGATCCCGACAAGCTCGACCCCCTGGGCGACGGCGAAGCCGCTGAAGTCGCCGGCGCCTTCCGGCCGCTGCTGCGCGACTTCGACGACTACAAGGTGCTGCGCGGCCAGGTCTGCCCCTACGCCATCGCGCCGGACGAGCGCTTCGTGACCGAGAGCAACGGTCCAGTGCTGCTGATCGGCGGCTGCACCGGCCATATGTTCAAGTTCGGCGCCCTGATGGGCGAGCAACTGGCGCGCACCGCCACCGGCGAGACCGCCTTCAAGGACTTCAAGCTCTGGGCCGAGGGCCGCCACCAGAGCCTGACCCGCGATTGAGACACAGCCGGACAAGCAAAGGAGCACGTGCCGCATGAGCAGAGACCTGAAACCCCATGAGCGCATCTTCGTCGGCCTCGACACGCCGGACATCGACAAGGCCGCCCACCTGGCCAAGACCCTGGTCGGCAGCGTCGGCGGGGTGAAGATCGGCAAGGAGCTGTTCACCGCGCAGGGGCCCGACGGAGTGCGCATGGCCGCGGGCGGGGCGCCGCTGTTCCTGGACCTGAAGTTCCACGACATCCCCAACACCGTGGCCGGCGCCGTCCGCGCCGCCGTGCACCTGCGCCCCAAGATCGTCAACGTCCACGCCTCCGGCGGGCGCGCCATGATGAGCGCGGCGGCCGAGGCGGCGCGCGAGGCGGCCGAAGACCTGGGCGTCGAGCGGCCCCAGGTGATCGGCGTCACCGTGCTGACCAGCCTGGACGCCAAGGACCTGGAGGAGGTCGGCCAGATGGGCCCGCCCGAGGCCCAGGTCGAACGCCTCGCCCGCCTGGCCCAGAACAGCGGCCTGGACGGCGTCGTCTGCTCGCCGCGCGAGATCGCCCTGCTGCGCCAGGTCTGCGGGCCGGACTTCCTGCTGGTGGTGCCGGGTATCCGTCCCACCTGGGCGGCGGCGGGCGACCAGAAACGCATCATGACGCCCGAAGATGCGGTGGCCGCCGGCGCCGACTATATCGTCATCGGCCGGCCGATCGCCGCCGCCGAGGACCCCCTGGCCGCGGCTCGGCGCATCGCCGCCGACCTGGACGCGGCCGCGGTCGATGCCTGAGCCTGGCGGCGGGACGACGGCGTGACCAGCGAAGACCGGGCACACCCGGGCGGCCCGCCCGAGGGGCCGATCGCCACCGTGGTGATCTGGGAGACCCTGATCGCCGCCTTCGCCGTCACCTTCCGCGACCCCGCGCTGCTGCTGCGGGCCGCCCTGGGCGGTCTGCTGCTGCTCGCCGCGGCGAACGTCATCGCCCTCTTCCTGCCGACCGGTCCCTTCGGATTGCTGCTGGCGATAGCGGCACCGCTCGTCGCCTACACCCACTTCGGCGTGAACTGGTACCGGGTGATCCTGCAGGGGCCGCAAGGCGTGGTGAGGCCGACCCTCGGCTGGGACCGGCGCCACTGGCTGTTTCTCGGCGCCGGCCTGGCGCTGGGCGGGGGTCTGACGGCACTGGGGGCGGCTCTGACCAAGATCGCGCCTCTGCCCCCTGCGCTGGCCATCATCCTGCTGCTCTACGTCGGCACCCGCTTTGCCTTCCTCTTCCCGGCCATCGCGGTGGCGGAGCCTTACGGCCCCGGCTACGCCTGGCGTCACTCCCAGGGCCAGGGCGGGCGGCTGACCGTGCTGCTGCTGCTCGCCGGGCTGCCGCTGATGCTGGCCGTCACGATGATCGTCAGCCTGCTGTTCGTGGCGCTGCTCGGTGTCTCCCTCTATGATATGGCGGCGCTACAGGCCGGCGCGGCGGGCGCCCCCGAAGCCCGCGTCAGCGAGATCAGGGGCCCGGGCGAGGATCTCGCGGTTTCACCGCTGGCGACTCTGTCGGTAAAGATGACCGCCGAGGCCCTGACCATGGGCGTACTGGCGGTGCTCTACAGCATCGTCGCCCTGGCTTTCCGCACCTGCACCGGCTGGGTGCCGGCGGCGCGCCCGCCCGTGCCGTCCGACGATGCCGGGGACGACAGCTCCTCGTCCTGAGGCTGCCTCGCCGGATCGTCGCCCTTTCGCTTGGTTGAGTTCCGGGCCGCCTGCTATCGTTATGGTTGATACCACTTTGCGGAGAGGCAGAAGGCAGATGTCCCAGGCGGGTTCGACGGCGAAAAAACGGCAGATCAGCTTCTGGACGGCGATCAGCGCCGCGCATGAGGGTGTTTTCGGCAGCTTCAGGCAGTTCGCCGGGTTGGCCGCGATTCCCTTCGCGCTCTCGCTCGCCATCGGGGTTCTGAAGATCCCCAGCGGACTCTTCATTCCAGCCAGCGATCTCATCTTCATCGCCCTCGACCTGCTGCCCTTTGCGATTCTCGGCGTCGCCTTGAACCGCGCGCTGCTCGGCGAGGAGGCCTTGGGCCTGCTGTCGCATCGGCTGCTCGGGCGCCGAACTTTTTCGTATCTCGGTTACACCCTGCTGATGCTGCTTGTCGTGGTGATCCCTATCATCCTTCTCGTGCTGGTTTCGTCCGGCATCTCCGCCGCCGGTTACGGCAGCGGTTTGGGCACAAGCCTGGGCAACGGATTCCTGCTGCTCGGTATCGCCCTCTTCCTCCTCGCGCTGTACGTCGTCGCACGCCTCAGTCTCGTGTTCCCGGCGCTCTCGATTGACCGGCGTCTCGGCCTCGCCGGCTCCTGGCGCCTTTCCCGGGGCGTCGGCCTGAAACTCCTTGGCGTCATTCTCGCCGTGCTCTTCTTCATGGTGCTCACCGGCATTGTCGGCGGGCTCGTTCTTCGCAGCGACATCAACATCAACATCGGCGGCACCGTAGAGATCATTCCGGGCGCCAGCGTGATGGACACAATCCTGGCGAGCCTGCCGAGCCTGACATGGAGCATCGTGGTCTCCTATGCCGGCTGCGGCCTGATCGTCGCCGCTTATGCCTCCGCCTACACCCAGCTCAGCGGCTGGGGCGGCCCGCGCGAGGAAATCCTCGAGCGCTTCGAATGAGCACTCAGGGACCGCCGCCCGCACCGGTCGCGCAGCTTCAGCTCTGGCCGACGGTCGTCGAGGGCCTCGGCCTGGTGGCCGGCAACCTGGGCGCCATGGCCAAGCTCGCGCTCTGGCCGCTGCTGCTCAGCATGGCGGCCGACTTCGCGCTGGCGGCGACCTTCTGGGGAACGCCGTTCTACGACGCAGTGAGACTGCTTTGCCTGAACCTCATCTGGGTGCTCTTCGCCGTCGGCTGGCTGCGGCTGCTGCTATTGGGCGAACGCAAAGCCGTCCGCGCCTTTCCTCCCTTGACGCCGGATTACCGGCGCTTCGCCCTCTACACGCTCGTCATCGCCCTCTTCGACCTGGCGCTGCAATTCGGGCGCGGCTATCTGGAAGAGGCACCCGATAGCCTTGCCGCACCGGGGCTCGAGTACTGGGCGGCCTTCCTCGCAATCGCTTTCGTGAAGCTGCGCTTTTCCTTCGTCTATCCGGCAGTGGCCGCCGGCGAGTCCTACAGCCTGACGCTTGCCTGGCGCCACAGCTCCGGATCGGGCTTGGCGCTGTTCGGCGCCCAGTTCGTTGTCGTCTTCATTCCGCTCATCCTGCTGAGCACCCTCGCCCACGCCCTGGCGGTCATCCCTCATACTTTTGTCCAGGCCTTCATCTGGATCGGCTTCTACGTCGTGACCTGGCCGCTGGAGGCCGCCTACCTGGCCATCGTCGCCGTCGCTTTCCGCCGCTGCACCGGCTGGGTGCCGCCGCCCGACAAGGCCATCGTGGAGCGTTTCGACTGACCCGGTTGACTCCGCGCGCCCGAGCGGCGCTAATCCCGCCGCTATGACCGTTCAGGTGAAAATCTGCGGCCTCTCGACGCCGGAGGCCATGACCGCCGCGATCGAGGGCGGGGCCGCCTTCGTCGGGCTGGTGTTCTATCCGCCGAGCCCACGCGCGCTGACGCCCGCCCAGGCCGCGCCCCTGGCGGCGATGGTGCCGCAAGGGGTGGTGAAGACCGGCCTGCTGGTCGACGCCGACGACGCCACCATTGAAGCCATCCTGAAGCAGGTCCCCCTCGACCTGCTGCAACTGCACGGGGCCGAGAGCCCGGCGCGGGTCGCCGAGGTGAAGGCGCGCTTCGGGCTGCCGGTCATGAAGGTGGTGAAGCTGCGCCAGGCCGGCGACCTGGAGGCCGTCGAGCCCTATCTGGACGTGGCCGAACGCCTGCTGTTCGACGCCAAGCCGCCGGAGGACATGGAAAACCCCCTGCCGGGCGGCAATGCCGTCGCCTTCGACTGGACCATCCTGGCCGGGACGACCTGGCCGCTGCCCTGGATGCTGGCCGGCGGCCTCACGCCCGAAAACGTCGCCCGGGCGGTGGAGATCTCCGGCGCCCCGGCGGTCGACGTCTCCTCCGGCGTGGAAGACGCGCCGGGGCGGAAGAACCCGGCCAAGATCAAGGCCTTCCTGGAGGCCTGCCGGGCGCTTTAGCGGTCCCTGAAAGGCGGAAAACCGCGCTTTCCGGGCATTGCGGAGACGGCCCTAATCGGGCAAAGTCCGCCCTTCGCCAACGGCAAAACGCATTTTGAAGGACAGGACGTCCCCCATGGAGACGCTCAACACCTACCGTGGCGGCCCCGACGAGGCTGGCCATTTCGGCATTTTCGGCGGCCGCTTCGTCGCAGAGACGCTGATGCCGCTGATCCTGGACGTGGAGAAGGCCTACACCGCCGCCCGCCAGGACCCGAGCTTCCAGAGCGACTACGACTACTACGCCAAGCACTACGTCGGCCGGCCGAGCCCGCTCTACTTCGCCGAGCGCCTGACCGAGGAGCTGCGCAAGGGCGCGCCCTCCGACAAGGGCGCCAAGGTCTACTTCAAGCGCGACGAGCTGAACCACACCGGCTCGCACAAGGCCAACAACGTGCTGGGCCAGATCCTGCTGGCCAGGCGCATGGGCAAGACCCGCATCATCGCCGAGACCGGGGCCGGCCAGCACGGCGTCGCCACCGCCACCTTCTGCGCGCTCTTCGACCTGCCTTGCGTGGTCTACATGGGCGCCACCGACATCGAACGCCAGGCCCCCAACGTCTTCCGCATGAAGCTGCTGGGCGCCGAGGTGAAGCCGGTGACCAGCGGCACCGGCACCCTGAAGGACGCCATGAACGACGCCCTGCGCGACTGGGTCGCCAACGTCGAGAACACCTTCTACATCATCGGCACCGCGGCCGGCCCGCACCCCTACCCGGCCATGGTGCGCGACTTCCAGTCGATCATCGGGCGCGAGACCCGCGAGCAGATCATGGAGGCCGAAGGCCGCCTGCCCGACGCCCTGGTCGCCTGCATCGGCGGCGGCTCCAACGCCATCGGCCTGTTCCATCCTTTCCTGGACGACAAGGACGTGGCCATCTACGGCGTCGAGGCGGCGGGCCACGGCATCCCCACGGGCGAGCACGCGGCCTCGCTGACCGGCGGGCGCCCCGGCGTGCTGCACGGCAACCGCACCTACCTGCTGCAGGACGACGACGGCCAGATTCAGGACGCCCATTCGATCTCCGCCGGCCTGGACTACCCCGGCATCGGACCGGAGCATTCCTGGCTGCACGAAAGCGGGCGCGCCAACTACGTCTCTGCCACAGACCAGGAAGCGCTGGAGGCCTTCCAGTTCTGTTCGCGCGTCGAGGGCATCATCCCGGCGCTGGAGCCGGCCCACGCGCTGGCCTACGTGCGCAAGCTGGCCCCGCAGATGGACCGCGACCGGATCATCGTCATGAACATGTGCGGGCGCGGCGACAAGGACGTCTTCACCGTCGCCCAGGCCCTGGGAGTCGAACTGTGAGTGAAGCGAGTCGTATCGAGAAGCGCTTCGCCGCGGTGAAGGCCGAAGGCCGGGGCGCGCTGGTCACCTTCGTCACCGCCGGCGATCCGGACTACGACACCTCGCTGGAGATCGTCAAAGGCCTGCCGGGCGCCGGCGCCGACCTGATCGAGCTAGGCATGCCCTTCTCCGATCCCATGGCCGAGGGCCCGCCGATCCAGGCGTCCTCCCTGCGCGCGCTGAAGGCCGGCATGACGCTCACCAAGACGCTGACGATGGTGCGCGAGTTCCGCAAGGACGACGGCGACACGCCCATCATCCTCATGGGCTACTACAACCCCATCTACAGCTACGGCGTCGACCGCTTCGTGAAGGACGCCAAGGTGGCCGGGGTCGACGGCCTGATCATCGTCGACCTGCCGCCGGAAGAGGACACGGAGCTCTGCCTGCCGGCGCTGGATGCGGGCATCCACTGGATCCGCCTGGCGACGCCCACCACCGACGACAAGCGCCTGCCGGTGGTGCTCAACAACACCAGCGGCTTCGTCTACTACGTCTCCATCATGGGCATCACCGGCACCGCCGCGGTGCCGACGGAGCAGGTGCGCGAAGCAGTGACGCGGCTGCGCCGCCACACCGGGCTGCCGATCGCCGTCGGCTTCGGCATCCGCACGCCGGAGCAGGCCGCCGCCATTTCCGGCGTCGCCGACGGCGCGGTCGTCGGCTCGGCCATCGTCGACGTGGTGAAGGCGGAACTGGATGCGGACGGCAAGGCGAAACCCGGTCTGGCGGCCAAGGTGCTGGCCCTGGTAGACTCCTTGGCCAACGGCGTCCGCGGCAATCGCGCCGCGTAACAATCGGTTGGGAACAAGGGGGAGAGCGACCCGCCCATGAACTGGATCACCAACTACGTCAGGCCGAAGATCCGCGCCCTGGTGCAGAAGCCCGAGGTGCCGGACAATCTCTGGGAGAAGTGTTCCAGCTGCGGGCAGATGATCTTCCACCGCGAGCTGGAGAGCAACCTGCGCGTCTGCCCGCACTGCGGCTACCACATGCGCATTCCGGCGCGCCGCCGCCTCGAGATGCTGTTCGACGACGCCACCTTCAAGGTCATCGAGCTGCCCGAGGTGCCGCACGATCCGCTGAAGTTCCGCGACCGCAAGCGCTACACCGAACGTCTGCGCGAAGCCCAGGCCAAGAACGGCGCCGACGAGGCCATCGTCGTGGCGCACGGGGAGATGGGCGGCAAGCCGACCGTCATCGCGGTCTTCAACTTCGCCTTCATGGGCGGCTCCATGGGCATCACCGTGGGCGAGGGCCTGCTGGCCGCCGCCCGCCTGGCGGTGATTCAGGAAGCCGCGCTGATCGTCATTCCCGCCTCCGGCGGCGCGCGCATGCAGGAGGGCATCCTCTCGCTCATGCAGATGCCGCGCTCCGTCGTCGCCGTGGAGATGGTCAAGGACGCGGGCCTGCCCTATATCGTGGTGCTGACCGACCCCACCACCGGCGGCGTCTCCGCCTCCTTCGCCATGCTGGGCGACATCGCACTGTCCGAGCCCGGCGCCACCATCGGCTTCGCCGGCAAGCGCGTCATCGAGGAGACCATCCGCGAGTCCCTGCCCGAAGGCTTCCAGAGCGCCGAGTACCTGCTGGACCACGGCATGGTCGACATGGTGGTGCGGCGCGGCGAGCTGCGCGACACGCTGGTGACCGTCCTGGGCCTGCTGCGCGACAAGACACCCACGGCCGAGGTGGTGCCGTTGAGCGACGGCAAGAAGGGCCCCGCCCGCAAGCCCGAGCCCGCGGTCGATGTTCCGCCGGCCCCCAAGGCCGAGGCTGAGAACGCCGAGCCCGAGAAAACCAAAGCCGACGCCGGCGAGGGCGACAGCCCCCGCAAGTAAGCCCAGGCGAAGCCAAGTGAGCCCTCTGCGGAGCGACCCCTTCTCGTGATCGACGCGCCTGCCGTCAGTGCCGGCAAGACCAGCGACGCGGTCCTCGACCGCCTGACCCGTCTTCACCCCAAGGTCATCGATCTCTCGCTCGGCCGCGTCGAGCGCCTGCTCGACCGCCTCGGCCATCCCGAGGCGCGCCTGGCCCCCGTGGTCCATGTTGCCGGCACCAACGGCAAGGGCTCGCTGCTGGCCTTCCTGCGCGCCATGCTGGAAGCCGCCGACAAGCGTGTGCAGGTCTACACCTCGCCGCACCTGGTGCGCTTCCACGAGCGCATCCGCCTGACCGGCGGACTCATCGACGAGGCGGCGCTGATCGCCCTCCTGGAGCGCTGCGAGGCGGTCAACGGCCCCGAGCCCATCACTTTCTTCGAGGTCACCACCGCCGCCGCCTTCCTCGCCTTCGCGGACGATCCGGCCGACATTCTGCTGCTGGAGACCGGCCTGGGCGGGCGCCTGGACGCCACCAACGTCGTCGGCCGGCCGCGCCTCACGGCCATCACCCCGGTCGCCCTCGACCACCAGCAGTTCCTGGGTCCGTCGCTGGAAGGCATCGCGCGGGAGAAGGCAGGCATCATGAAGCCGGGCGTGACCTGCGTCACCGGCCCGCAGGAGCCCGCGGCACTCGAAGTGCTGGAGGCGCGCGCCAACGAAATCGGCGCGCCGTTCTTCGCCCACGGCCGCGACTGGGCTTTCGCAACGACGCCCGGAGGCTTTCGCTATGAAGACGCGAACGGCGTTCGCGAATTGCCGAAGCCGGGCCTGCTGGGCAGCCACCAGATCGTCAACGCCGCCCTGGCCGTGGCCTGCGCCGCGCAGCTCGGAGAGTTCGGCCTCGACGGTGCGGCCATCGCCAAGGGCGTCGCCGGCGCCAACTGGCCGGCGCGCCTGCAGCGCCTGACCAAGGGTCCCCTGGTCGACGCGTTACCCCAGGGCTGGGAGCTGTGGCTGGACGGCGGGCACAATCCCGCCGCCGGGCAGGCCCTGGCCGCGACGCTGAAGGAAGAGTGGATGGAAGGCGAAGCGTGCCGGCCGCTGGACCTGGTCTACGGCATGCTCGACACCAAGGTGGCCGCCGGCTACCTGGAGGCCCTGGCGCCGCTGACCCGCGCGCTGCAGGCGGTGCGCATCCCCGGCGAGGCGGCCAGCCTCTCCGCCGAGGCCGCCGCCGGGCATGCACGGACTGCAGGGATCGACGCCGCCCCGGCGGCCTCGGTCCTGACGGCCGTGCAGCGCCTGGCCCAAGAGGGAATCGAACCGGGAAGCGGCAAGCCGCACCGCATTCTCATCTGCGGCTCGCTCTACCTGGCCGGCCACGTGCTGAGCGAGAACGGGTAGGCGCCGGGCAAATAGTCTATCGACGCTGGGCTGTCGATCCTGATGCCCGCTCGTCATGCTCGGGCTTGACCCGAGCCTCCATTCCGCCGCTTCGCCGAGTGGTGCAGAGGGCACCATGGACCCTCGGGTCAAGCCCGAGGGTGACCATCCAACAAGGAGAGAGGTAGCGGCAACACGCCGACGGCGATTGCGTCAGTAGTTGTTGGTGATGGCGATGTAGTCCGGATCTTCCTGGGCGTCGCGCTCGAACTTCAGGAACTCGTAGTAGCCGCAGCGCTTGCGGCCGGGATACTCGCGGCAGATCTCGGGGCGCGCCTCATAGATGGTGCAGCGGCGCTTGTCGGTGTCGAAGAACCAGCAGATGCTGCCGAAGTGCTCGTCCTTCTGGTGGCGCAGCACCCGCGGGGCCTTCTTCATCCCCTTCTCCTTGAAGCCCTTCTCGGTGTAGCGCTTCTCAGCCTCTTCCTCGCTCACCTTGAAATGCTCCGCCAGCCGCCTGATGTCCTTCGGCTTGGCATGAATGTTCGGGTAGGAACAGCAATACCCGGGGCACTTCAAACAGTTGTATTTTTCTTTTCCCACGAAGAAGACCTTCTCACCTGACCGGTTCTTGATTTTCGCGACTCTAAGAACGAGACGAGCGCGGACCTTCGGCACTCGGCGGCGCCCTGTCAAGCACCGCATCATGAAGGCGGCAAGCGTAGCCCGGACTTCTTAAACTATTGCGAAACGTCATCGCATTGGAAAGTCCGGGCTGAGTCCGCAAACAAAGAAAAACTCCGCCGGATTTCTCCGGCGGAGTTTTGGGGCATCTTTCGGGGGGATACCTTACTAGTCGGGGGAATACCGTATTTGGAAGCTAACTTACCTCGTTACACCCTGTCATTTAGGGTGTCAGACGACGGATTCAACCCATTCCAGCAACTGTCCCTTGCCGACCGCGCCGACCTTGGTCGCCGCCACCTGGCCGTCCTTGAACAGCATGAGGGTCGGAATGCCGCGCACGCCGTACTTTTGCGGCGTGTTCGGGTTGTCGTCGATATTGATCTTGGCGACCGTGACACGGCCGTCCATTTCCTCCGCAATCTCTTCCAGCGCAGGCGCGATCATCTTGCAGGGTCCGCACCATTCGGCCCAGAAATCAACGAGAACAGGCCCCGCGGCCTGCAGGACATCCTGTTCGAACGTACCGTCGCTGGTCGCTCTAGTGCTCATAGAAACTCACCTCTTTAGCGGTGCTGCCGAGGAGCCGGGCTGGCCCCAAGGTCCGTCTGATCTTGGCTTCAATGTAGGGAGCGCCGCACCGGAGCGTCAAGGCGCGTAATCCCTCAGCAGCGCATCGCTGAGTTGCATGAGACGGGGTTGATCCGTCCACAGAAGATAGCTGCGAATCGCGCGCCCCGGATAGATCCGCGCCAGCAGCGCCCGGTAGGCCGCCATCTGCCTCAGGTAGAGGCTGGGAACATCTTCCGGCGCCTCGGGGGCCGGCCGCTGGCTCTTGAAATCGATGAGCGAGACCGAACCGTTTTCTACCAGGAGGCGATCCACCTGGCCGGCGATCGCCTGCGGCCCGGCGACGGTCTCCACCAGCCCGGCCAGCGGCACCTCGGCCCGGCTGCCGGGGCCGAACAGCGGCGCCAACTCCGGCGCTTCCAGCACCTTGAGCACCTCCGCCAGGATCTCCGCCTGCTGGTCGTCCGCCAGGCCGTGCAGCGGGCTGGCGAGGAAAGACCGCCCGGCGGCGGCACGCTCCGGCGCGGCCAGATCGGGCAGGGACTGCAGCAGCCGGTGGATCAGGAGGCCGCGGCGGAAACGGCGGCCCGAATCCGGGCCGAGCGGCGAGCGCGACGGCGGCTCGGCCTCCGCCGGGCGCGAAGGCGCCAGGGGCTGCGGCGGTGCGGGCTCGGGCGGCGCGGGCTGCCGCGCCCAACCAGGCAGGGTTTCCGCCAGGACCTCCGGAGCTGCTTCGGCGGCCTCTTCCGGCGCGGCCTCAACCACCACCGGGGCCGCCACCGGGGCCGTCTGCGGGCGCGCCAGACGCCAGCCCGGGCCGGCCCAGCCTTCGGCCCCCAAATCAGCGGTGAAGTCGAAGTCGACGGCCTCGGCCTCTCCCCCCTCGGCCAGGCGCGCGAGGGCGTTCTCGACGAGCTGGTACCAGTTGCCCTGCGGCGGCGCGTTGCGGGTCAGCCAGCCACAGAGATAGAGCCGGTCCTGGGCGCGGGTCAGCGCGACGTAGAGCAGGCGGCGGTATTCCTGTTCCTGGGCACGCTTGCGCGCGGCGCGCGCCTCGCCCAGCAGCGGCAGGTCGTAGTCGCGCTTCACCGGCCAGACGGCGAGGGACGCTGTGCCGGACGCCTTGGCCTTCCCGTCGTCGACCCACAGCAGGCCGTCGCCGGCGGCGGGCAGCTGCAGGGTGTCGGGCAGGATCACCACCGGCGCCTCCAGTCCCTTGGAGCCGTGCACGGTCATGAGGCGTACCGCGCCGTGCTCCTGCTCCAGGTCGCGCTTGATCTCCAGCTCGCCGGCGGCAAGCCAATGCAGGAAGCCTTCCAGCGAGGGGGCGTTCTCGCGCTCGTAGGCCAGAGCCAGGGAGAGGAACTCGTCCAGCGGATCGGCGGCGTCGGGGCCGAGGCGGCCCAGGATCTTCTCGCGCCCACGCCCGGCGCCCAGGAGGCCGGAGTAAAGCTCGAAGGGCGCCACGTAATCGGCCTGTCCGGCGAGGTCTTCCAGGAAACGCCGTGCCGCGGCGAAGGCTTCGTTTTCCGGCGCCATTTCGCTGAGGCGCTGCCACAGGCTCTTGCGGCCGCGGCCGTGGGCCAACCGGAATAGCTGGTCTTCGCCGAAGCCGATGAAGGGCCCCTTCAAGACGCAGGCAAGGGTCAGGTCGTCTTCGGGCAGCAGCAGCACCCGGCCCAGCGCCATGACGTCCATGACCGCGAGCTGCTCGGTCAGGCGCATGCGGTCGACGCCGGCCACCGGCACGCCGAGGGTCTTCAGTTCGCGCACCAGCTCGGTGATGAAGCTGTTGCGCCGGCGCACCAGGATCATCACGTCGCCCGGCCGCATGCGCCGGTCCTTCGCGGTCAGTTGGCAGGCCGGGTCGCCGGCGCCTTCGGGCGCCTGGGTCCAATACCAGATGCGCCGGGCGACCAGGCGGGCGAGACGCAGCGGCGCCGGGCTGTCGCTGCGTCCCGGCAGCGGCAGGGCCCAGGACTCCAGCTCCTCGGCCTCGGCCGGCGGGGCCGGCGGCCAGAGCTCGACCTGTCCGGCCTCGCCCAGGCGTTTGGCCAGATGACGGATCTCCGACTCGCCGAACAGCACGCCGTCCTGCGCCTCGGCGGCGGCGAAGACCGCATCCACGGTGCGCAGCACCGCCTCGGTGGAGCGGAAGGAGACCGCCAGGGAGACCGGGCGCCAAGTGTGCCGCGCCTGCTGCGCGCGCAGGCGGAAGAGGTCGCGCAGCCGCTGGAACTCCGCCGGGTCGGCGCCCTGGAAGGAATAGATCGACTGCTTGGGATCGCCGACGGCGAAGACCGTGCGCAGGGTTTCCTCGCGACTCTCGTGCGCGCCCTCGCCGGCGAAGAACTCGGAGGTCAGCATCTCGACGATGCGCCACTGCTCCGGGCTCGTGTCCTGCGCCTCGTCGACCAGCAGATGGTCGAGGCCGCCGTCCAGCTTGAACAGCACCCAGGAGACGCCGCCCTGGCGCGCCAGCAGCTTCGCCGAGAAGTGGATGAGGTCGTCGTAGTCGAGCAGAACCCGCGCTTCCTTGTGGCGCTGGTAGGCCTTGATGACGGCGTCGCCGAGCACCAGCAGCGCGCGCGTCGCCCGCGCCACGGTGATGGCGTTGCGCTTCTCCGCCACCAGGACCAGGCGCTCGGCCTCGTTCTGCAAAGCCTCCAGGGCACCGGGGAAATCTTCGGCAGGCTTCTTGTTGATCAGCCTTTGGCGCGGCTTGCCTTCGCCGGTCAGGAAGAGGCCGCAGTAGGCCTCGAGAGCCTCGCCGCGCGCCGGAGGGTCCGCCGCCAGCCAGTCCGCCAGCGAAGCGCCCTTTTTCTTTTCCGCATCCGAGCTGTTGGACCAGGCCTCCATCGCCAGCTTCAGCCCGGCGCGGTCGAAGGCGCCTTCGGCACAGGCGGCGGCGGTGACGCCCTCCGGCGTCTCGGCGGGGTCGACGCCCAGCAGCGCGAAGACCGCCTCGCCCAGGCGGTCGACGCCGCCGCGCGCCTCAATGAGTTCGCCGAGGCGTCCACGCTCGTGGATGAGCTGCTGCACCACCTCGGTGAAGCGTTCCTCCTGCAGGTGGGCGATGAGCACGCCGATGGCGTCCGAGAGGCGGCCCTGGCCCTCGAGCGCCTCGGCCAGCACCTCGACCCGCGCGGTCTCCAGCAGGTCGGCGGCCTCGTGTTCGTCCAGCACCTTGGCGTTGGGCGCGACCCCGGCCTCCAAGGGGAAGCGCCCGAGCAGCGCCTGGCAGAAGGCGTGGATGGTCTGGATCTTGATGCCGCCGGGGGTGTCGAGGACGCGGGCGAAGAGGGCGCGGGCGCGCGGCAGCAGATCGTCGTCGACCGGTCCGCCGGTCAGCTCCTCCAGGCCGGCGCGCAGCGCGCCTTCTTCCGCCGTGACCCAGGCGGCAAGGCGTGCGGAGAGGCGATTGGCCATCTCCGCCGCCGCCGCCTTGGTGAAGGTGAGGCAGAGGATCTTGCCGGGCTCGCTGCCGCGCAGCAGCAGGCTCAGGACGCGGTCGACCAGCACCTTGGTCTTGCCGCTGCCCGCCGAGGCCGAGACCCAGACCGAGGCCGCCGGGTCCGCCGCCTCGCGCTGCCTGGCCGTCGCTTCCGCGATGATCTTTTCCGCCGCCGTGCTCATGACCCGCACCTCATGAGTCCTCGGGCCCCACCGCCCATTCGGCGAGACGCGAGAGGTGGTCGTAGTCGTTGAAGCGCGGCGCCAGTTCCGGGCGCGGCCGGCAGGCATAGGGCGTCGCGGGATTGTCGAACTCGGCGACCAGGCGCTGCAGCCCCTCCAGCGCCTGGGCGGCCAGGGCAGCGGGGTCGGACTTGCTGGCGGCCTGCACCTCGCCCGGAGGCGTGCCGCCGGAGAGCCGCCAGAAGGCGAGGCTGCCGACCGGACCTTGGGGCAGGCCCTCGAAGCCGCCCGCCAGAGCGATCGCCGCTTCCAGGGGCAACTGCGGGGCAAAGCCGCGGTCGACCTTCTTCTTGTCCGGCGGCGCGCCGGTCTTGTAGTCGATGATCTCCAAGGAACCGTCGGTCATGCGGTCGATGCGGTCGGCCTTGGCGGTGAGGATGAAGGGCGCGTGGGGCACCTCGATCACCAGCTCCCCGGTAACTTCCACGAAGCTGCCGGCGACGGCGGGGCGGCGCGCCTGCTCCTCCGACAGGAACCACCGGGCCACGCGCAGGAAGCGCGGCCACCAGAAAGCGAAGACGCCCGGTTTGGCGCTGATCACCTGGAAAACATCGGCGCCGATCTCGATGAGCCGCTCATGGGCATTGGCCGGCGGCTTGCCCGGAAACTCCTCGAGGAAGCGCTCCAGCGCCGCGTGCACCAGCGTGCCGCGCTCGGCCGCGCCGGGATCGGCATCGAGCGGGTCGAGGGGCCTGAGACGCAGGATCTCGCGGGCGTAGAGCGCGTAGGGATCGCCCATCCAGGTCTCGATGCGCGTCACCGAGAGCTTCCGCGGGCGCGCCTCGACCGGCGGGCAGGGCAGCGGCGGCGGCTGGGGCACGACGGCGGCCGGCGCGTCGAGCGCCGCGGCCCAGGCCTTGAGCTGCGTCTCCTCCGCATGCAGGTCGGCGGCCAGGCCGAGACCTTCGCGCAGGGCGTCGATGCGCCGCAGCCAGCGCGCCGGCACCGTGGGCGCGCCCTCGGCCCGCTCGGCGCGGATCAGGTAGACCCGGGGCGCGCAGAAGCCCTGGAAGAAATCGTGCGCGGCCAGGCCGATGCGCCGTTCGGGCAGCGGCAGCCCGAAGGCCGTCTGCATGGGGCGACTGAGCCAGGGGCCGGGATCGACCGCCGCCGGCCAGGTGCCCTCGTTGAGGCCGCCCAGCACCAGGACGTCGGCATGTTGCAGGCGCGCTTCCAGCGGCCCGAGGATGGCGACGCGCGGATGCAGCCCATAGCGCGGCCGCACCGCGCGCCCGGCCATCAGCGCCTCCAGCGCCGCCGGATAGTGCAGCCCCTTGGAAACCGGGGTCGCCAGCGCCGCCTCGCGCAGTTCCGCCGCGAAGGCCGCCGCCGCCTCCCCGGCGTCGCCGGCCCAGAGCCGCTCCGCCCCGCTCTCCTTGTCGCTGGCCGCCAAGGCCTCGGCGGCGGCCAAGTGCGCGTCGACCAAATCGCTGAGCCGCGTGGCTTCGCCCCGACGCCGCTCGCCGGAGCCGCCGCCCAGCGCCTCGACGAAGGGCGCCAGCTCGGCGGCCAGGCGGTCGAACCATTTCAGAAGTCCCTTGTCCGCCCCGGCCTCGACCAGCGCCTTGCGCAGGCCGTCCAGCCCGGCGGCCGGACGGGCGCCGCGCAGCACCGCCAGCTCCAGCGTACGCACGTGGCGGCGGAAGGCCGCAGGAGCCTCCCCGCCGGCGGCCAGCGGATGCTTCAAGGCGGCGAGCAAGGCCACCGGCGCGAAGCGTTCGGCCGCCATGGCGGCGGTCAGGCGCAGGAAGACGCCGGGCGGAGTATTGGCGAGGCTGCGCCCCGCGGAGTCGTCGACCTCGATGCCCCAGCGTTTGAGGTTTGTGGCGACGCGGCGCGCGAGGTCGCGGTCGGGGGTGACGAGCGCCGCGGTAGTGGCCGGCGTTTCCACCCGGCGGCGCAGCAGCAGGGAGATGACCAAAGCCTCCTCGCCCGGATCGGCGCAGTCGACGCGCTGCACGCCGTCCAGGGCCGCCGCGAAGTCGCCGGCGTTCTCCTGATGCCAACGCGCGGTGGCGCCGGGCGGGCGCAGGGCCAGGTCGGCGAAGCGGGCGCGCGCCGCGTCGACCTGCGGCACCGAATCCCGCTCCCAGGGCGTCACCGCATCGCGGCCGATGCCCAGCCGGTCGAGCAGTTGGGCCATGCCGTGTTGCGGATGGCTGGGGTCGCGGCGGATTTCGTTCCAGGTCTCGGCATCGCTTTCCAGGTCGAGGCCCGGCAGCAGCACCGCCCCCTGAGGCAGGCCGGCGACGGTCTTCAGCAGCTCGGCGGTGGCCGGAATGGAGCCGGTGGAGCCGGCGGCGATCACCGGGTCGGCGGGCGGCCGGCGCGCCCAGGCCGCCGCCTGCAGCTCGGCCAGGCGCCGCCGGCGCTCGGCCGGCCCGATGCAGCCCAGGGCCTCCAGGATCTTCGGCCACTCCTCGGTGACGATGGTGAGGAACTCCAGGGTGATCTGCCAGTGCCCGGCATAGTCCTCGGGCACCAGCCCCGCCAGGGCGGCGAAATCCAGCCCTTCCGTCTCCACCTGGTCGAGCAGCCGCGCCAGCTCGGCACCGAGGCGGATCGCCTGGTCCTCGCTCATCGGGCGGCTGCCGGCCTCGGCGGCCACGGCGCGGCTGTGGGTCAGGATGCAGGAGGCCAGCAGCAGCTGCCGCTGCACGGCGGAGATGGCGGGCGGCAGGGCCGCTTCGGCCTCGCCGCCGAGGAAGGAGGCCTCGAAGAGCAGTTCCTCGGGATCGAGATCGCCCAGCGGCAGCAGGCGCGGCAGCAGCAGCGGCGCGCCGCCGGAAGCGCGCAGGAACGCCGCCTGCAGGGAGCGGCAGGCACGCCGCGTGGGCAGCAGCACCGTGGCGGCGGCGAGCCGGTCCGGGCTGTCCCCGTAGCGCCGCAGCAGACCGGCGGCCAGGGCATCGACAAAGGGCTGACCGGCGGGGATCGTGAAGACGGCCGGCGCGGCGGGCATGGCGCTAACGCTGACCCGAGAAGGCCGCGAGATGATGGAGCGCATCCTCGACGGCGCAGAGCTCCGCCGGCGTGCCGACGTGATACCACTCGCCGTCGTGACGCAGGCCCCAGAGGCGCTCGGCCTCCTGCGCCTTGTCGTAGAGTTTGTTGAGCGAGAAGGAACCGGCGGGCGCGCCCTCAAAGAGACGCGGATGCAGGATCTGGATGCCGGCGTAGATGAAGGGAGCGATCTGCCGTTCCAGGCGGCGGCGCAGGCGGCCCGCCGGATCCATGAAGTAGTCGCCCAGCCCCTCGTAGCCGAAGGCGCTGCAGGTCGGGTGCAGCAGCAGCAGCGCGTCCATCTCCTCTTCGTTCCAAGCCGCGCCGAGGCGTTGCAGCGCCGGGGTCAGCCCGTCGAGCCAGCAGACGTCGCCGTTCAGCACGAGGAACGGCCCGGCACCCAGCAGCGGCAGGGCCTTGGTGACGCCGCCTCCGGTCTCCAGCAGGTCTTCTTCCTTGGAGAAAACGATCTGCGGCCCGCCCCGGCCCTTCAGGTGACTCTCGATCATCTCGCCCAGGTAATGCAGATTCACCACCACCTTCTCGATGCCGGCCTCCTCCAGGCGGTCGAGGATGGTGTCCAGCATCGCCCGGCCGCGCACCTCGATGAGCGGCTTGGGCAGGCTATCGGTGATCGGGCGCATCCGCTGACCGAGTCCCGCCGCGAGGATCATGGCGGTCTTGGGCGTATCGGTCATACCTTCGTTTCCTCTTGCGTAGCGGCATCTTCATCGGGGTTTGCGGGAAGGCCGCGCAGGGCGGCGGGAACCTCGCGGTCGAACCAGTCCTTTACCGGCGCCAGCACCGGCTGCTGCAGGTCGCCTTCCAGCAGGCGCCAGACGCGCGGAAGGTGCCGCAGGTAGCCGTGCTTGCCGTCGCGGCGCGACAGCCGCGTGAAAATGCCGATGATCTTGGCGTTGCGCTGCGCGCCGAGAGCGTAATAGGACGCGGTGAAGGCCCAGCGGTCGATCTCGTGACGCATCCCGGCGTAGTAGCGTTCCAGCATCTCCGTCACCACCGCTTCGGAGACGTCGCGGCGCGCGTCCTCCAGCAGGGAGACCAGGTCGTAGCTGACGGGGCCGATGACGCCGTCCTGGAAATCCAGCAGGCCGCAGCACGCGACGCCCTCGCGGCCCTCCAGCACCATGAGGTTGTCGACATGGTAATCGCGCAGCACCAGCTTGTGCGGCACGCGCTCCGGAGGGGGCAGCATATCCGGCATGACCTCGCGCCAGGCGGCCAGATAGGACTCGCGCTGCGCCGCCGAAGCCTCGCGCCCGGTCAGCGCCGGCAAGTACCAGTCGACCAGCAGGGCTGCCTCGGTCAGCAGCTTCTCCTCGTCGTAGGGTGGAATCTTCGCGGATTCCACCCACCAGCCCTGGTGCAGCGCGACCAGCGTGTCGGTCGCCAGGCGGTAAAGCTCCGCCTCGTCGGCGCCCTCGGCCAGCGCGCGGGTGAAGGTGGTGTTGCCGAAATCCTCCAGCAGCAGAAAGCCGGCCGCGCGGTCGATGGCCAGCGTCTGCGGCGCGCTGAGGCCGATTTCGTCCAGACAGCCGGCGAGAAAATCGAAGATGTCGACGTTTTCCTGCGGCGGCGGCGCGTCCATCAGCACCGCCGTCTCGGCGCCGCGGGTCAAGCGGTCGTAGCGCCGGAAGGAGGCATCGGCCGCCAGCACCCTGCGCTCGGCATCGCCCCAGCCGGCCTTGTCCAGGAAGCTGCGCAGGAGGTCTTCGCGGCCGCCCATCAGAGGTGCAGCTCCGCCAGGCGTTCGGGCCAGTCGCCGGCGCCGTCCAGGCGCGCCTCGCGCGCGCCCTCGCTCCCCCCGGCGTCCTCTCGGTAGCTGAGGGTGACGGAGAGCGCTCCGGCCGGCAGCCGCCCGCCCAGGCGCTCCGGCCACTCGATGAGGGTGATGCCCTCGGCCAGCGCTTCGGAGAGGCCCAGTTCGCGGATCTCCGCCGGATCCTCGATGCGGTAGAGGTCGAAGTGCCAGACCGGCGCCGGATCGCGGTCGTAGATCTGCACCAGGGTGAAGGTCGGGCTCGGCACCTCCTCTTCCGCCGCACTGACGGGATTGCCCGGCCGGCCCGGCAGGGCGCGGATCAAGGCGCGGGCCAGCGCCGTCTTGCCGGCTCCGAGATCGCCATGGAGGGCCACCACGTCGCCGGGGCGCAGCAGCGCCGCCAGGGCGCGGCCCAGCCGCTCGGTCGCCTCGAGAGCGGGCAGCGGCAAGGTCAGTGGCAGGGCGCGCGCCGAAGGCCTGGGAGTCGCGGTCATCATCTGCGGGCTGTTTTAGCTGGCACTCCGGGCGGCGGCAACCGTCGCGCCGCGGCTTGTATTGGCGGGCAAGCCTCGCCATGTTAGGCCCCTGCGACAGACCCCGGCGGTACGGGGCGCGAGAAACCCTGAGAAATCCAGGGCCGAAGTCCCGGCCCGCAAGGGAGAAGCCTCTTGGCGGATCACAGCCCCTCCTCCGACGCCCCCTCCGCCCCAACCCCTTCGACAGGCGTCCCTTCGACGGGCACCCCTCTGACGACCGACGTGGCCGTCATCGGCGCCGGCCCGGTCGGCCTCTTCGCCATTTTCGAGTGCGGCATGCTGAAAATGCGCTGCCGGGTCATCGACACCCTGGAGGTGATCGGCGGCCAGTGCGCGGCGCTCTACCCGGAAAAGCCGATCTACGACATCCCCGGCTATCCCCAGGTCATGGCCCAGGACCTGGTCGACCGCTTGGCCGAGCAGGCCGCGCCCTTCGAGCCGGCCTACCATCTGGGCCAGCAGGTGACCGGCCTGGAACGGCTCGAGGAGGGCTGCTGGCGACTCACCACTTCGGCAGGCACGGTGATCGACGCCACCGCCGTCGTCATTGCCGCCGGCTGCGGCGCCTTCGGCCCGAACCGCCCGCCGCTGGCCGGCATCGAAGACTATGAAGGCACCTCGGTCCACTACCTGGTGCAGCGCCGCGAGAGCTTTCGCGGCCGGCGCGTGGTCATCGCCGGCGGCGGCGATTCCGCCGTCGACTGGGCGATCTCGCTGGCCGAGCTGGCGGAGAAGGTCTACGTGGTCCATCGGCGGCCCAAGTTCCGCGCCGCGCCGGAAAGCGTCGAGCGCCTGCACCGCCTGGCCGAGAGCGGCAAGATCGAGCTGGTGATCCCCTATCAGCTCGCCGCGCTGGAAGGTGACGGCCGGCAGTTGACGGGGGTCCAGCTGGCCGACATGAGCGGCTTGCGTAAGCTGCTGCCGGCCGACTGCCTGCTGCCCTTCTTCGGCCTCTCCATGAACCTGGGCCCGATCGCCGACTGGGGCCTGCAACTCGACCACCATCACATCACCGTCAACCCGGCGAGCAGCGAGACCAGCGCCGCGGGCATCTTCGCCATCGGCGATATCGCCCACTACCAGGGCAAGCTGAAGCTGATCCTCACCGGCTTCTCGGAGGCGGCCGTGGCCGCCCACGCCATCCGCCCCCTGGTCTATCCGGGCGAGGCGCTGCACTGGGAATACTCCACCACCAAGGGCGTGCCGGAGAGCGGGACGGCGGCCGAGTAGCGGCGGCCCCTCCACTCCGCCTCGATCCCCCATCGAGACGCGGGCCTCCCGGCCCGCTCCTCAGGGTGAGGCAGTCCGCCTGCGTCTTCGGCCTCATGCCGAGAAGGCTGCGCAGCAGCCGTCTCGAAGCATGGGCGTTTCGCCGTTCTGCTCTGCTTGCCTATTCGGCGACGTCGCGGTCGATCGCGCCCTCGCCGCCGCTGTCCAGCGGCACCTGCGCCAGCGGCACGTGGCAAATGACGCGCGTGCCGCCGCCGACGTAGGAGTCCAGCTCCACCCGGCCGCCGTGCAGCTCGATGAGGCTCTTCACCAGCGAAAGGCCGAGGCCGGCGCCGCTCTGGCGCGTCTCCAGAGAGCCGCGCTCGAACCTGCCGAAAACCCGCTCGCGGTCCTCTTCCGGAATGCCGATGCCGGTATCCGAGACTTCCAGCAGCATCTCGTCAGGCAGGCGCTGGGCGGAGATCGTCACCTCGCCGCCCTCCTTGGTGAACTTCAGGGCATTGGACAGCAGGTTGAAGAGCGCCTGGCGCAGGCGGCGGCCGTCGGCCAGCAGTTCGCCGGCCTCCTCGTCGCAGACCAGTTTCAACTCGATACTGCGGCTGTGCGCGCGCTCGCGGCCCAGGGTGAAGATCGATTCCAGCAGAGAATGAACGTCCGTCGGCTGCAGGTCGAGCTGCAGGTAGCCGGCCTCGATGGAGGCCAGGTCGAGAATGTCGTTGATCAGCGCGATGAGCTGCTGCGACGACTGCACGATGGCGTGGCTGTATTCGAGCTGGCGCTCGTTCAGCTCGCCGAAGAACTGATTCTCCAGCACCTCGGCGAAGCCGATGATGGCGTTCAGGGGGGTGCGCAGCTCGTAGGAGATGTTGGCGATGAATTCCGACTTCAGGCGGTCGGCGGTCTCCAGCGCCTCATTGCGCTCGATGAGGGCGCGCTCGACGCGCAGGGTGTCGGTCACGTCGACGTAGCTGAACAGCACGCCGCCGTCGGGCAGCGGCACCTGGGCCCAGTCGATGGCGGAACCGTCGCTGCGCTCGACGCGCCCGCTGCGGGAATCGGGGTCGGTGGTGCGGGCGATGATCTGCTCGGCGTAGCCGGGCCAGTCTTCGTCGGACACGTCGAAGAGCTGGCGCGCCTGGACCAGCACGTCGCGCACGTGCGGTTCGGCATGCAGCATCTCCGGGTCCAGGTGCCACATCTGGCAGAGCCCCGGGTTGAACAGCTTCAGCCGGCCGTCGGCGCCGTAGACAGCGACGCCTTCATAGAGGTTGTCGATGGTCTCGCGCTGCACCTCGGTGAGGGTGTTGTAACTGCGCTCCAGCGCCAGGCGGTCGGTCACGTCCTCATAGGACAGCAGGATGCCGCCGAAGGGGTGGGGCGTGACCACCATGCGCAGGGTGCTGCCGTCGGGCAGGTGCACCAGTTCCTCTTCCTGGGCGATGAGGGTCGCGTACTTCTGCAGCACCTCGCGCTTGTAGGCCGGGAAGTTCGGATACTCGGGGAAGCGCCGGCGCTCGCGCAAGGCCTCCAGCACGTCGCCGAGGTGCGGTTTCTGCTGCAGGAAATCCTCGTCCAGTTCCCACAGCCGCGCATAGGCGGTGTTGAAGAACATGAGATTCAGATCGCGCCCGTAGATGGCGATGGCGGTGGAGAGGTTCTCCAGCATCTCCGACTGCACGCGGATATGCCGGCCAAGCTCCGCCTGGACCTCCTCCAACTGGGTCCGGTCGAAGGCCAGGCCCAGGGTCCCGTCCTTGCCGAAGGGCAACTCGAAGACCTCCAGCAGGTGGCGCGCGCCGCCCATGACCACGTGGTGGCTGTCGCTGCAGGGCTCGCCCTTCTCGCGCGCCCTCGCCGCCAGGGCCTGGGCCGCGGCCGCCTTGGCGCGTCCCAGCAGCTCCGCGCCCTCTTTCACCACCGCCTCCACCTCTCCGTCCACTGCCTGGGCGTAGAAGCGGTTGCAGTCGGTCAGCCTGCCGGCGCCGTCGCGCAGCCACAGGGCCATGGGCAGGCAGTCGACGACCGCCCGCAGGTGCTTGGCCTCGGCCTTCAAGGAGGCTTCCCGGCGCGCCGCGGCCGAACGGTCCTCCAGCCACACGGTCCCGGGAGCGCCGGACGGGCGGCGCCCGCGCAACACCAGCAGGCGGCTGCCATCCTTGAGGCGGGCGTCCAGATCGAAACCGGTGCCGCTGCTCTGCAACTCCCGCAGCGCCGCCTCAAGCTGCGACCGGGCGCCGCTGTCGAGGGCGTCGAGCAGGTCTTGCTCGCCGACGGGCGTCTCCGGCGGCAGGCCGAGCAGCGCGGCGGCCGCCGGCGCGGCGGCGGGCGTGCTGCCGGCGCCGACCGAGACCCGCGGCCAGGGCGCCGCGGCCAGGGTGCCGGTCAGGGCCTTGGCGCGGCCGTCCGATAGCAAGGCCTCGGCTTCGCTGGCCTCCAGGGCCTTGCGTAGGGTGAAGACGGACCTGAAGCAGAAGCCCAGGGCAATGAGGGAAACAAGAAGAAGCAAGGGCCAGAGCAGCCCGCCTGCCTCAAGCATCCGGTCCTCCGCGGCGCCCGGCCCGATGGTCTGCGCGGCCGTCGACACGGCCCGCCGCCGTCTCCGCTGCCGCGAAGACCGCCGTGCCGCCGCCCCGCCGGCCAGGCCGGCGCTCTGTCGAGACCCCTCTCACAGCCGGAGAGTCTATGCCGAAGCCACGCGAGCGGCAAGCAAGGCCGCCGCCCGCCGCGGGAAACCGCCTCAGTAGCGGTAGTGCTCGGGCTTGAAGGGGCCCTCGACGGTGACGCCGATGTAGTCGGCCTGCTTCTGGCTGAGCTTGGTGATCTGGGCGCCGACCTTCTCCAGGTGCAGCGCCGCCACCTTCTCGTCCAGGTGCTTGGGCAGCACGGCGACGGTCTTGCCGTACTTCTCCGCGCTGCTCCAGAGCTCCATCTGTGCCAGCACCTGGTTGGTGAAGGAGGCGCTCATGACGAAGCTCGGGTGGCCGGTGGCCACGCCCAGGTTCACCAGGCGGCCTTCGGCCAGCAGAATGATCTTCTTGCCGTCGGGGAACTCGATCTGGTCGACCTGCGGCTTGATGTTGTCCCACTTGAAATTGCGCAGGGCGCCGACCTGGATCTCGGAATCGAAGTGCCCGATGTTGCAGACGATGGCCCGGTCCTTCATGGCGCGCATGTGGTCGACGGTGATGACGTCGACGTTGCCGGTCGCGGTGACGAAGATATCCGCCTGCGGAGCTGCCTGCTCCATGGTCACCACCTCGAAGCCTTCCATGGCGGCCTGCAGGGCGCAGATCGGGTCGGCCTCGGTCACCAGCACGCGGCAGCCGGCGCTGCGCAGGGATTCGGCCGAGCCCTTGCCGACGTCGCCGAAGCCGGCGACCGTCGCCACCTTGCCGGCCATCATCACGTCGGTGCCGCGGCGGATGGCGTCCACCAGGCTCTCGCGGCAGCCGTACTTGTTGTCGAACTTCGATTTGGTCACCGAGTCGTTCACGTTGATGGCCGGGAACAGCAAGGTGCCGGCCTTCTGCATCTCGTAGAGGCGGTGGACGCCGGTGGTGGTCTCCTCGGTGACGCCGCGGATCGCCTTGCCGAGCTCCGAATACCAGCCCGGCTTTTCGGCGACGCGCTTCTTGATGGCGGCGAAGAGGGCTTCTTCTTCCTCGTTGCCCGGATTGTCGAGGACCGAGATGTCTTTCTCGGCCTTCATGCCCAGGTGGATCAGCAGGGTGGCATCGCCGCCGTCGTCGAGGATCATGTTCGGCGTGCCGCCGTCATGCCATTCGAAGATGCGGTGGGTGAAGTCCCAGTATTCGGTCAGGCTCTCGCCCTTGAAGGCGAAGACGGGGGTGCCGGTGGCGGCGATGGCCGCGGCGGCGTGGTCCTGGGTCGAAAAGACGTTGCAGGAGGCCCAGCGGACCTCGGCCCCCAGGGCCTGCAGGGTCTCGATCAGGCAGGCGGTCTGGATCGTCATGTGCAGCGAGCCGGCGATCCTGGCGCCCTTCAGCGGCTGCGACGGGCCGTATTCCTCGCGTAGGGCCATGAGGCCCGGCATCTCCGTCTCGGCGATGTCCAGTTCCTTGCGGCCCCAATCGGCCAGGGAGATATCCGCCACCACGTAATCGGTGAAGTCCGCCATGCTGTCCATCCTACTGTCCCTACTGTCGGGTCCGGCCCTACTGCCGGGTCCGGGGGAGTGCCGCCGGCCCGGCGCCGAGCGCGCCCAGTCAAGAATTGAGCGGCTCATGTATCAGCCCGCGCGCCAAGCCGCAAGGCCGGGAGCGGGAGAAGAGGCCCGCGTCAGCTCGCCGTTTCGTTGAAATCGTCGAGCAGGGCGGCGATGCGGCCGCTGTCGACCTGCTCCATGATCATCATGGCCCGGCGGCCGGCGGCGTGCATGTCGATGGAGAGGATGCGGCTCTTGACCCGCGGCAGGGCCTTGGCGGTCATCGACAGCTCACGCACCCCCAGGCCCAACAGCAAGGCGGTGAAGCGCGGATCGCCGGCGATCTCACCGCAGACCGAGACCGGGATGCGGGCCCTCAGCGCCGCCTCGACGGTGAACTGGATGAGCCGCAGCACCGCCGGATGCAGAGGGTTGAAGAGGTGGGCCACCTGCTCCTCGCCACGGTCGATGGCCAGGGTATACATGGTCAGGTCGTTGGTGCCGATGGCGAAGAAATCCGCCGACTGGGCCAGGGAATCGGCGGCCAGGGCGGCGCCCGGCACCTCGATCATCACACCGACCGGCGGCAGGGGATCGGCGATGGCGAGGCCGCGGCGTGTCAGCCGCCGGGCGGTCTTCTCCAGCTCCTTGCGCACCGCCCGGATCTCGCCCGGGGTGGTGATCATCGGCAGCAGGATACGCAGGGGACCGAGGGCGCCGGCGCGCAGCATGGCGGCCAACTGCGGACGCAGCAGCTTGGGCTCCTTCAGGGACAGGCGGATGGCGCGCAGTCCGAGCGCCGGATTGGCCGCCTCGCCCAGGTGCTCGCCCAGGGAGGTGGCCAGCTTCTCGCCGCCCACGTCCAGGGTGCGCACCGTAACCGGGCTGCCCCGCATGGCCTTCACGATCTTGGCCAGGGCCTCGTACTGCTCCTCCTCGCCCGGCAGGTCGGCGCGGTTCATGTACATGAACTCGGTGCGCAGCAGCCCGATGCCTTCGGCGCCCGTCTCCACGGTCTGTTCCAGCTCGCGCGGCAGTTCCATGTTGACCTGCAGGGTGATGCGCTGGCCGTCGCGGGTCTCGGCGGGGACATCGCGCAGGCGGGCCAGCACGCGGGCCTCGCGCGCCATGTCCTTGAGGCGCCGCTCGTAGCCGGCCAGGCGGCGGGCGGTCGGATTGACGATGACCAGGCCGTTGCTGCCGTCGACGATGAGCTGGTCGCCGCTGCGCACGGTCGGCAGCAGGTCGGGCACGCCGACCACCGCCGGCATGCCCAGCGAGCGCGCCATGATCGCCGTATGGCCCTCGGCACCGCCCAGCACGCAGGCGAAGCCGCCGATCCGGCGCGGGTCCATGAGGGCGGTGTCGGCGGGCGAGATCTCCTCGGCGATGACGATGCTGCCTTTCTCCAGGCCGCCGAAGCCGTGATAGGCCGCATCGGTGAGGCAACGCAGGATGCGGTGGCCGACCTCGCGCACGTCTTCCGCGCGCGCACTCAGGTAGCTGTCCTCCATGGCCTCGAATTCCTGGGCGATGGCGGAAATCTCGGCCCTGACCGCAGACTCGGCGTTGCGCCGGTCGCTGTCGATGCGCCGCTCGATGCCGCCGACCAGACGGCTGGAGTTCAGCATCTGCAGGTGCGCTTCCAGGAGGTAGCCCAACTCCTCGGCGGCCAGGCCGTGGATGCCCAGGGCTTTCGCCTTCAGCTTGCCGACCTGGCGCAGCGCCTTGTCGATGGCGTCGCCCAGGCGCGCCTTCTCGGCCTTCACCCGGCTGCTGGGGATCTGGTACTCGGGCACCTGCAGGTCGCCGGCCTCGCGCACATGCGCAGGCCCGATGGCCACGCCGGGCGCGACGCCGAGCCCTTCGAGTACCAGTTCCTCTCTACGCTTCTTGCTCTTCTTATCCGTCTTCATCGAACTTGCCGGCGACCAGCCGCGCCAGCGCATCTACTGCAGTTCCGGCGCCGGGCCCCGAGGCTTCGACGTCGATCTCACAACCCGGTCCGGCGGCCAGCATCATCAGGCCCATGATCGAACAGCCGGAAACCCTCGTCTCGCCCTTCACCACCGTGATCTGGGCGTCGAAGCTCTCGGCCAGCTTCACGAACTTGGCGGCGGCGCGGGCGTGCAGGCCCTTCTGGTTGCAGATGGTCAGGCGCCGCCGCGCGGTGACCTCCGCCCCGGTTTCCTGAGCCGCGCCCGCCGGCGCCGCGGGGTCTTGCAATTCCTCGGTCATTCCTTGTCCGCGTCGAGAAGCTGCGAGGCGACGTTGATGTACTTGCGTCCGGCGAGCTGGGCCTGGGTGACCGCTTCGGCCAGGGTGGCGCTGCTGCGCAGCCCCGTCAGCTTGATCAGCATGGGCAGGTTGATGCCGGCGATGACCTCGACCTGGCCCTTGTCGAGCACGGAGATCGCCAGGTTGGACGGCGTGCCGCCGAACATGTCCGTCAGCAGCACCACCCCGTCGCCTTCGTCGGCCTTCTCCACCGCGTCGATGATGTCCTGGCGGCGCTGCTCCATGTCGTCTTCGGGCCCGATGCAGATTGCCGTGACGTTCTCCTGCGGCCCGACAACGTGCTCGAGAGCCTGGACGAACTCTACCGCGAGCCGCCCATGGGTTACCAAGACGAGACCGATCATCCCAAACTCCCTGCCTGACTGCGCAAAACCCCGGCATTTCGCCGGGGGTGCGCTGGTCCTGCGTGTTCTCCGGCCATGATAAGGGCCTAATCGCGGCCCCGGGTCAACACCCCCCGCCCGCGAAGCCGGAATCCCGCCTCCGGCCTCAACCGGGCCTTGTCCAGGCGTCGCTACGGCATCACCGGGGCCTCACTGGTGCCCCGCCGCGCGGGCCGGATCGCGCGCGATATCGCGGTGCGCCAGATGCACTTGGCGGCCGCCGGCGCCCAGCCAGGCGGCCAGGCGCTCGGCGACGAAGACCGAGCGATGGCGCCCGCCGGTGCAGCCCACGGCGACGGTCAGATAACTCTTCCCTTCGCGTTCATAGCGCGGCAGCAGGCCGCCCAGCATGGCCGTCAGCTGCGTGAAGAAGGGCGCGAAGCCGGGATCGCGCTCCACGTAGGCCCCCACCGCGTCGTCCCGCCCGCTGAGCGGCTTCAGATCCGGGTCGTAATGGGGATTGGCGAGAAAGCGCACGTCGAAGACCAGGTCCGCCTCGCGCGGCAGCCCCTGGCGGAAGGAAAAGGAGGTGACGAAGACCGACATGCCCGGCGTGGCGGCCAGGCCGAAGCGGCCGAGCAGCCGCTGGCGGAAATCGGCCGGCGTCAGGGAGGAGGAATCGATCATCATGTCGGCACGCTCGCGCAGGGGGGCGACCAGGCGGCGCTCCGCCGCGATGCCGTCGGCCACCGGACGTCCCTGGGCCAGGGGATGGCGCCGCCGCGTCTCGGTGAAGCGGCGGCCCAGCACCTCGTCCTCGCAATCGACGAAGAGCAGGGTGATGGCGAAGCGCGGGTCGGCGGCCAGGCGGTCGATCTGCTCCAGCACCGGGCCGACCGCGAAGTCACGGGTGCGGATATCGACGCCAACGGCGATGGGGCGTTGCAGGCCGACCTCGTTCACCACCGCATCGAGCAGGCTGAGCGGCAGGTTGTCGATGGCTTCGTAGCCCTCGTCCTCCAGCACGCGCAGCGCCGTCGAGCGGCCGGCGCCGGACATGCCGGTGACCAGCACCAGGCGGATGCTGCCCTCCGGCGGCGTCGGCCCGGGCTCCGGCTGCGACGCGGCGCCGGCGGCCTTCTGAATCGGGATGTCGTCGTTCATTGTTTCCCCAGGCCGGGACCCCTCTCCCGCCGCGGCGCACATTATAAGCGTCGCCGCGCGGTGCAAGGCAAGGCGCAGCTTCTCCGGCGCGGAGAGCTGCGCCGGATCGAGATCGATGCGCTGCAGGCGCACGCCCGCGATGGTTTCGTGAGCCTCCGACGGCAGGCGCTCGATCTGCGCCGCGGGCTTGAGGTCGACCAGCAGGGCGACAGGGACGCCCTGGCGATAGGGCTGCTCGACGATGCCGAGGCCACGCACCTCCAGCTTGCCGGCGATGGTTTCGGGCGGCCCGGCCAGCAGGCGGCCGTCGCGGGCTTCCACGCGGGTCTGGTCGTCGCTGACGAGAACCGCGCCGCGGTCGATGAGCCGCAGCGCCAGATCCGACTTGCCGGCGCCCGGGGCGCCGCGCAGCAGCACCGCCCAACAGCCCCCCTCCGGATCGGCAGCGGCCACCGCAGTGGCGTGGATCAGGCCGGCGGCCGTCTCCTCGGTCCTCTGCCCCGCGCCCATCGCCGGCACGCCTAATCTGTTTCGGCCGGCAGGCGCACCACGAAGCTGGCGCCGCAGACCTCGCCACCGGGGCCGCGGCGGTTCTCCGCCTTGATGACGCCGCCGTGGGCTTCGACGATCTGCTTGGAGATGGAAAGCCCCAGGCCGGAATGGGTGCCGAACTTCTCGCCCGCCGGGCGCTCGGTATAGAAGCGCTGGAAGACCGCCTCCAGCTTGCCCTCGGGAATGCCGGGGCCTTCGTCGGAGATCGCCACCACCACCTCGCCGGCCTGGCGCTGCGCCGAGAGGCGGATCACGCCGCCCGGCGGCGAGAAGGTGATGGCATTGCTGATGAGGTTGCGGAAGATCTGCCCCAGACGCCCCTCGATGCCGGGGACCGAGAGGTCCTGGTGATCCAGCACGTCGAGCGTGAAGCGCGGCGCGCCCTCCCGCTCGACGGCTTCCTGCACCGACACCAGGGCGCGCAGCAGCTCGCCGACGTCGACCGCTTCCATTTCCGCGCGCGACAGCTCCGCGTCCAGGCGCGAGGCGTCGGAGATGTCGCTGATCAGACGGTCGAGACGATGCACGTCGTCGAGGATGATCGACATCAGCTTCTTCTGCTGCTCCGGGTCCTCGACCCGCGCGACGGTCTCCACCGCGCTGCGCAGGGAGGTCAGCGGGTTCTTGATCTCGTGCGCCACGTCGGCAGCGAAGGCCTCTATGGCGTCGAGCCGCGCCCAGAGCGCTTCGGTCATGGCGCGCAGCGAATCCGACAGATCGCCGATCTCGTCACCACGGCGGGTAAAGTCCGGCAGCTCGTACTGGCGGCCCTTGCCGGAGCGCACCTGGTCGGCGGCCATGGCGAGGCGGCGGATCGGCCGGGCGATGGTGCCGGCCAGGTAGAACGACAGCAGCACCGTGACGCCGAAGGCGACGCCGCAGACGATAAGGATGTCGCGGCGCCGGTCGTCCACCGCCGCGTCCACCACGGCGCCGTCTTTCGACAGCATCAGCGCGCCCAGCACCTGACGGTAGCGTTGCACCGGGACGGCGACGGAGAGCACCAGGCGGCCCTGGCGGTCGACGCGCACCATGCCGGGGCTCTGCCCGCTCAGGGCGCCCAGAACCTCCGCGTAGTCGAGCGCCTTCTGCTCGCGCGATTCCTGGTAGATCGGAAATTTGTCTTTGCCGGGGATCCACTGGACAGCGAGGTTCAGCAGGCGGCGCAGCAGGCCGAGACCGCCCTCGCCCTGGGGCGGCAGGGCTTGCACCTGGACCTGCCCGCCGGGCCCACCCAGCACGAAGCTGTCGGCCAGGATCTCGCCGGACCGCGCGAAGATGCGCGCGCGCACGCCGGTGTCCACCAGCAGCACGCGCATGAGATTGCGGGTCACTTCCGGCAGCAGGCGCTCGTCGCCCACCTGGGTGGCGACCACCGCCGTGGAGCCGAGCGACAGCGAGAAGGCGCGTCCCTGGATGCGCAGGGAGTCGATCTCGGCAGCGATGAGGCTGTCGCGGTACTGGTCCAGGTGCATGAGGCCCAGCACCGGGATCAGCAGGACCAGAACATTGATGGTGAGGATGCGCCGGGTCAGCGGCGAGCGCCAGCCACGCGGCCGGCGCCGGGCCGGACGCGGCGGCGCGCCCTCGGCATGAGGCGCGGCGTCCGCCGGCGTTTCCGCCGCGCGACCCGCGGCGCCTCCGGCCCTGCCGTTCCGGCGCAGCAGAACGCGGCCGCTTTGGCTTTCGAGGCTCATCGTCTGACGGCCTTCAAATCGGGACCCTAGGCTTCCCGGTAGCGATAGCCGACACCGTACAGCGTTTCGATCTGCTGGAAGCTGTCGTCGATATCGCGAAACTTTTTCCGCAGCCGCTTGATATGACTGTCGATGGTGCGGTCATCGACGTAGACGGACTCGCCGTAGGCGGCGTCCATGAGCTGGTCGCGGTTCTTCACGTGGCCGGGGCGCTGCGCCAAGGCCTTGAGGATCAGGAACTCGGTGACCGTGAGGTTGATGCGCTCGCCCTTCCAGGAGCAGAGATGGCGCGCCGGGTCGAGGGTGAGTTCGCCGCGCACCAGGGGCGCCTCCGGCGCCTCGCCGGGAACCGCGCCGTCCTCGCCGCCCTTCTCGCGGCGCAGCAGCGCGCGGATGCGTTCGATCAGCAGGCGCTGGGAGAAGGGCTTGGTGATGTAGTCGTCGGCGCCCATGCGCAGGCCCAGCACCTCGTCGATCTCGTCGTCCTTCGAGGTCAGGAAGATGATCGGCAGGTTGGAGGACTTGCGCAGATGGCCGAGCAACTCCATGCCGTCCATGCGGGGCATCTTGATGTCGAGAACCGCCAGGTCGACCGGGCTGGCGGAGATGCCGCGCAGCGCCTCGGCGCCGTCGTTGTAGGTGCGGACCTTGAACCCCTCCGCCTCCAGGGCGATGGAGACCGAAGTCAGGATATTGCGGTCGTCGTCGACCAGGGCGATGGTGTCTTGCATGGGCTAGTACCCACTATCAGGATTAGGAGCGTCATGAGACGGCCGGGGGCGTCCCGTGGCTAGGAGCGCCGGTGCAGGCGATGTGGGGCATCGGCAAGCCGGCGCGACAACGTCCACGGGCCGCGCCCGGCCGCCCGCAGGGTCGCTTTTCGCTCCGCCCCCGCCGCGTCGCCGCGCTTGCCCGATGCACCACATCGCGCCGCGCGCGGCTCCTAGCGGGTACGACCGAAAAGTCGATCTCATGATGCTCCTAATCCTGATAGTGGGCACTGGGCTTCTGGGAACCCCTCTCAATTAGACCAGATCGCGGCGGAAAGCGCCCGTCTTCCGCGCAGACGCAGGTCCTGCCTGGACGCGCCCGGGCACGTAAGCAGACCCCGGCCCCGGCGGCAAGCCGCCAGTGGGTCGCGCGGCGGCCGCCGCTTTCCCCCGCTCTCGCACCTCCGCCGCCGGATCGACGGGAAGCCACGATGGGGACAAGGCTGGCCGGGGACTGTGGCCTTTTTGCGGCATTTTCTGGATAGATGGGGATCAATTCCCCGGCGAAAAAGGGCTGTGGAGGACGGCGGGTTCAGCCGATGCTGCGGGCTTCCGGCCGGCGCGGCGCCGCCGTTTCCGCCTTCGCCGCCAGCAGCCGCTCGGCCGGGAAGAAGACGCTGACCAAGGTGCCCTGGCCCGGCGCGCTTTCCAAGGCGATGCGCCCGCCGTGCATCTCCACCAGCGACTTCACCAGCGGCAGGCCGAGGCCGGTCCCCTCATAGCGGCGGCTGAAGGCGCTTTCGGCCTGGACGAAGGGTTCGAAGATCCGCTCGTGGTCCTTCTCGGCGATGCCGATGCCGCTGTCGCGCACCGCCAGCACCAGCTCTTCCCCGCTGAGGCTCAACTCCACGGAGACTTCGCCGCCGCGCTCGGTGAACTTCAGCGCGTTGGCCACCAGGTTCAGCAACACCTGCTTCAGGGCGCGTTCGTCGCCGCGCAGCAGCGGCAGGCCGTCGGCGAGCCGCAGGCGCAGCGCCAATCCGCCGCTGCGCGCCTTGGCTTCCATAAGGGTCGTGGTGCGCTGCACCAGCTCGGCAATGTCGATCGCGCTCTCGCTCAAGGCCGACTGGCCGGCTTCGACGCGCGAGAGGTCCAGAATGTCGTTGATGACCGCGAGCAGGTGTTCGCCGCTCTCGCGGATGTGGCCGATATACTCGCTGTACTTGCTCACCTTCGCCGGCCCTTCCAACTGACGCTCGAGCAGTTGGGCGAAGCCGATGATGGCGTTGAGCGGCGTGCGCAGCTCGTGGCTCATGGTCGCCAGGAAGGCCGACTTGGCCTGGTTCGCCGCTTCGGCGCCTCGCTTGGCTCTCATCAGCGCCATTTCGGCGACCTTGTCCTCGGTCACGTCCTGAGTGGTGCCGATCAGCTTGATGGGCAGGCCCGCGGAGTCGCGCACCACCTCTGCCAGTTCGCTCACGTAGAGGACAGTGCCGTCCGGATGGACCACGCGGTGGTCGACCATATAGAAGTCCTGCCGCGCGATGGCGTCCATGGCGCGGTTCACCGCCGCCTTGTCGTCGGGGTGAACGCAGTCGAGGAAGGCCTCGTAGGAGGCTTCGACCGCGCCCGGCTCGTAGCCGAGGATCCGGAACTCCTCGTCGGACCAGATCGAGGCGCCGTGGCGAAGGTCGGTTTCCCAACTGCCGACACGGGCGATGCGTTGCGCCTCCACCAGGCGGCTGCGGCTGGCCCGCAACTCCGCCTCGGCGCTCTTGCGCACGATCATGCCGGCCAGGACGTCGGCGACGGCGCGCAGGTGGTTGGCCTCGGGCTCGTCGCGTTCCCGCCCCTCGGGGAGGTAGAGCAGCAGCGCGCCCAGAGTTTCGGCATTGGAGACGATCGGCACCGTGTAGTGGCCCCGCCGCGCGTCGCTCTCCTGGCGAATGTCGTGGAGGTCGCCCCTCTGGGCCGCACAGGTGAAGGTCTGGCCGCTGGCGGTGCGGTCGCAGAGGCAGGCGCCGAAGGCCACCGGAGCGCAGATCGGGTCCTGCGCCGAAGCGGCGTCGTTCTCGGCCGTCAGGCCCAGCCGCGCGTCCTTCGACAGGAAGATGCCGCCGCGCGGCTCGACGGAGAGCCAGGGCGCGGCGATGATGATGTCCAGGGCTTGGGAAAGCTGTTTTTCCAGGGGAGCGTTGCCGAGGGAAACCTGCAGAAGCTGGTTGAGCGTCGCCAGATGCTCGCGGCTCTGCTCGTGCTTTTCCTCGGCCTGCTTGGCTCTGCCGCGCTGGTGGCCGGCGGAGAGCAGCAGCAGGCCGACGGCGCTGAACATGGCGAGCGACTGGGAGATCAGGTAGCCGAAGGGCGCGAACCATTCGACCGGCCGCAGCCAGGGATAGTCGAACTTGTGCAGCCCCCAGGCCAGCAGGGCGAAACCGACGAGCCGGCCCGCCGCCAGGGCCTCGTTCTGGCGGCTGCGCAGCAGGCACAAGCCAGCATAGGAGAGTGCGGCGCCGGAGGCGAAATAGAGCGGAATGCTGCGCAGCATGAAATTGTCGATGACGAAGGCGGTGAAGGCCGCCCATAGCCCGGCGGCGGCGAGCATGTAGGCGAAAATCCTGACCGGAACGGCGCGGCCGACGAAGCTCAGGGTGCCCGCCATCAGCAGCAGGGACGCCGAGACCTGCAGGGATTCATTCAGAAAGGTATGGAGGGCGGGATTGAAATAGCCGTCGGCGAGATAGCTGCCCAGGCGCAGTACCCAGAGCCCGAAGCCGAGGGTCCAGTACCCCACCCCAGGCGGCGCGCCCGGCATGGCGCGCAGGTAGGCGAGCGCCGCGAAGAGCACCGAGGCGCCAATCAGCGACCCCCAAATCGTAGCCGAGACTGAAAACCCGATCATAGAACTCCCGGCACCAAGGATGGATTCCGACGGAGGGCGCAGTTCCGCTCGTCTGGGGAATAGCATCGTCTTGGTTAAGGGCGAATTAAGGGCGTGCCAATGACCTTGCCACTTGTGTGCTCGAGCGGCCGGCGTGCAGCTTTGACGAAGCGGCGCGGCGCAAGCGCCGCCGCTGCTCCTGCTTCCGTCGTGAGGCGCGCGCCCCGAAATCTTTCCGCCGCGTCCGACTTGACGCGGGGTTATATTTCTATATTATTGGAAATATGGAAAAAGAAAACATCCTCAGCGGCCTTGCGGCTCTGGCCCAGGAGACGCGACTGGACATCTTCCGCCTGTTGGTGGCGGAAGGCCCGGCCGGCATGGCGGCCGGCGACGTGGGCGCGCGCCTGGGACTGCCGGCGGCGACCCTGTCGTTTCACCTGAAGGAACTGCGCCGGGCGCGGCTGGTCACCTGCCGGCGCGCCGGACGCTCGCTGATCTACGCCGCCGACTTCGCCACCATGCGCGGCCTCGTCGGCTATCTGACGGAGAACTGTTGCCGCAGCGGCTGCCGGACGCCCGCCATGACCGCAGGACCCGCCATGGCCGCAGGAAAGGAGCCCGAAGCATGAAGCGCCTGCACGTTCACATCAGCGTCGACGACCTGGACAAGTCCGTCGGCTTCTATTCGGTCCTCTTCGGAACCGCGCCCAGCGTGCTGAAGGACGACTACGCGAAGTGGGCGCTGGACGACCCGCGGGTGAACTTCGCCCTCTCCAAGCGCGCCCGCAACTCCGGCCTGGACCACCTGGGCATCCAGGTGGACGACGCCGAGGAGTTGGAAGAGGTCGCCGGGCGGCTGGCCGCCTCCGGCGCCGAGCTGCTGGAGCAGAAGGACGCAGCCTGCTGCTATGCCCGCTCCGACAAGGCCTGGGTCAACGACCCTCAGGGCATCGCCTGGGAGACCTTCCGTTCCCACGGCGAGATCACGGTCTATGGGGAGAACGCGCGCGAGGAAGCTGCCGCCTCGGCCTGCTGCGCCGATGTAGCCTGCGGTACCGGGCCTGCCGAAGCGGCCGCACGGACCGGCGACCCGGACAAGGCCTGCTGCGGCTGAGCCGCACAAAAATGCTGCGCAGCATGGAATTCCGGGCTGCGCAGCAAAATAAGGTTTGTCAGGGACTTAGGGGTTAAACTCAGGCTTCGAGGTCGCGGAAGGCGCGGTGCAGCTTGGCCTCCGAGGAGGTCACGAAGGCTTCCATGTTGCGGATGCGCTGTTCCTGCTCGCGGTAGCGGTGGCGCAGGCGCGACAGGCTCTCGCTGGGCTTCACGCGCACCTGGCGCCAGAACTCCTTCTCCGCGTCCGACTCGTAGTGGTACTCGGGCGCCTTGCTGATCAGCAGGGCGGCCAGGAAGTAACAGACCAGCGTCGGCATGGTGAAGACGAACAGCGCGATCACCGCAGCGATACGCACCACGAAGACGCTGATGCCGAAATAGTCGGCCAGCCCGGCACAGACGCCGAAGATTTTGCCGCGCTCGGTGTTGCGGTAGAGGCGGCTCGGCCGCGGGCCGCCGGAACCGCAGCCCGGCCGGCTCCCGCCCTCGGCGTGAGGGTTCTGGCCGCGCGGGCGGCAGTGGCTGGGGCGCGGGCTCATCACAGCTGCTTCCTCCAGTCGGTCACCTCGGCATCGAGGATGCGTTCCAGCGCGTTGATGCGCTGCTCCATGCGCTCCGAGCTCTTCCACAACTCCTCCAGGAGCTGCTCCTCGTCACTCGACAGCGCCTTGGTCGCCTTCCAGCGCGTGGTGTAGTGGGCGATGATCCAGATCGGCGCCACCACGGCCAGGAAGATGATACCTAATGCGTTGTAATCCATAGACCTCTACGCTCCTGGGACCGGCCGGCCCGTTACTCGCTTTCTGCCTTGGGAGCCGCCTTGGCGGCGGCCTTGCCGGCGGCGACCTTCGCTTTCAGCGCCGCCAGTTCGTCCTCGATGGCGGACTCGGCGGCCAGCTCGGAAATCTCCTCGGCCAGGGACTTGCCCCGGCCCAGGTCGAAAGCCTCGACCTCGCCCTCGGCCTGGTCCAGCTTCTTCTCCACCTGCTCGAAGCGAGCGAAGGCCTCGTCGACGCGGCCGTCGTAGAGGTTGCGGCGCACCTTGAGGCGCGAGGAAGCGGTCTCGTGGCGGGCGGTCAGCGCCTGCTGCTTGGCCTTGGCTTCGCGCAGCTTGCTCTCCAGCTTGGCGATGTCGGCTTCGCCCTGGGCCAGCATGGCGTCGAGCTCCTCCAACTCCTCCTTCAGCAGCGCCGCTGCCTCGGCCATCTTGGCCTTCTCCACCAGGGCGCCCTTGGCCAGGTCCTCGCGGCCCTTGGACAGCGCCAGCTCGGCCTTCTCCTCCCAATTCCGCTGCGCCTCCTCCAGGCGGCCCAGCTTGCGGGCGCTTTCCTTCTTCTCGGCGATGGTCTTGGCGGCGGTGGAGCGCACCTCCACCAGGGTGTCCTCCATCTCCTGGATCACCAGGCGGATGATCTTCTGCGGGTCTTCGGCCCGGTCGAGGATGGAGTTGAGGTTGGAATTGATGATGTCGGTGAGGCGGGAGAAGATACCCATCGGTCTCGATCCTTGTCGCTTGCTCTCGGTTATCTCGGTGTTGCGGCGGCTCTTCACAAGAGCGAGGTGCCGCTATTTAGGGTCAGGTCTTGCGTTCCTAGCCCAGCAGCGCGCCAATCAGCAGGCCGCCGGCGAACATCAGCCAGTGGTCGGCGGTGCGGCTCTTCAGGTAGCCGCGGGTCCGCTCGACCCAGCGGCCGAAGTCCTGACCGCTCCCGGCCTTGCGCCCTGAATCAAACCTGTCTGACGTGTCGTTCCAACGGCTCATCGCGTCCCCGTCTTTCTGTCTCGTGGCTTGAGGCCCCAACAAGCTGGCGCCTTTCACCAGGTCTATTGGCAAGCCGCGTGCCAAATCCGAACCTCAACATCAACTCATTGATTTAGATTGATAAATTCCGGAGCGGTCGATCTATGCGGGCACCACGTACACCGTCACAAATACTGTTTATTGGTGTTTTCTACTAATCCATCGCTATATTTACACGATGGCTATGACCGACCTTCCGCCCTTGCTGGGCGAATCCTCCGCCTTCATGGCGCTGGCCGAGCAAATCTCCCGCGTGGCGCCGCTCGACCGGCCAGTGCTGGTCATCGGCGAGCGCGGCACCGGCAAGGAATTGGTGGCCGCGCGCCTGCACTTCCTGTCGCGGCGCTGGGACGGCCCCTTTGTGAAGCTGAACTGCGCAGCCCTGGCCGAGAGCCTGCTGGAGACCGAGCTCTTCGGCCACGAGGCCGGCGCCTTCACCGGCGCGGCGAAGCGGCGGGCCGGGCGCTTCGAGATCGCCGACGGCGGCAGCCTGTTCCTGGACGAAATCGCCTCCTCCAGTCCCGCGGTGCAGGAAAAGCTGCTGCGCGCCATCGAGTACGGCGCCTTCGAGCGGGTCGGCGGCAACGCCACCCTGGAGGTCGACGTGCGGGTCATCGGCGCCACCAACGAGGACCTGCCGGCCGCCGCCGCCGCGGGCCGTTTCCGGGCCGACCTGCTGGACCGGCTGGCCTTCGAGGTCGTCACCCTGCCGCCGCTGCGCGCGCGCCCGGACGACATCCCTCTGCTGGCGCTTCATTTCGGGCGCGAAATGGCCAACGAGCTGGACTGGCCGCAATTCCCCGGCTTCTCCGAGGCGGCGATGGAACAACTGCAGGCCCACGACTGGCCCGGCAACGTGCGCGAACTGCGCAACACGGTGGAACGCTCGGTGGCGCGCGGCACGCCCGATGAGGAGATCGACGCCGTGGCGCTCGACCCCTTCGCCAGCCCCTGGTCCCCTGCAGCGGGCGGCGCGGCGCCGGCGCGGGAAACAGCCGTCCCGGAGGCCGACCGTCCGAAGGGCGCAGGGGAGAAGGCGCCGCTGGGCGGCATCCTCTCCGACCCCTTGCGGGCCTTCGACCTGCGCGAGGCGATGAAACGGGTGGAGCACGACCTGCTGAGCCAGGCCCTGGCGGCGCAACGCTACAACCAGCGCGCCACCGCCCGCCAGCTCGGCCTCACCTACGACCAGTTGCGCAACCGCCTGCGCAAGCACGGCCTGCTGGGCGAGGCCGCCCGGCAGAAGCCGGATTGAGCGTGAGACCGGCCGCAAAGAATCATCGGGAGCGGCCTCGCAAAGGGAAGACTCCCGGGCCGCAAAAGTCACATAATCGGCATGGCCAAGCCTGGCGGAACCGACTATTTCTCTGCCGGTCACCCTCCTTGGGCAGCAGGGTAAGAGGCACGTCTACGGGAGGCTCCTCGAGCCCCCGCAACGACCCCGAAACGGGGCGCGGCCGCAGCGCCGGCCGGAAAAAGCGAAGGACACGGAAAACGCTCGGGAGGACAGAGCATTGGATAACGTCGGCAAAGCCGTCAGCCGGAACGGCCTGGATCAGCACGGCCTGAAAGATCTTCGTACCGCGTATTGGAACCTCGAGACCGCCGCCCTCTATGAGGAAACCCTGAAGCGCGGCGAAGGCCAGCTCGCCGAGGGCGGCGCCCTGGTGGTGCTGACCGGCAAGCACACGGGACGTTCGCCCAACGACAAGTTCATCGTCCGCGAGGCCGAGACCGAGGGCGACATCTGGTGGGGCAGCGTCAACGTCGCCATCGACGAGGCCGGATTCGAGCGCCTGCACGCCAAGCTGGCCGACTACCTGAAGGACCGCGACGTCTTCGTGCAGGACGTCTACGCCGGCGCCGACCCCGCCTACCGCCTGCCGGTGCGCGTGGTCAGCGAGAGCGCCTGGCACTCCCTCTTCACCCGCAACATGTTCCTCCAGCCGCCGGAGAGCGAGCTGGGCGGCTTCCAGCCGCAGTTCACCGTGCTGCACGCGCCCTTCCTGCACGCCGACCCGGAGACCGACGGCACCAACAGCGAGAGCTTCATCGTGGTCAGCTTCGCACGGCGCACGGTGCTGATCGGCGGCACCGTCTATGCCGGCGAGATCAAGAAATCGGTCTTCTCGATCCTCAACTACCTGCTGCCCGAACGCGGCGTACTGCCGATGCACTGCTCGGCCAACATCGGGCCGGGCGGCGACACGGCGATCTTCTTCGGCCTCTCGGGCACCGGCAAGACGACGCTCTCCGCCGACACCAGCCGCCATCTGATCGGCGACGACGAGCACGGCTGGTCGGCGGGCGGCGTCTTCAACTTCGAGGGCGGCTGCTACGCCAAGGTGATCCGCCTGGACCCCCAGGCCGAACCGGAGATCCACGCCACCACCGGGCGCTTCGGCACGGTGCTCGAGAACGTGGTCATCGACCCCATCACCCGGCGGCTGGACCTGGACGACAACCGCTATACCGAGAACACCCGCGCCAGCTATCCGCTGGACTTCATCCCCAACGTGGTGAAGAGCGGGCAGGGCGGCCAGCCGAAGAACATCGTCATGCTGACCGCCGACGCCTTCGGCGTGCTGCCGCCGATCTCGAAGCTGACGCCGGAGCAGGCCATGTACCATTTCCTCTCCGGCTACACAGCGCGCGTCGCCGGCACGGAGAAGGGCATGGGCGCCGAGCCCTCGGCCACCTTCTCGACCTGCTTCGGCGCGCCCTTCATGCCGCGGCACCCCTCGGTCTACGCCAAGATGCTGGGCGACAAGATGGCCGCCACCGGCGCCAACTGCTGGCTGGTCAACACCGGCTGGACCGGCGGCGCCTACGGCACGGGTGAGCGCATGAAAATCGCCTATACCCGCTCGATGGTGCGCGCGGCGCTCAGCGGTGCGCTCGACCGGATCGCCGCGGCCAAGCATCCGCAGTTCGGCCTGCTGATGCCGGAGGCCTGCCCGGACGTGCCCGCCGAGGTGCTGAACCCGCGCAACACCTGGAACGACAAGCAGGCTTACGACACCACGGTGCGCGACCTGACCCAGCGTTTCGAGGCCAACTTCAAGCAGTTCGAAAGCTACGTCGACGACGACGTGGTGGCCGCCGGCATCCGCCCCGCGGCCTGACCAGGCGCAGAAACCGGCAGCGGCCCGTTCCCGCCGGCGGCGGGGCGGGCCGTTTGCTTTTTTAGTTCCGGCGCAATGCCTATACTCCGTCGCGGAGGCTGATTCGGGAGGGGACGATTAGGGGGGAATGACCAAGGTGTCGGGACTCACCGCCGAGAGGGTGCTGGACGTCGCGCAGGAGCTGATTCAGACGCGCGGTTACAACGGCTTCAGTTTCCGCGACATCGCCCAGGCCATCGGCATCAAGTCGGCGAGCATCCACTACCACTTCCCCAGCAAGGGCGACCTGGGCGTCGTCCTGGTCGCGCGCTACCGCAGGCTCTTCGGCGAAGAACTGGCCGAGGTGCGGCGGCGCCAGACAGCGGCGCCGAAACGGCTGAAGTGCTTCATCGCCCTGTTCCGCCGCACGCTGACCGAACAGCGCCTCTGCCTTTGCGGCGTGCTGGCCGCCGAGCGGGGCAGCCTGCCCGAGGAGGTCAATGCCGAGGTCCGCGCCTTCTTCAAGCTCTGCGAGGACTGGCTGGTCGAGGTTCTGAAAGACGGCCGCGCCGCCGGGGAGATCGAATTCCGCGGCCCCCCGCAGGCGCTGGCGGATCATCTGATTTCCCTGCTGGAGGGCGCCATGGTGATGGCCCTCAGCCTGGACGACCTGGACCGCTTCGACAAGGCGGCCCAGGGCTTCCTGCGCATCCTCAAGCCGGCGGCGGACGGCTAGCCGCGCGGGCGCTAGCCGGTGCCCTCGGTCTCGATCTTGATGGTGCGCCCGCAGTGCTTGCAATGCACCGCGTCGGGATCGTGGCGCGTCAGGCCGCAGTCCGGACAGGTGTAACGGATCTTGCGCGGTTGGAAGATGGTCTGCGCCAGGCGCAGGAAGAGGGCAACCCCCACCACCATGATGACCACCGCCAGCAGGCGCCCGAACTCGTCCTTCATGGTAATGTCGCCGAACCCGGTGGTGGTCAGCGTCGCCACAGTGAAGTAGAGCGCGTCGAGATAGGTGACGATGTCCGGGTTCTGCCGGTGCTCCATGGTGAAGACCAGGGCCGTGGTGACGAAGATGAAGACGCCGAGGTTCACGCAGGCGACGACCACGTCCTCGTTGCGGCGGAAGAACGCGGTCTCGCGCCTCAGGTCGCGCAGCACGTGGTAGGAGTGCAGCAGGCGCAGGGCGCGCAGCACCCGCAGGAAGGCGAAGTTCGTCGTCAGGAAGGGCGCCAGCAGCAGCGTCAGGATCACCAGGATGTCGGCCAGGGTGTAGAGTTGCCGCAGCATCTGCAGCTTCCTCGGGGCGATCCAGAGGCGCGCCAGGAAGTCGGCCAGGATGACCAGGCCGATGACGAAGTCGGCGGCGAGGATGAAGGGCGTCGGAAAGTCCGGCGCTGTCGCCACGAAGAAGGCGATGGTCGCGAGGTCGAAGGCAATGAGACCATAACGGAAGCGCGTCGCCACCTTGCTGCTGCCGGTATAAAGCTGCCGTATCGACTGCTTCAGCCATGCCTCGGCCATGCCGTCTCCCTTACGCCAAATCTCATTGCAGATAGATGGGCAGGCGGTCCATGAACCGCTCCACGTCCTCCTGCGTCGTGAAGAGGTGCACGGAAACGCGCACCCGCCCATTGTCTGCCCAGATGAGAATATCGTCTTGCGCCGCGCGGCGCATCACGGCTTCAGGGTCGGGACAGACGAAGCAGACATTACCGGCGTGGTTCGCTTTGCCCGCCGGGGTCATGACTTCCAGGCCCAGGCGGGTCAGGCCCGCGATGAGTTGTTCCGCCAGGGCGCGGTTGTGCGCGGCGATGGCCTCCATGCCGAAACTCTCCAGGTAGGCGAGAGACTCGCGCAGCAGGTAGGCGCCCAGGTGCCCGGCATTGCCGTATTCGAAGCGCCGCGCGTCCGGCTTCATCACATAGTCGGCGGGCGTCGCGCCGGGTTCAGCGGACGACCAGCCGGCGCCGCCCGGCATGAAATCCGGCTGGCGGCGGCGGTTCCAGCCGAGGATGCCTTCGTGGATGCCGAGGGCGAACTTGTAGCAGGCCGTCACCAGGAAATCGCAGAGGTCGCCGCGCAGCGGCACCGCGCCGAAGGCGTGGCTGGCGTCGACCATCAAGGCAACGCCTTTGCCGTTGAGACCCGCCGAGAGCTTCTCCAGGTCGAGGTGCTGGCCGGTCAGCGCATTGACCTGGCTGGCGTAGACCAGGCGCGTGCGTTCGTCGCAGGCGGCCAGCAGATCGTCCTCGCTCAAGACCCAGCCGCGCGCCGGGACCATGGCCGCCTCGACGCCCAGGCGCTTCAGGCTGGCGAAGGCGTAGCGCCCGGAAGCGTAGTCCAGTTCCGGCGCCACCACCCTGTCGCCAGGCTTCCAGTCGAAGCCGGAGACGACAGACATGATGCCGTCGGAGGCGTTGCCCAGCAGGGCGATGTCGCCCGCCTCCAGGCGCATCATCCGCGCGATCTGCCCACGCACCTCGTCATCCACCTTCCAGTGGGTCCAGTAGCCGTCGTAGCCCCTCGCCTTGTCGCGGGCGAAAGCCTCGAAGGCCTCGCGGTGCTTCGTCAGCAGCGGCGGCTCGCCGCCCGCCGCCAGGTGCACCTTGCCGTCCAGGCCGATGAAGTCGCGCTTGGGCGCGGGCAGGATGCGGCTCATCGCCGGGCCTCAGCCCGTGCCGCAGCAGTCGTCGCCCGACTGCTTGGGCGGGCAGGGGACCGTGGCGTAGGAGCAGAAGACGCAGCAGTCGCCCGGTTTCGGCTTCAGGACCGCGCCGCAGCCCTTGCAGTCGTAGAACCACTGGCAGGCGTCGCTCGGCATGGTCTCCGTCTCCGCGTGGCCGCAGTGCGGGCAGGTGAGGGTGGAGAGAAGTTGGAGCTCTGGCCGCTGCGGTTCCATGACCTCCCCCTTAATGCGCCTCGGCCCAGTTGGCGCCGGTGCCGGCGTCGGCGGTGAGCGGCACCGAGAGCTCGACCGCCGGCGCGCAGGCGTTCTCCATCACCTCGCGCACCAGGGCGGAGGTCTCCTCGACCTCCGCCTTCGGCACTTCGAGCAGCAGTTCGTCGTGCACCTGCAGCAGCATGCGCGCGCCGAGCTTGGCGTCTTCCAGCGCCGGGGGCACGCGGATCATGGCGCGCTTGATGATGTCCGCCGCCGTGCCCTGGATCGGCGCGTTGATGGCCGCGCGCTCGGAGAAGCTGCGCCGGGCCGGGTTCTTGTCCTTGATGCCCGGCACGTGGATCTTGCGCCCGAAGAGCGTGGTGACGAAGCCCTGCTCGCGCGCCGCCTTCTTCATCTTGTCCATGTAGGCGCGGATGCCGGGATAGCGCTCGAAGTAGGCATCGATGTAGGCCTTGGCCTCGCCCTGGGCAATGCCGAGGTTCTGCGCCAGGCCGAAGGCGGAGATGCCGTAGATGATGCCGAAATTGATCGCCTTGGCCTTGCGGCGGGTCATGGGGTCCATGCCCTCGACGGGCACGCCGAAAACCTGCGAGGCGGTGATGGCGTGGATGTCCTGGCCCTCGTGGAAGGCCTGCTTCAGTGCGTCGACCTCGGCGATATGCGCGGTGAGGCGCAGCTCGATCTGGCTGTAGTCCACCGACAGCAGCACGTGGTCCTTCTCGGCGACGAAGGCGGTGCGGATCTTGCGGCCTTCCTCGGTGCGCACCGGGATGTTCTGCAGGTTGGGATCGTTGGACGAGAGGCGCCCGGTGGAGGCCACGGCCTGCGAGTACGATGTGTGGACGCGCCCCGTCTCCTCGTTGATCTGGGTCTGCAGGGCGTCGGTATAGGTGCTTTTCAGTTTCGACACCTGACGCCAGTCCAGCACGCGGGCCGGCAGGTCGTGGCCCTGATTGGCGAGGCCTTCCAGGATGTCCGCACCGGTAGCGTAGGCGCCGGACTTGCCCTTCTTGCCGCCGGGCAGGGACATCTCGTCGAAGAGGATCTCGCCCAGCTGCTTGGGCGAGCCGATGGTGAACTCGCGCCCGGCCAGCTTGTAGATCTGCTTCTGCAGCTCGTCGATGCGCTTGGCGAAGTCGTTGGACATGCGGTGCAAGGTGGCGCGGTCGACCTTGATGCCGGTCAGCTCCATCTCCGCCAGCACCTGCACCAGGGGCCGCTCGATGGTCTCGTAGACCGTGGTCAGGCGGTCGCTGACCAGGCGCGGCTTCAGCACCTCGTAGAGGCGCAGGGTGATGTCCGCGTCCTCGGCGGCGTAGTCCAGCGCCTTGTCGAGCGGCACCTTGTCGAAGGTCACCTGGTTCTTGCCGCTGCCGGCGACCTCCTTGAACTTGATGGTCTGGTAGTCGAGGTGAAGCTGCGCCAATTCGTCCATGCCGTGGCCGTGCAGGCCGCCTTCGACCACGTAGGACAGCAGCATGGTGTCATCGACGGGCGCCACGGAGATGCCCTGGCGGGCGAAGACCAGCAGGTCGTACTTGATGTTCTGGCCGACCTTGAGGACGCCGGGATCCTCCAGCAGCGGTTTCAGCGCGGCGATGGCCTTCTTCAGGGGGATCTGCTTCGGCGCCTCGGCGGCGCCGCCGAAGTCCAGGCCGCCGTCGTTGGTATCCGCCGCCTTGTGGCCCAGCGGGACATAGCACGCTTGGCCCGGCGCGGTCGACAGCGAGACGCCCACCAGCTCCGCCGCCAGGGGGTCGAGCGAAGTGGTCTCGGTATCCACCGCAACGATGCCGCGCGCCTGCGCCGCCGCCACCCAACGCTCCAGGGCGGCCATATCCTGCACCAGCTCGTAGGCGGCTTCCTCGGCGGACTCCGGCGCCGCTTCCACCGGCGTCGCGCTCTCCTCGCCGCCGCCCAGCTGGTCGGAGAGGCGGCGCAGCAGGGAGCGGAACTCGTAGCGCTCCAGGAAGGCGCGCAGATCGTCGGGCTCCGGCTGCTTGAGGCCGAAGGTCGTCAGGTCGACCTCGACCGGGGCATTCCGGTCCAGGGTCACGAGCTGCTTGGAGATGCGCGCCAGCTCGGCGTTCTCGATCAGCTTCTCGCGGCGCTTGGGCTGCTTGATCTCCCCGGCGCGCGCCAGCAGGGATTCCAGGTCGCCGTATTCCTCGATGAGTTGGGCGGCGGTCTTCACGCCGATGCCGGGAACGCCGGGCACGTTGTCGGTGGAATCCCCGGCCAGGGCCTGCACGTCGACCACCTTGTCCGGCGTCACGCCGAACTTTTCCTTCACCTCGTCGTAGCCGATCTTGCGGTCCTTCATGGGGTCGAGCATGGCGATGCCGCCGTCGACCAGCTGCATGAGGTCCTTGTCGGAGGACACCACCGTAACCTCGATCCCCGCTTCCCTGGCCAGGCGGGCGTAGGTGGCGATGAGGTCGTCGGCCTCGTAGTTCTGCAGCTCGATGCAGGGCAGGTTGAAGGCCCGGGTCGCCTCGCGGATCGCCGCGAACTGCGGGATCAGATCCTCCGGCGGCTCAGGCCGGTGCGCCTTGTACTCCGGGTAGATCTCGTTGCGGAAGGTCTTGCCCGACTTGTCGAAGATCACGGCGATGGCATCGGCATCGCTGTCGCGCAGCAGCTTCACCAGCATGTTGGTGAAACCGAAGGTGGCGTTGGTGGGCGTGCCGTCGGAGGTGTTGCGCGGCGGAATGGCGAAGTAGGCCCGGAAGATGTAGCCGGAGCCGTCGACCAGATAGAGGTGTTTGTAGGGGGCTTGCGTCATGCCCCGGAGAATGCCGGAGCCCCCCGGCGAAGTCGAGCGCCTAGCAGCCGGAAAGCTGACAGCTGCTGACTGTTCGGCGGCCCTATTCCGCCGCCGCGCCCTGCTTCAGCACGAAGCGGCGCCCGCAGTAGGGGCAGTCGATCTGGCCCTTGCCTTCCATATTGAGGAAGACGCGCGGATGGCCGAGCGGGCCCTTGCCGCCGTCGCAGGCAACCTTAGGGGTGTCCACGTCGATGATTTCAGGCGGCTGCTGAGCCATGGGGGTCGTCTCCGGCAGGGAATTGGCTGGGCGCGATGATAGCGCCGCCGCGCCAGGGTTCAATCTTTCTGTTTTGCGATGTTTTCCGCCGGAATCCGGCTGATGAAGGTCTCGAACTTGCCGCTGGGCCCGCGCGGGATCCCGGCCGCGTAGCTGAAGCGCACCTTAAAGGGGTAGCCGCTGCGGAAGTGCAGCCATTCCCGCAGCTTGGCCTCGTCCTCGGCACCCAGGGGCGCCGCCGTGGCCAGCTTCATCTCGATGTCGTCCAGGCCGTGCTGGAGGATCTGGTACTGGCGGATGCCCGCCACCCCGGCGTGGAAGATGTCGCCCATCATCGGCCAGCCGCGCCGGCCGTCGGGATACCTCAGCGTGTTGCGCTGCCGCCCCAGCACGCGGCTCAACACCGGCAGGCCGCGTCCGCAGGGGCAGGGCGGCCCAACCTCGGCCATATCGCCCAGGGCATAGCGAATCAACGGCATGGCGAAGTTCATCAGCGAAGTGATCACCACTTCGCCGGCCTCGCCGGGGCCGCAGGCCTCGCCGGCCTCGTTCAGCACCTCCAGGAGCACCGCCTCGCCCTGCACATGGTAGTGCTCCTGCTCGGGGCATTGCAGCGCCAGCAGGCCGGTCTCCTGGCAACTGTAGCCGTCGACGATGGGCAGCCCCCAGACCTCACGGCACAAGTCCCGCGTCTCCGGCGGCAGGGTCTCGGAGAGGGTGCGCACCTCCCGGAGTCCGGGGATCGTGATCGCCTGCTCCCGGCAGTGGAGCAGCAGCTCGCGCAGGGTCGAAGGATAGGTCAGCAGATAGGCCGGCCTGACCCGCAACAGCCACTCGGCCTGCTGCGGCGCGGTGGTGTTGATGTTCAGCATGTTGCAGGGCCCGCCGGGGAAGAGACCCGAAGCCGAACTGCCCCAGTCCTTCGCCAAGGCACCCTGCGGATAGTCGGCGGCACCCGCCGGATAGGGCCGGATGGCGGCGAGCCGGCCGCGGGGATCGCGCCGCTGCGAGAGATGGTCGCGCAGGGTGAGCGCCTCCCACACGAGCTGCGTGAGCTGCGTGCCGCGGACCGTCACCACCTGGCCGGTCGAGCCGCTGGAGCTGGTCTCGTGGACCTCGCCATGGCGCGGCGGCACGACCGGGCTCGCCAGCGCTTCTCCGGCCTGCTGCAGCTCGCCGCGGCGCAGCGCCGGGATGCGGGACCAGACCCGGGGCGTCAACGCCGTTCCGGGATGAAAGCCCGCCCCGGCCAGACGTTCCCGGTAGAAGGGCACATGGCGCCAGGCATGATCCAACAGCGCCGCGGCCTGGCGGAACTGCTGGCGGCGCAGCTCCCCGGGCGGCCACCACTGGCTGCGGTCGAGCTGCTGCAGCAGCGCCGCCGTCAGCGCCACCCCGGGACGCGGCAACGCCGGCCAGACGGTGGCCGGGTCGCCCGTGGGCAGGGGCAGGGGCATCGGCTTCCCGACGCCGCCGCCCCGCGCGGCCGGCGGGTTCACGCCTTTCGCTCCCGCAGCTCCCGCACCTGCGCCTCCGTAACGTCGCAGCGGAAGTCCTGGAACTTGCCGCCGGGCCCGCGCGGGATCTCCTCGTGGTAGGTCACCCTGATGGGGAAGTCGTGCTGGCTGCGATAGCGGAACCACTCGATGAGCTTGCCTTCCTCGATTCCGGTCAGGCGCCGGTCGGCGACGATCTTCAACTCGATGTCGTCGACGCCATGCTGGATGGCCTGAAACTGCCGGACCTCGGGGAACTGCGAATAATTGAACTCGCCCATCAGGGCCCAGGCCTTGCGGCCGTCGGGATAGACCAGCATGTCGCGGACGCGCCCGAGAACGCGTTTGAGCACCGGCAGGCCGCGCCCGCAGGAGCAGACTTCGCCGACCTCCGCCAAATCACCGACGGCATAGCGGATCATCGGCATGGCGAAGTTGACAAGCGGCGTCACCACCACCTGGCCCACCTCACCGGGAGCGCAGGGCTGCCCGGCCTCGTCGATCACCTCCAGCAGCACGGACTCCGACTGGGCGTGGTAGTGCTCGTGATCCGGACACTGGAGGGCGAGATAGCCCGCCTCCTGGGTGCTGTACATGTCGATGACCTTGAGACCCCAGACCTCGCGGCACAGCTCCCGCGTCGCCGCCGGCAGAGCCTCGGAGAGCGTGCGCACTTCCCGCAGCTTCGCCAAGGCGACGCCCCGCTCCTTGCAGAGCAGCAGCAGATCGCGCAGCGCCGAGGGATAGATCAGCAGGTAGTCGGGCTGCTGGCGCTGCAGCCAGTCGAGCTGTTCCTCGACACGGGCGACGACCGACAGCATGACGCCGGGGCCGGTGTCGAACAGGCCGCGCATCGACCGGCCCCAGGAGTCGCCGCGGGCGCCCTCGGGGTAGCCGGCGACGTCGTTGGGAAGAGCGCGGATCGCCGCCAGGGTGCCGCTGAAATCCCGCCGGTGCCACAGGTGCTCGCGCAGCGTGAGCACGTCGTAGAAGAGCTGCGTCATAGCCGTGCCGCGCGCCGTGATCGGCCGCCCGGTGGACCCGCTGGTGGTGAGCTCGTAGGTCTTCCCGTGCCGCTCCGGCACCGCCGGGCTGAACAGCGCCGCGCCCGCGCGCTGCAGGTCCGCCCTGCTCAATACCGGGATATTGGCCCAAACCTCCGGGGTAGGCACCTTGCCGGGCAGGTGGCCGGCCAGAGCCAGGCGGTCGCGGTAGAACGGCAAGTGACGGTAGGCGTGGTCGAGCAGGGCGCCCGCCTGAAGCAGTTGGCGGGCCCGGAGCTCCTCCGGCGCCAGCCACTGGCTCTCCTCCAGTTGTTGCAGCAGGGACGCGGTCAGTGCCGGGCCCGGGCCGGGCAGCGCCGGCCAGGCCACGGAGGCATGGGCGCTGGGCAGGCTGCGGAACGGAGACCGGGATTCGGGCGGACGGCTCATACCTTGGGGATAGCACTGACGGCGAAGCGGGCGAAAGAGCTTAGCACAGGCCCCCGGAGCCCGCGCCCGGCGCCGCGCGGCGGCGCTTTTCCGGCCTCGGAGGCAGATAACGAGGCCGAGAACGGCGGTTTCGCGCCCCTGCGCGGCGGCGCAAGAGGCCTCTTGGCCCCGCGTTGGCCCCCGCATCGACCGTCACATTGACCGTTGGGGGGGCCGGTGCTACCCATGGCCGCCGCATCCCGGCCACGGCGCCGCCGCAGGGCCGCGCCCCGAAGGCGATCCGGGAAGACCAGAAAAGGCAAAGATGAGCAGCGACACCTCTCCTCCCGCCGGCGGCGACCGGCACGTCCGCGTGGTGCCGGGGCCGGCAGCCGCAACCGCCGGTACGGCGCGCGACGCCGCGGCCATCGCGGCCTTGCCCGAGATGGCGGTTTCCGTGCAGGGCCTGACCAAGACTTACAAGGCCAGCGGCAAGGCCCCGGCCAAGACCGCTCTGAGCGCCGTCGACCTGAACATTCCGCGCGGTTCCCTCTTCGGCCTGCTGGGCCCCAACGGCGCCGGCAAGTCGACCCTGATCAACATCCTGGCCGGCCTGGTCAATAAGACCGCGGGCAGCGCCAGCATCTGGGGCTACGACATCGACGCCAACCCGCGCCAGGCGCGCGCGGCCATCGGCGTGGTGCCGCAGGAACTGAACATCGACCCCTTCTTCACGCCGCGCGAGCTGCTGGAGCTGCAGGCCGGGCTCTACGGCGTGCCGCCGGCCGAGCGCATGAGCGACCGGATCCTCGCCGCCATGGGCCTGGCCGACAAGGCGGAGGCCTATGCCCGCACGCTGTCCGGCGGCATGCGACGGCGCCTCATGGTGGCCAAGGCCATGGTGCATCAGCCGCCCGTGCTGGTGCTCGACGAGCCGACCGCCGGCGTCGACATCGAGCTGCGCCAGCAGCTCTGGGCCAACGTGCGCGAACTGAACCGCGCCGGCACCACGGTGCTGCTGACCACGCATTACCTGGAAGAGGCTGAGGAACTCTGCGACCGCATCGCCATCATCAACCATGGCAAGGTGATCGCCTGCGACGACACCGAAAGCCTGCTGGCGCGCGTCGACAACAAGGCCCTGACCCTGATCTTCGACCGTGAGCTGGACGGCGTGCCGGACTCCCTCGCCGCCTTCAACCCGGAGCAGACCGGGCGGCGGCGCCTGTTGTTCCACTACCACGCCAGCGACAGCCCGGTGCCGCAGATCCTGGACGCCGTCTGCGCGGCCGGGCTCTCGGTGATCGACATGTCGACCGAGGAAGCCGACCTGGAGGACATCTTCCTGCAGCTCACCCGCGGCGCGCACGACACACCGCCCGAAGGCTCCGCCGCCAGGGCCAAAAGCGGCGACGATGCGGCGGCCTGAGGCTTCCCGCGCCGCCAAACCCCGCTTGGCCAACCTGGGCCTGGCGGCCCTGCTGCTGATCCCCTTGCTGACCCTGGGTGCCTGCGCGCCGCGCCTGGCCCCGCCGGGGCCCGGCCTGGCCGCGACCGGCCTCACCGCAGCGGCCTTCACCGAAGCGGCCTTCGTCACCGCCGACGGAACCGCGCTGCCGCTGCGGTCCTGGCAGCCCGAAGACGGCGAGCCGCGCGGCGTCGTCCTCGCCCTCCACGGCTTCAACGACTACAGCCACGCCTTCGCCGAGTCCGGCCCGGCGCTGGCCGCCAAGGGCCTGCTCGTCTACGCCTACGACCAGCGCGGCTTCGGCGAGGCGCCGCACCGCGGGTTCTGGGCCGGGACCGACGTGCTGACCGGCGATCTGGGCGAGGCCGCGGCGCTGCTGCGCCACCGCCACCCCGGGCTGCCGCTCTATCTGCTGGGCGAGTCGATGGGCGGAGCGGTGATCCTCGCCGCCCTGGCCCGGCCCGACGCCCCCCCGGCGGTGACCGGGGCCGACGGCGTGATCCTGGCCGCCCCGGCGGTCTGGGCGCGCTCGACCATGCCGTTCCACCAGCGCGCCGCCCTGTGGCTCGGCGCGCGGCTCTTCCCCTGGGCGAAGTTCACCGGCCGGGGCCTGGGCATCCAGGCCTCCGACAACATCGAAATGCTGCGCGCCCTGGGCCGCGACCCGCTGTTCATCAAGGAGACGCGGACCGATGCGATCTATGGCCTGGTAAACCTCATGGATGCCGCCCTGGCCTCCGCGCCCAAGGTGGAGACCCCGGCGCTGCTGCTTTACGGCGAGAAGGACGAGGTGGTGCCGGCCGAGCCGGTGATGGCGTTCTGGCGTGGCCTGCCGCCGGGGACCGCCGCCCAGACCCCGGCCCGCCGGCGCTTCGCCCTCTATCGCGAGGGCTGGCACATGCTGCTGCGCGATCTACAGGCCCAGACCGTGATCGACGACATCGCCGCCTGGACCCGCGACCGGGCCGCGCCGCTGCCCTCCGGCGCCGAGGAAACCGCCGCCGCCGCGCTAGAGGGCGAAGACGGAGCTGGAAAAGCGGCCGGCGACGAGACCGCCGCCACGGCCTGCGACGCCGCCGCCTGCTGAAATCCGCGGCGACCGGCCCCCGCAAAGCCCTTTGCGCCCCTCGGGTTCTTGCAGTATTGTCCCGCCGTTCCAAGAGGGGCCGGCCGGCCCCCCTCACGGGGACCCGTAGCTCAGCTGGATAGAGCGCTGCCCTCCGAAGGCAGAGGTCACAGGTTCGAATCCTGTCGGGTCCGCCACTTCCCCTCAGCCAAGACGTCAGGTAAAGCTGACTTTCCGTCATATCGCTAAATCAGATCGTATATGTAAGCGAAGCAGTCTTTCGCAGCGAACGGCTGTTTTTGCACCTACGCCAATCGCTGTTCAGATCACCAGTGACGTTCCACTCGGCTTTTGCTGCAACACGCCGGATATAGTTGCGAGGCCGCGTTTAAGGCGGTCTTCGTTCGGCTCGTGACTGACGCAAATGCGGATGGCTTCCGGTGCATCCCCCACATTCATCGCGAAACTGCGCCCCTCACTGACCCGAACGCCCAGGCGCGCGCACTCCGCGCTGAATGCATCGGCACGCCATCCTTCCGGCAGTGGCATCCAGACGTGAAAGCCCTCTGAAACATCCGGGATCGCGTTGCCCCCTAGGGCGCGCTGCACAAGCTGCTGGCGGTGCAAGGCGGCACGCTGCTGACATTCGGTAAGCTTGACTGCCGTACCGTCCCTAACCAACCGACTGGCCACCTCCAATGTCATAGGGGGCGCCATCCACACGCTCAAGTTCACCGATTGATGCAGCGCGGGTGCGAACTTTCCAGGGGTCTTCAAGAAGCCTACACGCAATCCGGGCGCGACGGTCTTGGACAGACTGGTCACGTAGATGGTTGTGTCCGGTGCCGCCTGCACGATAGGTGCTGGCTTGCCGCGCTTGAGCGGTCCGAACACATCGTCTTCGATCAGAACTACGCCGTATCGGTCGGCGATTTCCGCGATCCTCAACCGTCGTGCCTCGGACAGCGTTATCGTCGTAGGCGCCTGCAAGGTCGGGGTCAGATAGAAGGCCTTCGGGTTTGCCTCACGGCACCATGTTTCGAACGACTCCGGCACCACGCCCTCGGCGTCCATCGCGACGGCCCCCGTTTGAAGATCAAGACGCGCCGCCATGGCGAGAATTGGGGTGTATGTCAGAGCCTCGGCCAGCAACAGATCGCCAGGCTGCAACAGCGCCATCAAGATGCTCAATATTCCATGCTGCCCACCGATGACCGGGATGACGCATTCAAGGTCTGCATCCACACCGCAGGTCGCAAGCCACATCTGACCAGCCTCGCGGTGATGCACGAGGTCCCTATCGGTCTGGTAGTCCAGCAGAGACCGCAAACCTGCGTCACTCGCGATATCTGACATCACACGACGAATGTGCGGCTCGGAAAACCCCGGCATCGGCAGATTGCGGGAAAGGTCAGTCGGCCCGCTGTCAGTCCGGCGCAGTGTCTCGGGCTCGGCTTGCGCTGGTTCGGCGCTGGCCGACCGCACGAACGTCCCACGGCCAACCTCGCCTTTTAGGAGCGCCCGTTTCACGGCCTCGGCGTAAGCCCGGCTGGTCGTGTTTGGCGATATGCCGAGTTGATATGCCAGCTCACGGTGTGGCGGAAGACGCATCCCGGCCGGCAATCGGCCCGTCGCGATGTCTTCCGCCATAGCCTCGACGATCCGGAGATACTTCGGGCCGTCTCGGTCCGACAGGTCGGGCACCCAAATTGCCATCAGATCAATCTTTCTATTGCACTCATTCATTCATGAATGCAATTCGTGTATAGGTCAATGCAATTTATGGACCTCCGCTATGGCGCTTTTGTCTCCATCAGCGGGGAAAGGCATCGCCCTCTCCCTCGTCAGCCTCATTCTGCTCGGCATCATGCCGATCATCTCGAACCTTCGTGCCGCCGATGTAGGGGCGCTCAGTTTCGCCTTTGCGCTGTCCGTCTGGCAGGTCGTGTTCGCAGCGCCTCTTTTCGTTTGGGAGATGCGCAGCGGGACCAGGGGGATTTTCGGCCTTCATCTATCCCGCCGCGAACGGGGCCGGATGATCCTCGTCGCGCTGTTCACGGGGACACTGTTCGGTCTCTCGACCTATCTCTACGTCCTCGGTGTCGAAAAAGCCGGGGCGGCGAACGCGGCCGTCGCGATCCAGGCCTATCCGTTGTTCGCGATCCTCTGGGAATCCCTATTTCTCAAGCGCCGCAAGACCGCCGTCGAGCTGGCCCTGACCACTGTGCTGATCGGCTCGCTCTACTACCTCGGCACGGGCGGCACGTTCATGATGTCGGGTCTGTCCCCATGGTTCTTGGTCTCGCTCGGGGTGCCCCTGCTGTGGAGCATCGCACATGTCATCATAAAGGAGGAACTGAGCAACACGCCCGTCACGCCTGCGCAGGTGACGTTCTTCCGAGTTGCGGTCTCGGCGCTTTTCCTTCTGGTCATTCTGGCTGTCGTGGTGCCGGCAGGAATTCCCTTGGGCGTCGGTGCAATCTTCCAAACGATGTCGGCGATCATGGGCTTGGTCTACTTCCTTGAGCTGATCGTCTGGTTCTACGCAGTGCGCCATATCGACGTGTCGCTGGCCAGCTCGATCACCACGCCATGGCCTGCCCTGACGATGGTTCTTGCCGTGCCATTCCTTGGCGATGATATCGCGCCCTATCAGGTTGTGGCGTTGGTAATCGTCGTGGCGTGCATCTACGGCCTGACACTCGCCAGCCTGAGAAACGGCCGAGTGGAACCGGCAGCACCGGAGGCATAAGTGATGCTCAACATTCTCGCCCGCGCAATGATGATCGCCAGCCGTTGCGAACCACTTGAAAGAGGGTCGGTCAGAACGAAGGGTGGCTCTGTGCTGCAAGGCAAGGACGACAACGATTGCCGGTGCCTGCATCGCAGCGTCGAGGATAAGGCCACCCAAATAGACGGGGAAAGCTGCATGTGCCGAAGCGTAAAAAATGCGCCAGTCCAGCGAAACTTGCCCTGACCAATGCTGCCGTTCAATTTCATACGCCAAAGGCCCGTTTCATCCCGCCTTCCAAAGGGCCTCGACTTCGTCTTTCAAATCATCGATCGTCTCAATCTCACGCTGACATGGTACAAGAGCCGCCATGTCTGACGGACCGTTCCGTCGAAACGTCATCGTGTAGGCGTTACCTCCGAAGGCGAAGGCCACAGGTTCGAATCCTGTCGGGTGCGCCAAAAATCCCTAAAGTGCGAAAAGCCCGGCCCTACAACGCTTCTTGCATGACTTCGATGAGGTCGTCGGCAAGGTTTGCGGTGGCGAACTCCGTCAACGCCTTGTGGCGGCCGGCCTCGGCGATGGCCTGGGCCCCGTCGAGACGCTCGCGGAAGTAGGGGGCCAGGGCCGAAGGATCGCAGTCGTCCATGAAGAGAAGCTCCCGGCCCTCGGCGAAGCGTCCGGCCAGGTGGCTGTTCTTGTCGGAGATCACGCAACAGCCCAGCAGCATGGCGTTGCTCACCCGCTCGGTCACGAAAGCGGTGGCGGTGTAGGTCGGCGTCACGTTGACGGCGAACTTGGACTCGAGGACGATCCGGCGCGCGCGGGCGGCTTCGATTCTGCCCAGCAGCTCGATATTGGGGCGCCGCTCCAGCCCCGGCACAAGGTGCCGGCCTTCGGGTCCAGGGTAACGACCATGCGCAACTCCGGATCCAGCCGCGCCAGTCCGGCGAGGGTTTTCAGGCGGCGGTCCAGGCGGATGCGCAGATCTATGCAGGACAGCACCAGCAGGGCCGCGCGATCCGCCTGGGACATGGGACGATTGAGGATCAGCGGCGTGCCGAAGTGGCGCTGAAAGGAGTCCAGGAAGAGCGCCAGTATGGAGGCGTTGCGCAGCAGCAGCCCGGTCCCGTAGACCTCGTCGATCACCTTGACCATGGGGCTCGCCGTCTTGGCGTAGTGTGCCCTCAACTCCTCCACGGAGGGAGTCGTCACGTTGAAGCTGCACAGCATGAAGGCGTCGAGCGGCCGTTCGGCCAGGGGCCGGACTTCCTCCGCCGCCGGCGGGGCCTCGCTGACCACCCGCAGCAGATCCGACAATGCGGAGAAATCCTCTTGTTTCCGTCGAAAAACCTTCCAGGCGTTCGCCGGTCGACAATCGTCCGCTCCCCGGTTTCGCGCGGCACCGCATGGGGCTGCGTCGGGAGGCCTTTGTCAACCGCGCGGGGGGCGGTTGTGGCGCCCGGCATCCGCGAGGGCCGGGGTCTTTCACTTCATTATTCCTATACCAGGAATAAAGACTTTCCATTTCTCCCGCTTCTGTCTGATAGCGGAATTCTCTAGGGGAAGGGGCGGCGTGCCGGAGGCCGCTGCCTCGACCCGAAAACCAAGGAGAATTGACCGATGACCGAAACCGCCGGATCACCCGCCACGCCCCCCTTGACCAGTGGCGTCCATCACGTCGGCCTGACGGTGCCGGACCTGCCCCAGGCCCGCGCCTTCTTCCTCGATGTCCTGGGCTTCACTCAGGTCGGCGAAAAGCCGGACTATCCTGCCGTCTTCGTTTCCGACGGCACCATCATGGTCACCCTGTGGCAGGCGGCGGACCCGCAAAATGCCCAGCCTTTCGACCGCAAGAACGCCATCGGCCTGCACCACCTGGCCCTGCAGGTCGAAAGCGGCGCAGCCTTGGAGACCCTGCACCGCAAGCTGGCCGCGAGCGAGGGCGTCGCCATCGAGTTCGCGCCGGAATCCCTGGGCGGCAGCGCCATACGTCACATGATGTGCGCCATCCCCGGCGGCATCCGCGTCGAGTTCATCGCCCCGCAAGGCTAAAGAGGCCGACCGAGCGGGCGGACCTGTCCGCCTGCGTGTTATTGCACCTCCTCACACCAATCTCCGATTGAGATTCGGCGCCGTCTGGGCAATCCTTGATCCGGTTTCAGGGTGCCCGGCGGGGCTTCGCGGGCGGAGGCGGCTATGCACATTGTTCTGGCGGTCCTGGGGATCGCCGCCGGTATCGGGGTCTGGCTGTGGCGCGCCCACATGGCGGCGCGCGCGGCCGGCGAGCTGATGGACACCGCCGACGACATCCGCTCCGCCCTGCGCCGCTTCGGCTATCGCCGCAAGGCCAACGCCAATCCGCTCGACGGCATTGACGATCCGCGCCTGGCCGCCGCCGGCGTCCTCGCCGCCTTCGCCAAGATGGAAGGCGGCATCGGCCGCGCCGAGGTCGAGGCGATTTCCGAGGAGTGCCGCCGCGCCTTCCGGACCGACGCGGCCGAGGCTGCGCAGATCGGCGCCTACGGCCGTTGGCTGGTGCAGCAGTCGGCCAACATGGACGAAGCGGTCCGCCGCCTGGCCCGCAATCTGGAAGGCAAGCTGTCCGAGGCCGAGAAGGACCAGTTCCTGGAGATGATCGAGCGCGTCGCCTCCATCGACGACGGCGCGCTGACCGACGGACAGCGCCACACCCTGGCCCAGCTCGCCAGCCAGCTCAACTGACGCCCCGGTCCGCCTCGGGGCAAGACCCCCGGCCCGCGGGCCGGCAAGCTGGCCGCCGGAGACCGGGCTTCGGAAGAGGGAACCCTCTGAAACGGCGGATCGCTCCGCCGGGCGGCACGCCGCCGCTCCCTCAATCCCGCTGAGTCTGAGGCTCCAGGCGCAAACGCAGGGAGGCGAAGCGCACATCCTGGGCGCGCAGTTCCTCGGGCACCGCGGCGAGCAGCGCCGCCGCCTCCCGGTGCCGCTTGAGTTCCAGACAGGCTTCGATGCGGGCGATGATGAGGTCGGTCAGATGGCTGCGGTGCCGGGCATCTTCCAGCCACGGCAAGGCCTCATCCAGCAGCTCCAGGACGCTGGCGTAGTCGCCGTTGCTGCGCAGGGCGGTGACGGCGAAGTGGGCGCTGCGCCCGGCGGTGTTCACGTAAACCTGCGCCGGACCGGCGCCGTAGCGGTCGAAGAGCCGCCGGCAGACCTGATAGCAGGCCAGCGCCAGCGCCAGGCTGGTCTCGGGGTCACGGGCGCCGACGTGGTCGGCGGTCACCTGGTCCAGCGCCACCACGGCGATGCTGGGTTCGTCGGAGCCGGCGAGCTGCAAGGCGACGTCGCGGGTCATGGTCGCCGGCAAGGCGGCAAGAACGGCCTGCCGGTCCCGCGGCGTACCCACCGTGAAGGCCTGAACGATCGCGCTGGTGTCTGGCCCCATGCACTGTCCCCTGTCCAAGATGCCCTCGCACAACGGCGGCCCTATAGCGCCGCCCCGAAGGCACCTCCCGAAGGGACCCCCCACACAGCTTCATCACGGGGCTCGCTACTTGAAGTATGAGAAGCGCCTGCGCCCAGGGTCAATCGCCCCAAGGGGGTAGCCCGATCGGACGAAGCCCGGGACAAGCGGGCGCAGCCGCGGACCGCCGCAGGTGCGGAGAGGTTCAGTCCGCTTCCTGGCGGTTCTTCGCATCCTCCGGCGGCTCGCCGAAGGCAGGCATATGCGCCCGCATGAAATAGATCTGGGAGGCGACGAAGACGAAGGTGAGGACGAGTATTCCGAATACCTTGAAGGTCACCCAGAAGTCCGTCGACTGGGTACGCCAGACGGCCTCGTTCAAGGCCGCCATGACGAGGAAGAAGAGGGCGAAGCGGAACGACAGTTTGTGCCAGCCTTCGTCATCCAGCGGCCAGGCCGTGCCCAGCAGCGGCTTCAGCAGCGGCCGCTTGAACAGCAGCCCGCCGAAGAGCACCGCCGCGAAGATAAGCTGCACGATCGTCGGCTTCATCTTGATGAAGGTATCGTCGTCCAGCCACAGCGTCAGGCCGCCGAAAACGCCGACGATGACCGCCGTCACAACCGGCATCGGCGGCACCCGCCGCTCGATCGCCAGGGCCAGCACCAGGGCCACGGCGGTGGCCACCATGATGGCCACCGTCGCAGAGGTCAGGTCGGCCAGCCAATAGACCGCGAAGAAGGCCGCCAGGGGGCCATAGTCGACGAGCTGGCGCAGCCACGACGGGCCCGCCTTCGGCCCTGCCGGCCGGCCGGCGTCTGGGCCGGGCCGGGAGTCTCCCCCCGGACCGGTTTCGGAGCCAGAAGCCCCTGAGCCCGTTTCAGGCCCGCTCTCCGGCGGGGATGGCGCCATCTCGAGAAACCTCCAACACGCGACGTGATCTTGAGTGGCAAATATAGGGGCTCGGCGGGGCGATTGCACCCTGCCGGACGGCCCAACTCCGCCGTTTGTGAAGTCGGCCGGAATCAACGCCAAGCGGCGCCGCGCCGCGCCGGGAGCCGCCTCAATGCCGCGAAAACCCTGCTGAACGCCTTGGATTTGCGCGAAATTTTTGAGAGCGCTTAAGAGCTTCTTAAAAGCTGCTGTGACAATCTCCGGTCAAGCAACGACAGATGGCAGGGAGCAAGGCCCATGTTCCAGCAGACCGCGACGCCGGAAGAAATCAACCAAGGCGCCGTTCATCTCCCCGCCGCCTCCGCTGCCGCAGCAGACGCCTCCCACGCCTCGCGCGACCCCTTTATCGACCACTATTTCAAGCGCATCGACCCGCGCGTCGCCGAGACCTTCACGCATGAGCAGCGCGAAGCGATCAAGGCGATGTTCGGAGCCCGCGGCATGGCCCAGCACGCGGTCGAGGTCCGCCGCTCCCTGCCGATCGGCCGGCGCCGCTACTACCTGGTGCTGCTGCTGGGGCGCGAACGACGCACCTTCGGCCGGCTCCACGCCGAGGGAGCGATCTCCGGCTCCTTCAACCTTCTGGGCTATGCCATCACCGCCGCGCTGTGGGCGCTGCCGGCGGCCGGCGCTGCGCTGCTGCTGCAAGCCATCCTTTAAGTCCCTTGCCCCCGGCGCCTTTGGCATGAGGGCGTCAACATGATGGCCGGCCCCGAATGACAGCCGGGGGGTGCCGGGCTATGCTCGGGCCATGCCGGTCCCACCGAACAGCCACCTCGCCATGATGGCCGCCGATCCGGCCGCCGAGCTGACCCGCACCAACGCCGCCGGGCTGATCGCCCGCGGCCTGACCCGCAGCTTCGCCGCTCACGGCCTGGTGAGCCTGCCTGAATTCACGCTGCGCTCGGGCCGGCGCGCCGACCTTTTCTGCCTCGACGCCAAGAGCCGCATCACCATCGTCGAGATCAAGTCGAGCGTGGAGGACTTCCGGACCGACCGGAAGTGGCCGGACTATCTGGACTACTGCGATTACTTCTACTTCGCGGTGCCGGAGAGCTTCCCCCAGGAGCTGATTCCCACGGACCAGGGGCTGATGGTCGCCGACGGCTACGGCGCCACGGTGATCCGCGAGTCTGGCGAATTCACCCTCAACGCCGCGCGGCGACGCGCCCTGGTGCTGCAGTTCGCGCAGCTCGCCGCCCAGCGCCTGCAAGGCCTGACCGACCCGGATGCCCTGCCGGGCGCGCTCGAGAGTTTCTGAAACAGAGAGAAGCTCAGCCGCCGTTCAGGCGTGCGATGGTCGCCGTGGTGGAATGGCCCGGCGACAGCTCGGCCAGCACGACCTTGCCGCCATAGGCCTGCACGATGTCGGCGCCCACCACCTGCTCGACGCTGTAGTCGGCGCCCTTGACCAGCACATCGGGCTTCAGTGCCTCGATCAGCGCCAGCGGCGTGTCCTCGCCGAAGAGCACGACGCGGCTGACGCTGGCCAGCGAGGCCAGCACCGCGGCCCGCGCGGCCTCGCCCTGCACCGGACGCGTCTCGCCCTTGAGCCGGCGCACCGAGGCGTCGCTGTTGAGGCCGACGATAAGGCGGTCGCAGGCGGCGCGCGCCTGCTCCAGCAGCGAGACGTGGCCCGGATGCAGCAGGTCGAAGCAGCCGTTGGTGAAACCGATCTTGAGGCCCGCCTTGCGCCACTGCGCGACCTGCTCGCCGAGGCTGTCCAGGTCGGCCACCTTGGCCTCGGCGGCCAGCAGGTCGGAGGCGTGCAGCGCGTGCAGGATCTCGCCCGGCCGGGCCACGGCGGTGCCCAGCTTGCCGACCACGATGGCCGCCGCCACGTTGGCGAGCTGCGCCGCGGTCACGGCGTCCAGGCCCGCGCCAAGTGCGGCGGCGAAGGTGGCGACCACGGTGTCGCCGGCGCCGGAAACGTCATAGACCTCCCGCGCCTCGGCCTTCAGGTGGTGGACGCCCGCGTCCGTGGCGAGGGTCATGCCTTGTTCGCTGCGCGTGGCCAGCACCGCGGCGACGCCGGCCTCGGCGATGACTTTGCGCGCCGCCGCCGCCACGGCGTCGCCGTCGCCGGTGGCCAGGCCGCTGGCCTCGGCCAGTTCGCGGCGGTTGGGCGTCACCCAGGCGGCGCCGCGGTAGCGGGCGAAGTCGCGGCCCTTGGGATCGACGACGACCGGGCAGCCGTGCGCGCCTGCCGCGGCCACCACGGCGGCGATCAGCGCCTCGTCCAGCAGACCCTTGCCGTAGTCGGAGATGATGACCGCCGAGGCCTTGGCCACGGCCGCCAAGGCCGCCGTCTTCACCCTGGCCTTGGTCTCGGCGTCGAGGCCGCCCTCCGGGTCGCGGTCGACCCTCAGCAGCTGTTGGCCGGCGGCGATGAAGCGGTCCTTCATGGTGGTGCGGCGCGCTGGCGTGCGCAGCAACTCGATCTCGCCCGCCACCGGCTCCAGGCAGGTCCGCGCCAACTCCTCGACCTCGGCCCCGGCCGCGTCCTCTCCGACCACGGCGATGCCGTGCGGCCGCGCGCCCAGCGCCGCCAGGTTGCGCAGCACGTTGCCGGCTCCGCCCAGCATCGCGCTTTCCTGGGCGATGCGCAGCACCGGGATCGGCGCTTCCGGCGAGATGCGCTCGACAGTGCCGTAGACGAAGCGGTCCAGCATGATGTCGCCCAGCACCAGGACCGGCACCCCGGCGAGGCGCTCCAGCGCGGCGGCCAGGTCCGAACGTTCAGGGCCTGGGGAGGGCATTCCGCCGCTGTCCGATTTCTTGTCCATAGCTGCCTGCCATTGTCGCTCGATTCGGGGACGCAAGGTTGAATAGATTGGTCTGTGTTCGACTAAAAAGCTTGCTCTGACCACCTGCCCCGGCCGTTGCCCTACTGGATCGCGCGAAACCAGGCAAGCGAAACCGCGGAATTCGCGCAGTCCGGTCAGAAATACCGCCCTCGCCGGAATGCGCAAAGAGAGAGTTAACCAAATCGAAAGCGACAAGTCCCTAAGCTCTCAAGGGGTTCAACGAAGCGAACCGCCACCTCGGGAGCCATTTTCGAAGATGACGTCAGGATCTAGCCAGCAACCGCGCTTGCAGGAACAAGCCCTGCTGAACCACATCAAGCGCCTGGAGCGGTCCCGCGGCGACACCTTCGCCGTCCAGATCCATCTCTCGAAGCTGATGACCTTCCTGCAGCTTCCCGAATGCCTGGACGTGGTGCGCACCATGATGGCCCGCGAGGCCAAGAAGGCGGAGGCGAGCCTTTTCCCCCTATTCAACACCGATCTCTTCGTCGTCTATCCGCGCGGCGCGCTGACCAAGATGGACGAGGCGCTGGCCCGGGTGGGGCAGGTCCTGAGCGACGACCCCTTCTTCGCCGACGAGGCCGAGGCGCAGCAGGAGTTCTGCACCTACTTCAACCTGGATACGCAGTTCGAGGAGCTGATCGCGCAGGTCCAGACCCTGATCGAGCAGCGCGCCGAGCAAGACCTGAAGGCGCGCACGCAGCGCCGCGGCAACGGCCCCGGCAAGCCGCTGGACCTCAGCAACCTGGCCGCCATCCAAAAAGCCATCGCCCAGGCCGACCTCTCGACCATGACCAGCCGGCAGGCGATCTGCGAAGTGGGGGAGACCGGCCGGCCGCAACCGCTGTTTTACGAACTCTTCACTTCCATCGGCGCGCTGCAGCAGGCGCTGCTGCCGGACCAGAATCTGTGCTCCGACCGCTGGCTGTTCCAGTACCTGACCACCAAGCTGGACGAGCGTATGCTCGCCTGGCTGACGAGAAACGACGATTCGACACTGAAGCGCTCTTTCAGCCTCAACATCAATATCGCCAGTGTGCTGTCGCCGCGATTCCTGGAATTCGACGCACTGCTCGACAAGGAGCGGCGCAACACCATCGTCATCGAATTGCAGATGGTCGACGTCTTCGCGGACATCCCGCGCTTCCTCTTCGCCCGCGAGTTCCTGCTCGACCGTGGCTACCGCATCTGCCTGGACGGACTGACGACGCTGTCGCTGCCTTTCGTCGACCGCCGCATGCTCGGCTTCGAGCTGATGAAGCTGCATTGGACGCCGCAACTGCGCCAGCAACTGGAAGGCAAGGACGGCGAGCATCTGCGCAAGTCGATCGAAGACACCAATCCACGCCGTATCATCATGATGCGCTGTGAGACCGACGACGCTATCGAACTGGGCCACGAGCTCGGCATCTCGCTGTTCCAGGGCTATTTCCTGGATCATCTGCTGAAAGAGAAGATCAGCCGCGAGGAAGCGGCCGAACGCCTCGCCGCGGCGATGACCCGCCAGCGCCGCACCGCCGGTCAGCCGCAGACGGCCACCGGCGCCTAGAGCAACCCGCGTCCGGATGGACGCGGACAAGTTGCTCTAACAAACCAAGATAGACCTCTTCCGAAAAACGCCTGGAGCAACGCCGCTCAGTTGCGCGGTGCGTACTTGGCCAGGATGCGCTGCAGCGTGCGCCGGTGCATGCGCAGGCGCCGCGCCGTCTCGGAAACGTTGCGATCGCACTGCTCGTAGACCCGTTGGATATGCTCCCAGCGCACCCGGTCGGCGGACATGGGGTTGCAGGGCGGCGGCGGCAAGGCCTCGCCCCGTTCCAGGAGCGCCGCTTCGACCTGGTCGGCGTCGGCGGGCTTGGGCAGATAGTCGGTCGCCCCGACCTTCACCGCCGCCACCGCCGTGGCGATGTTGCCGTAGCCGGTGAGCACGATGATACGCGCGTCCTCACGCGCCTCGCGCAGGCCTTGCACCACCTCCAGGCCGGAGCCGTCCTCCAGGCGCAGATCGACCACCGCGTGGCTGGGCGCGAGGCGGCGCGCCAGCGCCAGGCCGTCGGCGACGCTGTAGGCGGTTTGTACCGCAAAGCCGCGCCGCTCCATGGCCCGCGCCAGCCGGTCGCAGAACCGCTGGTCGTCGTCGACGATCAGCAGCTCTCGCGGCGCCGCCTCGGGCAAGGAGGCCTCCTTATCCCGGGAGTCCCCACCACTCTGGGGATCGCAGCTTTCCCGGGTCTCCTCACGCGGCTCCGAGTGACCTGTCATACCGCCTTCCTCACTTCCCTTTCCATAAATTCCGGGATCCCTAGGCCGTCTTTCCTTGGCCGGCCATCGGGCCGCCATCTCGCGGTGCCTGGACCACTTCCAGGCGGCTGCGCGGCCAGCGGATCTCCACCACGGCGCCGCCCGCGACGTCGTTCGAAAGTTCCAAGGTCGCCCCGTGATGGGCCAGCAGCGTGCGGGCGATAAAGATGCCGAGGCCCATGTGTTGCTCCCCGCCGCGCCGCCGCGCGCGGGCGCCCGTGGAATAGTAGGGCTCGCCGAGACGGCTGAGTACCGTGACGTCGAACCCCGGTCCGTCGTCGGCGATGCGCAGCATCACCGATTCCTCGTCCCAGGTCAGTTCCACCAGCACCTGATGCCGGGCGAACTGCACCGCGTTCTGGATCAGCGTGCCGACGCCGTGCAGCACCTCGGCATTGCGCGTCACCGTGGGCTGCGGCGCGCTGCTGTCCACCGCGGGCGCGGCGGTGATCTCCAGCTCCACGCCCTCACGCCGGTGCGGCGCGGCCGCCGCCTCGACCAGCGCCACCATGGGCAGCTGATGATAAGGCGATCCGTCGTCGCCGGCGGGGCGCTCGGCCAGCCCCGCGAGGATCGAGCGGCAGCGCAGCGATTCGGCGTGCAACAACTCCACGTCCTCGCGCAGCGGCGAGTCCGCCGGCAGCTCGCGTTGCAGCTCGCGCGCCACCACCGCGATCGTGCCCAGCGGCGTGCCCAACTCGTGCGCCGCCGCGGCGGCGAGACCGCCCAGGGCCGAAAGCTGCTGCTCGCGCGCGAGGGCGAACTGCGAGGCCGTCAGGGCCTGCGACATGCGCTGACTTTCCTGGGCCACGGAAGAGACATAGGAAGCGATGAAGATCACGGCAATGACCAAGGCCGTCCACACGCCCGCGATGTAGGTCGGCGACAGCAGGATGCCGGGCTCGGCCCAGGGCAGGGGCAGGTACCAGACCGCCAGGAAAGAGGCGAGGCAGACCGCAATGGCCGAAAGGACCAGGGTGCTGCGCCGCGACAGCGCCCAGCCGGAAATCACCACCGGCGCCAGGATAAGGATCGAGAAGGGGTTCTGCAGGCCGCCGGTCAGGCACAGCAGGGCGGCCAGCAACACCAGGTCGAAGCAGAGGTTCCAGAAGGCCTCGCGGTCGCTCACCCAGGTCGCCGTGGGCCGGGCGAGCGTGATCACCACATTGAGGGCGCCCGAGGCGGCGATCACCGCCATGGCCGGAATGAAAGGGATCGCATACCCCAGGCCGAAGTGGACCACCGCCAGGCTGGTGGCCTGCCCGAACAGGGCGATCCAGCGGATCAGCACCAGGGTCCTGAGCCGCAGGCGGCCCTGCTGGGTCGCGGCGACCCCGGCGGTCCGCCCCGGATCTAGGGTTTGCGTCTCGGCCATGACCCAGAGTTTCGCCGTCGGCGGCGAAATGGCAAGACCCCAGCCGATACGGTCCTAATCTATTGGAATATCACTCGTTTTCACTGGGACCGGAGACCCCGGCGTCGGCGAAGGTGGCCATGCCGCTGTGGCAGGCCACCGCAGCCTTCAGCAGCAGGACGGCGACCATGGCCCCCGAGGCTTCTCCCAGGCGCATGTCCAGGTCGACCAGCGGGCGCATGCCGATGCGCGCCAGCAGGCGCTTGTGGCCCGGCTCGGCGGACATGTGGGAGACCTGGCAGTGATCCAACGCCTTGGGGTCGAGAGCATGGAGCACCGCCGCCGCCGCGGTGCAGGCATAGCCGTCAAGCATCACCGGAGTCCGGGCCATGCGGGCGGCCAGGATGGCCCCGGCGATGGCCGCCAGCTCGCGCCCGCCCAGACAGCGCAGCACCTGCAGGGGGTCGTCCAGAACGCCCTTGTGCAGGGCCACCGCCTTTTCCACCAGGGCCGTCTTTTCCGCCCGGCGCGCCTCGTCGATGCCGGTGCCGGCGCCCACCCAGTCCGCCGCCGCGCCGCCGAACAACCCGTGGCACAGCGCCGCCGCCGAAGTGGTGTTGCCGATGCCCATCTCGCCCAGCGCCAGGACGTCGATGCCCGACTCCACCGCCATCATGCCGTAGGCCATGGCCCGCGCGCAGTCTTCCTCGGACATGGCGGGCTCTTCGGAGATGTCGCCGGTCGGCTCCTCCAGCGCCATCTCGTAGACGCGCAGATCGGCGTTGGCGAGGCTGCAGAGCTGGTTCACCGCCGCCCCGCCCTCGATGAAGTTCTGCACCATCTGCGCGGTGACTTCGGGCGGGTAAGCCGAAACCCCCTTGGCGGCGATTCCATGGTTGCCGGCGAAGACCGCCGTGTAGGGACGGTCGACCGAAGGCGGATTGCGGCCCTGCCAGGTCGCCAGCCAGACCGCCAACTCCTCCAGGCGGCCCAGCGAGCCGGCCGGCTTGGTCAGTTGCGCCTGGCGCTCGCGCGCGATCTCTTCGGCTTCCGCATCCGCCTCCGGGAGCGCCTTCAGCAGATCGCGGATTTCCTCAAGGCTTCCTATGTCCTCGGCAGCCGCCATATGAAATAACCTCCTGAGCAGCCGTTGCGCGGCAGGGAACCGGCCAGAGGGAACATTCTTCCGCGGTCCTGGGCCGGGCCGGTGAGATGACTTATAACTGGCTGATACAAGAAGGCAAACCAGAGGCAGGGGTCGTTTTCCGGACGACCCTCAACAGCGGCTAAGCGACGCAAGATGCATTTCCCCTCCATTTCCGGTTTCTTTTCGCCGCGCGCCTGGGGCGCCGATCTGCTGGAGGCCGCGCGCCTGCTGACCCGCCTGCCCCTGCCGCGCCCGTCCCTGCCGCAAACACCGCAGGGGGCGCCGGAAGCGCGCGCGAGCCACGCCAGCCGCTGCTACCCCCTGGTCGGCGCCGGCATCGGTCTCATCGCCGCCCTGGGGTTCGCGGTGGCGGACTGGCTGGCGCTGCCGCCCTTCGCCGCCGCGCTGGCCGCGCTGGCCCTCTCCATCCTGATCACCGGCGCCCTGCACGAGGACGGCCTGGCCGATGTCGCCGACGGTTTCGGCGGCGGCGGCGACCGGGCGCGCAAGCTGGCCATCATGCGCGACAGCCGCATCGGCAGCTACGGGGTGCTGGCGCTGGTCCTGGTGCTGACGGCGCGCGGCGGCAGCCTGGCCGTCATCGCCGCGTCTCCCGCCGGGCCTTGTGGCGCGGCGGCGGCGCTGATCGCCGCCCACAGCCTGTCGCGCGCCGGCCTGGCGCCGGTCATGTGGGCGCTGCCGCAGGCCCGCAGCGACGGACTGGCCGCGGCCACCGGACGGCCCGGCGGCGCCGACGCCCTGGCAGCATTGGCGATCGGCGTGACGGCCGCCGCGCTGCTGCTGGATCCGGCCCGCGCGCTGGTGGCGGTCCTTGCCGTCGCCGTGCTACAGGGCGGGCTGGCGCTGCAGGCCCGGCGCCAGATCGGCGGCGTCACCGGCGACGTGCTGGGCGCCGCCCAGCAGCTTGGCGAGGCGGCGGTGCTGCTGGTCGCCTGCGCAAGTCTTTCAGGAGGAATTTGATGACCACGACCCGCTGGTGGTGGATTCGCCACGCCCCGGTAACCAGCCATGCCGGGCTTGTCTACGGCAACCAGGATGTGCCCTGCGACTGCGGCGACGAGGCCGTGTTCCGCGGCCTCGCCGCGCGGCTGCCCGACGACGCGGCCTGGGTGGTGACGCCGCTGGGCCGTACCCGCGCCACCGCCGAGGCCATCGCCCGCCACCACGCCGCCGTGCCGGCGGATTTCGAGGTCGAGGCGCGCCTGGCCGAGCAGGACTTCGGCGACTGGCAGGGCCTGACCCACGACGAACTGGCCGCCCAGCGCAGCGGCGCCTGGCATCGCTTTTGGCTGGCGCCCGCCGAGGAGGTGCCGCCGGGCGGCGAGAGCTTCGCCGCCGTCAGCGCCCGCGTGGGCGAGGCCATCGCGGCCTTGACCCGACGCCACGCGGGGCGCGATATCGTCTGCGTCAGTCATGGCGGGCCGATTCGCGCGGCCTTGGGCCATGCTCTCGGCGTCACGCCGGAGCAGGCTCTGGCCTTCTCGGTCGACAACTGCGCGCTGACGCGGCTGGACCACTTCGCCACGGAGACGGTGCCGGGAAGGGACCGCCCGGAGGGAGAATTGGGCGGCGCGTGGCGTATCGCTCAGGTGAACGTCCGCGCGCAGCACGCGGCCTAGGCGCGAGACACGCCGGGGGAAGAAAACTCCAGGCCCGGCGGTCCCAGTTGGAACTGCCGCCGTGCAGGAAACACTTCAGCAAGGACAAAACCCAGGAAGGTTGACCGAATGATTGCTTCAGCGACCCTTCGCACCGCCTCAAGGTTTCACGCCCGGCTCGCCGCCCTCCTGCTGGCGCCGCTGCTCGCCTGGGCCGGTCCGGTCCAGGCCGAGACCGAGCCGGAAGCCCTGGTCACCGAGGCCCGCCTGACCGTCGACCGCCTGATGGCCGACAAGGATTTCTTCGAGCTGCCGAAGTTCATCCGCGGCGCCAAGGGGATCTACATTGTGCCGCAACTCGTCAAGGGCGGCTTCATCATCGGCGCCGAAGGCGGAACCGGCGTGTTCCTGGCGCGCGGCACCGACGGCAGCTGGTCGCCGCCGGCCTTCTACACCCTGGGCGCCGGCTCCATCGGCCTGCAGATCGGCGGCGAGGTCAAGGAAGTGGTCTTCGTGCTGATGAGCGACAAGGCGGTGGACGCCATACTGTCCAGCGAATTCAAGCTGGGCGCCGACGCGTCGATCTCCGTCGGCCCCATGGGCCGCGGCGTCGAGGCCTCGCGCACCACCGACTTCACCTCCGACATCTACGCCTTTTCCAAGTCGGTCGGCCTGTTCGGCGGCGGCGCCCTGGAGGGCGCCAAGATCTTCGAGCGGACGTCGTTGAATCATGAGTATTACGCCCTGGGCGCGACGCCGAAGAACATCGTCATCGACCGCAAGTTCACCAACACCCAGGCCGACGGCCTGCGCGAGCTTCTGCCCTAGATCGGATCAGGGCCGGGCCGCGACAGGCGGCCGCATTGCCGCGGCCGCCCGCATCGCCTATGTGAGTAGAATACTCCTCCGCCATTCCGCTGCTCACCCCCGAGCTTGTCGAGGTTCCCATGTCCATAAAAACCCGTCTCGTGCTGATCGCAGTGCTCGGCCTGGTGCTGGCCGGCGCCGGCTTTACTCTCTGGAGCACTCTTCAGCGCAGCGGCATCGTCAGCCAGCAAGGAGAGCCGGCCGGCAGAGCGCTGATCGGCGGCGCCTTCACGCTGACGGACCAGAACGGCGAGCGCCGCAGCGAAGCGGACCTCGTGGGGACCTACAGCCTGATCTACTTCGGCTACACCTATTGCCCGGACGTCTGCCCGACCTCGCTCAGCGCCATGACCCAGGGGCTCGACCTGCTGGCCGAGAGTGCGCCGGACAAGGCGGCGGCGGTGCGGCCCATCTTCATCACCATCGACCCGGAACGCGACACCACGGAAGCGATGGCCGCCTACGCCCAGCACTTCCACCCGCGCCTCATGGCACTGACCGGCACGCCGGAAGAGGTCGCCCTCGCCGCCAAGGTCTATCGCATCTACTACCAGAAGGTGACGGAGCAGGGGTCCAGCGACTATCTGATGGACCATTCCTCCATCATCTACCTCATGGGCCCGGACGGCGGCTACCTGACGCACTACACCCATGCCAGCACCGCCGACGACATCGCCAAGGGCCTGGCCGAGCAGGTCGACCCGGCGCTGGCGGCGGGAAGCTGACCTGCAAGCTGGGCGCAGGCATCGAGACGGGCCTTCGGCCGTCCTCGGCATGAGATCCGGGCAAATTCACGCCTCACCCTGAGGCACCTGCGCAGCACGCGTCTCGAAGGGTGTGCAGCCGCCTACAAGTCGGCGATGCGCCGGCCGCTCTCAGGGTCGAAGAAGTGCAACTCGCCGGGATCGGCGGCCAGCCCCAGGCTCTGCCCTTCGCGCAATTGCGCATTGCCGCCCAGGCGCAGGGTCAAAGTCTCTCCCGAACCGTCGCCGCCCAGCGTACCGTGCACCAGGGTGTCGGCCCCCAGAGTCTCCACAAGTTGCGACTGCAACGCGAAAGTCGCTTCACCCTCGCCGGCCGGATGCAGATGCTCCGGACGCACGCCCAAGGTGACACGGCGCCCGGCCAAGCTGGAAAGCCCCCCGGACGGCAGGCGGACGTGGCTGCCGCCGGCGAGCGCCGCGGTGGCGCCGTCGGCGGCGATTTCCGCCGGCAGGAAGTTCATGGCCGGCGAGCCGATGAACCCGGCGACGAAAAGGCTGGCCGGACGCTCGTAGACCGCCATGGGCGAATCGACCTGTTCGGCGTTGCCCGCGTTCATGACGATGAGGCGGTCGGCCATGGTCATGGCCTCCACCTGATCGTGAGTGACATAGACCGAGGTGGTGCCGAGGCGGCGTTGCAGACGCTTGATTTCCAGGCGCATCTGCACCCGCAGCTTGGCGTCCAGGTTGGACAGCGGTTCGTCGAAAAGGAAGGCCGCGGGCTGGCGCACGATCGCCCGGCCCATGGCGACGCGCTGGCGCTGGCCGCCGGAAAGCTGGCGCGGCTTGCGTTGCAGCAGTTCCTCCAGTTCGAGGATGCCCGCCGCCTCGTTCACACGGGCGTCGATCTCGGCTTTCGACTTGCGGGCGATCTTCAGGCCATAGGCCATGTTGTCGTAGACCGTCATATGCGGGTAGAGGGCGTAGTTCTGGAACACCATGGCGATGTCACGGTCCTTGGGCTCCAGATTGTTGACCACGCGATCGCCGATGGCGATCTCGCCTTCGGTGATCACCTCCAGCCCGGCGATCATGCGTAGAAGCGTCGACTTGCCGCAGCCCGAGGGGCCGACGATGACGATGAATTCGCCGTCGGCGATGTCGACGGAAACACCGTGGATGACGGCGTTGTTGCCATAGCTCTTTTTCACGTTGCGCAGGGATATCTCTGCCATGGGAGTCTTTCGTTCTTTATTTTTCGGTTTCCACCAGGCCCTTGACGAAGAGCCGCTGCATAGCCACCACCACGAAAACCGGCGGGATCATCGCCAGGATCGCGGTGGCCATGATGAGGTGCCACAGCGGCTCCGAGTCCGGCACCGCGACCATGCGCTGAATGCCCATGACGATGGTGTAGTAGGACTCGTCCGTGGTCACCAGCAGCGGCCAGAGGTACTGGTTCCAGCCGTAGATGAAGAGGATGACGAAGAGGGCGGCGATGTTGGTGCGGGACAGCGGCAGCACCACGTCCCAGAAGAAACGCAGCGCGCCGGCGCCGTCGACCCGCGCCGCCTCCAGCAGTTCGTCCGGGATGGTCAGGAAGAACTGACGGAAGAGGAAGGTCGCCGTCGCCGAGGCGATGAGCGGAATGGCCAGCCCGGAATAGGTGTCCAGCATTCCCAGGTTCGCCACCACCTCGTAGGTCGGCAGGATGCGCACCTCCACGGGAAGCATCAGGGTCATGAAAATGATCCAGAAGGCCGTGGCGCGGAAAGGGAAGCTGAAATAGACGATGGCGTAGGCCGAGATGATCGAGATGGCGATCTTGCCGATGGCGATGGCCAGGGCCATGATCAGGCTGTTGGCCATCATCAGCAGCACCGGCGGACTGCCCGCCGCCTCGACCCCGCCGGTCAGGGCCGATCCATAATTCTCCCAGAAGCGGTCGCCGGGCGTCAGCGGCAGCACTCCGGAGACCAGTCCCTCCACCGGATAGGTCGAGGCGACGAAGGCCAGCCAGATGGGAAAGGCGACGGCCATCACGCCGAGCAGCAGCACGATGTGTGTGATCAGGGTGACGATCGGGCGATTTTCGATCATCAGTATTGCACCTTGCGTTCGATGTAGCGGAACTGGACCACCGTCAGCGCGATGACGATCACCATGAGAATCACCGACTGAGCGGCCGAACCGCCGAGGTCGAGGCCGACGAAGCCGTCGTTATAGACCTTGAAGACCAGGATATTGGTCGACTGGGCCGGACCGCCCGACGTGGTGGCGTGAACGATGCCGAAGGTCTCGAAGAAGGCATAGACCACGTTGACCACCAGCAGGAAGAAGGTGGTCGGCGACAGCAACGGGAAGACGATGGTCCAGAATCGTTTCACCGGACCGGCGCCGTCGATGGCCGCGGCCTCGATCAGCGACTTGGGAATCGCCTGCATGCCGGCCAGGAAGAACAGGAAGTTGTAGCTGATCTGCTTCCACGACGCGGCGATGATGACCAGAGCCATGGCATCGGTGCCGTTGAGAAAGTGGTTCCAGTCGTAGCCAAGCTGCTGCAGGGCGTAGGCGAAAACGCCGATCGTGGGGTTGAAAATGAACCACCACAGCACGCCGGCCACGGCGGGAGCCACGGCATAGGGCCAGATCAGCAGCGTCTTGTAGGCCATGGCGCCGCGCACCACGCGGTCGGCCATGGCCGCCAGGACCAGAGCGGCGACCATCGAAAGCGTGGTGACGCCGACGCTGAAGACGACGGTGGTCTTAAAGGACCCCAGATAGCTGGGGTCAGCGAAGAGGTCCGCAAAGTTGTCGAGCCAGACGAAGGTCGAGCCGAAGCCGAAGGGATCCTCCAGCAGGACCGACTGGTAAAGCGCCTGGGACGCTGGCCAAATGAAGAAGACCAGCGTGACGACGAGTTGCGGCAGGACCAGGAAATAGGGCAGAACCCGTCCCTGGAAGATCACGCGTTTGTGCTGCATGGGAAGCCGATACCCGAAATGCGGAAAGCCGGCCGGGAATCCCGGCCGGCCGTCCTAGCGGGAAAAGCCGCTTAGTTGGCGGTCTTTTCGAACTTGCGCAGCAGCGCGTTGCCGCGCTCCACCGCTTCGTCGAGGCCTTCCTGGGCGGTCTTGCTACCGTTCCAGATGGCCTCCAGCTCCTCGTTGATCACATCGCGGATCTGGACCATGTTGCCGAGACGCAGGCCCTTGGAGTTGGCGGTCGGTTCCTTCGCGGTCATCTGCACGATCGCCACGTCGGTGCCCGGATTCGCGGCGTAGAAGCCCTGCTCCTTGGTCAGCTTGGCCGCCGCATGGGTGATCGGCAGATAGCCGGTGAACTGGTGCCAGTCGGCCTGCACTTCCGCGGAGGAGAGGTAGGAGAAGAACTTGGCGACGCCCTTGTATTCCTCGTCCGAATGGCCGGTCAGCACCCAGAGAGTGGCGCCGCCAATGATGGAATTCTGCGGCTTGCCGGCCTCCGGCCAGTAAGGCAGCTGGCCGACGCCGAATTCGAAGCCCTTGGCGTTGGCCTTCACGCCCGCGTAGGCCGCCGAGGAGTTCATGTACATCCCGCATTCCTGGTTATAGAACTTCGGCGCCGAATCCGAGCGGCGGCCGCCGTAGTCGAAGATCTTGTCTTTCTGCCAGGTCGCCAGGGTGGAGATGTGTTTCACGTGCAGCGGGCTGTTGAAGGCCAGCTCGGTGTCGACGCCCTCGAAGCCGTTGGCCTTGGTGGCGAAGGGAATGTTGTGCCAGGCGCTGAAGTTCTCCAGCTGCACCCAGGACTGCCAGCCCGTGGTGAAACCGCAGGCGTAGCCGGCGGCCTGCAGCTTCTTCGCCGCGGCTTCCACTTCCGGCCAGGTCGCCGGCGGGGTGTTCGGATCCAGGCCCGCCTTCTGGAAAGCGGTCTTGTTGTAGTAGAGCACCGGGGTGGAGCTGTTGAAGGGCATCGACAGCATGTTGCCGTCGCTATCGGTGTAGTAGCCGGTGACGGAGGAGAGATAGTTCTTCGGATCGAAAGGCTCGCCCGTCTCCTTCATCAGCTCGTAGACCGGCTTGACGGCGCCCTTGGCGCCCATCATGGAGGCGGTGCCGACCTCGAAGACCTGCACGATCACCGGCTGCTGCTTGGCGCGGAAGGCGGCGATGGCGGCGGTCATGGTCTCGGTGTAATTGCCCTTGTAGACGGGCTTGAGGACGTAATCGCCCTGCGAGGCGTTGAAGCCCTCGGCGATTTCGTTGACTTTCTCACCCAGCTTGCCGCCCATGGCATGCCACCATTCGATCTCCGTGGCGGCCAGTGCAGCCTGGGGCAGGCTGCCGGCGAAGGCCGCGGCAGCGGCCCAGGTGATAACTTTGCGATTCAAACGCATGAGAGGTTCTCCCTAGTTCGTGCGACTCGAATCCCCCAGAGGGGCCGCGCAATGACGCGCAAAGCTAACGGCCCGTCGCGATACTCTTTTGATTGTTTTGTTGCGACTATATGACAATGAAGCTGTTCGCCTAGCGAAAAAATAGAAAAACTGCGGAGTTATCCACCGGATCGGGCCGCGCAAGCTTCGGATAGAGCGGAAATCCCGGCGCCCGCTAACATGGCACCCGAGATTGGCGGTTACCGGCAGGAGAGAGAAAAAGGCGATGGATATGCACAAAGCCAGGAGCGCGGCGAAACCCCAGGCCAAGGCTTCGGCCCGGCAACTGGAGCTGGTGCGCCGGGCCTGCGGCCTGATCGACGCACAGGAGGGCGAACGCCTGACCCTGGCGGAGATCAGCCATCAACTTGACGTGAGCCCCTGGCACCTGCAGCGCCTCTTCAAGCGGGTCATGGGCGTCAGCCCGCGCGACTACGCCGACGCAAGGCGCAACGCCGCCTTCCGCAAGCAATTGAAAGACGGCGAGTCCGTCGCCCAGGCCACCTACGGCGCCGGCTACGGCTCCTCCAGCCGCGTCTACGAGCGCGCCGAGCGCATGCTGGGCATGACCCCGGCCTCCTACGCCAAGGGTGGCAAGGGGGCGGTCATCGTCTACGACATCGTCGCCTCGCCGCTGGGCCGCCTGCTGGTGGCCGCCACCGCCAAGGGGCTCTGCTTCCTCAGCCTGGGCGACGACGACGCCCTGCTGGTCGAGGAACTGGCGCAGGAGTTTCCCCGGGCCGAGAGCATCACCCGCGACCAGCATTCCATCGCCCAGTCGGTCTCCCTGGTCATCGACTTCCTGGAAGGCAAGATCCCGCACGCGGAACTGCCCCTCGACGTGCGCGCCACCGCCTTCCAGCGCCGGGTATGGAACGAGCTGATCGCCATCCCCTGCGGCGAGACCCGCACCTATTCCGAGATCGCCGAGATCCTCGGCGCGCCGCGCGCCCAGCGCGCCGTCGGCCGCGCCTGCGCCACCAACCCGGTCTCCCTGGTCATCCCCTGCCACCGCGCCTTGCGCGAGGACGGCGGCCTGGGCGGCTACCGCTGGGGCCTGGAGCGCAAAGCGGCCCTCCTGGAAGGCGAGGCCGAGCACCCGGAGTAGGGAGCCCGGCGCTTCGCGCCTTCACCCCCCTCCTAACCTCCCCCCGTCAAGGGGGGGAGGAATGTCTTTTCGGCGCCCCCAGAAAGAACCTTCCCTCCCCCTTGGATGGGGGAGGGTTAGGGAGGGGGTGACACCCTATCCGGCTGAAGCCACCTGTCCTGGAAAGCCGCTCACAGGTAGCGGCCGCGCTCCAGGATCTCCAGGGTGTACTCGCGGTAGCTCATGCCGAGCGCCTGGGCGCGCTTCAGGCGGCGGCGCACCACCTCGACGGGCGGGTTGTCCCAGGCCTGCTTGTGGGCCATCCGCCAGGCGGCCAGGTGCCACTGGGATTCCACCAGCGGCGGCCCCTCGTTGTGGCCGATCCCGATCCTAGGTTCCCGTGCGGTCGCCGGACCGGGCGCAGTCTCAAAAGAAATCGAATCCAAGCGCATAACACCCTGACAAGGCGGCCGGAATCGTCGCCGGCGGGCAAACTAGCACGGCGCCGATGCCCATCGCCAGCCGGCGCCGCCCCTGCCCGGCGGGGGCGAAGCCTTGCCGCCTTCGGAGTCGCCGGGATATAGAGAGTCCATGGCTCTCAGACTGGATGCGCCGCGCAGCCTGCGGCTCGGGGAGCGGGAGGTGCCGCTGGAACTCAGGCGCCACCCGCAGGCCCGGCGCATTACCCTGCGGCTGACGCCCGAAGGCAACGGCGTGCGACTCGTCCTGCCCAACCGCACGCCGATCCACGAGGCCGTCGCCTTCGCCGAGCGCAACAGCGGCTGGATCCTGAAACACCTGGAAAAAGTGCCCGAGCGCATCCCCTTCGCCGACGGCGCGGTGATCCCGCTGCTGGGCGAGAGCCACATCATCGCCCACGACCCGGCCGCGCGCGGCGGCGTGATCCGCGAACCCGGCCTGCTGCGCGTCTCGGGCCAGCCCGAACATCTGCCGCGGCGCCTGGGCGACTTCCTGAGGCGCGAGGCCCGCGCGGAGATCGGCGCGCGCGCCCGCGACAAGGCCGCGCGCATCGAGCGGCGCCTCGGGCGCCTCAGCCTGCGCGATACCCGCAGCCGCTGGGGCTCCTGCAACTCCGACGGCGACCTCAACTTCTCCTGGCGCCTGATCCTGGCCCCGGAAGTGGTGCTGGACTACGTCGTCGCCCACGAGGTGGCGCATCTGGTCCACCTGGACCACTCCCAGCGCTTCTGGAAGCTGGCCGGCCGGCTCAGCGAGGACATGAGCGGCGCCAAGATCTGGCTGCGCCGCAACGCCAACGAACTCTGGCGCTACGGCTGACCCCCCCCCAATCCGACTGTCACCCTCGGACTTGATCCGAGGGTCCCCAAGAGCTTCAGGGGGCAAGTGACGGAGCGGCAACCCTGGATGCTCGGGACAAGCCCGAGCATGACAGCTTTGTTTGATTGCCTCAGCCGCCCTTCTTCTTGTGCATGGAGGGCACCCAGACATAGCCGTCGGGCCCGGCGATGTAGGCCTCGCGAAGGCCGTGCGGCTTGTCGGTCGGCTGCTGCAGCACGCTGTGCCCCGCCGCCTCGGCCCGCGCCGCCGCCGCCGCCGGGTCGACGCCGTAGAGCCGGAGCTCCAGCCCGGCGCCGCGGATCGCCCCGTCGCCGGTCAGCGCCAGCAGGGGGTTGGCGTGGTAGCTGGCGTCCGAGTGCAGCATCCACTCCTGGCCGCCGTGGCGGCAGACCGCGAAGTCGCGCTCGGCGTAGACCGCCTCCACCCCCAGCACCTCGGTCAGGAAGGCGAGCATCGCCGCCACGTCGCGCACCAGGATGTTCACGCCGAAGCCGGTCAGCGAACGCCCGTAGGTGTCGGCATCGGGGAAGGGGGGCTTTTCGCTTTCGGTCATCTGCCGGGTCTCTTGGCTTTTCTAGTGGCGGCTCATCTCGCGGTGGCTTTCCTTGCGGGCACTTGCCTGCGGCGACTATAAGCGGAGGCGGGTCCTCCCCGTAAACATCCACTTTCGCCCAAGCTTTCCGGACCAGTTCCGCCGCTGGCCCGCTCACCGGAGTTTCCATGGCGCGCGCCGAGAGCCTGATCGTCTCCGTCCTGCTGACCGCCATGGTCGCCCTGGGGCCGATCTCCACCGACCTCTACCTGCCTTCGCTGCCGGCCATCGGCCGCGACTTCGGCGTCGCCAACGCCGAGGTGCAGCTCACGCTTTCGGTCTTCCTGGCCGGCTTCGCCGTCAGCCAGCTCGCCTACGGCCCGCTGTCCGACCGCTTCGGGCGCCGCCCGGTGATCCTGGGCGGGCTGGCGCTCTATCTGCTGGCGACCCTGGTCTGCGCCTTCGCGAGCGGCATCGAGATGCTGATCCTGGCCCGCTTCTTCCAGGCCGTCGGCGCCTGCGTCGGCCCGGTGCTGGGCCGCGCCGTGGTGCGCGACATCTACGGGCGCGAGCGGGCGGCGCGCATGCTGTCCTACATGGGTATGGCGATGGCGATGGCGCCCGCCTTCGGGCCGATCCTGGGCGGCTTTCTGGAGGTCTGGTTCGGCTGGCGCGCCAACTTCGCGGTGCTGGGCCTCTTCGCCGCCACGACCCTGGCCGCGGCGCTGGTGACCCTGCCGGAGACCAACCAGTGGAAGAGCCCCGACGCCACCCGGCCGGGCCACATCCTGGGCAACTACCGCGCCCTGCTGCGCCACCGCAGCTACCTGGGCTACGTAATGGTCACCGCCTGCACCTATTCCGGCATCTTTTCCTTCATCTCCGGCTCCTCCTTCGTGCTGATCGGCCTCCTGGGCCTGACCCCGGACGTCTACGGCTTCTGCTTCGCGGCCATTGTGGTCGGCTACATGATCGGCACCTTCCTCTCCGGCCGGCTGACGGTGAGGCTGGGGCTGGAGCGCATGGTGCAGATCGGCACCGCGGTGCAGGTGGCGGGAGGCCTCGCCGGCATCGCGCTCTATCTCGCCGGCATCGTCACCGTGCCCGGCATCGTCGGCCCGGTCATGGTCTTCATGGCCGGCACCGGCCTGGCCATGCCCAACGCCCAGGCCGGCGCCATCGGCCCCTTTCCGCAGATGGCGGGTTCGGCCTCGGCGCTGCTCGGCTTCTTCCAGATGGGGCTCGCCGCCCTGGTCGGGATCGCCGTGGGCCACGGCAGCGGCGAGTCGGCTTTGGCCATGATGGCGGCCATCGCGCTGGTCTCCCTGGGCGGCGCGCTGGCCTACTGGCTGGTGGTGCATCCCGCCCCGCGTCCGGCGGCGGGGGACTGATATCCCGGCCCGGCGCTGACGTTCGGCCAGAATGCGGCACCGGCTCAGTCCCGCTGGTCCTCGCGTTTCCAGAACGGCTTGTCGTCCTGCTGGCGGGCCGCGGGCGCGGCCGGCTTGGCCGGGCGCTGGGCCGCCGGCTTCTCGGCGGTGAGGCCTTTGAGGATGCGGCCGATGAATCCACCGATGCTGTCGTCCTGCGACTGGGCGACAAGCTCGCCGCCGCCGGGCAGCGGACGCTGCGGCAAGCCGTCCAGATTGCGTTTCATGAAGCGGCCCCACAGCCGCGCCGGCAGGGAGCCGCCGGTGACCTTCTGCATCGGCGCGCCGTCGTCGTTGCCGAACCACACGCCGGTCACCAGCTCGGCGGTGTAGCCGACGAACCAGGCGTCGCGGAAATCCTGGCTGGTGCCGGTCTTGCCGGCGGCGGCGCGGCCCGGCTGGGCCGCCTTGCCGGTGCCCCAGACCACGGTGGCCGACATCATGTTGGCCATCTGCGCCAGATGGCCGGCCGAGACCACCGTGTCGCCGGGCGTCCGGTCGCGCTGGAACAGGAGCTGTCCCTGCGCATCGCGGATTTCGGTGATGCCGTAGGGCGTGACCCGCCGGCCCTGGTTGGCGAAGGCGGCGTAGGCGCCGGTCAGTTCCAGCAGCGTCACCTCGGAGGCGCCCAGCGCGATGCCGCCGGTGGGCCGAAGCTCGCTGGAAATGCCGAGGCGCCGGGCCGTCGCCGCCACGGTTTTGGGCCCGACTTTCTGGGTCACGCGAACGGCGACGGAGTTCATCGAGCGGGCGAAGGACTCGCGCAGCGTGACCTCTCCGTAATAGCGTCCGCCGTAGTTGCCCGGCGCCCACTTGCCGACGCGCACCGGGGCGTCCTTCACCTGGCTGTCGGGGGTGAGACCCGCTTCCAGGCCGGCGAGATAGACGAAGGCCTTGAAGGCCGAGCCCGGCTGGCGCAGCGCCTGGGTGACGCGATTGAACTGGCTGTCGCCGTAATCCCGCCCGCCGACCAGGGCGCGGACGGCGCCGTCGGGGGCGAGACTGACGAGCGCCGCCTGGCCGGCGCCGCGCGCGGCGCCTTCCTCATCGAGGATCCTGGCCAGCTCCTGACGGGCGACGGTCTGCGCCGACGGATCGAGGGTGGTCACGACCCGAACGTCTTCGTCGATGCCGCCCAGGTAGTCGCGCACCTGGGCCAGGATCCAGTCCGCGAAATAGGGCGCGATGTCGTCACGGGCGGCGCGCGCCGCCGTCTTCTGGGCGACGGCGGCATCGGCCTCGTCCCGGGTGATGAAGCCCGCTTCGACCATGGTCTGCAGCACCAGGACCGCGCGCTGGTCGGCGCCGGCGGGATCTCGCGTCGGGTTGAGCCGCGAGGGCGCCTTCAACAGCCCCGCCAGCAGGGCCGCCTCGTAGAGGCTGACCCGCGTCGCCGGCTTGCCGTAGTAATGGCGCGCGGCGGCATCGACGCCGTAGGTGCCCGCGCCGAGGTAGACCCGGTTCAGATAAATCGTGAGAATCTGGTCCTTGGTGAGACGGTGTTCCAGCCAATAGGCCAGCATGACCTCTTGGATCTTGCGCTTCAGGGTGCGCTCGGAAGTGAGGAAGAGGTTCTTGGCGAGCTGCTGGGTGAGGGTCGAACCGCCCTGGGAGATGCGCCCGTCGCGGATGTTCACGTACATCGCACGCAGCAGGCCGCGGAAATCGATGCCGCCGTGGTCGTAGAAACGCCGGTCCTCCACCGCGATCACCGCATGCGGCAGGTGCGGCGGCAGTTCGCGCAGGCCGCGCGTCGCACCGAAGCGGTCGCCGAAGGAGGCTAGGCGGGTGCCGTCGGCGGCCAGCAGCGTGACGTTCGGCCGCCGCGTCAGCTTCTCGATTTCGCCGATATCGGGCAGGTCGTAAGCATACCAGGCCAAGACGCCGGACAGCACCACGCCGCACCAGATGGCCGCCACCAGCCCCCAGGTGACGACACGGCGCAGCAGCCCGGCGGCACGCACCGCCCTGCGTTTCCGGGTTGCCTTGGATGTGGGTCCGCCTCCGCGGCCGCCTGCGGACCGCCGGCCGCCGCCTTTCGGCGAGCGGGCCGCCACGGTGGACTTGCGACTGCCGCCGGCCTCTCCCGGCCGGCTCTTCGTGGCGCGATTCTTTTCCGCCATGTCCCTATAGATAGAGAAATCCGACGCGCCGCACCACAAATCCCCTCGGCGCGGATAGTGGCAATCTTAAGGCGCAGGTCCTGAGCCGCAGAGATCTGCGCGGCCCTGCCTCAAACGTCGAGATTCGCCACCTCCAGCGCATGTTGCTGGATGAAATCGCGGCGCGGCTCCACCACGTCGCCCATCAGCGTGGAGAAGACATCCTCCGCCTCGTCGGCATGCGCCACCCTGACTTGCAACAAGGCGCGCACGTTTGGATCGAGGGTTGTTTCCCAGAGCTGTTCGGGGTTCATCTCGCCCAACCCCTTGTAGCGCGCGACGCTGACGCCCTTGCGGCCGAGCTCGAAGATCGCGCCGGCGAGGCTGATCGGGCCGGTGATGCGGAAGGTCTTGTCCTTGGAGGTCAGGTCCCCGGGCAGAAGGTAGGCCGCCTGCAGTTCGTCACCCATTTCGTCGAGTCGCCGCGCCTCGCTGGTGCGGATCAGCGGGCCGTCAATGACGCGCTCTTCCGTGACGCCGCGCAGGGTGCGGCTGAAACGCAGGCCGCCGTCGGGCAGGGAGTCGCCCTGCCAGCCTTTTTCGTGCTCCGGCGCCAAGGTGTCGAGCCGCCGCGCAATATACTGTGCGGCTTCGGCCAATTCGGCCTCGTCATGCATTCGTTCCGCGTTCAAAACGCGGGAGATCGCCGCCTGCTCGACCACGTCGGGGTTGCCGACCTTGCGGATCAGCGGCTCCATCAGATGGCGCGCGCGCACCGCGCGCTCGACCCTCAGACGAAGATCGCCACCGGCGATCTGGCCTTCGTCCGCGTGTGTCAGCACCGCGTCCTTCAGGCCGCTGTCGATGAGATAGTCCTCCATCTCGCGGTCGCCTTTCAGGTAGCGCAGCGATTCCCCGCGCTTGGCCCGGTACAGCGGCGGCTGTGCGATATAGAGGTAGCCGCGCTCGACCAGTTCCGGCATCTGCCGGAAGAAGAAGGTCAGCAAAAGCGTCCGGATGTGGCTGCCGTCGACGTCGGCGTCCGTCATGATGATGATCTTGTGGTAGCGCAGCTTGTCGATGTTGAACTCGTCGCGCCCGATGCCGGTGCCCAGCGCGGTGATCAGCGTGCCGATTTCCTGCGACGACAGCATCTTGTCGAAGCGCGCGCGCTCCACGTTCAGGATCTTGCCGCGCAGCGGCAGGATCGCCTGGTTCTTGCGGTCGCGGCCCTGCTTGGCCGAGCCGCCGGCCGAGTCGCCCTCGACGATGAAGAGTTCCGACTTGGCAGGATCGCGTTCCTGACAGTCGGCCAGCTTGCCGGGCAGGGAGGAGATGTCCAGCGCGCCCTTGCGCCGGGTCAGCTCGCGGGCCTTGCGCGCCGCCTCGCGGGCCGCGGCCGCCTCGACCACCTTGCCGACGATGCGCCGCGCCTCCTGCGGGTGTTCCTCGAAGAATTGATCCAGGCGCTCGTTGACCACCGACTCGACGATGGGCCGCACCTCGGAGGACACCAGCTTGTCCTTGGTCTGGCTGGAGAATTTCGGGTCCGGCACCTTCACCGAGAGGACGCAGGTCAGGCCTTCGCGCGCGTCGTCTCCGGTCAGCGCCACCTTCTCCTTCTTCAGGAGACCGCTGCTGGTCGCATAGCTGTTGATCTGCCGCGTCAGCGCGGCGCGGAAACCGGCCAGGTGGGTGCCGCCGTCACGCTGCGGAATGTTGTTGGTGAAGCAGAGCACCGTCTCGTGATAGCTGTCGGTCCATTGCAGCGCCACCTCGACGGTAAGGCCGTCGCGTTCCGCCGCCATGGTGATCGGCGGCTCGATCAGCGCGGTCTTGGTGCGGTCGAGATAGTTCACGAAAGCCACCAGTCCGCCTTCGTAATGCAGGTCGACTTGCTTGGGCTCGGCGCTGCGCGCGTCGGTCAGCTCCATGTGCACGCCGGAGTTCAGGAAGGCCAGCTCGCGCAGGCGGTGCTCCAGCGTCGAGAAATCGAACTCCGTCATGGTGAAGATCTTGTCCGACGGCATGAAGGTGATCTGCGTGCCGGACTTGCCTTCCGCCGTACCGCGCACCGCCAGCGGCGCCTCGGCGTCGCCGTTGACGAAACGCATCCAGTGCTCCTGACCGTTGCGCCAGATGGTCAGCTCCAGCCATTCGGAAAGCGCATTGACCACCGAGACGCCGACGCCGTGCAGCCCGCCCGACACCTTGTAGGAGTTCTGGTCGAACTTACCGCCGGCATGCAACTGGGTCATGATGACCTCGGCCGCCGAGACCCCTTCTTCGGCATGGATGTCCACGGGGATGCCGCGCCCGTTGTCGCCGACGGTGACCGAACCGTCGCCGTTCAGAACCACCGTCACGGTATCGCAGTGTCCCGCCAAGGCCTCGTCGATGGCGTTATCCACCACCTCGTAGACCATATGGTGCAGGCCCGAGCCGTCATCGGTGTCGCCGATGTACATGCCCGGGCGTTTGCGCACGGCCTCCAGGCCGCGCAGCACCTTGATGGATTCCGCGCCGTAGGCGGCATCCTCCGGGGTCTTGCCCTTGGACTCAGGGCCCGTTTCGATCGGCTTCTCGTCGTTGCTCATTGCAAACCTGGTTTCTTCATCGTGTATCGGGGGGAACGGCCTCAGGCCGCGCCCGCGGGACGGATCGCCCCGTCGTTGATGGCAAAGAACTGGGCCCGGCCTTGCAGGCCCTCGAAATCGGCGGCGTCCGTGCCGGTCAGCCAGGCCTGGGCACCGAGATCGAGGATCTCCTCGTAGAGCGCGGCACGGCGCGCGGCGTCCAGATGCGCCGCCACCTCGTCCAGCAGCAGCAGGGGCGCCGCCCCGCGTTCCAGCGTCAGCAGGCGCGCATAGGCCATCAGGATGGCGATCAGCAATGCCTTCTGTTCGCCCGTCGAGCACAGCGCGGCGGCCACGCCCTTGGCCTTGTGGGTGGCCTGCAGGTCGCTGCGGTGCGGCCCCAGGCCGGCGCCGCCCGCCTCGGCATCCTGGCGGCGGCTGTCCGCCAGGCCGTCACGCAAGGCGTCCTCGGCGGCCAGGGCCGGGCCACGCCGCAGCAAATCCTCCACCGTGCCTTCCAGTTCCAGGTCGACCTTGGGGAAGGGCCCCTCGGCGCCGTCGCAGGCCTGCTGCAGGCGCTCGACCATGTCGAGCCGCGCGGCGGCGATGGCGACGCCGCGCGTCGCCATGGACTCCTCCAGCGAGACCAGCCAGGCCGCATCGCCGCGGCCGCTCTTCAAGAGGCGCGCACGCTCGCGCAGGGCATGTTCATAGGCATTGCAGCGCGCCGAGTGCTCCGGGTCGAAGCCGTAGACCAGGCGGTCGAGGAAACGCCGCCGGCCGCCGGCGCTTTCACGGAACAGGCCGTCCATCTGCGGCGTCAGCCAGACCACCGAGAGGATCTCCGCCAGGGACTGCTGGCCGCGCGCAGCGGCGCCGTCGACCTTCACCAGCCTCCGCTCGCGCCCAAAGCCGTTCTGGGCATCGGCATTCTGACCGGGATCGCGGCCGCTGCCCACGTCGCGCGGCCCCTGCGGCGTCATGACGGTGGCGGCCACCGCCCAGGGATTGGACGGCCGCTCGCCGGGCGGGGCGCGGTCGATCTCGCCGAGGCGCGCCCGCCGCAGACCCCGCCCCGGCGAGAGAAAGGAGATCGCTTCCAGCAGGTTGGTCTTGCCGGCGCCGTTGGGGCCGGTCAGCACCACCGGCGCCGCGGTCAGATCCAGCTCGGCCCTGGCATAGCAACGGAACTGCGACACCACGAGGCGGCTCAGCCAGACACCGGTTTCGGTCATGCGCTGCGACACGGCGCCGGGCTCCGCATCGCCGAAGGCGGCGGAGCTCAGCAAGAGGAGCGGCGTTGGTTGTGACGGCGAATGCTCATCCCGGGCCCCGGCTTACACGCGCATCGGCATCAGCACGTAGAGGGCGCTGCTGTCGGCCACCTCGCGCACGATGGTCGGCGAAGCGGGGTCGGCCATGGTGAACTGCGCGGCCTCGCCCTCGATCTGCTGGGCGATATCCAGCAGATAGCGCGAATTGAAGCCGATCTCGATGCCGGCGCCGTCGTAGTCGATCTCCAGTTCTTCCACGGCGGTGCCGTTTTCCGGGCTGTTGGCGGAGAGCGTCAAGGCGCCGTTGTTCACCGCCATCTTCACCGCGCGGCTCTTTTCCGAGGAGATGGTGGAGACACGGTCCACCGCCTCGGCGAAGGATTTGCAGTCCACTTCCAGGACCTTGTCGTTGCCGGCGGGAATGACCCTTTCGTAATCCGGGAAGGTGCCGTCGATCAGCTTCGAGGTCAGCACCGTGGGGCCGAAGGCGAAACGGATCTTGGTGTCCGACAGGGCGATCTCCACCGGATCGTCGACACCCTCGACGAGGCGGCGCAGCTCGCCCACGGTCTTGCGCGGCACGATGACGCCCGGCATGTCCTTGGCGGCGTCGGGCAGCGGCATTTCGACCCGCGCCAGGCGGTGACCGTCGGTGGCCACGGCGCGCAGCACCGGCAGGGAATTGCTCTGGGCGGCGTGCAGGAAGATGCCGTTGAGATAGTAGCGCGTCTCCTCGGTGGAGATGGCGAAGCGCGTACGGTCGATCAGGGTCTTCAGCTCGCCGGCCTGCAGGGTGAAGCGCTGCGGCAGGTCGTCGCTGTTGGTCGCCGGAAAGTCCTCGCGCGGCAGCGTCGACAGGGTGAAGACCGAACGCCCGGCCTGCAGCTTCAGGCGCGCATCGTCGCCGCCGGCCTCGATCTCCACCTGCGAGCCCTCGGGCAGCTTGCGCACGATGTCGTAGAGCGTATGCGCCGGCGCCGTGGTCGCGCCCGGCTGGCCGACCTCCGCGGAAATCTTGTCGATCACCGTCAGGTCCATGTCCGTGGCGGTCAGCGACAGCGAGGCGCCGTCGGCCTCGATCAGCACGTTGGACAGGATCGGAATGGTGTTGCGGCGTTCCACGACGCTTTGCACGTGCGTGAGGGATTTGAGGAGCGCAGCGCGTTCAATGGTCAGCTTCATGATGGGACGCTTGGCCTTCAGGCAATGATGTTGATCGTTCTCTTGGGTGCCATGCGGGGGCGTTTCAGCCCCCCTTTTTCTGTACGCAGGTCCTTGGTATGCGAGCTTGCGATGGGGACCCCGGATCGGGGCCCGCGCGGCCCCGGATTCCACGACGCCACGCCAGCGGCCGTCAGCGGTTTCAGGGCCCATCGGCACCGCGCGCCGGAGCCCGGAAATGCGGCTCCGCAGCGCGGTCGCCGAGTATAGCATGGAAGGGCGAAAACGTAAGCTTTAAGCGCACTTGAGGGCTCCCCGCCGCCCCTTTTGCCAGGGTCGGCGGGTGCAGCCGCTAAGCGATTCTTTTGGCTGGCTTTTCCCGCTCCGGAAAGGCCGAAAAGCGGCGCCGGAGCGACGAAAGCCATTCCGGAGGGCCGGTTTCAGGCCTCCAGCATGCGCCGCAGCAGCTCCACGTCCTCGGCGAAGCTGGAATCGGTGGCCTTCAGCTCCTCGACCTTGCGCACGGCGTGCATCACCGTGGTGTGGTCGCGCCCCCCGAACTTGCGGCCGATTTCCGGCAGCGAGCGGGAGGTCAGCTGTTTGGAGAGATACATGGCCACCTGGCGCGGCCGGGCCACGGCGCGGGCCCGGCGGGCCGAGTGCATGTCGGCGATACGCACATTGAAGTGGGCCGAGACGCGCTTTTGGATCTCCTCGATGGTGACCCGGCGGTCGTTGGCCCTGAGCAGGTCGTGCAGAACCTCCTGGGTGGTCTCCAGGGTGATCGGGCGGCCCACCAGGGTGGCGTGCGCCATGATGCGGTTCAGGGCGCCCTCCAGCTCGCGCACGTTCGAGGTGATCTTGTGCGCCAGGAACTCCAGAACCTTCACCGGAATGTCGGTGCTCGACTGCTCGGCCTTGGCCTGCAGGATGCCGAGACGCAACTCGTAGGTCGTGGGGTGAATGTCCGCCACCAGGCCCCAGCCGAGGCGCGAGCGCATGCGCTCCTCGACGCCCTCCAGATCGCTGGGGCTCTTGTCGGCAGAGATGATGACCTGGCGGTTCTGGTCGACCAGCGCGTTGAAGGTATGGAAGAACTCTTCCTGCGTCGCCTCGCGGCCACCGATGAACTGCACGTCGTCGATCATCAGCACGTCGACGGAACGGAACTGCTCCTTGAAGGCCATGGTGTCCTTCGTGCGCAGCGCGCGCACGAACTGATACATGAACTTTTCGGCGGAGAGATAGATGATGCGCCGTTCGGGAGACTGCTTCTTGATGTGCAGGCCGATGGCGTGCATCAGGTGCGTCTTGCCAAGGCCGACGCCGCCGTAAAGGAACAGTGGGTTGAAAGGCGCGCTCGGCGCCTCCGCAACGCGCCGCGCCGCGGCATAGGCCAACTCGTTCGGCTTGCCGACGACGAAGTTGTCGAAGGTAAAGCGCGGGTCCAGGGGTGCGGAAATGTCTTCGCGCATGCCGCTCTCCAGAGCAGCGCCGCCAGTCGTCGCGCGCACTGCTGCGGCGGCCGCCGGTCTCGCGCCTGCCGGAGCAAGGGCCGCAACCTCGCAGGCCTTTGCCATTGCCGCGCCATTCGTCGCCTGCACGCTACCGCGCGTTTCGGCGGCACCGCCGACAAGCGGCGCCCCCGCGCCCGGTTTCGGAGTCGGGCGCGCCGGCGGCTGCACCACGATTTCGATACCGCCGATGTCGGGGTCTTCTTCGTTCCACAAAGCGCCCAGACGTTCGGCATAGTTGCTCGCAACCCAATCGCGCATGAAGCGCGTCGGCACTGCGAGTCGAAGCTTTCCGTTACGCGATCCCGCAAGAGTCAGCGGCTTCAGCCAAGAACGGTAAGCCGCCTCGCCGACCTCCGCTCGCAAACGCCCTCGCACCCGACCCCATTGCTCGATGACCGTCGCCTCACCGTCACCACCAACCATCTTAGACCATCCCCCCAAGCGGCGTGTGCACTGCGACCCTATCTCCGCACATCATTTGCCAGAGGTAAAACTCCGCGAAAGCACAAGCATCGTCCATGACGTGGCCAGCAACCTCGTTCGTCATTAGTTATTCCAGCGATCGGCTTAGGAGGGGCTCCAAGAGCCAGGCGGGTCGGAAAAAAACAACGGCGGCCTAGAGAAACGTCCGGCCCCTGCCACGCCCGTGGCGAAATCAATAATTCATTTCAGGAATTACTTGATCGGCGCGACTTTTTATTTTGCTTTTTCCTAGAACTTCTTACTCAGAACCCCCAAGCGCGATAATGTTAATGTACCCGCATAGACTTCGGGTGACAAGCGGATCGAATGGGGAACGGGTTTTTTTTTGGCCCGCCGACCGATCTGCAACACTCCGGAGCGATCGGAAGATCGGGCGAAAGCCGAAGCGCAAACACGAAAAACCGCGCCCTCTTCCAGGAAGGCGCGGCATCGTTCCAGTCCCGGATTTTTCCGGGCGGATGCGGAATCAGCCGATGGCTTTGACGCGGGCCGAGAGGCGCGACATCTTGCGCGACGCCGTGTTCTTCGGCAGGACGCCGCTGCGCACGCCGCGGGCCAACTCCGGCTGGGCCGCCTTCAGCGCGGTCTGGGCCGCCGTCTTGTCGCCGCTGGCGATCGCCAGTTCCACCGCCTTCACGTGGGTGCGAATGCGGCTGACGCGCGCGCCGTTGACGACGGCGCGGCGGGCGTTGCGACGGATCCGCTTCTTGGCAGATTGATGGTTTGCCATGTGCTTAAAACTTCGTACTCAGTGCATGAGGAAGGCGGGGTTATAGCCCCCGGCCCCAGCCTCGTCAAGCCGCCTTTCACACCCCGGCGAGCGGCGCGGAATCGCGGGAAATCAGGGTTAACGGCGGCGTCCCGCCGACGGCTCTCCTCAGCGGTGCTTCCAGGCCGGGGCGCGCTTCTCGGCGAAGGCGGTCATGCCTTCCTTCTGGTCTTCCAAGGCGAAGGTGCTGTGAAACACCCGGCGCTCGAACTTGATACCCTCGGCCAGGGTGGTCTCGTAGGCCCGGTTGACCGCCTCCTTGGCCATCATCACCACCGGCCGCGACAGCCCGGCGATCTTCGCGGCGGTCTTCTTGGCCTCGGCCAAAAGATCCGCTGCCGGAATGACACGCGCCACCAGACCGGCCCGTTCGGCCTCCTCGGCGTCCATCATGCGTCCGGTCAGGCACAGCTCCATGGCCTTGGACTTGCCGACGAAGCGGGTGAGACGCTGGGTGCCGCCGGAGCCGGGAATGGTGCCGATGGTGATCTCCGGCTGGCCGAACTTGGCGGTGTCGGCGGCCAGGATGAAATCGCACATCATGGCGATCTCGCAGCCGCCGCCCAGGGCGTAACCCGCCACCGCCGCGATCACCGGCTTGCGCGTCTGCGCAAGGCGCTCCCAGCCCACGGTGATGAAATCCTCGGCATAGGCCTGCTGATAGGTCTTGTCCTTCATCTCCTTGATGTCGGCGCCGGCGGCGAAGGCCTTCTCGGAGCCGGTGATGAGGATGCAGCCGATGGAGTCGTCGCCTTCCAGATCGTCCAGCGCCCGCCCCAGGTCCTCGATCAGCGCCTTGCACAGAGCGTTGAGCGCCTTGGGGCGGTTGAGGGTGACGATGCCGACGCCGTCTTCTTTCTCCACGGTGATGTTCTGGTAGCTCATGGCCTCTTCCTTCCTACCTCTCTTGATCGCGCCCGGCGGCATCTTCGCGCCACCGCTGTGCCGAATCGGCGACAATTCCCCCGTGACGGGATTCCTACTGCGGCGACAGCCTGAACTGAACGGTGAGGCGGCCGGCCTCCTCGCTGAGATCGAGCCTCAGCCGTTCGCCCTCGCGCAGATAGGCGCCCGCCGCTTCGCGCCGCCAGCCGAGCTGCGGCAGCGTCCGGTCGTAGAAGCCGTGCACCGCCGGCGCCGTCACCTCGCCCGCGGCGAAGGCTTCGACGATGCGCCCGCCCGGTTTATCGAAGACAAGGCCGCTGTCGGGCAGCGACTGCAAGCCGGGCATCAGCGGCAGGTCGGGAATGCCGGCAACGTAACCGTCCCCGGAACCGTCGCTCCCCTGCGCCAGAAGCGGCGCAGCGGGCGCAAGCAGGGCCAGCGCCAGCAGGGTGGCGAGAAGACGGCGGTGCAGCGGCGCGCGAAGCATGGCGGTTTCCTACCCCAGAGCCGCGCCCAGGGAAACAGAATCCTCGCGCGCCCGGTCCCGTCTCATCGTTGGCAATGCGAGCAATAGAAGGTGGAGCGCCCGCTCTGCACCAGGCGCTTGATCGCTGCGCCGCAGGCCTTGCAGGGCTCGCCCTCGCGGCCATAGACCGACCATTCGTGCTGGAAGTAGCCGAGTTCGCCGTCGGCCTGCACGTAGTCGCGCAGGGAGGAACCGCCGGCCTCGATGGCGCGGGTCAGCACCTGGCGCACCGCCGCCGCCAGCTTCTCCGCGCGCGCGCCCTGCACCGTATAGGCCTGGCGGCGCGGCGAGATTCCCGCGAAATAGAACGCCTCGCAGACATAAATATTGCCGAGCCCGGCCACCACGCGCTGATCCAGCAGCGCCGCCTTGATCGGCGAGCGCTTGCCCTTCAGGGCCGCGGCCAGGCCGGGGCCGTTGAAGTCGTTGCCCAGCGGCTCCGGCCCCAGGTCGCGCAGCAGGGGGTGGGTTTCCAGCGCGTCGGCGTCCACCAGGTCCATGATCCCGAAGCGCCGGGCGTCGTTGAAGCGGACCTCCACCCCGGCGTCGGTGGTGAAGATCACGTGGTCGTGCTTGTCCAGCGGCGGACGCGGGCCGCCCCTCGGTCCTTTTCGGGCCGGCGGCTCGACGATCGTCATGCGCCCGGACATGCCCAGGTGGCAGAGCAGCACTTGACCGTCGTCCAAGGACACCAGCATGTACTTGGCGCGCCGCCCGATGCGCTCCACCCGCAGGCCGGTCAGGCGCTTGGCGAAGTCCGCCGGCAAGGGAAAGCGCAGATCCGGGCGGCGCTGCTCGACCCGCTTCAGGCGGCGGCCCTCCAGTTTCGGGCGCAGGCCGCGCACCACGGTCTCGACTTCGGGCAACTCGGGCATCTCGGGACAAATCCGGCTAGACAGGGGGGCGCGGCGAAATGGCGCGCAGAGTAGCGCGCCGCCGCGGCCCGCGCTATGGTCCGCGCGATGAACGCAAACAAAGTTTCCGGGCCGCCGCGAGAGGCCGCCGAAGACGACGCCGGCAAGACCCATTTCGGCTACCGCGAGGTCGACGAGGGGGACAAGGCTTCGCTGGTGCGCGGCGTCTTCCAGTCCGTGGCCAGCCGCTACGATCTGATGAACGACCTCATGTCCGGAGGTATCCACCGGCTGTGGAAAACGTCCATGGTCGACTGGCTGAACCCGCGCCCGGGCATCGAGCTGCTGGACACCGCCGGCGGCACCGGCGACATCGCCTTTCGCGTCCTGGACCGCCTGGAAAAACAAGGCCTTCCCGGAGAAGGTCACGTCGTCGTCTGCGACCTGACGGCCGACATGCTGGCTGTGGGCCGCGACCGCGCCCTCGACCAGGGGCGGCTGCAGGGCCTCTCCTGGGTCTGCGGTGATGCCGAGCGCCTGCCGCTGCCCGACCGCTCGGTCACCGCCTACACCATTGCCTTCGGCCTGAGGAACGTCACCCACATCGACCGGGCGCTGGCCGAGGCGCGCCGGGTGCTGAAGCCCGGCGGTCGATTCCTCTGCCTGGAGTTCAGCCGCGTTGTCCTGCCGGTCTTCGCCGACCTCTACGACCAGTACTCCTTCAAAGTGCTGCCGGCCATGGGCGCCGCCGTCGCCGGAGACCGCGAGTCCTACCTTTATCTGGCGGAGTCGATCCGCCGCTTTCCGCCACAGGAGGAGCTCGTCCAGATGATGGGCGCGGCCGGGCTGTCCCAGGTCCGCTACCGCAATCTCTCCGGCGGGATCGCCGCGCTGCATTCCGGCTGGCGCATTTAACCGAAACAGCGACAATCATGCTTCGTACACTCCGGTCCCTGCTGCGCTTCCAGCGCATCGCCCGCACTCTGGCGCGCCACGACGCCCTGGCGCCGTTGGAGGAGATGGGCGTGGCGCCGGGTCTCGTCTGGTTCGCCCGCCGCTTCTCGCGCCGCCAGGCGGAGGGCCGGCCCGGCGAGAAACTGGCCCGCGCCCTCACCGAGATGGGACCGAGCTTCATCAAACTGGGCCAGGCCCTCTCCACCCGCGCCGACCTGGTGGGCGAGCAGATCGCCCTGGACCTGGCGGAGCTGCAGGACCATCTGCCGCCCTTCGACACGGCGCTGGCGCGCGAGATCATCGAGGAGGAGCTGGGCCGGCCGGTCGAGGAGCTGTTCCTTTCCTTCGACGCGGACCCGGTTTCCGCCGCCTCCATCGCCCAGGTCCACCACGCCACCGTGGCCCCGGACCCCAGGGAAGAAGAGGGCGGGGACGCCGAGGACCGTCAGCGCGAGCCGCGACAGGTGGCCGTGAAGGTCCTGCGGCCCGGCATCGAAAAGGCCTTCGACCGCGACCTGGAGTTTTTCTACTGGGTCGCCGAGGTGATCGAGACGACCCAGCCGAAGCTGCGCCGCTTCCGCCCGGTCGAGGCGGTGGGCGTCTTCGAGAACACCGTGCGCCTGGAGATGGACCTGCGCATGGAAGGCGCCGCGGCCTCGGAACTGGCGGAGAACTTCGCCGGGGATCCGACCTACAACGTCCCGGCCATCGACTGGCGGCGGTCCTCGCGCCGGGTGCTGACCATGTCGCGGGTCAGCGGCATTCCCATGGACGACCGCGCCGCGCTGCAAGCCGCCGGACACGACCTGACCGACGTCCTGACCAAGGCGGCGGGCATCTTCTTCAACCAGGTCTTCCGCGACGGCTTCTTCCACGGCGACCAGCACCCCGGCAACATGTGGGTCGACCGCGAGGGCAACATCCTGGCCGTCGACTTCGGCATCATGGGACGCATGGACTGGCGCACCCGGCGCCACCTGGCGGACATGCTGATCGCCACCCTGGACGGCGACTACCATCGCCTGGCCGCGGTCTACATGGAGGCCGGCTACCTGCCGCAGGTGCGTCCCGGGGGCCCCGACCTGGACGTCTTCGCCCAGGCGCTGCGCTCGGTCTGCGAGCCCATCGCCGGGCGGCCGCTGAACGAGATTTCCTTCGCGCGGCTGCTGGCGCAGCTCCTGCGCCTCACCGAGTCCTTCGAGCTGCCGGTGCAGCCGCAGTTGCTGCTCTTGCAGAAGAACATGCTGATGGCCGAAGGCGTGAGCCGCAGCCTCGACCCCTCGCTCAACATCTGGACCCTGGCCCAGCCCCTGATCGACGCCTGGATGCGCGAGAACCGCGGCCCCGAGGCGCGCCTGCGCGAGGGCGTGGCGGACGTGCTGCACGGGCTGCGCCAGCTCCCCGTCCTGGCCGACAACCTGGAGCGCGCCACCGAGGAGTTGGCCGCCGGGCGCATCCGCCTGCACCCGGAAACCATCGCGCGCCTCACCAACCGTCCGGGCGGGAATCTGGGGCGCTGGGCCTTGCCCGTGGCCGTCGCGGCCCTGGCCATCGCCCTGGCCGCTCTCTTCTAATCGGCTGTAAAACCGTCAGAATCGCACTTTGCTTGCCTTCGAGCAGGCGAATCCCTAGGTTATTCACGTTTCATTGCCGTAAAATAAGAGTTTTACCGCCGTGCTGACCGGAAAACGGGTTCTCCTGATCGTCTCGGGAGGAATCGCCGCCTATAAATCTTTGGAGCTGATCCGCCGCCTGAAGGAAAAGGGCGCGGCGGTGCGCTGCGTGCTGACCCGGGCCGGAGCCCAGTTCGTGACGCCGCTGTCGCTCTCGGCGTTGAGCGGCGACAAGGTCTACGGCGAGCTCTTCGACCTCACCGACGAGGCGGAGATGGGCCACATTCAGCTGTCGCGCGACGCCGACCTGCTGGTGGTGGCGCCGGCCAGCGCCGACCTGCTGGCCAAGATGGCCCAGGGCCGCGCCGACGATCTGGCCTCCACCGCGCTGCTGGCCACCGACAAGCCGGTGCTGGCCGCCCCGGCGATGAACGTGCGCATGTGGGAGCATCCGGCGACCCGGGCGAACATCGCCACCCTGAAGCAGCGCGGCATCCTCACCGTCGGTCCCAACGAGGGCGACATGGCCTGCGGCGAGTACGGCTTCGGACGCATGGCCGAGCCGCAAGAAATTCTCGCTGCCATCGAGGCCAGCCTCGGCGCAGCCAAAACCGGCGCGGGACCCTTGAGCGGCCTGCGCGCCCTGGTGACCAGCGGGCCGACCCACGAGCCCATCGACCCGGTGCGCTATATCGCCAACCGCTCCTCCGGCAAGCAGGGCCACGCCATCGCCACCGCCCTGGCGCGCCACGGCGCCGAGACCACCCTGGTCTCCGGCCCCAGCGGGTTGCCGGACCCCGAGGGCCTGAAGACCGTACACGTGGAGACCGCGCAGGAGATGCTGGCCGCCTGCCGCGCCGCCCTGCCGGTGGAGATCGCGGTCTGCGCCGCTGCCGTGGCCGACTGGCGCGCCGCCGCCGCGGCCCAGCAAAAGCTCAAGAAGGACAACGGCGTTGCCGCCGCCCTGGAGCTGACGCAGAACCCGGACATCCTGGCCGAGCTGTCGCAGGCAGGCCCGGAGCGCCCCAGCCTGGTGGTCGGCTTCGCCGCCGAAACCGAGAAGGTGGTCGAGCAGGGCCGCGCCAAGCTGACGCGCAAGGGCTGCGACTGGATCCTCGCCAACGACGTGGCGCCGGGCACGGCGACCTTCGGCGGCGACGACAACCTGATCCACCTGATCACCGCCGAGGGTGTGGACGACTGGCCGCGAATGACCAAGACGGAGGTGGCCGAGCGCCTCTGCCGTCAGATCGCCGCGACCCTCGGACGCTAAACAAGACGAAGAACGACAAGAACCTGACAGGGACCGCGTAGACCGACATGACCGCTCTCAGCGTTGCCATCAAGCGCCTCGACCACGCCGCCGACCTCAGCCTGCCCGCCTATGCCACCAGCGATTCCGCCGGCATGGACCTGCTGGCCGCCGTCGAGGAGACGGTGACGCTGGCCCCGGGCGAACGCCGGCTCATCCCCACCGGCATCGCCATCGCCCTGCCGCCGGGCACCGAGGCGCAGGTGCGCCCGCGCTCCGGCCTGGCCTTGAAGCAGGGCGTCACGGTGCTGAACGCCCCGGGCACCATCGATGCCGACTATCGCGGCGAGGTAGGCGTGATCCTGATCAACCACGGCGACCGGCCCTTCGTCATCGAACGCGGCAGCCGCATCGCCCAGATGGTGGTGGCGGCCTATGCCCGCGTCGCCTGGTCGGTGAGCGACGACCTGGAGGAAAGCGCGCGGGGCGCCGGGGGTTTCGGGTCGACCGGCATCGCCTCGCAGACGAACAATGCCGCAGCGGGTGACTGAACCATGCTGAGACTTTCCAAGAAACTGCTCTTCGCCATCGAGGCCGTGGTCGACATCGCCTATCACGCCGGCGCCGGCCCGGTGCGCTCCACCGACATCTCGCGCCGCCAGGGCATCCCGCGGCGCTACCTGGAGCAGGTGCTGCAGCAGCTCGTGCACCACGACATCCTCTCCGGCCAGCGCGGACCGAAAGGCGGCTACCGCCTGGCACGCGAACGCCGGCGCATTTCGGTCGGGGAAATCATCCGCGTCGTGCGGCAACTGGAAGGCACCAGCGATCCGGCCGCCGATACCGAAGGCTCCGAGCTGGGCGTGAAGGTGCTGCGGCCCATCTGGCGGGATATGCAGCGCCAGATGATGGAACGCTTCGACAACATGACGGTCGAGGAGCTCTGCGAGAAGGCGCGCGAAGAGGGGATCACCAGCGAGGCCCGGCAGATCACCGATTTCACCATTTGAATTGCAGAGCCCGGATGGCTTGCCCATCTGAGGACCCGATGGCTTGCCCATCTGAAAAACGTCAAGACGCACCACTTCAGGGAACGGACGGCGCACCATGGAAGCAGCAAAGGCAGAGGCCCGCGCCCAAGAGACGGGCGAATTCCGCGGCAGGGTCTACGACTCCATCCTCGACACCATCGGCGCGACGCCCATCGTGCGCGTGAAAAGGCTGGCCGCCGCCTACGGCGTCAAGGCCGACGTTGCCGGCAAGTGCGAGTTCTTCAATCCGCTGGCTTCGGTGAAAGACCGTATCGGCCTGGCCATGGTCGAGGCGCTGGAGCGCGAGGGCAAGCTGAAGGAAGGCGGCATGATCGTCGAGCCGACCAGCGGCAACACCGGCATCGCGCTGGCCTTCGTCTGCGCCGCCAAGGGCTACCGCCTGATCCTCACCATGCCGGAGACCATGTCGCAGGAGCGCCGCAAGATGCTGCGCCTGCTGGGCGCCGAGTTGGTGCTGACCGACGGCGCCAAGGGCATGACCGGCGCCCTGGCCAAGGCCGAGGAGATCCTGGCCGAGAATCCCGGCGCCGTCATGCCGCAGCAGTTCAACAACCCGGCCAACCCGGCGGTCCACGAGCGCACCACGGCGGAGGAGATCTGGCGCGACACCGGGGGCAAGGTGGACGTCGTCGTCTCCGGCGTCGGCACCGGCGGCACGCTGACCGGCGTCGGCCGCGTCCTGAAGGCGCGCAAGCCCAGCGTGAAGATGGTCGCGGTGGAGCCGGAGGACAGCCCGGTGATCTCCGGCGGCCAGCCCGGCCCGCACAAGATCCAGGGCATCGGCCCCGGCTTCATTCCCAACAACCTGGACACCGGCCTGATCGACGAGGTTCTGCCCATCGGCAACGACACCGCCTTCCGCATGGCGCGCAAGGCGGCCGCCCTGGAGGGCCTGCCCATCGGAATCTCCTCCGGCGCCGCCCTCTGCGCGGCCATGGAGATCGGCGAGCGCCCGGAAATGGAAGGCAAGCTGATCGTCGCCATCCTGCCGTCCTTCGCCGAACGCTACCTCTCCACCGCGCTCTTCGAGGGGCTGTAAGGAGTTCATTTTCGTTGTCATGCTCGGGCTTGACCCGAGCATCCATGCCAAGGCCGCACCGGACCGGCGCAAGCTGAGACATGGACCCTCGGGTCAAGCCCGAGGGTGACGACCCAGTAGCGGAGACGTCCGAGCGCCACCGCCTCACACCCCCTTTGTCCAACCGGCTCAAGACGCTAGACTTCGCCCCATGGATTTCAGCGACGACCAGATCGACCGCTACGCGCGCCACCTGGTGCTGCCGGAGATCGGCGAAGAGGGCCAGGAAAAGCTGCTGAAGGCCCGGGTGCTGGTGATCGGCGCCGGCGGCCTCGGCTCGCCGCTGCTGCTCTACCTCGCCGCCGCCGGCGTCGGCACCCTGGGCATCGTCGACGACGACGTGGTCGACCTCTCCAACCTGCAGCGCCAGGTGCTGCACGACACCGCCAACGTCGGCATGGCCAAGGTCGAGTCGGCGCGCCGCCGCATCGCCGAGATCAATCCCGAAGTGACGGTCGAGGCGCTGGGCCAGCGCCTTTCGCCGGACAACGCCCTGGACCTGATTTCGCGCTACGACCTGGTGGCCGACGGCTCCGACAACTTCCCGACCCGCTATCTGGCCAACGACGCCTGCTACCTGGCGGGCAAGACCCTGGTCTCCGCCGCCATCATGCGCTTCGACGGCCAGCTCTCCACCTTTAAGGCCCACGACGGCGGGACACCCTGCTACCGTTGCCTCTTCGGCCCGCAGCCCGGCGACCCCAAGGAAAGCTGCGCCGATGTGGGAGTCCTTGGCGCCCTGGCCGGGACCCTGGGCGCGCTGCAGGCCAACGAGGTGGTGAAGGAGATCCTCGGCATCGGCACCTCCCTGGCCGGAAGCCTTGTGCTCTTCGATTCCCTGGAGACCACCTTCCGCAAGGTGAGCGTGCCGCGCGACCCCGACTGCGCCCTCTGCGGCTCCCAGGCGACGATCCGCGACTTGAAGACCGTGGACTACCGGACCGGCGAACCGCTCTGCGCGGTTTAGGGCTGCGATTTACTCCAGCTCCAGCAGCCGGAAATGAGGAAGCTAGTTTGAGTCCGGTAGTAGCCTAGAATTCCCAGTCCTCAGCTTCCATGAACCCTTCTAGGGTCAGCCAGTTGATGCCAAAATGCTCGCAAATGTTTGGAATCTTCGAGGCGTTTGGCCTCAATGCTTCCGATGTTACTACCGTTCTTTCGTCGACTTGCGCCCTCGCAATCACAAATGGATCCGCGTTCTTCCCGCCCTTCAGTATCTTTTGCAGTTCGATGTTCTGCTGGAAGTGCGGAACCCTATATATCTCACCAACAAATGCGCCTTGCGCAGCCGTCGGGGGCGGGAAAAGGTTCATATTCTCGTTGGCCCAACCCCTAAGGCTTTCTATTGGACCGTCTTCTATCTCACGATGAACTTCTCGCGTGGAAACAATGCGCCCATCGGCGACTAGTTCGTCATACTCGCGCCAGAGCGACGGAAACCTGCCTCGGTAGAAGTTCCGAAACAGTGGTGAGAAGGCAGACGTGTCAAAGACGTAGCTCACACACTGCCTCGCGCAAAATACTCTTCGAGAACGGCTAGGTTCCGAGGCTTAGTATCGAGATACTCAGCAAGCTGAGTCTCATCAATCCGGTTTGAGTGAAACTGCTTGAATGCAAGCCCGATGTAGTCGCGTCCGAGATAGGCGATCTTTGTGTTGTACCAATTGCCTCCTCCGCCACCTCCACGTTGAGCGGCCCATTCAGTAGCAGCTTCAGTGTAAGCAGCCTGTTCAATAAGGCCGCGGTCGAGGAACTTCCGAAAAACCACCTCTCGGCTAACGTGGAAATGTGCTGCAATTTCGGCAGCCGTTTCCTCCGATGCTGGTTTGCCCTGAAGCGTGTTCTCAAATGCCTCATCAGGAATGAGGAACTGCGCAGAAAAACGATTGCAAAGAATCTCGATGCGTCTCGCGTCGTTCGCCAAGTCGGGTATATAGCTATCTTCGAAAGTGTCGATCCCACTCGTATGAAAAAGCAAATGCGCAAGTTCATGGAATAGCGTGAAAATTTGCCGCGTCTTGGCCACGCTATTGTTGGCATAGATCACCGGAAACACGTCATCGTACAGGCAGAATCCCGAGTATTCTGGAACTCGGAATGCGTCCTTGAAGACCGATATCCCTACCTCGCCAAGAGTGTCACGCCAGTTCGCCAATGCGGTGTCGTCATCTTGCCATGCGCACTGTTGTTCCAATGAGACGCCCAAGTAAGCCCGTACTTGCTCGGCCATCTCGGTGACCTCGACGTTTGTAGGGAACCCTAAGTCATGCGAGATCAGACGATCAGCCGGGTTAGTTCCTTGATTCAGTTCGACAAGGTTTAGTTGCAGCGCCTTGGCTTTGCGCAGCAGGAGGCGAACTTGACTAGGAATACCGTCGAATTGCTGATCTGGAAGAGTGCGAAATGATTCGCGAATAGGGGGAACCGCAGGCGGTTCAGGAAAAAAGAAAACTGCGATTGGTACTTTGAACCGTTCCGAGAGCTGCTCCAACTGCACGTAGGTCGGAAAGATGTCGTTCTCGATGTCCTCCCAAGCTTCAATCTTCTTGAAAGTTTTTGATGCCTCCTCAATCGAAATCCCTGCTCGCTCACGAGCCCAGGTAATCAAACGTGCAGTGACAGGGATTTGCTCTCTCGACATAAGCTTTGTTCAGAACCCTGCGCAAATTTCGTCTGGTGTCGGACAGATGCACTGGGAATCACCGCCACATGACTAACCGACGCCCGAATCGTATGGCAACGGCTGGGCTATTGCTAGAAGCGGAACGACACTAGCGACTCGGCTTGGCCCAACTGCATCTCTCGCCCCAGAATCTTGCCCGCAATAGAACGCCCCTCAATGGTTGCATATGCTAAAGACAGACTCAACCTTTGAAGGGCACTGTCTTCCGGCTGCTTCGAAAATCGCCTAGAGTCCAAGACCTTGTCACCTGCCGCTCCGGGAGCCGCCGCTTGACCTGCCGTCCGATCCTGCTCGCCGCTCTGCTCGGCCTCTTTGCCTCCGTAGCCGTCGCAAAACCCGCCGTCGTCTATTCCGTCGGCGGCAAGTTCGACGGCTCCTTCAACGAGGCCGCCTACAACGGCGCCCAGCGCTTCAAGGAGGAGACCGGCAAGGACTACGCGGAGTTCGAGATCGCCAACCAGGCGCAGAGCGAGCAGGCGCTGCGCAACTTCGCCCAGCGCGGCTTCTCGCCCATCGTTGCCATCGGCTTCACCCACGCCTCGGCTTTGGCGAAAGTAGCCCCGCAGTTTCCGAAAACCCGCTTCGCCATCGTCGACAGCGTCGTCGAGGCGCCCAACGTGCAGTCCGTGGCGTTCCGGGAAGAGGAAGGGTCCTACGTGGTGGGTATCCTGGCGGCCATGGCTTCCAAGACCGGCACCATCGGCTTCGTCGGCGGCATGGACATCCCCCTGATCCGCAAGTTCGCCTGCGGCTACATCCAGGGCGCGCGCAGCGCCGATCCCAAGGTGAAGGTGCTGGTCAACATGACCGGGCCGACGCCGGCGGCCTGGAGCGACCCTGTGCGCGGCGGCGAGCTGGCGCGCTCCCAGATCGAGCAGGGCGCGGATGTCATCATCCAGGCGGCCGGCGGCACCGGCATCGGCGTGCTGCAGGCGGCGGCCGACGCGGGCGTCCTGGGCATCGGCACGGACTCCAACCAGAACGGCCTGCATCCCGGCAAGGTGCTGACCTCCATGCGCAAGCGCGTCGACAACGTGGTCTACGACAACTTCGTCACCGCGCTGGACGGCACCTGGCAGCCCGGCCTCCAGGTCATGGGCCTGGCCGAGGGCGGCCTGGACTGGGTCATCGACGACGACAACCTGCGCCTCATCACCCCGCAGATGGAAGCCGCCGCCGAGGCGGCCGAGGAAGCCATCGCCGGCGGCGGCATCCAGGTGCATAACATCACCCGAGACGGCCCCTGTCCGGTGCATTGATTGACCCGGCGCATTGATTGGCCCGGTACAGTAGTTGGAACGCAGCAGTGCCGGAAAGGCCGCTTAGAACATCGTCTCCAGGACGCGGTCCGGCGGGGTGTGGCCGTCGACGAAGGTCTTGATGGAGATGATGACCTTCTCGCCCATGGCGATGCGCCCCTCGATGGTGGCCGAGCCCATGTGCGGAAGCAGCACCACGTTGTCGAGGCGGATCAGCTTGGGATTGACCGCCGGCTCGTGCTCGAAGACGTCGAGGCCGGCGCCGGCGATCTCCCCGGCTTCCAGGGCGCGGGTCAGGGCGTTCTCGTCCACCACCTCGCCGCGCGAGGTGTTGACGATGTAGGCGTCCTCGCGCAGCAGCTTGAGGCGGCGCGCCGAGAGCAGGTGGAAGGTGGCCGGGGTGTGCGGGCAGTTGATGGAGATGATGTCCATGCGGGACAGCATCTGGTCCAGGCTCTCCCAGTAGGTCGCCTCCAGCTCCTCCTCCACCGAGGGGTGCACGCGCCGGCGGTTGTGATAGTGGATCGACATGCCGAAGCCCTTGGCCCGGCGCGCCACGGCGCTGCCGATGCGGCCCATGCCGATGATGCCCAAACGCTTCCCGTTCACCCGGTGGCCGAGCATGCCGGTGGGCGCCCAGCCCTGCCACTCGCCGGTGCGCACCAGGCGCTCGCCCTCGGCCAGGCGCCGCGGCACCGAGAGGATCAGCGCCATGGTCATGTCCGCGGTATCCTCGGTCAGCACGCCCGGGGTGTTGGTCACGGTGATGCCGCGCTGGCGCGCCGTCTTCAGGTCGATGTGGTCGACGCCGGTGCCGAAGGAAGCGATCAGCTTCAGCTGCGGGCCGGCCTGGGACAGCACCGACGCGTCGATGCGATCGGTCACCGTCGGCACCAGAACCTCCGCCTGCTTCACCGCCTCGATGAGCTGCGCTTGGCTCATCGGCTTGTCCTCGATGTTCAGATGACAGTCGAAGAGCTCCATCATCCGCGTCTCGATGACGTCGGGCAGCCGGCGGGTGACGATAACGCGGACCTTCTTATGGGGCATTGCTTCCTAACTCGAACTGCGGGCCGGGAAGGCCACGGTCATGACCATGCGATGGGCGTAGAGCATGAAAGCCCGCGGGACCGGCCAAGCCTCCGGCGTCCCCGGGGTTCGCGCCTTGCCATAGCAGGCGGGGCGGCGGCTTGTCCAGGGGACAGCCCACTTTCCGGGGCGCCGCCGGACCGGGCCGCGGATATTCCGGGGGCAGGGCGGGGCCGGCGGCCGGGCCGTCTTGACCCGGCGCCCGGGCGAGGGGTAGGAGGAAAACATGCCGAGGCTTCTTCCGCTGGCCGCCTTCGCCTGGAGCGCGCTCTTCACCGTCCTGCTGATTTGGGGCTGGAGCGCCCCTGCCTGGCCGCAGGAAGCCGCCGGGAGCGCTGCCGGGAGCGGGGGAGCAGGATCCCAGGCGCAGGGCCGCCCGGCGCCGCCGGGGCGCACGGGTCTGCCGCTGCCGCGTTTCGTGACCCTGCGCGCCGACGAGGTGAACCTGCGCATCGGCCCCGGCATCCGCTACCCCATCGACTGGGTCTACCACCGCGCCGGCCTGCCGGTGGAGATCATCGACGAGTTCGACACCTGGCGGCGCATCCGCGACTGGCAGGGCACCGAGGGTTGGGTGCACCAGTCCATGGTCCAGGGCCGGCGCGGCATCCTGATCACCGGCAAGCGCCACACCCTGCGCCGCCGCCCGGAGGCCGGAGCCCCCGGCGTGGCCCTGGTCGACGCCGGGGTGGTGGGAGTGCTGGAACGCTGCGAGACCGACTGGTGCGAAGTCGGCGTCGGCGGCTACAGCGGCTGGCTGGAGCGCGGCGCCTTCTACGGCCTCTATCCCGGCGAGAAGGTGGAATAAGGAAGGAAGCCGCTGTTACCTGGCTTCTCCGAGCCTGGTAACCCGTCGCGACAGCGGAGCGGTCACTTTTCCTGTCACCCTCGGGCTTGACCCGAGGGTCCATTTTGCCGGCGCAGGGGCGGCGGAACCATGGATGCTCGGGTCAAGCCCGAGCATGACGATTGGAGAAGTGGCGGCGCTGGTGCACCGCCCCGACGGGGCAACCGGCCTCGTTACGAGACCCTTCAGTCGAAGTCCTGGGCCAGGGCGCCCCGCGCGTCCTCGGAGAGGATGGTCATGTGGGCGTATTCCGGGTGAGTGAAACCCAGGATGACGCGGGTTCCCGGAGCCTTGAACTTTTCGGCCTGGGCGTCGGTGAAGGGGAAGTGGATGAACTGCACCGAGGAGGCCTTGCCGTCGGCGGTGGTGCGGTCCACGTCGTCTTCCGGCGTGCCGGCGATGCGCTCGCCGTCGATCTCGAAGAAGGCCGTCTCCTCGATGCCGCCCAGCTTGGCGAGGAAGGTCTTGCGGCGCTGGGCGTCGTCGATCTCGAACATCACCGTGGCGACCAGTTCGCGGCCCTGCGGGATCAGCGGGTTGTAGGCGCTGAGCTCGTCGGCGATCTGCTCCTCGCCGCCCTTTTCGATGTAGAGCATCTCGTGGACCTGGGCCCACATGGTCTCGTAGTTCTCGAAATAAAAGGTGCAGACCGGGCCGATGTCCTGGCGGCGGAACTTCTTCTTGGCGACGAGGTCGCGGCGCAGCTCGCGGCGCTCGGCCTCGTAGGCCGCCATCGGAAGAATGTCTTCGCGGGTGATCTCTTTCTTCATGGCAAGTCCGGTGCTCATCTCGTTCAGCTCCTCTCTATTTGAGGCCGGCGGCGCGGGCCCGCCCCCCCTTCGGCCTAGTCGGCCAGGCCGTAGGCCTTGGCGAAGAGCTCGATGGGGTGGTAGCTGCGCGCGACCTCGGGTTTGTTCTCCATCTGCAGGCGGTCGATGCCCTGCAGGATGTGCTGACCCGCCAGCGGGCACTCGGAGGCCACGTAGGCCTTGCCGGCCTGCGCGGTCTGCCGTGCCGCGGTGCGCCCGACCTTGATGGCGGTGTCGAAATTCTCCTTCAGCACGCCCCAGGAGCCGCCGTGGCCCGAGCAGCGCTCGACGACCTTCACGTCGGCCTCGGGCATGAGGCGCAGCATCTCCGCGGCCTTGGCGCCGATGTTCTGGGCGCGGGCGTGGCAGGCCATGTGCAGGGCGACGCCGCCTTCCAGGGTGCCCAGGCCCTCGGCCAGGCCTTCCTTCTTGGCGATGTCGACCACGTACTCGGTGATGTCGAAGGTATGCTGCGAGAGCTTCTTCACCGTGTCGTTGTCCGGCAGAATCAGCGGCCACTCGAACTTCAGCATCAGCGCGCAGGACGGCGTCAGCGCGACGATGTCGTAGCCCTTGTCGACCCACTCGCAGAGCTCGGCGGAGACGCGCCTGGCGGACTCGGCGACCTTCTCGATGTCGCCCTGCTCGAGCTGCGGCATGCCGCAGCAGGAGGGATAGACGACCTCGGTCTCGACGCCGTTCTTGGCCAGCACCTTGCGGGCGGCGGCGCCGATGTCCGGGTTGTTGTAGTTCACGAAGCAGGTGGCGTAGAAGGCCACCTTGCGGCCCTTGGCCGGGGCGTCGGGATTGACCGCCGGGACGTCGTCCTTGGCGCGCAGGGCGAAGGTCTTGCCGTGGAACTTCGGCAGGTCGGCCTCGCGGTGCACGTCGGCGACCTTCTCCATGATCGGGCGCGTCAGCTTGTTCTTGGTGTCGCCGGCCCAGTTCACCAGCCCCGGCGCCATGCCGGCCAGCTTGCCGTTGCGGTCGGTCTTGGTGAGCTGCTCGACGCGGCCGTCGACGTGGCCGCGCTTCCGCTCGGCGGCGCGGTAGCGCAGCATGAGGTGCGGGAAGTCGATGTTGAACTCATGGGGCGGCACGTAGGGGCAGCTCACCATGAAGCACATGTCGCACAGCGTGCAGGCGTCGACGACGGGCTTGTAGTCGGCCTTGTCGACGCTATCCAGTTCGCCGGTCTCCGACTCGTCGATAAGGTCGAAGAGGCGCGGAAAGGAGTCGCAGAGATTGAAGCAGCGCCGGCAGCCGTGGCAGATGTCGAAGACCCGCTCGACCTCGGCGTTCAGCTTGTCCCAGTCGTAGAAATCCGGATCGTTCCAGTCGATCGGGTGACGCACCGGGGCATTCAAACCACCTTCGCTCATGACTTCCCCTCGCTGATGTCGCGCAGAACGGACCGGCGGGCGCCGGACTGAATGAATGGATGTTTTCCTTACGCTGCAAGTCGCAGGGGCTGGCGCGGCGGCCCCTTCGCGGCGAACCGCCGCTCCAGTCCTGCACTTACACGAGAGATCCGGAGAGGAGCGGAGAGACGGCGCGTCGCGGCGTGACGCCTCCCCGATCCCGCAGCCGGATCAGGCCCCGGATCAGGCCATCGTGTCGAGGGCCTTCTGGAAGCGGCCGGCGTGGCTTTTCTCAGCCTTCGCCAGGGTCTCGAACCAGTCGGCGATTTCGTCGAAACCTTCCTCGCGGGCCGTGCGGGCCATGCCGGGGTACATGTCGGTGTACTCGTGGGTCTCGCCGGCGATGGCGGACTTGAGGTTCAGCGTGGTGTCGCCGATCGGCTCGCCGGTCGCGGGGTCGCCGACTTCCTCGAGGTACTGCAGGTGACCGTGCGCGTGGCCGGTCTCGCCCTCGGCGGTCGAACGGAAGACCGCGGCAACATCGTTGTAACCCTCGATGTCGGCCTTCTGCGCGAAGTAGAGATAGCGGCGGTTGGCCTGGCTCTCTCCCGCGAAGGCTTCCTTGAGATTGGCTTCGGTCTTCGAGTTCTTAAGCGACATGGCTTTGTCTCTCCTGTAGGTGAGATTTTCGATCCTGTTATCGGGGCTTCTCCGCCTTGTCCGACGCCAGAACTGCGGCCGGAAGGCGCCCCTTCACGAGAGACTAAATAGACCTCCGGCGGAGGCCTGTCAATTATTTAGAACAATTCTAATGAGATTTTTAAGGTATGGGCGAAGCAGCGTTATTCGCCGCGCTCATTGACCCGGATGATGACGTCGACGCGGGCCACCTTGGCGCCGGCGGGCGCCGGCGGCAGGTTTTCGAGCCGCACCATCTCGCCCGGAATGTCCTGCAAGCGGCCGCTGTCCTCGAAATAGAAATGGTGGTGCTCGGTGACGTTGGTGTCGAAGTAGGAGCGTCCGGACTCCACCACCACCTCGCGCAGCAGCCCGGCCTCGGTGAACTGGTGCAGGCTGTTGTAGATGGTGGCGAGCGAAACCCGCACGTTCTCGGCGACCGCCTCGGCGTGCAACTGCTCCGCCGTGATGTGGCGGTCGCAGCCTCCCGGCGCCTCGAACAGAAGCTTGGCCAGAGCCAGCCGCTGGCGGGTCGGGCGCAGGCCAGACACCTTGAGGCGCTGGACCAGCGCGCTGTAGGGACGATCCTTGGTCATTGCATCCCGATATGTAGATCTCGGCTGCCGGAATTAAAGTGGCAATTACAGTCTTATGTCAACTTCTTTGGAACAAGTTTAAATATCAGGGAAATTCTATCGTCGCCGCGCCGGCCATTAACCATGGCGGGTCAGGCGCAGCCCCGTTTCCGCAAGCGGCGGCGGCGCGGTGGGCGGGAGCCCGCGCGTCCCCCGGGCGGGCGAGGACGCCGCGAGGCCTGGAGGGAACGGAGCCGGGGCGCAGCTCACTTCGCACGCCATGCGAAGCTGTTTGACAGCCCTTCTCCTATGCTATAGTTCGCGAGGCGTTGGCCGGAACTCCTCTGGACGCCAGGGGAATTCGTGCGGCAACGCTTTTTGTCGTGGTGTCGTTCCGGGGACTGCCTATCTTTAGGAAACGGCGGTTCCGCGGAGGCGGCCACGGGAAAGCGAAGAGGGTCGGCAGCACAGCGAAGGTCCCGGACCCGCCGGGGCTGCCGATCGATAGGAACGAGTGCCGGACTGGGTGGATCTATTGACCGAGCGAAAGAACAGTTTTCCTTACGAAGATCTGCTGAAGTGTGCGCACGGTAAGCTCTTCGGTCCTGGTAATGCGCAACTGCCCCTGCCGCCGATGCTGATGTTCGATCGCATCACCGAAATTCGCGAAGACGGCGGCGAGCACGGCAAAGGCCAAATCGTGGCCGAAATGGATATCAAGCCCGATCTCTGGTTCTTCGATTGCCATTTCGAGGGCGATCCGGTCATGCCGGGATGCCTGGGCCTCGACTCCCTTTGGCAGCTCCTCGGCTTCTTCCTCGGCTGGCTCGGCGCCCCGGGGCGCGGGCGGGCGCTGGGCGTCGGCGAGGTCAAGTTCAGCGAGATGGTGACGCCGACGGTGAAGATGGTGAGCTATCAACTGGACCTGAAGCGGGTGCGCATGGGCCGGCTGGTCCTGGGCATCGCCGACGGGATCATGAAGGCCGACGGCAAGCCGATCTACGAAGCCAAGGATCTGAAGGTGGGACTCTTTCAAAGCGCCTGAGGCGGGCGCGGCACGCCCCAGGCCGGACAGTCGAACCTAGAAACACCAGTACCACAGTCGCAGGACGGACAGGTTTTATATGCGCCGAGTCGCTGTCACCGGCATAGGCATCGTCTCCAGCATCGGCAACAACAAGGCCGAGGTGATCGACGCTTTGCGGACCGGTCGCTCGGGTATCGAGTTTTGCGATACCTATGCGGAAATGGGCTTTCGCAGCCATGTCCATGGCTCCTTGAACATCAATCTGGACGATCACATCGATCGCAAGACCAGGCGGTTCATGGGCGATGGCGCGGCCTACAACTACGTCGCCATGCGCGAAGCCATCGCCGATGCCGGCCTGACCGAGGCGGAGATCTCGCACGAGCGCAGCGGCCTGGTCATGGGCTCCGGCGGTCCCTCGACCTCCAACCAGGTCGAGGCGGCGGACCTGGCGCGCACCAAGGGCCCCAAGCGGGTCGGCCCCTACATGGTGCCGCGCTGCATGTCGTCGACCAACTCGGCGAACCTGGCCACGGCCTTCAAGATCAAGGGCCTCAGCTATTCCATCTCTTCGGCCTGTTCGACCTCCGCGCATTGCGTGGGCAACGGCGCCGAGCTGATCCAGTTGGGCAAGCAGGACATCGTCTTCGCCGGCGGCGGCGAGGAGCTGCACTGGACGCTGACGGTGCTCTTCGACGCCATGGGCGCGCTGTCCAGCGGCTACAACGACACGCCGCAGCGCGCCAGTCGCGCCTACGACAAGGACCGCGACGGCTTCGTCATCTCCGGCGGCGGCGGCGTCGTCGTGCTGGAGGAACTGGAGCACGCCAAGGCGCGCGGCGCCAAGATCTACGGCGAGGTGGCCGCCTATGCCGCGACCTCCGACGGCGCCGACATGGTGGCGCCCTCCGGCGAGGGCGCGGCGCGGTGCATGCGCCTGGCCATGCAGGGCCTGGGCAACACGCCGGTCGACTACATCAACGCCCACGGCACCTCGACGCCGGTCGGCGATGTCACCGAGCTGAACGCGATCCGCGAGGTTTTCGGCGCGGACATGCCGCGGGTGTCCTCCACCAAGTCGCTTACCGGCCACTCGCAGGGCGCCACCGGCGTGCACGAAGCGATCTACTCGCTGCTGATGATGGACAACAATTTCGTCGCCGCTTCGGCGAACATCGAGACTCTCGATCCCGAGGCCGAGGGCATGCCGATCGTGCGCGAGTTGGAAGACAACGTGCAGCTCAACTGCGTCATGTCCAACAGCTTCGGCTTCGGCGGCACCAACGCCAGCCTTGCCTTCAAACGCTTCGAGAGATAGAGGGCGGGCTCGGTAAATGGCTGGGTTGATGGCCGGCAAGCGCGGCCTGATCATGGGGGTGGCCAACGACCACTCCATCGCTTGGGGTATCGCCAAATCCCTTCACGACCACGGCGCCGAACTCGCCTTCACCTACCAGGGCGCGGCCTTCGAGCGCCGCGTGCGGCCCTTGGCGGCCTCGGTCGGCTCCCAGACGGTACTGCCCTGCGACGTCGAGCAGGAAAGCGAGGTCGCAGGCGCCTTCGACGAACTGGGCAAGGGCTGGGGGACCGTCGACTTCGTGGTCCACGCCATCGCCTATTCCGACAAGGAAGAGCTGAAGGGCCGCTATCTCAACACCAGCCGCGCCAACTTCCGCCGCACCCTGTCGATTTCCTGCTATTCCTTCACCGCCGTGGCGCGCCAGGCCGCGGCGATCATGCCCAACGGCGGCAGCCTGATGACGCTGACCTATCTGGGCGCCGAGCGGGTGACCCCCAACTACAACGTCATGGGGGTGGCCAAGGCGGCGCTGGAGGCCAGCGTGCGCTATCTGGCCGCCGACCTGGGCGAGCAGGGGATTCGCGTGAACGCCATCTCCGCCGGGCCCATGCGCACCCTGGCCGGCTCGGCCATCGGCGACGCGCGCTTCGTCTTCGGCTGGAACCGCGACCATGCGCCGCTGAAGCGCAACGTGCTGCTGGAAGAGGTCGGCTCGGCCGGGCTCTACCTCGCTTCCGACCTGTCCAAGGGCGTCACCGGCGAAGTGCATTACGTCGACGGCGGCTACAATATCGTCGGCATCCCCTCACCGGGGCGCATGAGCCGCTCGGGCGAGTAGGCGCTTCCCGGTTTTCTCCCCGGATCAGCCCAGAGCCGGGACCAGCAAGTCCGGACGGTCGGTGATGAGGCAGTCGACGCCCTTGTCGAGCAGCCGCCGGCCGGCCCTTACCCCGTTCACGGTATAGACCGCAAAGGCATAGCCCGCGGCCTTCACCGCCGCCACGTCGGCGCGGCGGGTGCGCCGCCAGTACAGGTGCATCGAGACGCAATCCAGCTCCGCCATGGCCTGGCGCCAGTCGGCGGGAAACTCCTCGGCCAGCAGGCCGCGCGGCCAGTCCGGCGCAACACGCTTCGCCGCCGCCAGGGACGCGCGCTCGAAGCTGCTGATCAGCGGCGCGGGCCGGTCGGCCGGCCAGAGTTTCCGCAGCCGGGTCAGCGCCGTCTCGGCCGTTTCGACGGCCAGGCCCTTCGTCGGCTTGATCTCGACATTGGGGGTGAGGCCGAGCTCCAGCAGGCAGGCGGCGGTCTCCTCCAGGCTCGGCACCCGGCATTCGGGCTGCCCCCGGAAACGCAGGCCGGCGGCCTTGCTGTACTTCTGCGTGAAGTGCCGGGTGGCGTCGAGGCCGCGCACGACGGCGAGCGGCGTCCGGGCCATCTCGCCCTCGGCGCCGGTGGTGCGCCGCAAGGTATCGTCGTGGAACAGCACCGGCTGGCCGTCGCCGGTCAGCATCACGTCGAACTCGACCCAGGTGACGCCGGCCGCGGCGGCGGCCCTCATCGAGGCCAGGGTGTTCTCCGGCGCCAAGGCCTTGGCGCCGCGGTGGCCCATGACTCTCGGGAGCCGCAAAGAAAAAGCCGGCGGAGAGGTCATGTCGCCATCACCCCGCCGCCGGCCCGTATTCCCGAATGAAGCGCCGAGACCTTAGCTGGCCTTGGCCTCCAGGTCCTCGCCGGTCTCCTGGTCCACGCGCTTCATGGACAGCTTCACCTTGCCGCGGTCCATGCCGATGCACTTCACCTTCACCGCGTCGCCTTCCTTGACCACGTCGGTCACGGTGTTGACGCGCTCGGGCGCCAGCTCGCTGATATGCACCAAACCGTCGCGCGGACCCAGGAAGTTCACGAAGGCGCCGAAGTCGACGACCTTCACGACCTTGCCGTTGTAGATCACGCCGACTTCCGGCTCCGCCACGATGGACTTGATCCAATCCAGCGCCGCCTGGCCCTGGTCCTGATCGACCGCGGCGACCTTCACGGTGCCGTCGTCCTCGATGTCGATCTTGGCGCCGGTCTCCTCGCAGATCTCACGGATGACCTTGCCGCCGGTGCCGATCACGTCGCGGATCTTGTCCTTGGGGATGGTGATCACGGTGATGCGCGGGGCGTTCTCAGACACGCCTTCGCGCGCCGAGGTCAGGGCCTTGTTCATCTCGCCGAGAATGTGCAGGCGCCCACCCTTGGCCTGATTGAGCGCAACTTCCATGATCTCCTTGGTGATCGAGGTGATCTTGATGTCCATCTGCAGCGAGGTGATGCCGGCTTCGGTGCCGGCCACCTTGAAGTCCATGTCGCCGAGGTGATCCTCGTCGCCCAGGATGTCGGACAGCACGGCGTAGTCGTCGCCTTCCTTGATCAAGCCCATGGCGATGCCCGCCACCGGCCGGGCCAGCGGTACGCCGGCATCCATCAGCGCCAGCGAGGAGCCGCAGACCGTCGCCATGGAGGAGGAGCCGTTGGACTCGGTGATCTCGGAAACCACGCGGATGGTGTAGGGGAAGTCTTCCTTGGTCGGCAGCAGCGGCCGGACGGCACGCCAGGCCAGCTTACCGTGGCCGATCTCGCGCCGGCCCGGGGCCAGGCGGAAACTGCACTCACCCACCGAATAGGGCGGGAAGTTGTAGTGCAGCATGAAGTGTTCGCGGTAGCTGCCTTCCAGGGAATCGATGAGCTGCTCGTCCTGGCCGGTACCCAGCGTGGTGGTCACCAGGGCCTGGGTTTCGCCGCGGGTGAAAAGCGCCGAGCCGTGGGTCAGCGGCAAAACGCCGACCTCCGCCAGGATCGGGCGGATGTCCGTGGTGGAACGCCCGTCGATACGCTTGGTACCCTTCAGGATGTTGCCGCGCACGACGTCGGCTTCCAGCGACTTGAAGAGTCCGGAAGCAACTTCCTTTTCCTCGTCGCTGAGGTTCTCGACGGCGCCCTCGCGCACCGCGGCGACCTTGGACTGGCGGGCCAGCTTGTCGACCTCGGTATAGGCCTCGGCCAGCTTGTCCATGATGCCGCCGGCAATGAGCTTGCTCTTGACCTCTTCGACCTCGGGGGCCGGGGCCGGAACCTCCATCGGCTCCTTCGCGCAGCGCTCGGCCAAGGCGATGATGCCGTCGATGACCGGCCCCATCTGCTCGTGACCGAAGGCCACCGCGCCCAGCATGATCTCTTCGGAAAGCTCATGGGCCTCGGACTCGACCATCAGCACGCCCTCGCGGGTGCCCGCCAGGACCAGGTCGAGGGCGGAGTCCTCCATCTCGTCCATCAGCGGGTTCAGGATGTACTCGCCGTCCTTGTAGCCGACGCGCGCACCACCGATCGGACCCAGGAAGGGCAGGCCGGAAATGGTAAGCGCGGCCGAGGCGCCGACCATGGCGACGACATCGGGGTCGTTCTCCATGTCGTGGCTCAGCACGGTGCAGATCACCTGAGTCTCGTTCTTGTAGCCCTTGGCGAAGAGCGGGCGGATCGGCCGGTCGATGAGGCGGGAGGTCAGGGTTTCCTTCTCCGAAGGCCGGCCCTCGCGCTTGAAGAAGCCGCCGGGGATCTTGCCCGCGGCAAAGGTCTTCTCCTGGTAGTTCACGGTGAGCGGAAAGAAATCCATGCCCGGGCGCGGCGCGGACTCGCCGACGGCGGTGCAGAGCACCACGGTCTCGCCGTAGGTCGCCAGCACGGCGCCGTTGGCCTGGCGCGCGATGCGGCCGGTTTCCAGGGTCAGCTTGCGCCCGCCCCACTCGATTTCCTGCTTATGTATATCAAACATTCTTTTAGGTCCTTCCAACCTAGCGCCGGTCGGTATTTGCCAGATAGCAAAGCGCCGGACCCGCGCAAAGGGCGCCCGTCCCGGGGATCTTCCCCTGAACGCCCCTTACGTCGGCCCGGCCCTCAAAAGACCATCGTGCCGGCGTTGTCACGATGTCACTTACGTTCATTCCGTCCATTCGTCCGTTTCCACGGCGCCGCCCCTGGCCTGGGCAAGACGACGGCGCCGCGGCACGGTTCCTTCAGGTCCTGGCCTTAACGGCGCAAGCCCAAGCGCTGGATCAGGCCCTCGTAACGGGACTTGTCCTTGCTCTTCACGTAGTCCAGCAGGCGCCGGCGTTGACCGACCATGACCAACAGGCCGCGGCGCGAGTGGAAATCCTTCTTATGAGTCTTGAGATGCTCGGTGAGGTTGGTGATCCGCTCGGTGAGGATCGCGACCTGGACCTCGGGCGAGCCCGTGTCACCGGTGTGGGTGCCATACTCTTCGACCAGCGCAGTCTTGCGCTCGGCAGTGATCGACATCGCTATGTCTCCATTAAACTAAAGGTTCAGAACCCGGACCGGACGGATGTCGCCTGCTTCGTAACGGGCCAGCGCCACCGGCTTGCCGCCGGTTGTGGTAAAGACGATGGATCCGTTGCTGAGCTCGCTGATGCGATCGCGGTTGGCGCGCGCCACCATGGACACGGCCTGCCCGCAACGCAGGCGGTTCGCCTCGGTCTCGGAAAGATCCAGCGCCGGGATGTCGTCCAGCGCTGTCTCCACCGGGAGCACCTGCTCCAAGGCGGCGGGACTATGCCCCATTGATTCCAGGGAATCCAGCGAAATCGCGTCGGCCTCAGTAAACGGCCCCACGGTTAATCTTCGCAACTCTACGATGTGGGCGACGGTTCCGGTCGCCCGCCCCAGGTCGCGCGCCAGGGAACGCATATAAGTGCCCTTGCCGCAGTGGACCTCGAAAACCGCGTGGTCGCGGTCCGGCATGGCCTCCAGGGTGATGGCGTGGACCGTGACCTTGCGCGGCTTCAGCTCGAAGTCGGCCTGGGCGCGGGCCAGGTCGTAGGCGCGCTGGCCGCCCACCTTGATGGCCGAATAGAGCGGCGGAATCTGCTCGATCTCGCCGGTAAAGCGCGGCAGCACGGCGCGGATCTCTTCTTCGCCCGGGCGGTGCGGGTGCTCCTCGATCACCTTGCCCTCGGCGTCGTCGGTCTCCGTCGCCTGGCCCCAGCGCAGGGTGAAGCGGTAGCTCTTGCGGCCGTCCATCACGTAGGAAACCGTCTTGGTGGCCTCGCCCAGGGCGATGGGCAGCAGGCCGCTGGCCAGGGGGTCCAGGGTGCCGCCGTGGCCGACCTTGCGCGGTTTGAGGATGCGGCGCACCCGGCCGACCACCTGGGTGGAGGTCAGGCCCAGCGGCTTGTCGATCACCAGCCAGCCGTTGACCGCCAGACCCTTCTTGCCGCCCGGAGGGTTGCCGCTGGGAGGCGCCTCACTGGCCATCGGGATCGCTCTCGCCGCCGTCGGGGAGATCCTCGGGATGAACGTCCTGCAGGACCTTGGGGTGATGCAGGATCTCGTTGATGTGGGCGGCCTCGTCGAAGGAGCGGTCGGCCTGGAACGACAGCCGCGGCGTGAAGCGAAGCCGCACCTCGTGGCCGAGCTGGCCGCGCAGGAAACTGGCGGCATGGTTCAGCGCCGCGACGATGCCTTCCAGGTTGCCGCCGCCCAGCGGCACCACGAAGGCCGTGGCGTTCTTCAGGTCCGGGCTGACCCGCACCTCCGTCACCGTCAGGTTGACCTCGGCCAAATGGGGGTCGCGCAGTTCGCCGCGCGCCAGCACCTGCGAGAGGGCATGGCGCAGCTCCTCGCCGACCCGAAGTTGGCGCTGGCTTCGGCCCTGTGCGGGCTTATGTCCGGATTTGCCGCGCCCCTTGGCGCCTCGCGATAGAGCCATGACTGGATTCCGGGACTAGATGCCGGGACCAACTCCGGGCCTGGGCGGCCGGCGGCGTCTCCGCCGGCCCTGCCCGAGGCTTACAGTTCCCGGGCGACCTCTTCGATCTCGTAGCACTCGATCTGGTCGCCGACCTGGATGTCGGTGTAGTTCTCGAAGGCCATACCGCACTCGTAGCCTTCCTTCACTTCCTTCACCTCGTCCTTGAAGCGCCGCAGCGTCTTCAGCGTGCCGTCGTGAATGACCACGTTGTCGCGCAGCAACCGCACCTTGGCGCCGCGTTTGACCATACCCTCGGTGATCATGCAGCCGGCCACCTTGCCGACCTTGGAGTTCGAGAAGACCTCGCGGATCTCCGCATAGCCCAGGAAATTCTCCTGCTGCGTCGGCGACAGCAGGCCGCTCAGCGCCGCCTTCACGTCATCGACCACGTTATAGATGATCGAGTAGTAGCGGATGTCGACGTTGTCGCGGCGCGCCATCTGGCGGGCCTGCGGATTGGCGCGCACGTTGAAGGCGATGATCATCGCGCCGGTGGCGCCGGCCAGCGTGACGTCGGACTCGTTGATGCCGCCGACGCCGCTGTGCAGCACGCGCACCTTGACCTCGTCGGTCGCCAGCTTGTCCAGGGAGCTGATGATCGCTTCCATGGAGCCGTGCACGTCGGACTTGACGACGACCGGCAGCTCGGAGGCTTCGCCTTCCTTGATGCGGCTCATCATCTGTTCCAGGGTGCCCCGGCCGGTGGCGGCGATTTCCTTCTCGCGGCGGCTGCGCTGGCGGTACTCGGCGATCTCGCGGGCGCGGCCTTCGTCCTCCATGACCGTGAAATCGTCACCGGCCGACGGCGTTCCGTTGAGGCCCAGAACCTCAACCGGCGTCGCCGGTCCGGCTTCCTCGACCTGTTCGTCGCGCTCGTTGACCAGGGCGCGCACGCGGCCCCACTCGCTGCCGGCGACGAAGACGTCCCCGACCTTCAAGGTGCCGCGCTGCACCAGCACGGTGGCGACCGACCCGCGGCCGCGCTCCAGCTTGGCCTCGATGATGACGCCCTCGGCCGGGCGCGCCGGGTTGGCCCTCAGCTCCAGCAGTTCGGCCTGCAGCAGAATCGCTTCCTCGAGCTTGTCGAGGCCGGTCTTCTGCAGCGCCGAGACCTCGATGGCCAGGATATCGCCGCCCAGGTCTTCGGTGATCAGCTCGTGCTGCAGCAGCTCCTGCTTCACGCGGGCCGGATCGGCCCCCGGCTTGTCGATCTTGTTGATGGCGACGATGATCGGCACCGCGGCGGCCTTGGCGTGATTGATCGCCTCGACCGTCTGCTCCTTGATGCCGTCGTCGGCGGCCACGACCAGGATCACGATGTCGGTCACCGTGGCGCCGCGCAGGCGCATTTCGGTGAAGGCGGCGTGGCCCGGCGTGTCGATGAAGGTGATGCGGTCGCCGGAGGCCAGGCGCACCTGGTAGGCACCGATATGCTGGGTGATGCCGCCGGCTTCGCCGGCCACCACGTCGGTCTCCCGCAGGGCGTCCAGCAGCGAGGTCTTGCCGTGGTCGACGTGCCCCATGATGGTCACCACCGGCGGGCGCTGGGCCATGTCCTCTGGACTGTCGTCGGCGCCGCGCATGCCGATTTCCACGTCGGCGGCGGAGACGCGCTTCACCTTGTGGCCGAATTCCTCGACCACCAGCTCGGCGGTGTCGGCATCGATCGACTGGTTGATGGTGGCCATGACGCCCAGCTTCATCAGCGTCTTCACCACCTCGGCGCCGCGCGTGGCCATGCGGTTGGCCAGCTCCTGCACCGTGAGAATCTCGGGCACCACCACCTCGCGCACCACCTTCTGCGGCGGCTGGTGCGGCTGCTGGCCGCTGGCCGCGCGCATCTGCTTCTCGCGCTGGCGCTTCATGGCGGCGAGGGAGCGCTGGCGCCCTTCCTGGCCATCGAGCGCCTGGTTGATGGTCAGCTTGCCGGCGCGCCGGCGCGGCTCGCCGCGGCTGCGGCTCGGCGCCGGTTTCGCGGGGGCCACGCCGGTGCCCTTGCGGGCCTTGGCGCGGGCGGGCGCCTCTTCTTCGTCCTTGGCTTCCTTGGCCGCGGGCTTGGCAGCCGGCTTGGCCGGGCGCACCTCGGGCTCCTCGGCCGCCGGGGCGGGCTCGGGAGCCGCCGGCGCGGCGGCGGCGGCCGCAGCCTTACGGGCGTCTTCCTCGTCCGCCAGCTTGCGGGCGGCCTCTTCCTCGGCCTCGCGGCGGGCGCGCTCCTCGGCGGCGCGTTTGGCCTGCTCGGCGCGGCGCTCGGCTTCCTCGGCCTCGCGCTCCTTGCGGGCGGCCTCTTCCTCGCGGGCGACCTCCAGGGCGCGGGCGCGGCTGGCGCGCTCCTCGGCGGAGAGGTTGCGCTTGGGCGTCTTGTCCTCGGCCTCGGCCTCGGGCTGAACCGGCGGCGGCGTCTCCGCCAGCACCTTCTCCGCCTCGGCCGCCGCCTCGGTGACTTCCTTCATGCGGCCGGACGAGCCGCGCTCGAAGGTGCGGCTGCGCTTGACCTCGACCGTTACCGCCTTGGAGCGGCCATGGCTGAAGCTCTGGCGCACCTGGCCGGTTTCGACCGTTTTCTTCAGTTGCAGCTTCCCCGGACGGTTCAGCTTCAACGGCCGCTTGGCTTCTGTTTCTTCTTTACTCGTCATGTCCTCTAGCGCTCACCTTCGGTGGGGCGCCCAACCCCGGTTCCTTGATCCGCCGTACCGCGCAGTGCGGCAAGGCGCTGAATCTCTCTCGTCAAACTCTCGGCGAAGCGGCCCGGCGCGACAACGACGTGCACCGCCGCCTCGCGGCCGACCGCGGCCCCCAGTTCCGCTGCACCGCAGAACTCCATGATGGGGACCTTCGGACCAACAGCCCGCGCCAGGGCCCGGACCTTGTCCCGGCCATCGGCCGCGGCGTCGTCCGCCTGCACCAGCAGGGCGACCTCCCCGGCGCGCAGGGCAGATCGAACCTTTTCGAATCCCGCCGACACCGCGCCGGCGCGACGGGCCAAACCCAGCAAATCCAGGCACCGCTTCAGCAGCAGTTCCTCGACCCGCCGGGGCATATCCTCGGGCACACGAACTTGCCTCTTCGCCGCCTTGGCAAAGAGGTTCCGCGTACAGGCTTTGTCCATCATATCGCGGCGGGCCTGCAACCACAAACCCCGGCCGGGCAGCCGCCCGGCGAGATCCGGCACCACGACACCGTCCGGGCCGACGACAAAGCGCAGCAACTCCGCCTTGGGCAGCACCCGGCCGCTGGCAAGGCAGCGGCGCTCCGGCGCCGCCGGGTCCTGCCCGGCGCCGCGCCGATGCTTGGCCGCCCCGCTCTTGCGGGCCGGCTTCGCCTCCTGGCCGTGTCGCGCCGTTGCCGCCATTCCCGTCAGCTCAGTCCTCCGTCCCGGCGCCCTCGGCGCCCGTTTCAGCCTCGCCTTCCCCGGCGCCTTCTTCCTGGGGCTCGTCATCGAACCAGTGCGCGCGCGCCGCCATGATGATGGCGTTGGCCTCGTCCTGGGTCATGGCGCTGCCTTGCAGCACCCGATCGATCTCGGCTTCCTCCAGAGAGGCCATGCCTTCCAGGTTGTGCTCGCCGCGCTGGCTCGACAGGGCGAAGCGCAGCTCGTCGGCCGCCAGATCGGCCAGGTCGTCCAAGGTCTTGACCCCCTGCTCGCCGAGGGTCACCAGCATGGTCGGGGTGACGCCCTCCAGCTCGCCCAGCTCGTCGGAAACGCCCAGTTCGCGCCGCCGCTCCTCGTTGTAGCGGTCGACTTCCTCCAGGTGGGCGCGGGCCCGGGCGCGCAGCTCCTCGGCGACTTCCTCGTCGAAGCCCTCGATCTGCGCCAGTTCCTCGACGGGGACGAAGGCCACCTGCTCCAGAGCGGTGAAGCCTTCCGTCACCAGCAGGTGGGCAATGACGTCGTCGACATCAAGGGCGTCGATGAACATCTGCGAGCGGGCGCGGAATTCCTCCTGACGGCGGCGGGATTCCGTCTCCTCGGTCATGATGTCGATGTCCCAGCCGGTCAGGATGGAGGCGAGGCGCACGTTCTGACCGCGCCGGCCGATGGCCAGGGAGAGCTGGTCGTCGGGCACCACCACCTCGATGCGGTGGGCGTCCTCGTCCAGAACCACCTTGGAGACCTCAGCCGGGGCCAGGGCGTTGACCACGAAGGTCGCGGTGTCTTCGGACCAGGGGATGATGTCGATCTTCTCGCCCTGCAACTCGCTGACCACGGCCTGCACGCGGCTGCCGCGCATGCCCACGCAGGCGCCGACCGGGTCGATGGAGCTGTCGTAGGAAATCACGGCGATCTTGGCGCGGCTGCCCGGGTCGCGGGCCACGGCCTTCAGCTCGATGATGCCGTCGTAGATCTCCGGCACTTCCTGGGCGAAGAGCTTGGCCATGAACTGCGGATGGCTGCGCGACAGGAAGATCTGCGGGCCGCGCGGCTCCTCGCGCACGTCGTAGATGTAGGCGCGCACCCGGTCGCCGGTGCGGAAGGATTCCCGCGGCAGGGTCTCGTCGCGGCGCATCAGCGCCTCGGCGCGGCCCAGGTCGACGGTGACGTTGCCGAACTCGTTACGCTTGACGATGCCGTTGACCACCTCGCCGACGCGGTCCTTGTATTCCTCGTGCTGGCGCTTGCGCTCGGCCTCGCGGACCTTCTGGACGATAACCTGCTTGGCGGTCTGGGCGGCGATGCGGCCCAGATCGATCGGCGGCAGCTCTTCGATGATGAACTCGCCGACGTTGATCCCGTCCTGGCGCGCCTGGGCGTCCTTGGTCTGGATCTGGGTGAACTCGTTCTCCACCTCGTCGGCGACCTCGCGGTAGCGGCGCAGGCGGACCTCGCCGGACTTGCGGTCGATCTCCGCGCGAATGTCGTGCTCGTGGCCGTACTTGGCGCGGCCGGCCTTCGAAATAGCCTGCTCCATCGCCTCTAGAACCTCATCACGCTCGATCGACTTCTCACGCGCCACCGCATCGGCGACCTGGAGAAGTTCGGTTCGTGCAAGAGCGCTGGTATCCATAGCTCGTCTCGTTCCCAAGAAGTCTCGTTGTCAGTCCGTTTCGGCCTGGCCGTCCGCGGCAGCCTTGGGGCTGCTGGCGGCGATCAGGTCGTCGGTAATCACCAGTTTGGCCTTCAGCATTCCCTCGAAGGGCAGGGCGGTCTCGCCCTCTTCGCAGGCCAGCAAAATGTTCTCGTCACGCACGCCGATCAGGCGCCCGCGGAAGCGGCGGCGGCCATCGACCGGCATCTGCATCTCGACCTTCGCCTCGAAGCCGGCGAAGCGGTCGAAGTCGGCAAGCCGGGTCAGCGGCCGGTCCAGGCCGGGCGAGCTGACCTCCAGGGTGTAGGCGCTGTCGATCGGATCCTCGACGTCGAGGATCGCCGCCGCGGCGCGGCTGATCTCGGCGCAATCGTCCACGTTCATGCCGCCGTCGCTACGCCGCTCCGCCATGATCTGCAGAGACAGGCGGTCACCGCCGGACAGCAGCACACGCACGATGTCATAGCCCATCGCCTCGACCGCCGGGGCGATCAGGCGCTCGACCTCCGCCGCCTTGCCTTCGCTGGTCTTGGCGCTGGTCTTGCCGCCGGTCTTGGCGGGACCGCGGCCGCTGGTTTCGGCCAGCCCTGAGGAAGCCCCTTTCAAGGCTTGGGACACACCCGTCCTCCGCTCCAGGATTACGTAATAAAAAAGGCGGGCCAGAGGCCCACCGCTCGGTAGCCCGACGATATCTGTTACCCTGATACCGCCACCTTGACTGAGGCGGACTGTACGCCCGAAGCCCGCAGCCTGCAAGGCCTATCTCCGTGTCTCGCCGGGGAGCGGCGCAGGCAGATCGCGGCTTTCCGCGGGCAAGTTTAACCCGAAACCCGGTTACTCCGCGGCGCCCGACCGGGGCCGGCGCAGCAGACGCAGGTAAGCGGGGCGGCGGCCGGCCTTCAAGGCTTTGGCCTCATAGCGGGTCGGCGGCCAGTCGTCGGGCCGACGCCGCCAGTCGTCGGGGCCGGCGACCTGCCAGGCGAAGGCCGGATGATCGCTGAGCCGCTGCAGGGCCCAGGAAAGGTAGCCCGGATCGTCGGTGGCGAAGCGCAACTCGCCGCCGTCCTTCAGCAGCCGCGCCAGCAGATCCAGGGTTTCGCGCTGGATCAGCCGGCGTTTGTGATGACGGGCCTTGGGCCAGGGGTCGGGAAAGAGAATGAAGACCCGGTCGAGAACCGCGTCGGGCAGCCGCTCCATGAGGTCGCGGGCATCGCCGATGTAGAGACGCAGCGGCACTTCAGTGCCCTGCTCCTGGAGCTGGCCGAGCAGGGTGGCGACGCCGGTGACGAAGTACTCCGCACCGATGAAGGCGGTGCCGGGATTGTGGGCCGCCTGCCAGGCCAGATGCTCGCCGCCGCCGAACCCGATTTCCAGGAACAGCCTTTCCGGAAGCGGATCGAAGAGCATTCCCGGAGACAGCGGACGGCCGTCGGCCGGCAAGGCGATCTCCAGGCGCGGCAAGGCCGCCTCGAGCAGGGCCTTGCGCCCGGCGCGCAACGGCCGGCCCTGCCGGCGGCCGTAGATGTTACGCCGCGCCGCCATAGTCCCGCGATCCCGGAGAGAAGAGCCCCGAATCAGGCTCCGAAGGCGCTGCGCAGGCCGTCGACCAGATCCGTGCGCTCCCAGGAGAAACCGCCGTCCGGATCGGCCGCGCGGCCGAAGTGCCCGTAGGCCGCGGTCCGCGCGTAGATCGGCCGCGACAACTGCAGGTGCTCACGGATGCCGCGGGGCGAGAGGTCCATCATCTCCTGCAACGCCTTGGACAGCTTGTCCTCGTCCACCTTACCGCTGCCCTGGGTGTCGACGTAGACCGACAGCGGCTTGGAGACGCCGATGGCGTAGGACAACTGGATGGTGCAGTGATCGGCCAGATCGGCGGCCACCACGTTCTTGGCCAGGTAGCGCGCCGCGTAGGCGGCGGAGCGGTCCACCTTGGTCGGGTCCTTGCCGGAGAAGGCGCCACCGCCGTGCGGAGCCGCGCCGCCGTAGGTGTCGACGATGATCTTGCGCCCGGTCAGGCCGGTGTCGCCATCCGGGCCGCCGATGACGAAGCGGCCGGTGGGGTTCACGTAGAACTCCTCTTCCGGGCACATCCAGCCTGCGGGCAGCACGTTGACCACGTGCGGGCGCACGATCTCGCGCACCTCGTCCTGGTCCAGATCGCCGCTGTGCTGGGTGGAGACCACGATGGAGGTGGCGCGCACGGGCTTGCCGTCGACGTATTCCAGCGTCACCTGGCTCTTGGAGTCGGGGCCGAGGCCCGGCTCGGCGCCGGAGTGCCGCGCTTCGGCCAGCGAGCGCAGGATGGAGTGGGAGAGATGGATCGGCGCCGGCATGAGGCTCTCGGTCTCGCGGCAGGCGTAGCCGAACATGATGCCCTGGTCGCCGGCGCCTTCGTCCTTGTTGCCCGCGGCGTCGACGCCCTGGGCGATGTCGACGGACTGGGCATGGACGTAGTTCTCAACCATCATCCGGCTCCAGTGGAAACCGTCCTGCTCGTAGCCGATTTCCTTCACCGCGGCGCGCACGACCTGCTCCATGACCTCTTTGGTGACGTCCTCGGGGCCGCGCACCTCACCGGCCAGCACCACCCGGTTGGTGGTCGCGAGAGTCTCCACGGCGACGCGCGCATGGGGGTCGTGCGTCAGATAGGTGTCGACAATCGCATCGGAAATCCGATCGCAGACCTTATCCGGATGTCCTTCCGAAACGGATTCGCTGGTGAAGAGGTAGTTGCCGTTGCGCACTGCGATGCTCCCGCCGTTCGGGCCAAGGGTTTTGGACTAAGCCCGGTGGGAATAGCGACGCGCAAGCGCAAATGCAAGAACACTTGCACGCCGCTGCCAAACGAAAGGTTTTTCGATTCCGGGAAGTAAGGAGGCGCCTAGTCCTCGGGCTTCGGCACCATGGCGGCGCCGCTCGCCGCGGCCAAAGCTTTGGTCATCTCGAACAGGCGCTTGCGTACGCTGGGCTCGTCGATCTTGTAGTAAGCCCGCACCAGCTCCAGCGTCTCGCGCTTCACCATCGGATCCAGTTCCTGCTCGGGCGGCGGCTGATCGCGGCCCGGCGCCTGCGCGGGCGAGCTGGCCGCCACGTCGTCGGGCATCTCGTCGAAAAAGAAGCCGACCGGCACGTCGAGGACGCGCGACAGATCGAACAGGCGGCTGGCGCCGACCCGGTTGGCTCCCCGTTCGTACTTCTGAACCTGTTGAAAAGTGAGGCCAATGGCCTCGCCGAGCTTTTCCTGGCTCATGCCGAGAAGCGTCCGCCGTAAACGGACTCTGCTGCCGACATGAACATCAACCGGATTGGGTCCGCCAAGCGGGCGGTCACCCGGCGGCATGCCGCGTCGCGCCATCCGCATCTCACCTCATGTGAAGGATATAGTTAGAACCGTAGGACTAAAGGCATACCGATGTATGCCAACACCTAGTTGATTCGTCAAGCCCTAGAGGTCCTAAGCTATCAAATAAAACGCCGCGCCACAAATATAACACACGTAATGAAAAGCAGTTCAATCAAATACAATAGGTTACTCGCATAAGAATAGATCGTGGGCTCTATAGCAGCTTCGGGTAGGCTAACATCCAAAATACCGCGATCATTGAGATTGATTCGATCGATAACTCGCCCGTAGGAATCGATTACCGCTGAAATTCCATTGTTTGCTGCGCGAACTACCGGGAGACCTTCTTCAACCGCCCGCAGACGGGCGGCGGCAAAATGTTGGTATGGGCCGGAGGAATCGCCGAACCAGGCGTCGTTGGTGAGATTCAGCAGCCATCGCGGCCCCGGCGCCCCGGGCGCCTCCGGGCCCGGCTTCACCGCGCCGGGAAAGATGACCTCGTAGCAGATCAGCGGCGAGAAGGCCGGCAGGCCGGGCAGGGCGAGGGTTTGCGGGCCCGGGCCCGCGGTGAAATCGCGCGCGCCGGCGGTGAGCTTGGCGATCCCGAGCAGCGAGCGCAGCGGCGTGTATTCGCCGAAGGGCACCAGGTGCGCCTTGTCGTAGGTGGCGACGATCGCGCCCTGTCCGTCCAGGGCGTGCAGCGAATTCCAGATGTCGCCCTGAGGATCCTCCGGCGCCACCCGCGGCGCCCCGGCGATGAGATAGCCGCCTGGCGGCACGATGCCGGCCAGCTCCTCGCGCAGGCGCGGCTCGGCGGCCAGCAGGTAGGGCACCGCCGTCTCGGGCCAGATGATCACCGTGCGGTCCTCGTAGCCGGGCGCCAGCGACAGCTCGGCCTGAAGGCGCAGATTGGCGGCCTTGCGGTCGGCGCGCCACTTCAGCGCCTGGGGGATGGCGGGTTGCACCAGGCGCAGGCGCACATCCTCCACGACGGCGCTGCCCGGCGCCGGCGCGGCGGCGAGCCGCCAGGCCCCGAATCCCCAGGACAGCGCCGGCAGCAGCACCAGCAGCGCCACCGCGGCGAGGCCGCGCGGCGAACGCCCCCGCGGGTCGGCCAGCAGCGCCGGCGCCGCCGCCGCGGCGACGGTGATCAGGCTCAGCAGCCAGACCCCGCCGTAAGCGGCGAGTTGCAACGGCGCCGCCGAAAAAGCCCAGACCGTGCCGAGCAGATTCCAGGGAAAGCCGGTGAGGATCCAGGCACGCAGGCCCTCGCCGACCAGCCAGGCGGCGGCGAAAGCCAGGACTAGGGCGACGCCGGAAAGCCGGAAGCGCTCCCGCGCCAGCCAGGCGCACCAGAAGCTGAGCGCGGGAAAGAGCGCCAGGCCGGCGGCGAGGCCGGCCACGGCGAAGGGCATGACCCAGCCGAAGCGATCGGCATCGACCAGAAAAGCGATCCCGACCCAGTAGAGTCCGGCAGCGAAATGCCCGGTACCGAAAGCCCAGCCGGTCAGCGCCGCCTGACGGCCGCCGGAGGCACCCTCCAGCATCCAGAAGACGGCGACGAAGGCCGGCAGCAGCAGGGGAAAGAGATAGAAGGGCGGCAGCGCCGCCGCCGCCAGGGCACCGCAGAGCGCCGCCGCGAGCAGACGGCGCCAGCCGGCGAGGCCGCCCAGGACGTACGCCATCCGCAGCGGCCGCGCCGCCGCGGCCGCCTTGTCCGCGGCGATCATCGGCTCTCGCCGCCGTCGTCGGCTGGGCGCGAGGCGACGTTGCGCAGGCGCAGGCGCTTGACCCGGCGCGGGTCGGCCTCCAGCACCTCGAAGGTGATGCCGCTGGGCGGGTGCTTCACCAGTTCGCCGCGGTCCGGCACGCGGCCGGCCAGGGAGAACAGGAGCCCGCCCAAGGTGTCGATGTCCTCGTCGTGCTCCTCTTCGGAGAGCACCGGGCCGACCTTGTCCTCGAACTCCTCGATGGTCGTGCGGGCGTCGGCGATGAGACTGCCGTCGGGCCGCTCGATCAGCTTCGGGCCGACGGCGACGTCGTGTTCGTCCTCGATTTCGCCGACGATCTCCTCGACCAGGTCCTCGATGGTGATGAGGCCGTCGATGCCGCCGAATTCATCGACCACCAGCGCCATGTGGACACGCGACAGGCGCATCTCCAGCAGCAGATCGAGCACGCGCATGGAGGGCGCCACCACCAGTATGCGGCGCACCAGATCGACCAGATCGAAGGGCCGCGCGTCGGCGCCGTCCTTCATGTGGTGCAGCACGTCCTTGATATGGACGATGCCCACCACCTCGTCCAGGGTGTCGCGGTAGACCGGCAGGCGCGAGTGGCCGGCGCCGCTCATCAAGTCGATCAGTTCGTCGATCGGCGTGTCCAGGTCGACGGCGACGATGTCGGCGCGCGGCACCATGACGTCGTAGGCGGTGAGGTGGCGCAGGCGCAGGATGTTCGAGAGCATGACGCGCTCGTCGCTGGAGATCGGCTGGGCGTTCTCTTCTTCGCCCTCGACCTCCTTGATCTCGTCGATGATCTCTTCCAGGGTCTCGCGCAGGTGCGCCTCGCCCTGGCGGCCTTTCAGGAAGTTGCGGAAGCGCTGCCACAGCCCCGGCCCGGCATGGCCGTTGCCGCGTCCGACGCGGCTGCTGGAGGAATCAGCCATGACTTGCCTCCGGCGCGGCTTGCCCGGCCGTTTGGGGGGCGTAGGGATCGGCGATGTCCAGCGCGCCGAGGATCTCCCTTTCCAGGGCTTCCATCGCCTCCGCCTCCGCCGCGGTTTCGTGGTCGTGACCCAGCAGGTGCAGCAGGCCGTGGACCAGCAGGTGGGTGACATGGTCGGCCGGGCTCTTGCCCTGTTCGGCCGCCTCGCCCAGCACCGTTTCCCGCGCCAGGACGACGTCGCCCAGCAGCCGCGGCGGGCCGTCGGTCCCGGCCGCGCGCGCAGCGGGCGCCTCGTCCATATTGGGAAAGGACAGAACGTTGGTCGGGCGATCCTTGCCGCGCCAGTCGCGGTTCAGGATCCGCTGCGCGGCGTCGTCGGCAAAGACCGTGGAGATTTCCAGCGGACCGGCCTCCAGCAATGCGGGGGCCGCGCGTTTCAGGGCCGTGCGCACCGCCGTCCTTGCCCGCAACTCCAGGTCGCCGACGGCATCCAACCAGGCCGGGTCGGTGACCGACACGGCGATTTCCAAGCTACTACTTCCAGGGTCGTCGCTCATGGTTCCGCGGAGCGCGGGACTGCCGGGGCGCCGCCTGCGGAAGGCGCCGCCCAAACGGACTATTTGTCCCCGCCGAAGAGGTCTCCTTCTCCAGTCTTGCCAGCATCATGGGCAGCATAGGCGCGCACGATCCGAGTCACCAGGGAATGTCGCACCACGTCGGCCGCCGTGAACTGCACGAAGGCCACGCCGTCCATATTGGCCAGGATGTCGGCCGCCTCGCGCAACCCCGAAGGGGCGCCGCGCGGCAGGTCGATCTGCGACAGATCGCCGGTCACCACCATGCGGCTGTTCTCGCCCAGGCGGGTCAGCGCCATCTTCATCTGCACCGGCGTGGTGTTCTGCGCCTCGTCGAGGATGATGAAGGCGTTGGACAGGGTGCGCCCACGCATGAAGGCGAGGGGCGCCACCTCGATCTCGCCGTTGGCGATGCGGCTGGCGACCTGATTGGCCGGCAGCATGTCGTAGAGCGCGTCGTAGAGCGGGCGCAGGTAGGGGTCGACCTTTTCGTGCAGGTCGCCGGGCAGGAAGCCCAGGCGCTCGCCCGCCTCCACCGCCGGGCGCGAGAGGATGATGCGCTCCACCGCGCCCTCGATCAGCATGGAAACGGCCATGGCCGCGGCCAGGTAGGTCTTGCCGGTGCCCGCCGGGCCGATGCCGAAGACCAGCTCGTGGCTGCGCAGCGCCTGAATGTAGGACTTCTGCCCCGGCGAGCGCGGCGTCAGGCGGCGCTTTCGGGTGCTGATCGCCAGGTCGTCGGCATGGATGGCGCGCACCGCCTCGTGGCCGCTCTCCTCAGCCGGCGCCTGGGTGGCCATGCGGACCACCGCGTCGACCTCGCCGTCGCCGACGTCGAGCCCCTTCTTCAGGCGCTGGTAGAGCGCCGTCAGGGCCGCGTTCGCCACCTCGACGGACTCCGCGGGGCCGGAAATGGCCAGGCGGTTGCCGCGCGAGGCCAGGCTGACGCCGAGCTGCTGTTCGATGCGCAGCAGGTTCTGGTCGTGCTCGCCGTAGAGCAGCGGCAACAGAGAGTTGTCGTCGAACTGGATGTAGGTCGCTTCGCCGGCCTGGCCTGACGTGACGCCGGGGAGACTGTCCGAGCTCAAGCTGTGATCCTTGCCGTGGAGGCCGTGGGAGCCATGGGCGATTTGGGGCCCGGGGAAAGCGGAGAGGCCGCCGCCTCGTCGACGCCCCCCGCGCCGCCGACCCCCGCGCCGACGATCGGCCGGCCGGTCAGACTGTTGGTGTGGGCGGCGTCGATACGTACGGGCATCACGGTCCCGGTGAGGCGCCGCAGCGCCACCTCCGGCACCGCGACGTGCACCGCCTGCATGTAGGGGCTGCGCCCGACCAGTTGGCCCGGCTTGCGGCCGGGGCGCTCCAGCAGCACCGGCAGGTCGCGCCCCACGCAGGTGGAATTGAAGGCCAGGGCCTGTTCGCCCAGCAATTGCTGCAGCCCGGCCAGACGCTCGGCCTTGACCGCTTCGGAAAGCTGGGCCTCCTCCACGGAGGCAGGGGTGCCGGGGCGCGGGCTGTACTTGAAGGAATAGGCCTGGGCGTAGCCGACCTCGTTCACCAGTTTCAGGGTGGCTGCGAAGTCTGCCTCGCTCTCGCCGGGGAAGCCGACGATGAAGTCGGAGGACAATGCCAGGTCCGGCCGCGCCTTGCGCAGCCGCTCGACGATCTTCAGATAGTCCGCCGCGCTGTGGCGCCGGTTCATGGCCGCCAGAATGCGGTCGGAGCCCGACTGCACCGGCAGGTGCAGATAGGGCATCAGCTTCTCCACCTCGCCGTGGGCGGCGATCAGTTCGTCGTCCATGTCGAGGGGGTGTGAGGTGGTGTAGCGCAGGCGCGTCAGGCCGTCGATCTCCGCCAGGGCACGGATCAGCCGGCCCAGCGACCAAGTGCGGCCGTCCCCTGAAGCCCCTGGTGCTTCGCCGTGGTAGGCGTTGACGTTCTGGCCCAGCAGGGTGATTTCCTGCACCCCCGCCGCCGCCAGGCGGCGCGCCTCATCAAGCACCGCCGCGGCCGGGCGCGAATATTCGGCGCCGCGGGTGTAGGGCACGACGCAGAAGCTGCAGAACTTGTCGCAGCCTTCCTGCACCGAAACGAAGGCCGCCGCCCCCTGGGGAACGGTTTCTTCGGGCAGATGGTCGAACTTGGATTCCTCGGGGAAGTCGATGTCCAGCACCCCGCGCCCGCGCCCCTCGTGCTTGGCGCCGGCCCGCGCGGTCTTGGCCACCAGCTCCGGCAGGCGGTGATAGGTCTGCGGCCCGAAGACCAGGTCGACCTGCGGGGCGCGGCGCAGGATCTCCTCACCCTCCGCCTGGGCGACGCAGCCGGCCACGGCCAGCAGCATCTCGCCGCCGGCCTCCGCGCGCTCCTGCTTGAAGACGCGCAGGCGGCCGAGCTCGGAAAAGACCTTCTCCGCCGCCTTCTCGCGGATATGGCAGGTATTGAGGATCACCATGTCGGCGCCGCGCGGGCTGTCCACCGCCTCATAGCCGAGCGGCGCCAGCACGTCGGCCATGCGCGTCGAATCATAGACGTTCATCTGACAGCCGTAGGTCTTTATGAACAGCCGCTTCTTCGCCTTGCCGTCCATCCGCTCCGTCACCTTTGCGCCTTCCCGTTCCCTTGCCATCGGCATTCCAACTTTCAACCGCTCCACCCCGTCACGCCGCCGTCACGGCGCCCTGCCCGGACCCGCCGGGGGCGGGCAGCGCGGGCTGGCGCTGCCCGGCGAGGGCCGCCGCCACGCCGCGCGCCACCACTCCATAACAATGATCGCTCAGGGCCTTGCGCGATCCGAACTGATCGATCGTCACCGGCTCGTGGAACTCCACCACCACCGTCACCCGGCCCAGGCTGATGGCGTGCCAGAGGTGGTTGCCCAGTTCCATATCGCCGTACCAGGCGAAAAACGGCCTTAGATAGCGGCCCAGGGGCAGTCCGTCGAGTCTTGTGTAGCTGACCGACACCGGCTGCACGGTCAGGGCCTGGCCGTGCGGCCGGCGCTCCGCGACCGAGAACAGCGCGCTCTTGAAGGCCAGGATCCCGTTGCCGTCGCCCGAGGTGCCCTCGGGAAAGAGGATCAGGTCGTCGCCCGCGTCCAGCCGGCGGGCCATCTCGTCGCGGTGCTCGGCGGCGCGCTGTACCCGGCGCTCCACGAAAACCGTCTCCTGCAGCTTTGCCAGCCAGGAGAAGAACGGCCAGGTCGCGACCTCGGCCTTGGCCACGAAGGAAGCCCTGAGCAGCGCCCCCAGAACCTCGATGTCCAGATAGGACACGTGGTTGGCGACATAGAGCGTCGGGTGCCGGCGCGCCCGGCGGCCATGGCATTCGATCCGGATGCCGAGGATCCGGCAGGTCTGCCTGTGGTACCACTGCGGCAACCGCTTGCGCAGCGGCCAGGCCAGAGCCACGGCGAGCGACTGGACCGGCATCAAGGCAAGGGTGAGGCCGGCGTAGGCCAGCAGGCGGACAAGGGCGGTGGTCGGCGAGCCGATGCTGGGTGCCGTCATGCCCCTCCACCAGATGCTTTGCCGTCGCCGTCCGCGCCACCGGCCTGGTCGTCGCGCGTGTAGTGGCGACGGTATTTCTCGGTCACCAGATCGGTCTTCACCACGATGCAGACGTCGGTGGTGCCGAATTCCCAGTCGACCACGGCGCCGTCGCCGACGAAGCCGCCGAGGCGCAGGTAGCCCTTGATCAGCGGCGGCAGCGCCTGGCGCGCCCGGACGATATCGACTTGTTCGGGCGGCAGCAGGTCCATGGCGACATAGCGATCGGCCACCGCGCGGGCGCGCAGCGCCGGCGGGGCCAGGTGGTGATGGTGGAGATAGGCCAGCGGCATGCGCAGCTCCTGCGGGTCGGTCCCCGGCAGGCTGGCGCAGCCGAACATGATGGAAATGTCGTAGTAGAAGACGTATTCGGCGATGCCGCGCCACAGCAACTGCATGGTGGCGCCGCTGCGGAAGGTCGGGTCGACGCAGGACCGTCCCAGTTCCAGGATCTCGCCCGGATAGGCCGTCAGGTTGTCGATCTCGTATTCGTCGCTGGAATAGAACTGGCCGCGCCTGGCCGCGCCCTCGCGCCGCATCACGCGGTAGGTCCCGACCACCGCGCCGGGGCCGCTGCCGCGGTCTTCGTCGAAGACCAGCAGGTGATCGCAGTAGTCATCGAAGGAATCGAAATCCCGCCGCGCCGCCGCCATCTCCGGCGTCGGCTTGGCGGCCATGCTTTCGTAGAACACACGATAGCGCAGGGCCTGGGCGGCGCGGATCTCGGCCGCGTCCTCGGCCAGGCGGATACGCAGGTTGCCGACGGCGACGTCGACGGGGCGGTCCGATTTCGCTTCCGCGAGACTCATATTGCTCCCTTCCCGAAGTCCCGGCCTCAAGGCGCCGGATGCCGCCCCTTCACGGGGTGACGCTGGGGACCTCAGGCGTTGTTGCCGGCTTTACCGTCTTCGTCGCGCTTGTCGATCCGCACGCCGTAAAGTTCCAGGCGGTGATCGACCAAGCGGTAGCCCAGCGCCTTGGCCACCTCGGCCTGGAGGCGCTCGATCTCCTCGTTGGAGAACTCCACGACTTCACCGGTCTTCACGTCGATCAGGTGGTCGTGATGCTCTTCGGGGCGCTCCTCGTAGCGGGCTCGGCCATCGCCGAAGTCGTGCCGCTCCAGGATGCTGGCCTCCTCGAAGAGCTTGACCGTGCGATAGACCGTGGCGATGGAGATGCGCGGATCGCGCTCGATGGCGCGCTGATAGACGAGTTCCACATCGGGATGGTCCGTCGACTCCGACAGCACGCGCGCGATGACGCGGCGCTGCTCGGTCATCTTCAGACCCTTTTCGACGCACAGCTTTTCCAGGCGATCGCCCATAACCGAAACCAAGCCCTGTCATACCCTATCTAAGCGTCCTGACGGCCCGCCGCGCGGGGCGCGTCGGACCGAAACCCGGATTATAACGGAAAAAGCGCCGCCCGCCTAATGGCGGAGGCGCCGTTCTCCGTCGCCGCCCCACTGCCGGGGGGCGCTATCGTTCATCCCTTGCGGCGCGCGCGCGTCCCCAGGCCGATCTGCTTGGCCAGCTTGCTGCGCTGCTTGGCATAGTTCGGCGCCACCATGGGATAGTCGGCCGGCAGCCCCCAACGCTCCCGATAGTCTTCCGGCGACATATCGTAAGCGGTCTTGAGGTGCCGCTTCAGCATCTTAAGCTTCTTACCGTCTTCCAGGCAGACGATGTATTCCGGGGTGACCGATTTCTTGATCGGCACCGCCGGGGAAGGACGCTCGGGCTCCCGCTCCCGCGTCGTCCCGACATTGGAAAGCGTTTCGTAAACGTCGCGTATAATCATCGGCAGGTCCGCGACCGCGACAGAATTATTGGAAACATGTGCTGCGACGATGTTTGTCGTCAAAGAAAGCAATTCGCTTTGCTTCGCTTGATCGGACATTGACCTATTCAACTCCTCGAAATCCCTGTGGCTTATATAAAAACTCCACAAGCAAGAATCAACATTATTGAACAGAAAAAACAATAGTCAGAAACAGCAAAAATGCCTTTTAGTACTGTAATCGGCCTAATTTCACTCGCCTTCATTTAGTTAGAAATGCTTCGCAAAAACTCCCGCGCATTACCAAAACCGCCGCGCCGGGCCGCTCAGCGGGCGCTGGGAGGATTTTCCGGGCCCTCCAGATCGCGCGCGAGGACCACGGCATCCAGGCTCCCGTCGCCGGCCAATCGGTAATAATTCCTACGCCGGCCGGCCTCAGCGAAGCCGGCGGCGCGGTAGAGCGCCTGGGCCACGGCGTTGCTCTCCGCCACCTCCAGGGTCATCCGCCCGGCCCCGCGGCGCGCCGACTCCGCCAGGGCGGCCTGCAGCAGGCGGCCGCCCAGCCCGCTCCGGCGGCGCTCCGGCAGCACCCCCAGGGTCAGAAGCTCGGCGTCGTGGAAGAGCACCTGGGCCAGCAGGAAACCCGCCGGTTCCCTGCCCTCCGGGCCCTCCGTCGTCGCCAGCAGGCAGAACGCGCCCGGCAGGGCCATGACCTCGGCCAGGGAGCGCGCGCTCCACGGCGTCCCCGCGAAGGCCCCGCCCGCCGCGGGATCGAAGCAGCGGCGGTACAACTCGGCCAGCAACGCCACATCGCAGGGACCGGCCGGCCGGATCGTGGCGGCCGTCACGCCGCCGGGTCCCGGCCCGCGCCGGACGGCGGCTTGGGCGGGGTCACGTCCGGCGGGCGCAGGTAGACGGGCTGCACCGGCCCCGCCGCCGCCGGGTCGCGCAGCGCCGCGCGCTCGGCCAGCAAAGCCGCATCGGCCGGTCCCGCGGCGGCGGCCAGCACCGCATCGCCCTGTCCGGCCGCCTGCAGCGCCGCCAAAGCCCGCGGCGCCACGTCGCCGGTCAGCACCAGGGGCCCGCCGCCGGGGGGCAGGGCCGCCGCCAGATCGGCCAGCGCGGTCTCCAAGGGCGACCCGATCTCCGCGAGTGCCTCGTCGAAAAGCTGGGCGAAAACCTCGTTGCGCTTGGAATCGAGCACCGCCAGGACCCGCCGGCCGGCGCGCTCCGGCGCGCTCGCGGCCGCCGCCGCCACCTCGAAGGAGGAGACGCCGATCAAAGGCAGGCGGCGGGCCAAAGCCAGGCCGCGCGCGGTGGCAAGGCCGATGCGCACCCCGGTGAAGCCGCCCGGGCCGGTGGTCACCGCCAGGGCATCGAGCCCGGAGAAGCCGCCGCCCCATTCGTCCATCACCTCGCCGATCATGGGCACCAGGCGCTCCGATTGGCCGCGCGCCATGGCACTGAAGCGGCGGGCAGCGATGCCGCCTTCCGCCCAGAGCGCCACCGAGCAGGAGCCCCCTGCCGCGTCCATGGCCAGCAGTGCCGACACCTCGGTCTTCGTGGCGCCTTCCTTCATCGCGGACTATCCGGAGCGCCGCGCCGCGTGCTAACAGGAGCGCCGACCCGATCGCCTTTGCGGAGACCCCTTCCTCCATGAGCCTCGTTTCCCTGCACACGCCGGATTTCGATCTGGACATCGCCTTGGCCTACGCCACCCAGGACAACGTCACTGGCAAATGCATCTATGCCCGCGCCGAGGCGCAGCTCCACCCGGAGGCCGCGGCGGCGCTGCAACGCGCCTGCGCGCTGGCCGCGCCGCTCGGCCTGCGGCTCAAGATCTTCGACGCCTTCCGCCCGGTGGAGGCGCAGTGGCGGCTGTGGGAGGTCTTCCCCGATCCCGAATTCGTCGCCGACCCGCGCGTCGGCTCTTGCCATTCGCGGGGCATCGCCGTCGACCTGACGCTGGTGGAGGCGGCCGGCGGCAAGGAGCTGGACATGGGCACGCCCTTCGACGACTTCACCGCCGCCTCGCACCATGCGCGCAGCGACCTGCCGGCGGAGGTGCAGCGCAACCGCGCCCTGCTGCTGGGCCTGATGACCGCGGCCGGATGGGACTGGAACCGTTTCGAATGGTGGCATTATCAACTCTTCGAGCCTCAGCGCTTTCCTCTGCTGACCGACGCCGCCGCGCCACGCCCCCTCATGGCCGCCTGAAGTGCGCAGAGCGGGCATCCGCCGCAAGCCTATCCCCGGGTTATAGCGCCGGGCCGGGTTATAGCAACCGGCAGGCCTCGTCGAAGTCCAGCCGTGCCGCGCGCGGGCGCAGCGCCGCGGGATCGCCGTGACCCAGGTTGCACAGGAAGTTGGAGCGCCAGGTGGTGCCGGCGAAGAAGGCCGCGTCGACCTTGGCGCGGCTGAAACCCGACATGGGCCCGCAGTCCAGCCCCAGCGCGCGGGCGGCTATGATGAAGTAGGCGCCCTGCAGGCTGCCGTTGCGCATCGCCGTTTCCTGGATCAGCGCCTCCTTGCCGCCGAAGATCTTGGCCCCGTCGCGGCGCGGCGCCAGCTTGGGGAGCCACTCGTAGAAGGCCAGGTCGTAGGCGATGATGGCGGTGACCGGCGCGGCCATGGTCTGCTCGACGTTGCCGGCGCTGAGGCAGGGGCGGAGCTTCTCCTTGGCCGCCCCGCTGCGAAGGAAGGCGACCCGCAGCGGACAGCCGTTCATGCTGGTCGGCCCCATCTTGGCGAGATCGTAGACCGCTTCCAGGAGCACGTCGCTGACCGTCTCGCCGCACCAGGCCGTGTGGGTGCGGGCTTGGCGAAAAATCTTGTCCAGGCCGGTATCGCTCAAGAATTCGTTCACAGCCTTATTCCTTTCTTAAGCTCCACTCGCCACGCTCTGCACGCCGCGGTTGCCGCCGGCCGCCCCGGAGGCCCCAAGGGTGAGGAACCGGCCCCGGGATCGCGTCGGACCGGCCCAGCTTGGCCGCCGGCGCCGGGACCGGCAAGTCCGCCCTGCCGCGCCGGATCGCCGGGCGCGGCCGCCAGGGCAGTGCCAGCCAGGACAAGTCGCCCAAAAAGGCCGACGGAGAAAGCAGCCATGCGACGCATCGTTCACAGCCACGCAGCCCAAGCCCAGGCGCGCCGCCTGGCGCCTGCGCTTTGCCTGATGGGAACGCTCTGGCTGGCGGGAACGCTCTGGCTGGGCGCCACGCCCCTGGCGGCGGCCCAAGAGGCCCCCTCACGGCAGTCCGCCGACAGCGGTGCGGCGGTCCTGATGTACCACCGCTTCGGCGAGGACAGCCTGCCGTCCACCTCGGTGCGCCTGGAGCAGTTCGAGGCCCACTTGGCCGAACTGACTTCGGGCAGGTACCGGGTCCTGGCGCTGCCCGACATCCTGGCGCGGCTCGCCAGCGGCGCCGCCCTGCCCGAACGCAGCGTCGCGATCACCATCGACGACGCCGCGATCTCGGTCTACCGGGAGGCCTGGCCGCGCCTCAAAGCGGCCGGACTGCCGGTCACCGTCTTCGCCTCCACCGAGCCGTTGGACCTGGGCCTGCCCGGCTACATGAGCTGGGCGCAGCTGCGCGAGATGGCCGCCGACCCGCTGGTGACCATTGGCCATCATGGCCATGGCCACGCCCACATGGCCTGGCAGAGCCCGGCCGAACAACGCGCCGACCTGGACCAGGCCAGCCGGCGTTTCACGGCCGAGCTGGGCGCGGTACCGACCATCTTCGCCTATCCCTATGGCGAGGCCAGCCTGGCGCTGCGCCAGGTCGTGATCGACGCCGGCTTCACGGCGGCCTTCGGCCAGCACTCCGGCGCCCTGGGCGAGACGAGCGACCGTTTCACCCTGCCGCGCTTTCCGCTGAACGAGGCTTACGGCGACATGGACCGCTTCCGGCTGGTGACCAACGCCCTGCCGCTGCCGGTGGGCGAGATCACCCCGGCCGACATGAGCGTCGGCGAGGCCGGGCGGAATCCGCCCAACTTCGGCTTCACGGTGACCGCGGACCTGGGCAACCTGAGCGGCCTCGACTGCTTCGCCTCAACGGGCGCGCCGGAGGTCATGAAGCTGGATCAGCGTATCGAGCTGCGCTTCGCCGCGCCGCTGCCCGCCGGGCGGGTGCGCATCAACTGCACCCTGCGCGACGCCAGCGGCCGCTGGCGCTGGTTCGGAACCCAGTTCGTGGTGGCGAAGGCCGCGGCGCCCTGACGCTATTGCCCCGGGGCGAGCTTCCCGAGCTTCGCGCCGTCCAGGGCCTGCAGGCCATTGCTGGTGATGAGTTCGCTGAGCGCGAGCACGTAGGACTGACCTTCCTCGGAATAGCTCTTGAGGCCGCCCACCAGATTAAGGGCGTGCAGCGGCGTGCCCAGCGCCCGCGCCCGCGCACGGCGTTGGCGCAGATCCTGGTAGGCGCGATGGCTGTTCAGGTTGTGCAGGTAGGCGCGCACCGCGCTCATCAGGTCGGGAAAGCCACGCACCTTGAAGTCGCGCCGGGCCGCCGCGGCCGGCCTCAGGCCTTCGGCGTCGTCGCCCCAACTACGCTGGCCGAAGAGCGCGTTGGCGCGAAGCGCGAAGCGCGAGGTGCCCCAGCCGCTTTCCTGGGCGGCCTGGGCCAGCGCCAGGCTGGGCGGCACCGCGTCGATACGGCTCAAAAGATCGGCGGCGTCGCCCGGCGCGGCGCCATACCATTCGGCGACGCTGTCGAGCCAGAGCGCGTCCGTGGCGCCCAGGCGGCCCGCCGCCCGGGCGTCCAGGGCGGCGATCACCTTGGCGCGCGCCTGACGCAGCTCCGCGTTGACCTGCAGCACCAGCGGCAGCAGGGTGCGCAGAAAAAGGCGCTTGCGCGCCTCGCTGTCGGAGACGGCCTCCATGTCGCGCGGCAGGGCGGTGACGGAAAGGCGCGGTACCGGCGCGCCGTTCTTCACGGCCTCCAGACGGTAGCCGCTGTCGGCGAAGATCCGGACCAGGTTCTCCGCGTCGCGGACATAGATTCGGCGCAACGCCGGGGCCTCGCTGGCCAGGCCCAGTTCCTGCCAGGCCGAACGGGGCAGGGGCTCGGCTCCGAACCGCAGGGCCGCCAGCAGAAAGACTCCGAAGAGCCCGCAAAGCAGGACCACGCGGCCCGCCAGATGACGATTCCCCAGTCTGGCGTAGCGCTCCACTACCGGTTGCCATTCAGCGACCTTCGCCGCCACCTGTGCCACCATCGCCGCTGCGCCTCGCTTGTTGTGGATATTCGCCGTGCCGTCCCGATCGGGAGACAAGCCTAGGCCGGCTTCGCGAAGATTCCGTTATCGAAGGGGCGGGGCCGCGGCATTCACCGGCCGGGCGGCCGGCCGGCGCAAGTTTCGTTTTTTCAAGCGCTTGCCGCGGGGCACGGCGGTCCGGCCCCGGCGCGGCCGGGAGAAAACCGCGATGACGGCGTCAGCAATGTGGGAGATGGAAAAGGCGCGGTCCCTCAGAGAACGGGGCGGACCTCGACGACCTCGGGAATGTAGTGCCGCAGCATGTTCTCGATCCCCATCTTCAAGGTGGCGGTCGAACTGGGGCACCCCTGGCAGGCGCCCTGCATGTGCAGATAGACGACGCCCTTGTCGAAACCGCGGAACACGATGTCGCCGCCGTCCTGGGCCACCGCCGGGCGCACGCGGGTGTCGAGCAGTTCCTTGATCTGGCTGACCACCTCGCTGTCCTCGCCGGACTCGCTGTGACCCTCATCGCCCGAAGCTGCGTCTTCCAGCATGACCGGACGGCCGGCGGTGAAGTGCTCCATGACGACGCCGAGGATGGCCGGCTTCAGCAGGTACCATTCGCGCGAGTCTTCCTTGGTGACGGAGACGAAATCGGTGCCGAAGAAGACGCCGACCACGCCCTCGACCGCGAAGAGGCGTTCGGCAAGCGGCGAGCGCGCCGCGTCCTCCGCGGAGGTGAAGTTGGCCGTGCCCTCGGCGAGTACCTCGCGCCCCGGCAGGAACTTCAAGGTCGCCGGGTTGGGGGTCTGTTCGGTCTGAATGAACATGGGACGCTGTCTCCTCAAGGCTTCACGCTCAATCTGGGCTCCGGAGAGCCCAGCTTCAAGCGCCAAGATCCAAATCTGACCAATTCGGTCAGCTTTAGTCAAGATATGGCGGGGGCCGGCGGGTCCGGCCGCGTCAGGTCACTGCGTCGATGTCTTCGACGGTCATGGAATCCGGCACGATGGTCACGGGAATGTGCAGGCGTCCCAAGAACTTACCGGTCATGGCCGATACGAGGGGGCCGGGCCCGCGCTTGCCGGTGGAGGCGCCCAGCACCAGGATCGAGATGTTGGGCTCCTCGTCCAGCAGCGCCAGCAGTTCGTCGCGGCGGTCGCCCTCGCGCACATAGAGCACCGGCAGGGATCCGGCCAGCTCGCTGACCTCGGTCGCCAGGCGCTGCAGCACCTGCTCGGCCTCGGTGCGGGCCTCCTCGCGCATCAGGTCGCCGACCGACATCCAGTGCTGGAAATCCGAGGGCTCGACCACGTAGAGCATGGCGACCTTGCCCCCGGTGCTGCGTGCCCGCAGGGCGGCGAAGCGCAGGGCGACGCGCATTTCCTCGGTTTCGTCGACCACCACCAGGAAAACGCGGTTCTCGCGGTGCTTCGCGGCGGCCTCGTCGGCTGGCGTTTCAGCGGCGGGGTGGCTGGTCGTCGACGGAGGGACGTCGGCCATGCGGGGGTTCCTTTGGCGGTTCTTATCTAACGAGGCGTCCGTGCGGGCGAATCCTGCCACCGGCAGGCAAGGCCGCGCAATCTTCCTCTTGCCTGCGCGTCGGCGCCGGGCCCCACGCCGGGGCCCCGCCGCCGGGGCGCTTAGGGCCGGAGAAAGCCCACGATATCATAGACTTCCTTGATGATCGGCTCGGCAAGAGCCTGGGCCCGCTCGGCGCCGTCACGCAGCACGGAGTCGACGTAGTGGCTGTCGTTCACCATCCGTTTCATCTCGGCGCCCATGTGGCCGAGGCTGGCGACGGCCACGTCGGTCAGCGCCTTCTTCAGGTCGGCGAAGCCCTTGCCCTCGAATTCCGCCACCGCCTGGGAGAGCTCCTCGCCCTTCAGGGCGGCGAAGATGGTCATCAGGTTGGCCGCCTCCGGGCGGGCTTGGCGGAACTCCGCGGTGAACTGGCCGTCCGGTCCGACGACCGAGGCGTCGGGCAGGAATTCGGAGTCGCTGGTGGCGCGGCGGATCTTCTTGGCCACCGCGTCGGCGTCGTCGGTCATGTTGATGCGCGCGGCGTCCGAAGCATCGGAGCTGCTCATCTTCTTGGCGCCGTCGCGCAGCGACATGACCCGGGTCGCGGCGCCCTGGATCAACGGCTCGACGATGGGAAAACAGTCGACGCCGTAGTCGTTGTTGAACTTCTGGGCGACGTCGCGGGTCAGCTCCAGGTGCTGCTTCTGGTCTTCTCCCACCGGGACGTGCGTCGCCTTGTAGACCAGGATGTCGGCGGCCATGAGGTTGGGATAGACATAGAGCCCGGAGGACGCCTTCTCGCGGTTCTTGCCCGCCTTGTCCTTGAACTGGGTCATGCGGTTCAGCCAGCCGATGCGGGCCACGCAGTTGAACACCCAGGCGAGCTGCGAATGCGCGGCGACCTGCGACTGGTTGAAGATGACCGACGTCTTCGGATCGATGCCGGCCGCCAGGTAGCCCGCGGTCACCTCGCGGGTGCGCTGGCGCAGCACTTCGGGTTCCTGCCACAGGGTAATGGCGTGCTGGTCGACGACGCAGTAGATGCAGTCGAAGTCGTTCTGTAGGGCCACGAAGTTCCTGATGGCCCCCAGATAGTTGCCGAGGTGCAGATTGCCCGAGGGCTGAACGCCCGAAAAGATCCGTTTCATGGTTTTAGCTGTGATGTTCACTGGACAGTGGGCGGCCCCCGAAACCGTGAGGGGAGGGCCGCGGCGCAGCCGGGGTTATCGCTGGCCGGACCGGGAGGGTCAAGGTCTCAGCGCGCGCCGCCGCACTATCCCGCCGCCGCGCCGCCGCCGTCCTTGGCCTTGCGGCGCAGGGATCCCGCCAGATCGGACCGCGTGACGGCGCCGAGTCCGAAGGCCAGCGCCCCATAGACGGCCAGGCCCGCCGCCACCAGAACCGCCAGGGCGATCGCCCGTTCGACGAAACGGTCTCCGTCGAAAAACGCCGCCGTCGCCCACTGGAGGCCCCAGAGCGCCGCGCCCATGCCCAGCGACGCCGCGGCGATGCGCGGCAGGCGGGCGCGGAAGCGCCGGTCCAGCGCCCAAAAGCCGTAGCGCCGCAGGGAAAGTATCAGCAGCCCGGTGTTCAGCCAGGCCGCCAGGGTGGTGGCCAGGGCGATGCCGACGTGGCGGAACTGCCAGAACAGCGCCAGGCTGAGGACGATGTTGGCGACCACCGAGACCACGGAATAGCGAAAGGGCGTCACCGTGTCCTCGCGGGCGTAGAAGGCCGGCTGCAGGATCTTCACCAGCACATAGGCCGGCAAGCCCCAGGCGAAGGCGACCAGGGCGGCCGCCGTGGCCGCCGCGTCGGTGGCCCCGAAGCGGCCGTGCTGGAACAGGCCGCCGATGATCGGGCCGGCGATGACGATGAGCGCCACGGTCGCCGGCAGGGTCAGCAGCAGCGCGAACTCCAGGCCGCGGTTCAGGCTGTGCATGGCCTGGTCCTCGTTGCCGGCGCGCAGCTTCCGGGCCATGTCGGGCAAGAGGACGATGCCGATGGCGATGCCGATGAGGCCCAGGGGCAACTGGTAGACCCGGTCGGCGTAGTAGAGGAAGGAGAAGGCGCCCTCCTGCCAGGAGGCGATGGAGGAGCCGACGAAGATGTTGATCTGCAGCGCCCCGGCCGAGAGCAGGCCCGGCGCCATGAGCACCAGCAGGCGGCGCACCCCCGGCGTGAGGCGCGGGCGCGGGAAGCGCAGCGCCATGCCCGCGCGCTTGGCCGCGATCACCAGAAAGACGAACTGCGCGGCGCCGGAGACGCAGACCGCCCAGGCCATGACGTGGCCCGGCGCCCCGGTGAAGGGCAGCACGACGATCAGGGCGGCGATGAAGATGACGTTCAGCAGGATCGGCGCCGCCGCCGCCGCCGCGAAGCGGTAGAGCGAGTTGAGGATGCCGCTGAGGAGCGCCACCACCGCCATGAACAGCAGGTAGGGAAAGGTGATGCGCGACAGCTCCACGGCCAGCGCCAGCTTCTCCGGAGTCTGCGAGAAGCCCGAGCCGATGACGTAGATGAACCAGGGCATCCCCGCCATGCAGAGCGCCAAGAGGATCAAGAGGCCGGTGACCAGCACCGAGAGGGCCTGCTCGGCGAAGCGCCGGGCCTCAGCCTCCCCCTCCTGCTCCAGGCGGCGGGCGAAAAGCGGCACGAAGGCGGCGTTGAAGGCGCCCTCGGCGAAGAGCCGGCGGAACAGATTGGGCAGGCGGAAGGCCGCGAAGAAGGCGTCGGCCACAGGGCTGGCGCCGACCGCGTTGGCGATCAGGATGTCGCGCACGAAGCCGAGGATGCGGCTGATGCCGGTATAGCCCCCGACGGTGGCGACGGAACGAACGAGGCTCATGCCCGAAAGGTCTTAGAGAAATGTGGCGAAACTGCAAAGCACGAAAGACGCAGGCGCCGGCCCTGGTGGTGGTGGCGGCTAACGCGCCTTGCGGGGCGGGGCGGCGCGATCGACGGTCTTGCGGGCGCCGGCCCTGGTGGCGGCGGCCTTCTTCGACGCCGCCTTCTTGGCGGCTTCCTTCCTGGCGGCTTCCTTGTTCGCGACGGCCTTCTTGGCCGCTGCCTTGCGCACGGACTTGCGGGTCACCTTCTTCGCCGCATCCTTCTTGGCCCCATCCACCTTGCTTGGCGCGCAGTCGCTTTCCTCGAAGACCGCCAGCAGCTTCTTCTCGATGCTGCGCAGCTTCTGCCTGTTCTCGATCTTGGCGCCCAGTGCGTTCTGCACGTAGAAAACATCGACCGCGCGTTCGCCGAAGGTGGCGATGCGCGCCGACTTGATGATCAGGTCCAGCTTGGTCAGCGTCATGGTGACGAGATAGAGCAGGCCGGGGCGGTCGCGGCCGTTCACTTCGATCACCGTGTGGCTGCGGCTCGCCTTGTTGTCGATGAGGACGCGCGGGGAGACCTTGAAGACCTTGAAGCGGCTGGGGATCGGCGACTGCTGGGCCTTGAGCTCCTGCAGCGGGCGCAGGCGCCCGGCCAGGGACTGCTCGATGGCCGAGGAGAGACGCGCCAGCTTGCCCGGCTGGCCGAACGGGCCGCCCTGGACGTCCTCCACATAGAAGGAATCCAGCGCCATGCCGTTGGACAGCGTGAAGATGCGCGCCGCGGTGATCGAGGCGCCGGCCACCGCCATGGCCCCGGCGATGCGGCTGAACAGCCCGGGATGGTCGGGAGTGTAGACCGTGACCTCCGTGGCTTCGCGGTAGCGGTCGATGCGCGTGTCGACGGTCAGCGGCGCGCCCGAGAGTTCGGCCTCGCGCACCAGATGCGCGTGGCGCAGGTGGCTGTCGGAGTCGAGACCGCTCCAGTAGGAGGGATAGCCGCGGCGCAGGTGGGCGGCGATGTCCTTCTGCGTCCAGCCCGACTGCTTCAGTTTCTCCTTCAGCGTTTCCTTGGCGGCCTTCACGCGGGCGTCGCGGCCCTTGGCGGCGAGGCCGCCGCCAAGCACCGATTCCGTGCGCCAGTAGAGATCGCGCAGCAGCGCCGCCTTCCAGGCGTTCCACACGTTGGGACCGACGGCGCGGATGTCGGCGACGGTCAGGACCAGCAGCAGGCGCAGACGCTCGGGCGACTGCACCAGGTCGGCGAAGTCGCGGATGGTCTTGGGATCGTCGATGTCGCGCTTGAAGGCGGTGTCGCTCATGGCCAGGTGGTGCAGCACCAGCCAGGACACGGTCTCGGTCTCCGCCTCGTCGAGGCCGAGGCGCGGGCAGACCTTGGCCGCCACCTTGGCGCCCAGCTCCGAATGGTCTCCGCCGCGCCCCTTGGCGATGTCGTGCAGCAGCACCGCCATGTAGAGCACGCGCCGGGAGAGGACCTTGTGCACCACCTCGGTGGCGATCGGCGCCGCCTCGGCCAGGTCGCCCTGCTCGATGGCGTGCAGGATGCCGATGGCGAAGATGGTGTGCTCGTCCACCGTGTAGGAGTGATACATGTTGTACTGCATCTGCGCGACGACACGCCCGAAGGCCCGCAGGAAGCGGCCGAAGACGCCGGCCTCGTTGAGGCGGCGCAGCGTCGTCTCCGGGTCCTTCTCCGAGGTCAGCATGTCGAGGAAGATCGCGTTGGCCTTGGGGTCGGCGCGCAGGTTCTTGTCGATGTGCTTCAGCTTGCGCGTGATGCCGCGCAGCGTCTCCGGGTGGATATCCAGATCGTGCTTCTGCGCGACCTGGAAGATGCGCAGCATCTCCACCGGGTTCTCGCTGAAAACCTCCGGGTCGGAGACGGTGAGGCGGTCGCCCTCCAGGCCGAAACCCTCGATCTTGCGGCGCCGGCGCAGCGCCGGCAGGCGGAAGCGCGAACGGCGGTTGTGCTCGGCCTCGATGACGGCGCAGAAGATGCGGGTCAGGTCGCCGACTTCCTTGGCGATGAGGAAGTAGCGCTTCATGAAGCGCTCGACGTCCATCAGTCCGCCGTGCGGGGTGAAGCCCATGCGCGGCGCGATCTCCTTCTGCATGTCGAAGGTCAGCCGCTCGTCGGCGCGCCCGGAGATGTAGTGCATATGACAGCGCAGGCTCCACAGGAAGTTCAGCGCCTTGTCGAAACGCTGCACCTCGGCGGCGGTGAAGACCTTGCGCTGCACCAAGGTCGAAATGTCGTCAACGTTGTAGAGGAACTTGGCCATCCAGAAGAGGGTGTGCAGATCGCGCAGGCCGCCCTTGCCCTCCTTGATGTTGGGCTCCAGCGCGTAGCGCGAGCCGCCGAAGCGGTCGTGGCGCGACTTGCGCTCGGCCAGCTTGGCCTCGATGAACTTGGCGCCGCCGCCGGCCTGCACGTCCTTGTGGAAGCGCTGGCGCATCTCGCGATAGAGCGCCTGGTCGCCCCACAGCCAGCGCGCCTCCAGCAGTGCGGTGCAGATGGTGATGTCGCCCTTGGCCAGCCGGATGCACTCGTTCACCGTCCGCGTGGCGTGGCCGACCTTGAAACCCATGTCCCACAGCAGATAGAGGATTTCTTCCACCACCTGCTCGCTGCGCGGGGTCAGCTTGTAGGGCAGCAGAAACAGCAGGTCGATGTCCGACTGCGGCGCCAGCTCGCCGCGCCCGTAGCCGCCGACGGCGACCAGCGACAGGCGCTCGCCGGTGGAAGGATTGGCGATGGGATAGAGGCGCTGGCTGACGTGGTCGTAGACCACGCGAATGATCTGATCGACCAGGTAGGATTCGGCGCGCACCGTCGCCGTGCCGTTGACGGCCTCTTCCTCGAAACGGCGCCGCACCTCGGCGCGGCCGGCGGCCAGCGCCTGCTTCAGCAGCGCCAGCACGGCGGCGCGCTGCCTGGGGCCGGCGGGAACTTCATCGAAGATCTCGCCCAGGCCCGCCATCAGCCTGCGGCGGTTGACGATGCTGCGCGGATTGTCGATCTGCGCGCCCGACGCCTCGGCCAGCGCCTCTTCGGGCGGCAGCGCGGCGGCGGTGCCGCCGGGCGCGGCAATGTCGGCGGAACTGGTCATGCTATCCTTTGGTCGCCCCGGTCTTCCGGGACCGGCGCCGATGTCCTCAGGCCTTCACATCGGCTCTTCCCGGGCGCTTGTCCAGGCCTGCCTGCCGGAGCGGCAGGCTCTGCGGCACACTATGCAACGCATTATATTGTCGGAAGACCCGCTCAGAAACCCGCGCCGCTGCGGCTGACCTGGCAAAAACTATGACACAGATCCTCAGCTACGTCTTAAGACTCCTTCGCAGACCTACAATGGCTGCCCTGCTGCTCGCGGTCTCGGCGCTCGGCGCCTGCGCGCCGCGGGACGACGCCCCACGGCCCATGCACATCTCCTCGCGGGCCGTCGGCCAGGCGCTGACGGTGACGGTGGACAATATCCCTCCCGGGCGCGCCGTCACCGAGCTGCTGCTGATCGACCCGGCCGGCGGCGCCACCCAGGCGCGCGAGCGCGAACTTTCCACGCGCGAGACCGCCAGCGGCGGTAACGCGGGGCCGGGCGTTGCGGTCGGCGCCACCGGCGGCTCCTCCAGCGGGGTGCGTCCTTACATCTCTCTCGGCTATCTCTTCCGCGGCAGCGGGCGGGTCGAGCGCAGCCAGCGCCTGACCGGGGAGATCCCCATCCCCGACCCCGCCGCCTATGCCGCCGGCTATCGCGGCTGGCGCATCGTGCTGCGCTATCGCGATCAATTGGGTGAGGTCCGCCAAGTCACCGTGCCGGCGCCGCCACCGGAGCGATAGAAGCCCCATGAACGGCCCTTTTCCATGCCATTGCGATCAGGCTTGTTTTATTTAGGACTCCTATCTATATTGCCCTTCGAAGAGGAGAAGCCCGTGACTTCCAGGACAAAAAACAGCACGGCACAGATCGCCACCGGGTTTTCCCGAATCGCCACTTTTCTGCGGGCCGGCCAATGGCGTCAGGCAGAGGCGGCGCGCCTGACCCCGACCCAAAGCCAGATCCTGATTTACCTGGCGCAGCGGGGGCCGGCGCGCCTCGGCGCCCTGGCCGCCGAAACCGGAGTCACCCAGGCCACCGCCAGCGATTCCGTCAACGCCCTGGTCCGCAAAGGCCTGCTGCGCAAGACCAGCGATCCCGCCGACGCGCGTGCGCGACGACTCCAGCCGACCCTAAAGGGTCAGCGCGCTGCGGAAGAACTGTCGCTCTGGCCGCAGCAAATGGAGCGCGCACTCGAAAGCCTCTCGCTGCAAGAGCAGGCCACCGTGCTTCGCGCCCTGACCAAGATCATCCGGGACCTGCAAACCGCCGGCGCCATCCCGGTTCAACGCATGTGCCTTACCTGCCGCTACTTCCGACCCAACGCCCATCCCCATTCAGAGACACCGCATCACTGCGCCTTTGTGGACGCCGCTTTCGGCGAGGCCGAGCTGCGCCTCGACTGCGGTGAACACGAAGCGGCGGAAACAGCCGTCGCGGCCTCGGGCTGGCAGCGCTTCGCTGCCGAAAACGGGGCTGAATAGAAAGGCGCCCCGGCCGCAGCAACGGCCGGAGCGCCCCAAATCGTCCAACCCACCTCTGCAGAGACAGGAGACCCACAAACTATGACATACCCCTTGGGATTCAGCCACCGCCCGATCGCCTTGCCCCTGGCCGCCGCCATCGCCTTCATTGTCGCCGGGTCGGCTGCCGGCACCGCCTTGGCCCACGGCGACGGTGGAATCTCCGCACCCAGCTCCGCGAAAACCGCCGCGCAATTCGATATCGTCCACGCCAAGGTCGCCACCGCGGACAGTATCGCGACCTTCCACATGGGCGTGTCGGGCGCGGCCGGCGCCTCCCGCCCCGCCGCCAGCGGCAAGCTGGCGGGAAGCTCCGTCTTCTCCTATGTCTGGCCCACCAGCATCGACCCCTATGAAGTCGGCTTCGAGAAGAAGGCGGGCATCCTCGCCCTGGCCGTGACGTCGCACCCGGATTTCGACGACACCCCGCTCTATGACGAAAACGGCGACGGCCAAACCGGCAACGACGGCGAGCTCTGGCACAGTCATTGGGTCGTTCTCGCACCCAACGAATCCTGCGGCCCCGGCGCGCTGGCGGTGGTCGACATTCCGGCCGGGTCGAAGCCGCGACTGCCGAAGACCTGGCCGCAACTGCCGATCCTGATAGACAGCCCGGGCTGGGACCCGGTCATTGCCGGAGACACGCTCGAGGTGAAGGTCGCTTTCGACGACATCGCGGTGGTCGAGACGGCCGCTTTCGACGGCGTCACCGCGGGGCTGAGGATCAACGAGAGTGTCCACGCGCCCCTGCTTTGCGTCGTCGATGTTTTCGACGTCGCCTCCGGGGATCTCAGCCTTCCGGGGAAGGTCAACGAATAGCTCTAAAGACGAAAAGCTGTTGAACGAGACCACTGCGGCAGCCTCGGCAGGCCGCAGTGGTCACGCCGGGCATGATCGCCCCTCGCTGCAGAACGCCCCCAGGAACCATGCCATCATCGTCCGCCATCTCCGCTTCGAGGATCTGGGCGCTTGCGCCAACACCGGAAGACGGCTTGCCGCCGCTCGAAGACCCGGCCGCTACGCCCGGCTAGTCTGCGGATAGTTTCTTCAGGCGGTAGAGCAGTTCCAGGGCCTCGCGGGGGCTGAGATCGTCGGGGTTGATCTCACCGAGCACCGCCTCCACCGCGCTTTCCTTGGTGTCCGGCTCGGCCGCCTTGGCCGCGGTGGCGGCGAAGAGCGGCAGGTCGTCGGCGAGGCGCGTCAAGGCGCCGGCCTGCTCGCCCTGCTCCAGGCTGGCCAGCACCGTCTCGGCGCGGGCCACCGCCGCCTTGGGCAGGCCCGCCAGCTTGGCCACGTGGATGCCGTAGGAACGGTCGGCGGCGCCGGCCGTCACCTCGTGCAGGAAGACCACGTCGCCCTGCCATTCCTTCACCCGCATGGAGTGGCAGGCCAGGGAGTCGAGCTTGGCCGTCAGGCTGGTCAGCTCGTGGTAGTGGGTGGCGAAGAGGGCGCGGCAGCCGTTCACCTCGTGCAGATGCTCCAGGCAGGCCCAGGCGATGGAGAGGCCGTCGAAGGTCGCGGTGCCGCGGCCGATCTCGTCCAGGATCACCAGGGCGCGGGGGCCCGCCTGGTTCAGGATGGCCGCGGTCTCGACCATCTCCACCATGAAGGTGGAGCGCCCGCGCGCCAGGTCGTCGGCGGCGCCGACGCGGCTGAACAGGCGGTCGACCACGCCGATGTGGGCGGCCTCGGCGGGCACGTAGCTGCCCATCTGGGCCAGCACGGCGATGAGGGCGTTCTGGCGCAGGAAGGTCGACTTGCCGGCCATGTTGGGGCCGGTGACGAGCCACAGGCGGCCGCCATTTCCCTCGGGCCCATCGTCCCCGTCTTCCAGCCAGCAGTCGTTGGCGACGAAGCGGCCCTTCTGCGCGGCGGCCAGCGCCGCCTCCACCACCGGGTGGCGCCCGCCGGTGATGTGGAAGGCGGTGGTGGCGTCGATCTTCGGGCGGCACCAGCGCTGGGCCTCGGCCAGCTCGGCCAGGGCCGCGGCCACGTCCAGTTCGGCCAGGGCGCGGGCCGCCGTTGCGATGACCTCGGCGCGGCCCAGCACCTCGCCAACGAGGTCCTGGAAGATCTGCAGCTCCAGCGACAGGGCGCGCTCGGCGGCCGAGGCGATCTTCTGTTCCAGCTCCGACAGCTCGACGGTGGAAAAGCGCTTCGCCGAGGCCAGGGTCTGGCGGTGGATGAAGGGGCTGTCGCCGCCCGTCGCGATCTTGTCGGCGTGAGTCGGCGTCACCTCGATGAAGTAGCCGAGCACGTTGTTGTGCTTGATCTTCAGGGAGGTCACGCCGCTGGCTTCGGCGTAGTTCTTCTGCAGCCCGGCGATCAATTTACGGCTGTCGTCGCGCAGGGCGCGCAGCGCGTCCAGGGCCGCGTCGTAGCCCGCCGCGATGGCGCCGCCGTCGCGCGCCTGCATCGGCGGCTCCGGCGCCAGGGCGCGGGCCAGGCGGCCGACCAGGGTGTCGTGAAGCCCGAGATCGCGGATCGCCTCGGCCAGCAGCGCCGGCGCCTCGCCGTTCTGCTGCAGCAGGCCGCGCAGTTCTCCCGCCACGGCGAGCGCGTCGCGGATCGCCGCCAGGTCGCGCGGGCCGCCGCGCCCCAGGCTGAGCCGGGAGAGCGCACGCTCTATGTCCGGGCAGCGGCGCAGACGCGCGCGCAAATCCTGCCGCAGGTTCGCGGCCTCAAGGAAGTGGGCGACGAGGTCGTGACGCCCGGATATGGCCGCCGGGTCGGTCAGCGGCGTCGAAAGGCGCGTCGCCAGCAGGCGCGCCCCGGCGCCGGTCACCGTGCGGTCGATGGTGGCGAGCAGGGAGCCCGCGCGCCCGCCGCTCAAGGCCTCGGTCAGCTCCAGATTGCGCCGGGTCGCCGCGTCGATCTCCATGACCGCGCCGAGGGCGAGGCGGCGCGGCGGCAGAAGCCGCGGCAGGCGGCCCTTCTGGGTCAGGGTGACGTAGTCGAGCAGGGCCCCGGCGGCGGCCAGCTCGGCCCGGCTGAAGGCGCCGAAGGCGTCCAGCGCCTTGACCTGGAACGTCTCCTCCAGGCGCTTGGTGCCGTTGGCGCTGTCGAAGCGCGCGCCGGGCAGGGGCGTCAGGCGGTCCTTCAGCGCGCCGAAGGCTTCGAAGGCGTCCGGCTTCTCCAGCAGGCGCTCGGCCAGGATCAGCTCGCCGGGGGCGAGCCGCGCCAGGGTGGCGGCCAGGGTCTCGGGCGCCACGGGCTGGGCCTGGAAGACGCCGGTGGAGATGTCGAGCCAAGCCAGTCCCAGGCCGCCGCCGGCCTCGGCCAGGGCGGCCAGGTAGTTGTGGGCGCGGGCGTCCAGCAGTTCGTCTTCGGTGATGGTGCCGGGCGTCACCACCCGCACCACGTCGCGCTTCACCACCGATTTGCTGCCGCGCTTCTTGGCCTCTGCGGGGTCCTCCATCTGCTCGCAGATGGCGACCTTGAAGCCCTTGCGGATGAGGCGCGAGAGGTAGCCCTCGGCCGAGTGCACCGGCACGCCGCACATGGGGATGTCCTGGCCCAGGTGCTGGCCGCGCTTGGTCAGCGCGATGTCGAGGGCCGCCGAGGCCTGCTCCGCGTCCTCGAAGAACAGCTCGTAGAAGTCGCCCATGCGGTAGAACAGCAGGCAGCCGGGATGGGCCTGCTTGATCTCCAGGTACTGGGCCATCATCGGCGTCACACCCGGGAGTGCGGGAGACGGCGCGGCGGTCTTGGCCGCTGGCTTGGCGCCAGCATCTGAGGGTTCGGCGGTCGCTGCCCGGGAAGTCACGGCTTGTGTGGTCATGGATCGGTAAGCTTTACTTTGCCCGAGGGTATCACAGTCCCCCGTTGCCGGGGCAAGGCCATGGCCGGCCGGGGGCGGAGTGATCGCAATCGAGGCCCGCGGCCGACGTCGCGGGCCGAGTTGAGGCCCAGGGCCGCGCCGTAAAGCGGCCTGCGGCCTGGATTTTTTCGAGGAGACCTACAAGGTGGCGGAGAGTATCGGACGGTTCGGCGACGACGTGACGGTCGAGATCGCAGGCAACTTTTCCACAAAGGAGAGCTTCAGCGCCGCAGTGAAGGCCCTGGGGGAGGCCGGCTTCGGCCACGACGATCTTTCGGTTCTCGACACCCATGAATCGCTGAGCGCCGCCGGCAGCCCCAGCGAGGCCTGGCAGGAGACCCTGGCCGGAATGGTGGGCGAGATCAACTACGTCGGCCCGCTGACCGCCGCCGGCCTGATCGCCATCGCCTCCGGCCCCATCGGCGCGGCGGTGGCCGGGGCCATGGCCGCCGGCCTGACCGGCGCCGCCCTGGTGGAACTGCTGGACGAGGTGCGGGCCACCCCCCATACCGAGGACTTTGCCCGCGCCCTGGAAGCCGGCGCCATCCTGCTTTGGGTCCGGGTCGAGGACGAGGCCCAGGCGGCCAGCGTCGAGGCCCTGCTCGCCGAGCACGGCGCCGCTGCGGTCCACCGCCATGTGAAATAGGGGGCAGGCAGCGGGAACGGCGGCACGGGGTCCTTTGACGATCCGGCAAGCGCTCACTAAAGTTCACAGAAAATCAAGGCCCTGAGCCGAGCGCCCGACCTTGCGGGCGTGGGGAGGTCTGCCGCAGGAGGCAGCATGACCTCCGAACTCACCGCAGCATCCGGGCCGCCGCAGGGAGCAAAGACCATGAAGAAGGACCGCATTACGGATCAGGAAGCCTTGGAGCTGCATGCCTGCGGCCGGCCCGGCAAGTTCGAGATCCAGGCCACCAAACCGCTGACCACCCAGCGCGACCTGTCGCTGGCCTACTCGCCCGGCGTCGCCGCGCCCTGCCTGAAGATCTACGAGGACGAGACCAAGGCCTTCGACTACACGGCCAAGGGCAACATCGTCGCCATCGTGTCCAACGGCACCGCGGTGCTGGGCCTGGGCGACCTGGGCGCCCAGGCGGCCAAGCCGGTGATGGAGGGCAAGGCGGTCCTCTTCAAGCGCTTCGCCGACGTCGACGGCATCGACCTGGAAGTCGACACCCGCGACGTCGAGGAGTTCGTCAACTGCGTGCGCTTCCTCGGCAAGTCCTGGGGCGGCGTGAACCTGGAGGACATCAAGGCCCCGGAGTGCTTCATCATCGAGGCGCGCCTGAAGGAGCTGATGGACATCCCGGTGTTCCACGACGACCAGCACGGCACCGCCATCATCACTACCGCCGGCTTCATCAACGCCCTGGCCCTGACCGGGCGCAACATCGCCGAGGTCAAAGTGGTGATCAACGGCGCCGGGGCGGCCGGCATCGCCTGCGCCGAGCTGATCAAGGCCATGGGCGTGCCGCACGACCGGGTGCTGCTCTGCGACACCCGCGGCGTCATCTACGAAGGGCGCGGCGAGGGCATGAACCAGTGGAAATCGGCGCACGCGGTGAAGACCGAGGCGCGCACCTTGGAGGACGCCTTCAAGGGCGCCGACGTCTGCATGGGCCTCTCGGCGAAGGGCGCCTTCACGCCGGAGATGATCACCTCCATGGCCGAGCAGCCGATCATCTTCGCCATGGCCAACCCGGACCCGGAGATCACCCCGGAAGAGGTGGCCGAGCTGCGCGGCGACGCCATCGTCGCCACCGGACGCTCCGACTACCCCAACCAGATCAATAACGTCCTGGGTTTCCCCTACATCTTTCGCGGGGCGCTGGACGTGCGCGCCTCGGCCATCAACATGGAGATGAAGATCGCCGCCGCCGAGGCCCTGGCCGAGCTGGCCCGCGAGGACGTGCCCGACGAAGTGGCCCGCGCCTACGACAGCAAGACGCTGCGCTACGGCCGCAACTACATCATCCCGGCGCCCTTCGACCCGCGCCTCATCGTCGCCGTGCCCAAGGCGGTCGCCGAGGCGGCCATGAAAAGCGGCGTGGCGCGCAAGCCGATCGAGGACCTGAAGGCCTACGAGCAGCAGCTCTCGGCGCGCCTCGACCCCACGGCCTCCAGCCTGCAGCGCATCTTCGACAAGGTCGAGAAGAACCCCAAGCGTGTGGTCTTCGCCGAGGGCGAGGAGGAGCGCACCATCCGCGCGGCCCTGGCCTTCCAGCAGGCCGGCTACGGCACGCCGGTACTGGTCGGGCGCGAGGAGCGCGTGCTGGAGACCATGAAGTCGATCGGCCTGGAGAGCTCCAGCCTGGAAATCCACAACGCGCGCCTGTCCAAGAACAACGCGCGCTACGTCGACTTCCTCTACGAACGTCTCGGGCGCCAGGGCAAGCTGCGCCGCGACTGCCAGCGCATGGCCAACCAGAACCGCAACGTCTTCGCCGCCTGCATGGTGGCCTGCGGCGAGGCCGACGCCATGGTCACCGGCCTGACCCGCAGCTTCGGCGTCGCCTACCAGGACATCCGCCGCGCCATCTCGCCCAAGTCCAAGCGCCGGGTCATCGGCCTGTCGATCCTGGTGATGCGCGGGCGCTCCATCTTCATCGCCGACACCTCGGTGCATGAACTGCCCGACGGCGAGCAGCTGGCCGACATCGCCATGCAGGCCGCCGCCGCGGCGCGCGCCCTAGGCCACGAGCCGCGCGTGGCGCTGCTGTCCTATTCCAACTTCGGCAACCCCTGGCACCCTTCGGCCCAGCGCATCCGCGACGCGGTGCAGCTGCTCGACCTGCGCGAGCCGGACTTCGAATACGACGGCGAGATGCAGGCCAACGTCGCGCTCAACTATTCCCTGATGCAGGAGATGTATCCCGTCTGCCGCCTCTCCGGGCCGGCCAACGTGCTGGTCATGCCGGGCCTGCACAGCGCCAACATCACCGCCAAGCTGATGCAGCAGAGCGGCGGCGGCACGGTGATCGGGCCGATCCTCATGGGCCTGGAAAAGCCCGCCCAGGTGGTCCAGCTCGGCGCCACGGTGAACGACCTGGTCACCGCCGCGGCCCTGGCGGCCTACGAGGCGGAAGCGGGCGACTAGGATGCGCCGAAACTCCTCCGGACGAAGAGACCCGCGGTGACGGACCGCGAAAACCCGGAGCGGCCACACCGCAAGCGCCCGCTGGGCGCCACCCTGCTGAGCCTGCTGATGGGCTGGCTGACTTTGTCGGCCATCGGCAATGCAATGGTCTTCCCTGCCGCCGGGATCGGCTGGCCGGCGTACTTCACTGTTCTGGCGGTCGCTTACGCGGTCACGGCAGGGGCGACCGCCGTGGGCCTGTGGCGCATGAGGCCTTGGACGCTGACCGCCTTTCGCGCCTGGGGCGTGGTGCTACTGGTTCTGATGATCGTTTTCTCGTTCTTCTTCCAGGTTCCACAACTCCTCAAGGCGGATCCGGTGGGACAGGGAATTCTCCTCGTGGCGACCACGGGCACCATGGTCCTGGTCTATTGGCTGATGCACCGCTACATCAAACGCTACATTGCCGACCCGGACTGAGGCCGTTGCAAAAGCTTCACGCGCAACCGGGCGGGCGGGCGTGCTAGACTCGCGCCCTGGATTTGTCCGGCAGGCAGGAAACCGGCATGAGCGAAGAGGCGCCGCAAAGCGGGGCTGACAGGACGGCGGCCGCAGGCGATAGCCCGGCGGCGCAGGCCGCGGCCGCACCGGGATGGGGCCGCCTGCCGATCGCCGCCGCGGTGCTGTGGCTGCCCTGCGCCCTGGTGCTGGCGGCGCTGACGCTCCTCGGCCTCCTGCCTCCCCTGGCCGCCGGCCTGGCCGCCGCGGCGGCGCTGGCGCTGACAATGGTCATGCTGAACCGCCACTTCCGCCGCCTGGAGACCCTGACCGGCTACCTGAGCCGCCTGCGCGAGGCCGGCGACGACAGCCCCCTGCCGGGTGCGCCCTCGGGCGGCGATCTGCTGTCGCCGGGCTTGGCGGAAGCCATCGCCGAGACCGCCCGCGAGCAGCGCGCAAGACGCCGCGACCTGAAAGACACCATGGCGCTCAACGCCGCGGTGCTGGCCGGCCTGCCGGACCCCTTGATCCTGGTGGCCGAGGACCGCCGGGTGCAGCGCCTCAACCCGGCGGCCGAGGCGCTGCTGGGCCATGACCTGGCCCGGGATCTGGCGGGGCGCGACCTGGCGCTGGGGTTCCGCAACCCGGCGCTGCTGGCCGCCGTCGACGCGGTGCTGGAGGGCGGCGGACAGGAGAGCGTGGAGTTCCCGATCCCCGGCAAGGTCGAGCGCGCCATGGCGGCCAGGGTGCTGCGCCTGCCCGGCGCCGCGGGCGAGCGCGCCTGCGTGATGATCGCGCTCTACGATCTGACCGGGATCAAGCAGAGCGAACGCATGCGCGCCGATTTCGTCGCCAACGTCTCGCACGAACTGCGCACGCCGCTGACCAGCCTGATCGGCTTCATCGAGACCCTGCGCGGCCCGGCCCGCGAAGACGCCGAAGCCAGGGACCGCTTCCTGAAGATCATGGAGGAGCAGTCGCACCGCATGTCGCGGCTGGTGGACGACCTGCTGTCCCTGTCGCGCATCGAACTGCAGGAGCACAGCGCACCCTCGAGCCGGAGCGACATCGCGCAAATCCTGCGCTCCGTCGCCTCGACCCTGGAGCTGGAGGCGGCGCGGCGCGGCATGCGCATCGAGATCGCGGCCGGGAACCTGCCCCCAGCCATCGGCGACCGTGACGAGCTGACCCAGGTGTTCCAGAACCTGCTGGACAACGCGGTGAAGTACGGCGACGACGGCACGGTGGTCCATGTCGCCGCCCGCCGCCTGGCGAAAGACGGGGCCGGGGAGCGGCGGCTGGGCCGCGCCGGGCTGAAGATATCGGTGTCCAACGAGGGCGAGGGCATCGGGCGCGAGCACATCCCGCGCCTGACCGAGCGCTTCTACCGGGTCGATAGCCGGCGCTCGCGCCGCCTGGGCGGCACCGGCCTGGGGCTGGCCATCGTCAAGCACATCGTCAACCGGCACCGCGGGGCGCTGGAAATCGAGAGCCGGCCCGGCGAGGGCGCCACCTTCTCGGTCTATCTGCCCTCGGCGGCGGAAGCCGCGGCGACCCTGGACGCCCCCAAGGCGTCATAAGAAAAGTTCCGCAGAATCTTTCCGGCGAGGCGGCCAAGACCCGAAAATCGCTGGATGAATTTCGCGCCTCCGGCGGGTTTTCCCCGCCCCGGCGGCGGTTGTCATGGAACTGTCATCTAACTGTAGTAATAGCATCGCCGAGGAGCCCTAGGTTGGCGCCGCCGGCACGAGGCCGGCAGGGGCATTGCGGCCCTCCGGCCGGCCATCGCAGAGATGGTCCGGACGCCGGCGGTTTAAGCAGTGCGACAGAGTTTCATCTATGGGCATTCAGCGGAGGTAATCCCCGTGATCAAGAACAAGTTTGCCGTGGCGGCCGTTGCCGGCCTGGTTTTGACGGCGCCGGCCCTGGCCGAGGCGCGTGACCAGATCCGTATCGTCGGTTCCTCGACGGTGTTCCCCTTCTCCACGGCCGTTGCCGAGAACTTCGGCCGCAGCACCAGCTTCAAGACGCCCGTCGTCGAGAGCACCGGCTCGGGCGGCGGCATAAAGCTGTTCTGCGCCGGCGTCGGCACGGAGCACCCGGACATCACCAACGCCTCGCGGCGCATGAAGAAATCCGAGTTCGAGACCTGCACCAAGAACGGCATCACCGTGACCGAGGTGAAGGTCGGCTACGACGGCATCGTCATGGCGAACGCCAAGTCGGCCCCGCAGTTCGACTTGACCAAGAAGCAGATCTTCCTGGCGCTGGCCAAGCAGGTGCCGGTCGACGGCAAGCTGGTCGCCAACCCCTACACCAACTGGAACCAGATCGACTCCTCGCTGCCGAACGAGAAGATCGAGGTACTGGGCCCGCCGCCGACCAGCGGCACCCGCGACGCCTTCGTCGAGCTGGTGATGGAAGAGGCCGCGAAGGAATTCCCGGAGATCGAGGCCCTCGACAAGGCCGGCTTCAAGCAGGTCGCCCATGCGCTGCGCGAAGACGGCGCCTTCGTCGAGGCCGGCGAGAACGACAACCTGATCGTCCAGAAGCTGGAAGCCAATCCGGTCGCCCTGGGGATCTTCGGCTTCAGCTTCCTGGATCAGAACGCCGACAAGCTGCACGGTTCCATCGTCGAGGGCGTGGCGCCGGAGTTCGAGAACATCGCCTCGGGCGACTACGGCGTTTCCCGCTCGCTCTACTTCTATGTGAAGCAGGAGCATGCCGGCACCATCCCCGGCATCAGGGAATACGTCGCCGAGTTCACCTCGGAAAAGGCCTGGGGCGAAGACGGTTACCTGGTGGAGAAGGGCCTGATCCCGCTGCCGGATGCCGACCGCAAGGCCATGCATGACGCGGCCAACGGCTTCGCGCCGCTGTCCATGTAGGGCGAAAATATCTGCCGGCGGCGGAGCCGTCGCCGCCGGCAGCCCGTTCCCGCTTGGCTAACGTCCCTCTTTCCAGGTCTTCTTTTGAGCTCTCTTCCGCCCTTCGATTTTTTTTCAGGCGTTTTCGGGGAAACGCCGCCGCCCCGCAAGACCGCGACTTAACGGACCGACATGAATAGCTTTCTTCTCATCGCCGTTCTGCTGGTTCTTTCCTCCGCCGGTTATGCCTTCGGCCGGCGCCGCGCGCGGACGGTCAGCGGCGGCCACCCGTCGACCCTGCATTCCCGCCCGCAGTACTACGGCCTCTACGTCGCCCTGTGGTGCGGCATCCCCAGCCTGCTGCTGATGGCGGTCTGGCTGATCGCCGAGCCGCAGGTCGCCCAGTGGCTGCTGGTCGCAAACCTGCCCGCCGACGCCCGCGACCTGCCGGCCGACCGCCTGTCCCTCTTGATCACCGATATCGAGAACCTGGCCTCCGGCAACATCGTCAGCCGCGACGTCGATCCGGCGCTGCAGGCGGCCGCCGACAGTTACCGGTCGGTGCGCCAGATCGGCAACGCCGCCATGGCGGTCGCCGCCATCTCCCTCGCCGTTCTGGGCCTGACCTACGCACGCCGGCGCATCGCTCCGGGCCTGCGCGCGCGCAACCTGGTCGAGCGCACGGTGTCCGTGCTGATGGTGGTCGCCTCGACCATCGCCATCCTGACCACCATCGGGATCGTGCTGTCGCTGGCCTTCGAGGCCTACCGCTTCTTCGCCCGCGTGCCGCTCACGGAGTTTCTCTTCGGCCTCAACTGGAGCCCGCAGACGGCCCTGCGCGAGGACCAGGTGGGCTCCTCCGGCGCTTTCGGGGCGGTGCCGCTTCTCGCCGGCACCCTGATGATCACTTTCATCGCCATGTGCGTGGCGGTGCCCATCGGCCTCTTCTCCGCCATCTACATGTCCGAGTACGCGCCGCCGAAGGTGCGCGCCACGGTGAAGCCGATGCTGGAGATCCTCGCCGGCGTGCCGACGGTGGTCTACGGCTTCTTCGCCGCCCTGACCGTCGCGCCCTTCATCCGCAATACCGGTGAGGCCCTGGGTCTGAACGTTTCGTCGGAATCGGCGCTGGCCGCCGGCGCGGTGATGGGCATCATGATCATTCCCTTCGTCTCCTCGCTGAGCGACGACGTGATGAACGCCGTGCCGCGTTCCCTGCGCGACGGCGCCTACGCCCTGGGCGCCACCCGCTCGGAGACCATCAAGCAGGTGATCTTTCCGGCGGCCCTGCCGGGCATCGTCGGCAGCCTGCTGCTGGCCATGAGCCGCGCCATCGGCGAGACCATGATCGTGGTCATGGCCGCCGGCCTGGCCGCCAACCTGACCGCCAACCCCCTGGAAGCGGTCACCACGGTCACCGTGCAGATCGTCACGCTGCTGGTCGGCGACCAGGAGTTCGACAGCGCCAAGACCCTGGCCGCCTTCGCCCTGGGCCTGGTGCTCTTCACCGTCACCCTGGCGCTCAACGTGGTCGCACTGCACGTGGTCCGGAAATATCGAGAGAAGTATGACTGAGAGCACGATGCCCACCCTGCGCCGCGCCGATCTTTCGGAAGCGCGCCTGAAGCGGCGCTACGCCGCCGAGCGGCGCTTCCGCCTCTACGGCATTTCGGCCATCGTCGCCGCGCTGAGCATCCTGGGCCTGCTGATCGGCACCATCGTATCGAACGGCTACACCGCCTTTCAGCAGACCTACCTGGCGATCCCCGTTCATCTCGACGCCCAGGCCATCGACCCGCAGGGCGACCGCGACCCGCAAACCCTTCATTCCGCCGACTACCAGGGCCTGGTGAAGCAGGCACTGCGCGAGATGTTCCCCGAGGTGACCGGGCGCCGCGACAAGCTGAAGCTCTACGGCCTGGTGTCCAGCGCCGCGGGCTACGACGTGCGCGACCAGGTGGTGGCCGATCCCGCGCTGATCGGCACCACGCAGACACTGTGGATGCGTTCCTCCGACGACGTCGACAGCCTGATCAAGGGCGCCATCGACCGCCGCTTGCCGGAGAGCGACCGCCGCGTCAAGGACAACGAAATCCGTTGGATCGAGTCCCTGGAGTCGCGCGGCGGGGTCGAGCTGCGGTTCAACAGCGCGTTCCTCACCTCCGGCGACTCGCGCGAACCGGAGCAGGCGGGCATCTGGGGAGCGGTCGTCGGTTCCGCCTACACCCTGCTGGTCACTCTGCTGCTGACTTTTCCGGTGGGCGTGCTCTCGGCGGTCTACCTGGAAGAGTTCGCGCCCAAGAACCGCTGGACCGATTTGATCGAGGTCAACATCAACAACCTGGCCGCGGTGCCCTCGATCATCTTCGGCCTGCTGGGCCTGGCGGTCTTTCTGGGGACCTTCGGCCTGCCGCGCTCGGCGCCGCTGGTGGGCGGCATGGTTCTGGCGCTGATGACCCTGCCGACCATCATCATCGCCGGGCGCGCCGCGCTGAAAGCGGTGCCGCCGTCGATCCGCGAAGCCGCTCTGGGCATCGGCGCCTCGCCGCTGCAGGTGGTCACGCACCACGTGCTGCCGCTCGCGCTGCCCGGCATCATGACCGGCACCATCATCGGCATGGCCCAGGCGCTGGGCGAGACCGCGCCGCTGCTGATGATCGGCATGGTCGCCTTCATCGTGGACGTGCCCGGGGGCGTCACCGATCCGGCGACGGTGCTGCCGGTCCAGATCTATCTTTGGGCGGACTCTCCGGAGCGCGCCTTCATGGAGAAGACCAACGGCGCCATCATGGTGCTGCTGGCCTTCCTTATCGTTATGAACGCCCTGGCCGTTCTGCTGCGCAAGCGCTTCGAACGGAAGTGGTAGCCGGCAGGCCGACGACGAAGCGGTTCCAGGAAAGGGAAGACATCATGGAAGCAGTTCTCCAATCGGAAATCCCCGCCGCGGCGCCGGACGGCACGGCGAAGATCAGCGCCCGCGGGGTATCGGTCTACTACGGCGACACCAAGGCATTGAAAGACGTCGATCTGGAGATCGGCGAGAACCAGGTCATCTCCCTGATCGGTCCTTCAGGCTGCGGGAAGTCGACCTTCCTGCGCTGCCTCAACCGCATGAACGACGTGATCGACACCTGCCGCGTGGAAGGGGAGATCACCCTGGACGATGTCGACATCTACCGCAGCGGCCTGGACGTGGTGCAGCTGCGCGCGCGCGTCGGCATGGTGTTTCAGAAGCCGAATCCCTTTCCCAAGTCGATTTACGACAATATCGCCTACGGGCCGCGCCTGCACGGCATCGCCGAGACCAAAGCGGAACTGGACGGCATTGTGGAGCTCAGCCTCATGAAGGCCGGGCTCTGGGACGAGGTGAAGGACCGCCTGCAGGCGCCGGGGACCGGCCTGTCCGGCGGCCAGCAGCAGCGCCTTTGCATCGCCCGCGCCATCGCCGTGAACCCGGAAGTGATCCTGATGGACGAGCCCTGCTCGGCCCTGGATCCCATCGCGACGGCGAAGATCGAAGAACTGATCGACGAGCTGCGGCAGAACTTCACCATCGTCATCGTCACCCACTCCTTGCAGCAGGCCGCGCGCGTTTCGCAGCGCACCGCCTTCTTCCATCTGGGCGTCCTGGTCGAGGTCGGGGACACCGAGCAGTTGTTCACCAACCCGCGCGACGAGCGCACCCAGGGCTACATCACCGGCCGCTTCGGCTGACCCCTGGACAAACACGAGACGCGAAGGGCAGGCAAGCATGAGCGCCAACCACATCGTCAAATCCTTCGACGAGGAACTGCAGCAACTCAACGCCATCGTGCTGCGCATGGGCGGTCTCGCCGAGGCCCAGATGGCCAATGCGATCGACGCTCTGGCGCGCCGCGATTCGGAGCTGGCGCAGAAGGTGGTCGCGGGTGACGAGGCCATCGACGAGATGGACCTGGAGCTGGACGAGAACGCGGTGCGCACCCTGGCGCTGCGCCAGCCCATGGCCAACGATCTGCGCGAAGTGATTTCGGCGCTGAAGATTTCGAGCGACCTGGAGCGCATCGGCGACTATGCCAAGAACGTCGCCAAGCGCACCTTGGCCCTCAACCAGCTTGCGCCCCACGAGGCGACGCGCTCCATCCCGCGCATGGCCAAGCTGGTGCAGGCGATCATCAAGGACGTGCTCGACGCCTACGCCAACCACGACCCCAACCGCGCGATCGACGTCTGGCACCGCGACGAAGAGGTCGACGAGATGTACACGGCGCTGTTCCGCGAGCTCCTCACCTACATGATGGAAGACCCGCGCAACATCACGCCCTGCACGCATTTGCTGTTCATTGCCAAGAACATCGAGCGCATCGGCGATCACGCCACTAACATCGCCGAGACGACACACTATCTTACGACCGGAAAGCGCATCCAAGGCGGCCGCCCGAAGAACGACCTCTCCAGTTTCCAGATCATGAATCCGGAAGACGTTGAGGAAGGCGGCACGGAAGACGGGGAGGGCGCATGAAACCTCTTGTCCTGATCGTCGAGGACCAGGAGGCCCTGGTCACGATGCTGCGCTACAACCTTGAAAGTGCGGGCTTCCGCATAAACACCGCGGGCGACGGCGAGGAGGCCCTTGTGGCGGCCGCCGAAGAGGTGCCGGACCTGATCCTGCTGGACTGGATGCTGCCGCTGATGTCCGGCATCGAGGTTTGCCGGCAGTTGCGCAGCAAATCGGAAACCAAGCGCGTGCCGATCATCATGTTGACGGCGCGCGGCGAGGAGAGCGACAAGCTGCGCGGGCTGGACAGCGGTTGCGACGACTACATCACCAAGCCCTTCTCGCCGGCGGAGATGATCGCACGCGTCAACGCGGTGCTGCGCCGGAGCAAGCCGGAGCTGAGCAGCGAGATGCTGACCTTCGAGGACCTGGCCATGGACCTGGCGGCGCACCGCGTCAAACGCAATGGCCAGGACATCCATCTGGGCCCGACGGAGTTCCGCCTGCTGCGCCACCTGATGCAACACCCCGGTCGCGTCTTCACCCGCGAGCAGCTTCTGGATTCGGTCTGGGGCCGCGACGTCTACGTGGAGCCGCGCACCGTCGACGTCCACATCCGCCGGCTGCGCAAGGCGCTGAACCAAAGCGGCGAGGAGGATCTGATCCGCACCGTGCGCTCGGCCGGCTACTCCCTCGACCGGCCCAGTGCCTGAATGACCTCGTGCTTCGAGACGCTCGCTGACGCTCACTCCTCAGCATGAGGTCAACTAAGCTCCTGCCTCATCCTGAGGAGGCGCGGCAGCGCCATCTCGAAGGATGCACCGCAATCTCCGAGCAGTTACTCGCGCAGCGGGCGGCGGACGCGGATTATGCCGTCTTCCGGTGCGCCGCGTTGAAAGCCCAGCTCGTCGCAGAGCGCCAACATGCGCGCGTTGTCGGCCAGCACGTCGCCCCAAACTTCGCTGAGGCCCCGCCTCACCGCGAAGTCCATGATGCGCTCCATCAGCGCGCGGCCCAGGCCGCGGCCCTTGGCGTCGGAGCGGATGGCGATGGCGAACTCGGCGCGCTGGTTGTCCGGGTCGGCGACCAGTCGCACCACGCCCAGGCCGCCGCGGTCTCCGCCCTTGGCGCTGTGGTCCTCGCCTGGCGCCGGGAAGGCGGCCAGCGCCATTTCGCGGTCGTAGTCGAGCTGCGTGAGGCGTGCCGCCAAGTCCGGCGGCATCTCGCGCATCTGCGCGAAAAAGCGCATGCGCACGTCTTCCGGATCCATGTGCCGAAAACCTTCGCGCAGGGCCTCGGCATCCTCGGGGCGCAGCGGGCGCAGGAAGATCTTTTGCCCGTCCGGCAGGGCGAAGGTCTGCTCCAACGCCTTGGGATAAGGACGGATCGCCAAGCGGTCGGCGCCGCAGAGCCTGCCGGCCTCTTCGCCGAGAGAGGCGCCAGCGAGGCGGATGCGGGCATCCAGGGCGATGACGCCCTCGCTGTCGGCCAGCAGGGGATTGATGTCGACTTCCGTGATCTCGGCCACGTCGATGATGAGCTGCGACAGGCGGACGAGGCAGGCGGCGACCTCTGCGATGGCGGCGGGCGGGCGGTCGCGGTAACCCTGCAGCAGCTTGTAGACCCGGGTCTGCTGCATCATCGCCTCGGCCAGCACCGGGTCCAGCGGCGGCAGGGCCAGCGCCTTGTCCTTGATCACCTCCACGGCAGTGCCACCCTGGCCGAACAGCATGACCGGACCGAACTGCGCGTCGTCGACCACGCCGAGGATCAGCTCCTCGGCCTGGGGGCGGCGGCACATGGCCTGCACCGTGAAGCCCTGCAGGCGCGCCTTGGGGGCCGCCTTGGCGATGCGCTTCAGCATGGCCTCGGCCGCCCGCTCGACCGCCTCGGCGCCTTCCAGGTCCAGCGCCACGCCGCCCAGGTCGCTCTTGTGGGTGATGTCGCGCGACAGGATCTTCAGCGCCACCGGCCCGCCGATCCGCGCGGCGGCCGCGCCGGCTTCCCCGGGCGTCGCCACCACCTCGGCCGGCAGCACCGGGATTCCGTAGGCCGCCAGCGCCTGCTTGGCTTCGGCCTCGTTCAGCCACTCGCGGCCTTCGCCGATTGCCGTGGCGGCGAGTTTGCGCACCAGGGCGGTGTCCGGCGCCGCGCTCTCCGGCACCGAGGGCGGCACCCGCATCAGCAGCGATTGGGCGTGACGGTAGCGTTCCAGATGCATGAAGGCGCGCACCGCCTGTTCCGGCGTCGGGTAGTGGGGCAGACGGTGTTCCGCGAAGGACCGGCGCGCCTCGCCCACCGCCTGTTCGCCGACCCAGGCGGCGAGAACCGGACGGTGATGGCTTTGCTCGCTTTCGGCACGGGCTTCGATCACCGCCTGGGCCGCCTCGTTAGGATCGGCGACGGCGACGGGGCAGTGCATGGCCAGCACGGCGTCGCTGTTCGGGTCGCGCAGCAGGGCCGCCATCGCCGCCTTGTAGCGCGAGCCCGGGGCGTCGCCGATGATGTCGACGGGGTTGGCGCGACTCCAGGTCGCCGGCAGGTGCTTGTCCAGTGCGGCGACGGTCTCCGGCGCCAGCTCGGCCAGCTTGCCGCCCCCTTCGATCAGCGCATCGGTCGCCAGCACCCCCAGGCCGCCGCCGTTGGTGAGGATGGCGAGGCGGGAGTCGCCGCGGCGCGTGGAGCTGGCGGCCGCATAGTTTGCCAGGGTCTCGGCCGCATCGAACAGCTCCTCCAGGGAATAGACGCGCAGCATGCCGGCGCGCGCGAAGACCGCGTCGTAGACCGCGTCGGCCCCGGCCAGCGCCCCGGTATGGGAGGCGGCAGCCTTCGCACCCTCGGCAAAGCGGCCGCCCTTGATGACGATGACCGGCTTGTTGCGCGCGGCGATGCGCGCCGCCGACATGAACTTGCGGGCGTGGCTGATCGACTCCACGTAGAGCAGGATCGACTTGGTCTCGGGGTCCATGGCCAGGTAGTCGAGCAGGTCGCCGAAATCCACGTCGGCCTTGTCACCCAGAGAGACGACCTTGGAGAAGCCGATGCCGCGCGGCGTCGCCCAGTCCAGCATGGCCGTGACCATGGCGCCGGACTGGGTGACGAAGGCGAGGTCGCCGGGCAGCGGCGCGATGTGGCTGAAACTGGCGTTGATGCCGAGGGCCGGCACCATCATGCCCAGGCAGTTGGGCCCGACGATGCGCAGAAGGTGGGGCCGCGCCGCGTCCAGCATCCGCTGGCGCAACCCGCCGCCGTCGCCGTCGCCGACGCCGGCGGTGATGACCACCGCGGCGCGGGTGCCGCGGGCGGCGAAATCGGCGATGAGCTGGGGAACGCTGTCCGGCGGGGTGGCGATGATCGCCAAATCCGGCGCCAGCGGCAGCGCCTCCACCGAGGGATAGGCCAGCACCCCCTCCAGGCTCTCGTGCTTGCGGTGCAGGGGCAGGATCGGCCCCTCGAAGCCGCCATGGAAAAGGTTGCGCGCCAGCACCGCCCCCAGGGAGCCGTCACGCCGGCTGCCGCCCACCAGGGCAATGGAGCGCGGCTTGAAGAGGGCGTCGAGATTGCGGATGGTCACCGGCGGAAGGTCCTGAAGCTCTTTCGGGAACGCAGCATTGCAATGGCCCTCAGGCTATCACGCCAGGATGACGGCACGATGATCTGGATCAGCCGGGGCGCGGGTCAGCGGCCGAGTTCCTTGCGGTAGGCCGCCTCGGCCTCCGCCCCGAAGGTGCAGAAGACCACCTTGTCGACGGCCTCGTCCGACTCTTGCTCCTGGGCCAGGAAGTCGCGCACCGTGGCCACGGCGATCTGCGTCGCCCGCTCCAGGGGGAAGGCGTAGATGCCGGTGGAGATGGCCGGGAAGGCGACCGAGCGCGCGCCGATCTGCCTGGCGATCTTCAAGGAGGTGCGGTAGCAGGAGGCGAGAAGGCCGTCCTCGTTCTGCTTGCCGCCGCGCCACACCGGGCCGACGGTGTGGATCACGTACTTCGCCTTCAGCTCATAGCCGTCGGTCGCGACAGCATCGCCGGTCTTGCAGCGGCCGATCTTCTCGCAGGCTTCCCGCAGGTTGCGGCCCGCCGCGCGGTGGATGGCGCCGCAGACGCCGCCACCCGGCTGCAGCCGGGAGTTGGCCGCGTTCACAATGGCGTCGACCTCCAGTTTGGTGATGTCACCGGAGTGGATCTCGATTTTTGAGTCAGTCGCTTTGCTCATGTACCGCCTCGCGGGATGCCGAAAGGAGACGTTCCTTGTGCCGCTGATGGTACATGAGATAAAGCACGAGCAAAATCGCCGGAATGCCGAGGATCGAGGCGTAGATGAAGAAGAAGACATAGCCCTCGGCATCGACGATGGCGCCGGAGAAACCCGCGACGAACTTGCCGAAGAGCGTGAAGAGCGACGAGAAGAGCGCGTACTGCGTCGCCGTGAAGTTCCGGTTCGTCAGGCTGGAGAGATAAGCGATGAAGGCCGTGCCCGCGATGCCGGCCGAAAGATTATCGGCCGAAATGGTCATCGCAAGGAACCAAACATCGGGCCCCTGTGTCGCCAACCAGGCGAACAACAGGTTTGTAAGAGCGACCAAGACCGCGCCGAGGAACAGGATCATCATGATGCCATAGCGCGCGACCAGGATGCCCCCCAACAAGGCGCCGCCAATGCTCACGAAGATGCCGAAGGTCTTGCTGACGTTGGCAATGTCGAGCTTCGTGAAGCCCATGTCGTCATAGAAGACGTTCGCCATCACCCCCATGGTGATGTCGCTGAGGCGGTAGACCGAAATGAAGCCGAGAATCACGAAGGCAAAGATGCCATTGCGCTGAAAGAAGTCCTGAAACGGGCAAACCACGGCGCCATAGAACCACCCGAGCAGACGGCGCTGACGTTCGGACAGGTCGCCGAGACCTTCCATGTAATGAGCGACGTGGTCTTCCTGGAAGATCGCCCCCGCCGGGCGGCTCGATTCCGGTTCCCTGATGACGAACACCGTGACCATACCCACCAGCATCAGGGCAGCCATGACACTGTAGGAAACCTGCCAGGACCAGAAGTCGGCGAGGTAGAGGGCGCCGGCGCCGGCGGCGAGGAGGCCGATGCGATAGCCGAGCTGATAGGTCGCGGCCATGCCGCCCTGCAGGTCGTCCGGCGCCGCTTCGATACGGTAGGCGTCGAGCGCCACGTCCTGAGTCGCCGAGGAAAAGGCGACCAGCAGGGCCGCCAGCGCCACGCAGATCACCCAGAAGCGGTCCGGCGATACCGGCGTGACGACACCCGTCCCCTCGGCGATCGCGGGCACGGCCTGCAAGTTTATGACGGCAATCGCGATCAGGCCGGCGATAACACCGAGCTGCCCGACCAGCATCCAGCTCCGCCGCTTGCCCAGGAGGCGGGTCAACAGAGGAACGGGCAGATGGTCGATGACCGGCGCCCAGAAAACCTTGATCGAGAAGGTGATGCCGACCCAGGCGAAGAAGCCCACCGAAGTGCGGGTGACCTCGGCGTCACGCAGCCACAGCGACAGCGTCGAGAACAGCAGCAGGAAGGGCAGGCCGGCGGAGAAGCCGAGGAACAGCATCCCGATGACGCGCGGGTGCAGGTAGACCTCGAAAGCCTCCGCCCAGGATCGCCTGGGCCTGCTTACTGTTTCCTCAGACGGCATCCTTCAGCCGGCTCTCCTTCTTGCGCGCGTGCGGGTCGAGCAGGCGCTTGCGCAGGCGGATCGACTTGGGCGTCACCTCCACCAGCTCGTCGTCGGCAATATAGGCCAAAGCCTGCTCCAGCGACATGACGCGCGGCGGGGTGAGGCGCACGGCCTCGTCCTTGCCGGAGGCGCGCATGTTGGTGAGCTGCTTGGCCTTCATCGGGTTCACTTCCAGGTCGTTGCCGCGGCTGTGCTCGCCGATCACCATGCCTTCGTAGACCGGCTTGCCCGGGTCGATGAAGATCTCGCCGCGTTCCTCCAGGTTCCACAGGGCATAGGGCACCGCCTTGCCGGTGCCGTTGGAGATCAGCACGCCGTTGCGCCGGCCCTGGATCGGGCCCTTGTAGGGGGCGTAGCTGTGGAACACCCGGTTCATGATGCCGGTGCCGCGGGTGTCGGTCAGGAACTCGCCGTGATAGCCGATGAGGCCGCGCGCCGGCGCCAGGAAGGTGACGCGCGTCTTGCCGCCGCCCGAGGGCCGCATGTCGATCAGCTCGGCCTTGCGCAGGCCCATCTTCTCCACCACCACGCCGGAGTAGTCGTCGTCCACGTCGACCTGGACCTCTTCGATCGGCTCCAGGCGCTGGCCGCTTTCGGGATCGTTGCGGAACAGCACGCGCGGGCGCGAGATCGACAGCTCGAAGCCCTCGCGGCGCATGGTCTCGATCAGGACGCCGAGCTGCAGCTCGCCGCGCCCGGCCACCTCGAAGGCGTCCTTGTCCTCGGTCTCGGTGATGCGGATGGCGACGTTGCCCTCGGCCTCGCGCATCAGCCGGTCGCGGATCATGCGCGAGGTGACCTTGTCGCCTTCCTGGCCGGCCAGCGGCGAGTCGTTCACCGAGAAGGTCATGGCCAGCGTCGGCGGGTCGATGGGCTGCGATTCCAGGGCTTCGGGAAATTCCGGCGCGGCGATGGTGTCGGCCACGGTGGCCTCGGCCAGGCCGGCGATGGCGACGATGTCGCCCGCCGCGGCTTCCTCCACCGGCTCGCGCTTCAGGCCGTCGAAGGACAGCAGCTTGGTCAGCCGCCCGCCAGTCAGCACCTTGCCGTCGCGGCGCAGCACCTTCACCGGCATGTTGATCTTGGCGGTGCCGCTGTAGACCCGCCCAGTGAGGATGCGGCCCAGGAAGTTGTCGGCCTCCAGCGTCGTCGCCAGCATGGCGAAGGGCGCCTCGGGGTCGGCCACCGGCGGCTGCACGTGCTTGACGATGAGGTCGAAGAGCTGGTGCAGGTCCTTGCGCTCCTCCTCCAGGTCGGCGACGGCCCAGCCCTGCTTGGCCGAGGCGAAGAGGGTGGGGAAATCGAGCTGCTCGTCGGAGGCCTCCAGCGCCACGAAGAGGTCGAAGACCTGGTCGTGCACCCAGTGCGGGCGGGCGTCGGGCTTGTCGGCCTTATTGACCACCACGATGGGCTTGAGGCCGCGGGCCAGCGCCTTGGCGGTGACGAACTTGGTCTGCGGCATGGGGCCTTCGGCCGCGTCGACCAGCAGCAGGACGCCGTCGACCATGGAGAGGATGCGCTCCACCTCGCCGCCGAAGTCGGCGTGGCCGGGCGTGTCGACGATGTTGATCTTGACGTCGCCCCAGGTGACCGCCGTGCACTTGGCGAGGATGGTGATGCCGCGTTCGCGCTCCAGGTCGTTGGAGTCCATCGCCCGCTCGGTCACCTGCTGATGGCTGTGATAGGTGCCGGACTGCTTCAGCAGCTCGTCGACAAGGGTCGTCTTGCCGTGGTCGACGTGGGCGATGATCGCAATATTGCGAATGTTACTGGCCTGAACCGTCATGCTGTCGTTCTGCTTTCTGGAAAGAGGATCGGCTGAAGGGGCCTCATGCCCGCTTCGCCTGCGCCGGCCCGAGCTGCGCGGCCACCAGGTCCGCGAGGGTCCGCTCCGGGCGCGCGCCGACGTGGGAGATCACCTCGGCGGCGGCGAGGGCGCCGATGCGCCCGCTGTCGTAAAGGGACTGGCCGTTGGTAATGCCGTAGAGGAAACCGGCGGCGAAGAGGTCGCCGGCGCCGGTGGTGTCCACCACTTCCTTGACCGGAGCGGCGTCGACCACGTGGACTTCCTCGCCGGCAACGATGACCGCGCCCTTCTCGCTGCGGGTCAGGGCCGCCACGTCGCAGTGGGCGCGCACGCATTGCAGGGCGGTGTCGAAGTCGGTGGCGTCATAGAGACTGCAGACCTCTTCTTCATTGGCGAAGACGATGTCGACGTGCTTCTCCATGAAGTCCTTCAGTTCGTCCTTGTAGCGGTTGACGAGGAAGGGGTCGGAAAGGGTGAGGGAGATCCTGCGTCCCGCGGCGTGGGCCAGCCGCGCCGCCTTCAGGAAGGCCGCCTTGGCCGTGGGCGAGTCCCAGAGGTAGCCCTCCATATAGGTGACGGCGGCGGCCTGCACCTGGGCGTCGATCACGTCGTCGGGGCCGAATTCCACGGCAGCGCCCAAGAAGGTGTTCATGGAACGGTGGGCGTCGGGGGTCACCAGGATCATGGAGCGCCCGGTGGCCGGGCCGCTGCCGGCGTGGGGCACGTCGAAGGCGACGCCGGTGGCGCGGATGTCGTGGGTGAAGATGGCGCCCAGCTGGTCGTCGCGCACCTTGCCCAGGAAGGCCGCCTTGCCGCCCAGAGAAGCGATCCCCGCCGCCGTGTTGCCGGCCGAGCCGCCGGAGACCTCGACCGCCGGGCCCATGGCGTCATAGAGGTGCAGGGCGCGCGGCTCGTCGATCAGGGTCATGCTGCCCTTAGGGATGCCGTGGGTTTCCAGGAAGGAGTCTTCGGCCTTGGCGAGAACGTCGACCAGGGCATTGCCGATGGTCACGACGTCGAGGGTCTGTGCAGTCATGAAAAACCGTATGTCTTAAGTGGTGCCGTGGAGCGAAAAGCCGCCGCCCCGGGAAATCCCCCGCGGGGGAGGGGCGGCCTCCGGCAGGCACAGCTCACTGGCCCGCTCCGCCCTCTCAGGTGCCGCTTCGCACTGCTGCCAAATCGCGCGAAGACCCTGGCGACGCGGCCCCTTTTAGCGGCCAAGCGCCGCCTCGGCAAGCCCGACGCACCTTGTAGGGGGCTCCAAGGAGGGTTAAATACCTCCATCATGTTCAAATCCCTCTCCCGCGCCTTCAGCCAATCCTTCGATCCGGCCTTCCGGCGGGTCTTCAACCGTTCGCTGCTGTATTCGGCCGTCACCTTCGTGGTGGTCTGGCTGGCCTCCTGGTTCGCCCTGGACTGGGCCGGGGAATGGCTGGTCGCCTGGCTGCGCGACTGGACCGGAGAGGGCTTTTGGGTCGACACCCTGCAGTGGCTGGTCGACATCGCCGCCATCGGCGCCATCGCCGTCGCCTCTTTCTTCCTGTTTCCCGCGGTCATGGTCTCGATCATGGCGATGCTGCTGGACGACATCGCCCAGGCCGTGGAGCGCCGCTACTACCCGGAGCTGCCGCCGGCGCGCGAACAGCCGCTCGCCGAAGCGCTGCTCGGCAACGTCATATTCGTTCTGATAACGTTAATACTTAATTTACTCGTGCTGCCGCTTTACTTGATCCTGATATGGATTCCGCCGCTCAACCTGCTGCTGTTCTACCTGCTGAACGGCTATCTGCTGGGGCGGGAGTACTTCGAGATGGTGGCCGCCCGGCGTCTCGACCTGGCGGCGACCAAGCGGCTGCGGCGCGACAACCGGGGCCGCGTGATCCTGGCGGGGGCGGCCATCACCTTTCTGCTGACCATCCCCCTGGTCAACCTGATCACGCCGATCATCGCCACCGCCTTCATGCTGCACACCTTCGAGGATCTGCGGCGCCGGACCGTCTAGTGCGCCCGCAGCGCCGCCGGACGGCGCCGCCAGCCTTAACGGGCGCCAACCATATCGTAAGGGTTGCGCCCTAGACTGCGGAGCCACAGCCGGGCCGGCCCGCTCTCCAGGGGGCCGCCAGGGGCCGCCGATATCGGGCGGGGCAACCGGAAAGGACAGTCTATGTTTGGCAAACGCAAAGGTCCCACCTCTCCCAGCGAACCCGCCGCGCCGAATCTGGCGGAGGCGGGCGTGCCGCCGGGGGGCGAGGAGACCCTGGCGCGGCCCCAGACAGGGCTGTCCAACGCAGCCGCGGCCGTCAAGTCCACGCCCCCGGGCAGTGGCGGCGCCGGCGGCAGTGGCGGCAAGGCCCCGGCACGGCGCCCGGAAGGACGCCTGCCCAGCGGCGTCGAGGGCCGCAAGCTGGTGGTCGGCCGCGAGATCTGCCTGGCCGGCGAGATCAAGACCTGCGAGAAGCTGGTGGTCGAGGGCAAGGTGGAAGCCGATCTCAGCGACAGCCACAGCCTGGAAATCAGCGAACCCGGCCTGTTCAAGGGCAATGCCAAGGTCGAGGACTGCGAGGTCAGCGGCACCTTCGAGGGCGAACTGACCGTCACCGGCACCCTGAGCATCACCCCGACCGGGCGGGTCAGCGGCAAGATCCGCTATGCCGAACTGGAAATGGCGCGCGGCGCGCGGCTTTCCGGCGACATTGACAGCCTTGACGGCGCGGTCCAGGTTGGCCGGCTGGATGGCCGTCCGGCGCACGGCGAGGGACCCAAGCTGGCCCATGCCAACGACCCCGAGAGCAAGAGCCGCCTCGGCTGAAATCCTGCGAGCGACGAAAAGCCCCATGAACCGCCTGCTGCGATCCTCCGCCCTGCTGGTCGTCACCGCCCTGACGGTGAGTGCCTGCCAGACCGCCCGCAACGATCCACCCCAGACCTCGGTTTCCTCTCCGGCGCCAGCGCCCAAAGCGGCCCCCGCGCTCGCGAGCCCGGCGGCGCGCGAGCCCGCACCGCAGGTCACGCGGCGCGCGCCGGAGCCGCCGATCGACGACGACCCCGACCAACTGATGGGCCTGGACCGTGGCGGCGTCGCGGCCCTGCTGGGCGACCCGGCACTGATCCGCCGCGAGGACCCGGCCGAGATCTGGCAGTACAGCGCCCAGGGCTGCGTCTTCGACGTGGTGCTCTATGCGGCGGGCCAGCGCTACACCGTCTCCTACCTGGAGGCCCGCGACGAAGCCTCCGCCGCCGTGCAGGAGGCGCGCCCCTGCCTCAACAAGCTGCTGCGCGCCCGCCAAGCCGCGCCGGTCAGCTGACCTCCTAGCTCTTCCGCACCGCGGCTTTCCTGGCTTTCGCCGGTTTCTTCGGGGCCGGCTTCTTCTTTTTCACTGTCTTCTTCGCCGCTGTCTTCTTGGCCGCTGTCTTTCTCGGGGCCGGCGCCTCCAGGGTCGTCTTGCCCTTGAAGGCACAGAGATCGGCGACCACGCAGGCAAAGCAGTCGGGCTTGCGCGCCTTGCAGACGTAGCGCCCGTGCAGGATCAGCCAGTGGTGGGCGTGCAGCTTGCGGTCCGGCGGCACCACCTTCTCCAGCTTCTGCTCCACCGCCAGCACCGTCTTGCCGGGGGCGAGCCCGGTGCGGTTGGAGACCCGGAAGATGTGGGTATCGACGGCGATGGTCGGCGCGCCGAAGGCAATGTTCATCACCACGTTGGCGGTCTTGCGGCCGACGCCGGCCAGCTTCTCCAGGGCATCGCGGTCGGCCGGCACCTGGCCACCGTGCTCGGCGATCAGCGCCTGCGACAGGGCGATGACGTTCTTGGCCTTGGAATTGAACAGGCCGATGGTCTTGATGTAGTCCTTCAGCCCCGCCTCGCCGAGGTCCAGCATCTGCCCGGGCGTGGTGACCTTCTGGAACAGCGGGCCCGTCGCCTTGTTGACGCCCACGTCGGTGGCCTGGGCCGAGAGCACCACGGCCACCAGCAGGGTATAGGAATTCACGTATTCCAGCTCGCCCTTGGGTTCCGGCATGGCCGCGGCGAGGCGGTCGAAGAAGGTGACGATATCGGCTTTTTTCATTGCGTGTTCTTGGGCTTCCCGCTGCTCTTCTCAAGCGGGCGAGTGTAGCCGGATCGACTCCGAAAGTAAGACTTGAGTGTGGCTCGATGACGGCTAGAGCAGATCAGGGTCGGCTGGAATCGCCCAAGGCGATCCATCGGCCCCGTGAATCCGATCTAGTGGGCCGCCTCGTTTGAAGAGCATCCGGCCCCCGCCTATATTGTTTACATGACCGCCATCTGCCGACCCGCACCCGTCGAAGCGCCCTGCGGCCCCTCCCGCGCCCCGGGCGACAACCCGCCGCCCGAGGCCCGGGACAAGACCCTCTTCGACGCCGAACTGCGCCCGCACCGCAGCCTCTCGCCGCGCGGTTTTCTGCTGCTCATGGCCGGCGTCTGCGCCATCAGCTTCACCGGCGGCCTGGCTTTCTGGCTGGCCGGGGCCTGGCCGGTGATCGGCTTCCTGGGCGCCGACGTGCTGCTGATCTACCTGGCCTTCAAGGCCAGCTACCGCAGCGGCCGGATGGTCGAGACCTTGCAGCTGACGCCCCGGACATTGACCGTGCGGCGCACCTGGCCCGGCGGCCGCAGCCGCTGCTGGGAGTTCCAACCCTACTGGCTGCAGGTCGATCTGGCCGACCCGCCGCGCCACGACAGCCCACTGGTGCTGCGCTCCCACGGGCAGAGTCTTGCCATCGGCAGCTTCCTGACCAAGGAGGAGCGCGCCGAGGTGGCCGAGGCCCTGCGCGCGGCGCTGGTGCGCGCCCGCGCCGCCTGCCGGCCCGCCTGAGCCCCGCTCAGTCCGCCAGCCCCAGCACGTCCCGCATGGAATAGAGCCCCGGGTGGCGGCCGCGCCCCCAGAGCGCCGCCTTCAGCGCACCCTTGGCGAAGATCCCGCGGCTGCCGGCCTTGTGGCTCAGCTCCAGGCGCTCGCCCTCGGCGGCGAAGATCACCGAGTGCTCGCCCGGCACGTCGCCGCCGCGCAGGGTCGCGAAACCGATCTCGCCGCGCGGCCTTGCGCCGACCTGGCCGTCGCGCGCCTTGCAGGCCACATCATCCAGGTTCACGCCACGTCCGGCGGCGGCGGCCTGCCCCAGCATCAGCGCCGTGCCCGAGGGCGAGTCCACCTTGTGGCGGTGGTGCATCTCGACGATCTCGATGTCGTAGTCCGCGTCCAGCGCCTTGGCCACCTGCTCGGTGAGGATCTGCAGCAGGTTCACCCCCAGGCTCATGTTGGCGGACTGGACGACCACGGTCTGGATCGCCGCCTGGTCGATGACCGCCTGGTCCTCGGGCGTCAGGCCGGTGGTGCCGACCACGTAGACCACTTCGGCCTGGGCGGCCAGCCCGGCGTGGCGGCGGGTCGCCTCGGGCGTCGTGAAGTCGATCACCGCATCGGCCCGGGCGAAGAGCTCCACCGGATCGTCGGTGACGGTGACGCCCAGCGGATCGACACCGATCAGGCTGCCGATGTCGGCGCCGACGGCCGGGCTGCCCGGCTGGTCGCTGCCGCCGGCAATGACGCAGCCCTCGGTCGCGTGAATGGTCGTCAGGTTCATGCGGCCCATGCGGCCGGCGCAGCCGACCACGGCCACGCGGAAGGGGGGAGTCATCGCGCCTCTCCAAAGGACATCTCTTGCTTGCCCGCCGGTTTAGCATGCCTGGTGCCGGCGACAAAGGCGCCAGGGCGCCCCCAAGGGGCGGCACTTGCCGCCGGGACCTTGACGCCGGGGCCGGGCGGTGGCTTGCTCGCGGCGGTTCCCCCTGCCGCGTCCAGGAAGGCCCTGCCATGCCCGCGCCGAGTTTCGATTCCGACGGCTTCGCCCAGCTCTGGCCGACGACCCTGCTGCGCCGCAGCCTGCCGAGCCACGACCTGGCCAACGTCGAGCTGCTGCGCCTGGTGAGCGCGATGGAGGCCGGGAAGACCGGCGAGGGAAAGCAGGACTTCACCACCGATTACCGCTCCGGCAACATCCTGACCGTCGACAACCCGGCCATCGGCTGGCTGCGCGACTGCATCAATAAGACCATCATCGACTATCTGAAGCACGCGGGGCTGACCTACCCGGTGAACTGGAGCCTGCAGGGCTGGGCCAACGTGAACCGGCGCGGCGACTACCACGACCCGCACAATCACCCCCACGCCTATCTGAGCGGCACCTACTACGTGGCAATGCCGCCGGCCGGGGAGGCGCTGCCGGACAACCGGCCGGACCTGCGCCCCGGCGCCATCACCTTCTACGACCCGCGCGGCCTGGCCAACATGACGGCGATCCGCGACGATGCGCAGATCGAGGCCGAGTTCACCCACCGCCCGCAGGCCGGCGACCTGCTGCTATGGCCGGCCTTTCTGCTGCACTTCGTCCACCCCAACCTGTCCGACGAAAAGCGGGTGAGCATCTCTTTCAACGCGACGCTCAAGTGGTCGGACGACTACCTGCCGCGGCAGGGCTGAAGAAAGGAAAGGCAGCGATGGCCGACAAAGACGCAGAGCTGCGGGACGTCGCCGGACGGCTGATCGCCGCTTACGATGCGGCGGCCCTGGTGGAGCCGGTCACCGCCACGCAGCCGGATTTCACCGTGGAACGGGCCTACGCCGTCCTCGCCGAGATCGAAGCGCGGCGGCGCGCCCAGGGCTGGCAGGCGGTGGGGCGCAAGATCGGCTTCACCAACCGCACCCTCTGGCCGCGCTACAACGTCTCCCAGCCCATGTGCGCGCATATCTGGGCGCATACGGTGCACCAGGCCACGGGCGGCGAGGCAAGGCTGGCGCTGCACGGCTTCGTGCAGCCGCGCCTGGAGCCCGAGGTGGTGTTCAAGCTCGCCGGCCCGGTGCCGGTGAGCGAGGACCCCTTGGACGTTCTGGCCAGCGTCGAGTCCATCGCGCCGGGCTTCGAGATCGTGCAGTGCCACTTCCCCGGCTGGCGCTTCAAGGCGCCCGACTGCACCGCGGCCTTCGGCCTGCACGGCGCCCTCGTCGTCGGCAGGCCGCTGCCGGTCACCGAGGACAACCGGGCGGAGATCGCCGCCCTGCTGCCGAGCTTCGAGGCGACGCTCGCGCGTGGCGGCGAGGCGGTCGACCGCGGCGTCGGCGCCAACGTGTTGGGCAGCCCGGCCCTGGCACTGGCCGACCTGGCCCGCGTGCTGGCGACGCTGCCGCAGTTCCCGCCGCTGGCCGCCGGGGAGACCGTCACCACCGGCACCATCACCGACGCCTGGCCCGTCGCGCCGGGGGAGACCTGGACCTCCGACTACGGCGACCTGGGCCTGGAAGGATTGAGCGTCACTTTCGAGTGACGCCCTCTGGTCCGGCAGTTAGACCAAGCCTATGAAAGAGCGGGCGTTTTCTGAAATTTCTGGATAGACTCCGCGGCCCGCCCCCCGAAGAAGGATGACCTCTTGGAGAAGATCGAACCTGGACTGACCGGCCACGCGGAGATGGTGGTGGGCACCAGCGACACCGCGCCGCGCATCGGCTCCGGGCGCATCGCCGTGCTGGCGACGCCGAAGATGATCACCCTGATCGAGGAGGCCGCGCTGGCCGCCGTCGAGCACCTGCTGCCCGAGGGCAAGCAGTCGCTGGGCACGCACCTGGACGTGACGCACATCGCGGCGACGCCGGTCGGCATGACGGTGAAGGCGGAAGCCAGGCTGGTCGAGGTTCAGGGGCGCAAGCTGCTCTTCGCCGTCGAGGCGCGCGACGAGATGGACCTGATCGGCGAGGGCCGGCACGAACGCGTCGTCGTCACCGCCGCCTCCTTCCAGAAGCGCGTCGACGAGAAAACGAAGCGGCGATGACGGTTTAGTCCGTCAGGTCTTCCCAGAAGTCCTTCACCCGGGCGAAGAAGCCGGAGGACTCGGGCGAGGTGTCGCGGCCTTCGCCGGCTTCCTCGAACTCCTTCAGCAGCTCCTTCTGGCGCTTGGTCATGTTGACCGGCGTCTCGACCCCGACTTCGACGTACATGTCGCCCACGGCCTTGGAGCGCAGCACCGGCATGCCCTTGCCCTTGAGGCGGAACTGCTGGTTGGTCTGGGTGCCGGCGGGCACGGTGATCTTGGCGCGGCCGCCGGAGATGGTCGGCACCTCCACCGCGCCGCCCAGCGCCGCCGTGGTCATGGGCAGCGGCACGCGGCAGTAGATGTTGGCGCCGTCGCGCTGGAACAGGCGATGGGGCGCCACCGAGAGGAAGATGTAGAGGTCGCCCGGCGGCGCGCCGCGCATCCCGGCCTCGCCCTCGCCGGCGAGACGGATGCGGGTGCCGTCCTCGACGCCCTCGGGGATGTTCACCTGCAGCGACTTCTCGCGGTGTACGCGCCCGGCGCCTTCGCAGGAGCGGCAGGGCTTGTCGATCACCTGGCCCGCGCCCTGGCAGGCGGGGCAGGTGCGCTCGATGGTGAAGAAGCCCTGCTGGGCGCGCACGCGCCCATTGCCGCTGCATGTCTGGCAGGAGACCGGCTGGGCGCCGCCTTCCGCGCCAGTACCGCTGCAATCGTCGCAGGTGACCGAGGTCGGCACGCGGATCTGTGCGGTCTTGCCGTGGAAAGCGTCCTCCAGCGAGATTTCCATGTTGTAGCGCAGGTCGGACCCGCGCGCCGCGGCGTTGCCGCGCCGTCCGCCCATGAGGTCGCCGAACATCTCATCGAAGATATCGGCGAAGCCGCCGGCGGAGAATCCGCCGAAGCCGCCGGCGCCCGGATGACCGCCGCCGCCGTTGGCGAAGGCGTCGTGGCCGAAGCGGTCATAGGCCGCCCGCTTGTCCGAGTCCTTCAGGATCTCGTAGGCTTCGTTGATTTCCTTGAACTTCGCCTCGGCCTCGGCATCTCCCGGATTGCGGTCCGGGTGATACTGCATGGCCAGCTTGCGGTAGGCGGATTTCAGCGCGCCGGCATCGGCATCGCGCGCCACGCCCAGTGTTTCGTAATAGTCTTTCACGGCTTCGTCTGCTGCCCCCACAGCTCGGGTCGCACGTCCAGCCCTTCGCACGGATCACCGACAAAGAAAAGGCCGGACAGGGGCGGGCGCGATGAGCGCAGCGGTCGCCTCTGTCCGGCCTGCTTCGTCATGACCGGCGCTCTTTAGGCCTGACCCTTCTTGTCGTCGTCGACTTCTTCGAAGTCGGCGTCGACGACCGTGTCGTCGCCCTGCGCGGTCTCGCTCTCGCCGGCCGCATCGCCGCCGGCACCGGCAGCCTCGCCGGAAGCCTCGGCGTTACCCTGTTCGTAGAGGGCCTGGCCGATCTTCATGGAGACTTCCTGCAAGGCCTGCATCTTGGCGTTGATCGCCTCGACATCCTCGCCTTCGGCCGCGATCTTCAACTCGGCGATCGCCGCCTCGGCCGCGGACTTGTCGGCGGCGGCGACCTTGTCGCCGGCCTCGGCAAGCGTCTTCTCGGTGGTGTGGATCAGCGATTCCGCATGGTTCCTCGCTTCCACCAGCGCGCGCCGCGCCTTGTCCTTCTCGGCGTTGGCCTCGGCGTCCTTGACCATGTTCTCGATCTCGTCGTCGCTGAGACCGCCGGAGGCCTGGATGCGGATGGTCTGCTCCTTGCCGGTCGCCTTGTCCTTGGCACCGACGTTGACGATGCCGTTGGCGTCAATGTCGAAGGTGACCTCGATCTGCGGCACGCCGCGCGGCGCCGAGGGAATACCGACCAGGTCGAACTGGCCCAGCAGCTTGTTATCCGCCGCCATCTCGCGCTCGCCCTGGAAGACCCGGATGGTCACCGCCTGCTGGTTGTCCTCGGCGGTGGAGAAGACCTGGCTCTTCTTGGTGGGGATGGTGGTGTTGCGGTCGATCAGCTTGGTCATCACGCCGCCCAGGGTCTCGATGCCCAGCGACAGCGGCGTCACGTCCAGCAGCAGCACGTCCTTCACGTCGCCCTTCAGGACGCCGCCCTGGATGGCCGCGCCGATGGCCACCACCTCGTCGGGGTTCACGCCGCGGTGCGGGTCCTTGCCGAAGAAGGACTTCACCGTCTCGAAGACCTTCGGCATGCGGGTCATGCCGCCGACCATGATGATGTCCTGGATCTCGCCCGGCGAGACGCCGGCGTCCTTCAGGGCGGCCTTCACCGGGCCCATGGTGCGGGCGACCAGGTCGTCGACCAGGGATTCCAGCTTGGCGCGCGACAGCTTGATGTTCAGGTGCTTGGGCCCGGAGGCGTCGGCGGTGATGAAGGGCAGATTGATCTCGGTCTGGTTGGCCGAGGACAGCTCGATCTTGGCCTTCTCCGCCTCTTCCTTCAGGCGCTGCAGGGCCAGCTTGTCCTGGCGCAGGTCGATGCCCTGCTCGTTTTTGAACTGGTCGGCCAGATAGTCGATGATGCGCGCGTCGAAGTCCTCGCCGCCCAGGAAGGTGTCGCCGTTGGTCGACTTCACCTCGAAGACGCCGTCGCCGATCTCCAGCACCGAGACGTCGAAGGTGCCGCCGCCCAGGTCGTAGACCACGATGGTGCCGGAGCCCTGCCTGTCCAGGCCGTAGGCCAGCGCCGCCGCGGTCGGCTCGTTGATGATGCGCAGCACGTCGAGGCCGGCGATCTTGCCGGCGTCCTTGGTGGCTTGGCGCTGGGAATCGTTGAAGTAGGCGGGCACGGTGATCACCGCTTCGGTCACCGGCTCGCCCAGATAGCTCTCCGCCGTCTCCTTCATCTTCTGCAGGATGAAGGCGGAAATCTGGCTGGGGCTGTATTCCTTGCTCTGCCCTTCGACCCAGGCGTCGCCGTCGTGATTGATGATCTTGTAGGGGACGAGACCCATGTCCTTCTTCGTCATGGGATCGTCGAAGCGCCGTCCGATCAGGCGCTTGATGGCGAACAGCGTGTTCTCCGGATTGGTCACCGCCTGGCGCTTGGCCGGCTGGCCGACGAGCCGCTCGCCGGAGTCCGTCAGGGCGACCATCGACGGCGTGGTGCGCGCGCCCTCGGCATTCTCGATGACCTTGGCGTCCTTGCCATCCATGACCGCGACACAGGAGTTCGTCGTGCCGAGGTCGATACCGATTACCTTACTCATCTTTGCTCCTCACTTCGATCAGCAGACCCCTTGGGCAGCCCGCTGCAACGGCACCGCCCGGCGGATCCCCGCCAATGAGAGTTCATGACCATGGGTTCTGGGCTTATATAAGCAGCCAGCGCCCCGCTGCAAGTCGCAAAGGGGGCAGATTTCAGGCCCTAAAGCCCTGTTTTCGGGGGGTAACGGGCCGCCGGCCGCCGCGCCAGAGGCAACGAAAGCAGAACCCATGCCCGAACCCCCGGAAAACCGCCGGTCCTCTGAAGACCCGCCGCCGGACCCCCGGCAGGATGCCCTCTACCGCATGATCCTGGCGGTTCTGGCCGCCAGCGTGATCGTCGGGGCGCTCGTCACCCTGACCGGCGAAGCGCTCTTCGGCAGCCGCGCCCTGGCCAATGCCGGCCTGGGCATGGCGGTGCTCTGCCTGGCGCTCTACTGGGTCTTCCGCCTGCTGGGCCGCCGCGCCGCGCGCCGGCGGGAGAAGGAGCGGGACTGAGCCGCGATGACCGAAGCCGAATTCGCCGAGGGTTTCCGCTATCTGCCGGGCTATCTCGACGCCGAGGCCCAGGCCGCCCTGGTGGCCGAGCTGCGCGCCCTGCTGGCCGAAGCGCCGCTCTACCGCCCGACCATGCCCAGGAGCGGCCGGCCCTTTTCGGTGCGCATGACCAACGCCGGCAGCCACGGCTGGTTTTCCGACAAAACGGGCTACCGCTACGTCACGCACCACCCGAAGACCGGGCAGCCCTGGCCGGCGATCCCGGCGGCGATGGAGCGGATCTGGGCCGAGGTGGCGGACTATCCCGCCGGGCCCGAGTGCTGCCTGATCAATTTCTACGAGCCCGAGGCCCGCATGGGCCTGCACCGGGACGAGGACGAGGAGACCTTCGCCGCCCCGGTGGTCTCGCTCTCCCTGGGCGATTCCGCGGTGTTTCGCCTGGGCGGAGCCCAACGCCGGGGGCCGACGCGCTCCCTGAAGCTTCATTCCGGTGACGTAATGATACTCAGCGGCGCGGCGCGGCGCGCCTACCACGGCGTCGACCGGGTGCTTGGCGGCTCCAGCCGCCTGCTCGCCCAGAACGGTTGGCCGGATGGCGGGCGCATCAACCTCACCCTGCGCCGGGTCACGCGCCCGGCGGGGGAGGCCGGCTGAGGGCATCGGGGAGAGTCGACCTCGTGCTTCGAGACGCTCGCTTTCGCTCGCTCCTCAGCATGAGGCCGACATTTCAGGCTCAAGCCTCACCCTGAGGAGGGCCGGACGGCCCGTCTCGAAGGGCGAGGCGCTGTCAGCAGGATCAGGCCGAGGTGTCGACGGTGCCGCCGGGCTCGGCGTCGCCTTCGGGCGTGCCATTCGACCCGCCATTCGACCGGGCCCCACCCTTGGAGATGCCGACGCGGGCCGGGCGCAGCAGGCGGTCGTGCAGGCGATAGCCGGCCTGGATCACCTGCACCACCGTGCCCGCGGGCTTGTCAGGATCCTCGACCTCGAACATGGCTTCGTGCAGGTGCGGATCGAGCTTTTCGCCCAGGGGCTCGATCACCCGGATGTTGTGGCGCTCGAAGACGGTCTGCAGCTCCTTCTGGGTCATCTCGACGCCGAGACGCAGGTTCTTCACCGGCTCGTTCTGCTCGGCCAGCTCTTCCGGCACGCTCTCCAGCGCGCGCTGCAGGTTGTCGGCGACGCCCAGCAAGTCCTTCACCACCGCGGCGGCGGCGTACTTCACGCCGTCCTCGCGCTCGCGCTGGGCGCGGCGGCGCACGTTTTCCGTCTCCGCCATGGCGCGCAGCAGCTGATCCTTCAGCGAGGCCACCTCGCCTTCCAGCACCGTCACCGGATCTTCGTCCGGCGACAGGTCGTGAGCGCGCTTCATGTTGGAGAGATCGACCAGCGGTTCGTCGCTGGTGTCCACCGGGCTGCTGTCCGCCGGGCTGCTGTCCGCGGGGCCGGCGGCGGTCGTTTGATCTTCGGCCTCGGGGCCGCTTTCCTGGTCCTGCTTCTTGTCCTGAGCCATCACGGGACGGCTGCTCCTTTCCAAACTTACGCTTGTCGTTCCTTGGGAAGTGATCGCGGCGGGCGGCGCGGGGTCACCCGACCAGCCGGCCGATCACCTTGGCTGTGTAGTCGACCATGGGGATGATGCGGGCATAGTCGATGCGCGTCGGGCCGATGACGCCGATGGCGCCGACGACCTTCTGCTGTGAATTGCTGTAGGGCGCAATGACCATCGAGCAGCCGGCCAGGCCGAAGAGCTCGTTCTCCGCGCCGATGAAGATCTGCACGCCTTCCGCCCCGCCGGTGAGGTCCAGCAGCCGGATGAGGGCGTCCTTGGTTTCCAGCAGGGCGAAGAGCTGGCGGATGCGCTCCAGGTCCTCCAGCGCGGTCACGTCCTCCAGCAGCTGCGACTGTCCGCGCAGGATGAGGGCGCCGCTCTTGCCGCCCTGGCTACCGCCCCAGCTCGCCAGGCCGCGCTCGATGACCCGCGAGGTGAGCTGGTCCAGCTCGGCGCGCTGCTGCTCCAGCTCCTTCAAGATGTCGGTATGCGCCTCTTCCAGGGTGCGCCCGGTCAGGCGCGCGGAGAGGTAGTTGCTGGCCTCCACCAGGGAGGAGGCGGGCAGGCCGGCCGGCACGTCGATGATGCGGTTCTCGACCACGCCGGAAACCGAGATGAGCACCACCAGGGCGCGCCCGGGGCCGAGCGAGACGAACTCGATGTGCTTCAAGGGATCGCTGAGCTTGGGCGCCACCACCAGGCCGGCGCAGCGCGACAGGCCGGAGATGGTCTCCGAAGCTTCTTCCAGCACCTCGGAGAGCGAGCGGCCCTCGGCGGCGACCTGGCCCTCGATGTGCGCGCGCTCGTCCTGGGTCAGGTTGCCGATCTCCAAAAGGCCGTCGACGAAGAGGCGCAGGCCCATGTCGGTGGGCAGCCGCCCGGCGGAGGTATGCGGCGCGAAGAGCAGGCCGAGATCCTCCAGGTCCGCCATGACGTTGCGGATGGTCGCCGGCGACAGCCCCAGCCCGAGGCTGCGCGAAAGCGTGCGCGAGCCGACGGGGGCGCCGGTATCCACGTAGGCGTCCACGATGTGCCGCAGAACCTCGCGCGAACGGTCGTTGAGGCCCCGGAGGGCTGCGGCTTTGGCGGCGGCGTCGAGCGGTTTGGTCATTACTCTCGGAATGTAGTGAGGCCCCGGGCGGGGGTCAACGCGGGCCGCAAGGCGCGAATTCGCCTGCGGAGCCTCCGCCAACTGGACGTTGGGGGCCGCATGGTCTAGCTTGCGCGCCGCCGGAGGGTCCCGAAACGGTGCCCCCGCAGCCCAATTCCCGCCGCAAGCGCCCCGAAGGGGCCCCAAAGAGGTAGATTTCATGCGTCCTTCCGGCCGTAGCGTCGACCAACTCCGCCCCATCGTGCTGGAGACCAACGTCAACAAGTACGCCGAGGGCTCCTGCCTGGCGCGCTTCGGCGACACCCACGTGCTCTGCACCGCCTCCATAGAGGAATCCATTCCGCCCTGGCTGCGCAACTCCGGGCGCGGCTGGGTGACGGCCGAGTACGGCATGCTGCCGCGCTCCACCGGCAGCCGCACCGACCGCGAGGCCGCGCGCGGCAAGCAGAGCGGGCGCACCCAGGAGATCCAGCGCCTGATCGGCCGCTCGCTGCGCGCCGTCACCGATCTGACCGCCTTCGGCGAGCGCCAGGTGCGCGTCGACTGCGACGTCATCCAGGCCGACGGCGGCACCCGCACCGCCGCCATCACCGGCGGCTACGTGGCCCTGCATCTGGCCTTCCAGCACCTGAAGGACATCGGCGCCATCGAGGCGCTGCCCTTCACCGACCAGGTCGCCGCCGTGTCCTGCGGCATCTTCGAAGGCAAGGAAGTGCTGGACCTGGACTACGCCGAGGACTCCACCGCCCAGGCCGACGCCAACTTCGTGCTCACCGCCGCGGGCGGCGTGGTCGAGGTGCAGGGCACCGCCGAGGAGACACCCTTCAGCCGCCAGCAGTTCGAGGAGCTGCTGAACCTGGCCGAGCAGGGTGTGAAGGAGCTCTGCGGCCACCAGGCCAAGGCCCTGGGCCTGGCCTGAGCAGGAAAAGCCGAAGAGAGAGGCCCGAGAGAGGCCCGAAAGAGGAGAAGATGTCCCCGCGCCCTTTTCAACCCGGCGACAAGCTGGTGCTGGCGACCCACAACAAGGGCAAGTACCGCGAGAACGCCGCCCTCTTGGCGCCTTTCGGCCTGGAGGTGCTCTCGGCCGGCGACCTGGGCCTGCCGGAGCCGGAGGAGACCGGAACCACCTTCCAGGAAAACGCCGTCCTCAAGGCCCGCGCCGCCTGCGTGGCCACCGGCCTGCCGGCCATCGCCGACGATTCCGGCCTGGAAGTGCCGGCCCTGAACGGCCAGCCGGGCATCTTCACCGCGCGCTGGGCCGGGCCCGGGCGCGACTTCTTCGTCGCCATGAAGCGGGTGCACGAGGAACTGGGCGACAGCCCGGACCGCCGCGGCGTCTTCTGCTGCAACCTTTCGGTCGCCTGGCCGGACGGCCAGGGCGGTATCTTCGAGACGGCCTCCTACGAGGGCCGCGTGGAAGGCACGCTGGTCTGGCCGATCCGCGGCACGCGCGGCTTCGGCTTCGACCCCATGTTCCAGCCCAAGGGCTTCGACATCACCTTCGGCGAGATGGACCCGGACAAGAAGGAACGGATGAGCCACCGCGCCCGGGCCTTCGAACTGCTGGCCGAGGCCCTGCTGGAAAAGGTCTGAGGTCATGACTGGCGCCGCCAAGGCGGGCTTCGGTGTCTACCTGCACTGGCCCTTCTGCCGGTCCAAGTGCCCCTACTGCGACTTCAACAGCCACGTGCGCGAGGCCGTCGACCAGGAGCGCTGGCGGGCCGCCCTGCTGGCCGGCCTGGAGCACGCGGCGGAGAAGAGTGGACCGCGTGAGGTCACTTCGGTCTTCTTCGGCGGCGGCACGCCGTCGCTGATGCCGCCGGAGACCGTGGCCGCCGTGATCGATAAGATCGACGCGCTGTGGGGCCTCGCCCCCGGCACCGAGATCACCCTGGAGGCCAACCCGACCTCGGCGGAGGCGGAGAGCTTCGCCGGCTTCGCGCGGGCCGGGGTCAACCGCCTGTCGCTGGGCGTGCAGGCCCTGAACGACGAAGCGCTGAAGTTCCTCGGCCGCCAGCACTCCGCCGCCGAGGCGCTGGGCGCCCTGGAGCTGGCGCGCGCCGCCTTCCCGCGCCTCTCCTTCGACCTGATCTATGCCCGGCCCGGCCAGAGCCCCGCGGCCTGGCAGGCCGAGCTGGCCGAGGCGCTGGCGTTGGGGCCGGAACACATCTCGCTCTACCAACTGACCATCGAGGAAGGCACGGTCTTCCACGGCGCTTGGCGGCGCGGCGAGCTCATCCTGCCGGAGGAAGAAGCCGCGGCGGCGCTGTTCGAGGCCACCGCCCGGCAGTTGGAAGAGGCCGGGCTGCCGGCCTACGAGATCTCCAACCACGCCCGCCCCGGGGCCGAGTGCCGCCACAACCTGACCTACTGGCGCTACGGCGACTACGCCGGCGTCGGCCCCGGCGCCCACGGCCGCCTGACCTTCGACGGCGCCAAGCGGGCGACTCGCGAGCACCGCGCCCCGGAAGCCTGGCTCGACCTGGTGGAGCGCCAGGGCCACGGCTGGCGCCAGGCCGAGGCCGTCACGCCCGAGCAGCGCCTTGCCGAGATGGTGATGATGGGCCTGCGGCTCACCGAGGGCATTTCCCGCGCCGCCCTGCAGCGCGAGCTGGGCGCGGGGCCGGAGGAGCTGCTGCCGGCGGAACGGCTGCAGCAGCTTGCCGGGGAGGGCTATCTGGAAGTCGACGCGGCCGGCCTGCGCGCCACCGCCGCCGGACGCCAGCGCCTCGACGCCCTGCTGGGCTACCTGCTGGGTTAGGTCTCTCTAGTTGATGCCGGCGGGGAAGGCGCGCGGCGCGGGGTCGCGCTCGATGAACCCGGCTTGCCGGATCTCCAGGACCGCCAGGCCGCGCTGCACCTCGCCGCTGGGCAGGAAGCGGAAGATGCCGTCGATGCCGGCGAAGCCCAGCGCCTGGGTGATGTCCTCCACCGAGTAAGGCAGGAAGGAACCGCCGGCAGCGGCGCGCTGTTCCAGGACGGCGGCCAGCGCCACGGCGTCGTAGCCCAGCGAGGCGACGCGCGGCGGCTTGTCGCCGAAACTGTCTTCATAGCGCTTGCGAAAGGTGTTCCACAGGGCCGGCGGCGGGGCCGGAAACCAGCCGCCCTGCAGGGTCGGCTCGCGCAGGAGCGTCGGATCCTCCCACAACGCCGTGCCGAGAAAGCGCACCTCCGCCGGGTCCACATCGTAATAGGCCAGCAGCGGCGCCACCGAGAGCAGCTGCTGGCCGCTGGCCGGCAACAGGATGGCGTCGAAGGGCAGCAGGCCCACGGTTTCCACGCCCCGCAGGCGCTGCAGGGCGCGCTGGGCCGCCTCGTCGGTCCGGCCTTCCAGGTCGCGGCGCTGCGCCTCGGCGGCGGCGCGGCGCTGGTTGAAGTCGGCGAGCACCTGGACCTCGGCGGAAATGTCCGTCGTGCGCGGGTCGTAGTAGACCACGCGGCTGAGCTCCACGGCGTTGCGGAACACCGCCTCCTGCAGGGCGCGCACCACCACGTTGCCGTATTCGTTCTCCGGCGCCAGCACGGCAAAGCGCCTGAGCCCCTGGGCCGCGGCGTAGTCGACGACCCGGTTCACCTGGGTGCTCGGGGTCACGCCCATGACGAAGGTTTCGGGGCCGGCGATGGCGGTGTTGTTGGAGAAGGTGATCATCGGCACTGCAGCCGCGGCGGCCACCGGCTGCACCGCCTGGGCGGAGGTCGAGAACAGCGGACCGAGAATCAGCGAGGCGCCTTCGTCCAAGACCGCCTGGGCGGCGGCGGCGGCGCCCTGGGGCGTGCCGCGGGTATCGCGGATCACCAGGGCGAAGCGATCGCCGGCCAGCTCGAAGAGGGCGAGCTGGGCGGCGTTGAGGATCGCCTGGCCGACATCGGCGCGCGCGCCGCTCAGCGGCAGCAGCAAGCCGACCTTGACCTGCCGGGGCTCGGCGACCGTTTCTTCGGTCGCCTCGGGCAAGGGCTCTTCGGGCGGCGTGCCGGTCTCCCCGGCCTGCGGCACCTCGGGCACGTTCGGCGGTTGCGCCTCCGGCTCCGGCGTGGGTACGCTGGGCGAGGCGCAGGCGGCCAGCGTGAAGGCCAGCCCCGCCACAAGCAAAGACCGCCACCCCAGAAACCCAACAGCTTTCGGCGCAAAGCCCCGGTGCGGCCCTGATGTCAGCAAAACCAAAGACCCATCCATCTATCACGGAGAGCGCTGAGCCTAACGAGGCGGCGTCGCGAAGTAAACCGCCGCAGGCCCCCGAAGGGGCCCCGGAAGTGGAGCGGAAAGAGGGCGCCGAAGCAGGCCTGGCCGCCGGGCTGTACCTGGTGGCGACGCCGATCGGCAACCTGGGGGACATCAGCCGGCGCGCCCTCGACGTGCTGCGCCGCGCCGACCGCATTGCCTGCGAGGACACCCGGGTCACCCGCAAACTGCTGAGCGCCGAGGGCATCGCCACGCCGCTGACCGCCTATCACGACCACAGCGGCGCGCGCGAGCGCCGCCGCCTGCTGGACGCGGTGACGGCGGGCGAGGCCGTCGCCCTGGTCTCCGACGCCGGCACGCCGCTGGTCTCCGACCCCGGCTTCAAGCTGGTGCGCGAAGCCATCGCCGAGAACCTGGCCGTGACGGCGCTGCCCGGGCCCTCCGCGCCGCTGGTGGCGCTGCAGCTCTCCGGCCTGCCCAGCGACCGCTTCTTCTTCGGCGGCTTCCTGCCGCCCAGGGGCGCGGCGCGCCGCCAGGCGCTGCAGGGCCTGCGCGCGCTGGACGCCAGCCTGATCTTCTTCGAAGGCGCCTCGCGCGTCGCCGCCTGCCTGGCCGACATGGCCGTGGCGCTGGGCCCGCGGGCGGCGGCCGTCGCGCGTGAGCTGACCAAGCTGCACGAAGAGGTGCGGCGCGGATCTCTGGCGGAACTGGCCGCCCACTACGGCGAGGCCGGGCCGCCGCGCGGCGAGATCGTCATCGTCGTCGGTCCCCCCGCCGAGGGCGCGGCGGAGGAGGACTTCGATCTGGACCGCGCGCTCACCGGCGCCCTCGCCCATGCCAGCCTGCGCGACGCCGCCGCCACGGTGGCCGCGGCCAGCGGTCTGCCCCGCCGGCAAGTCTACGCCCGCGCGCTGGAGCTGGCCAAAGAGGGCGGCCCAAAAGAAGAAGGTGGCGAGTCATGACCCGCGCCGGCCGCCGTCTCGCCTACGCGCGGGGCCGGCGCGCCGAGCTCATCGCCGCCTGGTGGCTGCGCCTGCAGGGTTACCGCATCCTGGAGCGGGGCTTTCGCGTCCCGGTGGGGGAAATCGACCTCATCGCGCGGCGCGGCCGCACCCTGGCCATCGTCGAGGTGAAACGCCGGGCGAAGCTGGTGGAGGCCGGCGAGGCGATCCGCCGCCGTCAGCAGCGCCGGGTGGTGCACGCCGCCCAGGCCTACCTGCAGCGCCGCCCGGAGCTGGCGCGGCTGGAGCTGCGCTTCGACGCCTTGCTGCTGGTGCCGCGGCGCCTGCCGCACCATATCAAGGACGCCTGGAAGGCCGACACCTTCTAGCCCCAAGGATTCCATGCCGGTGGGCTTGCCTTAATACGAAGGCAGTCATTAGAACGCTCTCACGATCCCAGCGCCGCCCGGCCCTGCGCCAGGCACAGCGACTCTTCGGAAATTCCCGACCCGCGAGGTGGCCGCCCTTCATGAGTCTTCGCCGTTCCTTCCTTGCCCTTTTCGCGCTGCTGCCGCTGCTCGCCCTCGGCGGCTGCACCTTCTGGGGGACCGCCGCCGGCGGCGCCGCGGTCGGCGCCACCGCGGCACAGACGGAAAAGGGCTTCCGCCGCAGTGTCGCCGACACCGAAATCCGCATCGCCATCAACGACCTCTGGTTCCGGGCCGACGAGGATATCTTCCGCAAGGTGAACCTTCAGGTGCAGGAAGGCCGGGTTCTGTTGAGCGGCAACGTCGGCCTGCCCGAACAGCGCATCGAGGCGGTGCGCCTGGCCTGGCAGGCGCCGGGCGTGCGCGAGGTGATCAACGAGATCGAGATCAACGACACCTCCACCCTGTCCAACGCCGCCCGCGACACCTGGATCACGACGGAATTGGAGACTACCCTGCTTTTCGACCGGGATGTTTCTTCCATCGATTATTCCGTCGAAACCGTGAACCAGGTGATCTACCTGATGGGCGTGGCGCAGTCGCAGGCCGAGCTGGACCGGGTGGTCGGTCATGCCAAGGACATCGCCTACGTGCGCCGCGTCGTCAGCTACGTCCTGTTGAAGGACGACCCGGCGCGGCATTCGTGATACCGCTTTTGTGAACCTCAGCAGCGAGCCCCGAAACTTCTCATGAGTTGGTCGAGCGCAAGCAACCGCCGGGATCTGGAAAGCCGGCTGCGCCGCGTCGGCGGTCAGGAAGATACGGAGATCGACATCGCCCGGGCCGGCCTGCTGCTGGCGGCGCTGGACCGGCCGCAGTTGGGGCTGGAACGCTACCACCATCACCTCACGCTGTTGGAGCGCGACGTCGCAGACATGGCGGCGAGGGAAGGCGCGGAGACTTCGCTGGTCCGGCGCGCGGCGGTACTCAACGCGGTGCTGGTGGAGCGCTACGGCTACCAGGGCGACAGCGAAACCTACGACGACCTGATGAACGCCAACCTGATGCGGGTGATCGACCGGCGCCGCGGGCTTCCGGTCGCGCTCGGCATCCTCTACCTGCACGCCGCCCGCGCCCAGGGCTGGGAGATGTGCGGGCTCGGTTTCCCCGGCCACTTTCTGCTGCGCCTCGACTTCGGCGGGCAGCGCCTCATCATCGACCCCTTCAATGGCGGCGAGACGCGCGACGCCGCGGCGCTGCGCGCCATGCTGAAGGTCATGGCCGGCAGCGACGCCGAGCTGAGGCCCGAGCACACCGCGCCGCTGGGCAGCCGCGACATCCTCTTGCGCCTGCAGAACAACATCAAGCTGCGCCTCATCCGGGAGGAGCGCTCCGGCGAGGCCCTGGAGGTCCTGGAGTCGATGCTGATGATCGCCCCCGACCGGTCGGAGCTGTGGCGCGAGGCGGGGATCCTGCACTCCCACTTCGACAACATGCGTGCGGCCATCATGGCCTTCGAGCATTATCTGGAGCTGTCCGGGCCGGAGCCGGGGCGCGCGGAAATCGCCGAGCTGCTGGCGCAGTTGCGCACGCAGCTCAACTGACCTTCGAAAGACAACGAACGGGAATCGAGAAATGAGTCTGGCGGTCGCCATTCAGATGGACCCCATCGAGGCCATCGACATCGAGGGAGACAGCACCTTCGTCCTAGCGCTGGAGGCGCAGCGCCGCGGCCACGGCCTCTTCCACTATCTGCCGCAGCACCTGAGCCTGAAGGACAGCCGCGTCTACGCGCGGATGCAGCCCTTGGAGGTGCGCCGGGAGAAGGGCAACCACTTCACCCTGGGAGGCCCGCAGAGCGTCGACCTGGCGACGGTGGACGTGGTGCTGATGCGCCAGGACCCGCCCTTCGATATGTCCTACATCACCGCGACGCACCTGCTGGAGCACGTGCATCCGGAAACCCTGGTGGTGAACGACCCGGTCCACGTGCGCAACGCGCCGGAGAAACTCTTCGTCACCCACTTCCCCGAGCTCATGCCGCCGACGCTGATTACCAGCGACAAGCGCGAGGTCGAGGCCTTCCGCGCCGAGCACCGCGACATCATCGTCAAGCCGCTGTTCGGCAACGGCGGCGCCGGCGTCTTCCACCTGGGGCCCGAGGACGAGAACCTGAACGCGCTGCTGGAGCTCTTCACCGATCTCTACCGCGAGCCCATCATCGTGCAGCGCTACCTGCCCGAGGTGCGCCAGGGCGACAAGCGCATCATCCTGATCGACGGCCACCCGGCCGGCGCCATCAACCGGGTGCCGGCCAAGGGGGAGGCGCGCTCCAACATGCACGCCGGCGGCCGCGCGGAGCCGGCCAAGCTGACCGGACGCGAGATGGAAATCTGCGAGGCCATCGGCCCGACCCTGCAGGAGCGCGGCCTGATCTTCGTCGGCATCGACGTCATCGGCGACTACATGACCGAGATCAACGTCACCTCGCCGACCGGCCTGCAGGAGATCAACCGCTTCGACGACGTCTGCCTGGAAGCGCAGATCTGGGACGTCATCGAGAAGCGCTACGGCGCCGGCCACACGACACCGAGCGTGTAGGGCGCTCACCCCCCTCCTAACCTCCCCCCATCAAAGGGGGGAGGAACTGATTTTGAGCAAATTCAACAAGACATCCCCTCCCCCTTGATGGGGGAGGGCTAGGGTGGGGGTGAACCCCCGCAGCCTATTTCCCGGCTTCTTCTTCCTCGCCGTTCAGGCCGTGCAGGGTTTCCTTGGTGCGCTCGCGCACGGGCGCCCAGCAGGACTGCTGGATGCGTGCGAACATGGCGATCAGCTTGCTGGTCTCCGCGGCGTACTGCTCGGCGGCACGCTGGGCGAAAGAGCACTGCTTCTCGAACAGCTCCTCCGGCGACTTGGAGCGGGCGAAGTCCTCGGCGACCTCCATGTCCTGGCGCAGCCGGTCGCCGGCGAAGGTCATCATCTCCTGGCTGACCTCGGCCATGCCGGCCAGCACGGCCTCGCCGGCGCTCATCACCGCCGAGACGTTCTCGCCGTTCCTGCCGACCAGGGCCTCGTAGGCGGTGTCGCGGTAGCGTTCGGCGATGATCTGGCCCGGGCTCTCAACAGGCGCCGTCTTGGCAAAGGCCTTCGGCGCGGCCTTCTTCGGCGCCACCTTGGCCGACCCGGCCTTCTTGGTGGTGGGTTCGTTCGGGGTAGGGGTGCTGGCCATCTCGAGCAGTCTCCTGCGTCCATAGGGTTGCACTCGGCCGGCGCGGCGCGCCGGTCCTCTCTGGTCCCCCCAGCTTTCAAGAAAAGTCCCAAACCTCGGCTGCGTTCCCCGCTTCGGCCCTGCCGGCATGCTGCGGTTCCCCTGCGGGCGGCCGCGCGGCAAAGGCGAGGGGCGGAACTCCCCGACAGCCGTAACACTACGGACGCTAACATAGCTTCCGCAGCGTTAACCATGATTGATCTGTGACAGTTTGGCAGAGAACCGCAAAAGATTCTTCCGCTCCGCCCGGGGCAGGAGGAAATCTCTTTGGCCGCGCGGCGGCTTCTACCTATGATTGACCATCCCGCCCCTTTCCAGAACCTTGGGGAAGCCGGCGCGGCCGACAGGAAGCCAGCGAAAGAGGCCCGCCTTCGCCATGGGATGGTCGAAATGTCCGGACAAGATCGTCCCATGATGAAACGCGGCTTCGACATTGTCTGGATTCTCGCCCTCGCAGCCCTGCTGGCCGGGTGCGACAACACTCCGCCATCGGATCAACAGATGATCGATCTGTTTAAGGCTCAAAGGTCTGCTTTCGAGGAAATCCGCATGAGGATTTGCGAGAAGACCCGCCGCGACGGATTGGAAGCAGACATAGGTTCCGCTCAAGAGATCCTGCGCTCTCAGGTGGTCATGATGGACCCGGAGTGGTCCCGCCCAATGGTCAGTGATGCAGAGCGGGGCCGATATTACGCCCTGTTCGAGCAGATCGACGCCAAGGGAGTGCAAGCGGTAGTCGACGCAAACAACCAATGTGAAGTGTCGATCGAATATTGGAGTGTCGGTTGGGCCGGAGACGCCGACTACAAGAAGTTCGTGTTTGGGGCGCCTCAACATCGGGAGCAAATCGTCGATTCGCTGGATGACGCTCAGATGGGGACTGAGATCGTATTCTATCGACGCCGGCTGGAAGCGGGGTGGTGGCTGGCCCTGCAGCATTGGCCATGACCGCCCGCATCACCACTGTCGCCTTTGCCGGGGTCGACGTCCTGGACATCGACGTTCAGGTGCAGATGGGCAACGGCCTGCCGGCCTTCACCCTGGTCGGCCTGCCCGACAAGGCGGTGGCCGAGAGCCGCGAGCGGGTGCGCGCGGCGCTCTCGGCCCTGGGCCTCGCCCTGCCGCCCAAGCGCATCACCGTGAACCTGGCCCCCGCCGACCTGCAGAAGGAAGGTAGCCACTTCGACCTGCCCATCGCCCTCGGCCTCTTGACCGCCATGGGGGTGCTGCCGGGCGACGAGCTGGCCGGCTACACGGCGCTGGGCGAGCTGTCGCTCGACGCCCGCATCTCCCCGGTCGCCGGGGTGCTGCCGGCGGCGATCCACGCCCTGACCCGCGAACGCGGCCTGATCTGCCCGGCCGCCCAGGGCGGCGAGGCGGCCTGGGCCGAGGGGCTGGAGGTCCTGGCCCCGGCCTCGCTGCTCGCCCTGGTGAACCACTTCAAGGGCAGCCAGGTGCTCACGCCCCCGGCGCCCGCCCTGCAGGAAATGGAGCCGGGCGGCCCGGACCTGAAGGACATCAAGGGGCAGGAGAGCGCCAAGCGAGCGCTCGAAATCGCGGCCGCTGGCGGCCACAACCTGCTGATGGCGGGGCCGCCGGGGGCGGGCAAGTCGATGCTGGCCGCGCGCCTGCCCGGCATCCTGCCGCCGCTCTCCCCCGCCGAGGCGCTGGAAGTCTCGATGATCCATTCCGTCGCCGGGAATCTCACCGGCGGCAAGCTGCTGCGCCAGCGCCCCTTCCGCGACCCGCACCACTCGGCCTCCTTGCCCGCTCTCGCGGGTGGGGGCCTGCGGGCCAGGCCGGGAGAGATCTCGCTGGCCCACCTGGGCGTGCTGTTCCTCGACGAGCTGCCGGAGTTCCAGCGCGGCGCCCTGGAGGCCCTGCGCCAGCCGCTGGAGGCGGGCCGCGTCTCCGTCGCCCGCGCCAACGCGCATGTGACCTATCCGGCGCGCGTGCAGCTCGTCGCCGCCATGAACCCCTGCCGCTGCGGCTACCTGGACGATCCCTCACGCGCCTGCGCCCGCGCGCCGCGCTGCGCCGCCGACTACCAGGCCAAGATCTCCGGCCCGCTGTTCGACCGCATCGATCTGCACGTGGACGTGCCGGCGGTCAGCGCCGCCGACCTTTCGCTGCCGCCGCCGGCGGAGGACTCCGCCGTGGTCGCCGCGCGTGTCGCCGCCGCCCGCGCCCGCCAGAGCGCGCGCTTTGCAAACCTGCCGGAAGAGAGCCGCCCGCGGACCAACGCCGAAGCCGACGGCCGGCTGCTGGAGGAGATCGCCGCGCCCGACGCCGAGGGCCGCGAGCTGCTGACCCAGGCCGCCGAGGCGCTAAAGCTCTCCGCCCGCGGCTACCACCGCGTCCTGCGCGTCGCCCGCACCCTGGCGGATCTTGAAGGCGCCGAGGCCGTCCGCCGCCCGCAGATCGCCGAGGCGCTGACCTATCGCAGAACGCTGCCGGGGCGGTGAGGGCGCAGGCCTGCGCCGAAGCACCTCAATCCTTGCGGCATGACAAAGCCTTCCGGGCGGCGCAGAATTAGGGCCGGAGGCCGTCATGAAATTTCTGATGCTCTGCCTCGCCGCCGCCCTGGTCGTCGGCGGCATCCTGTACCGCGCCGAGATCGAGGCTTACTTCGCCGATCGCGCCGGCGCGTCTTCCAGCGCCGGCAGCGGGTCCTCGGTCACGGAGTCGATGAAGAACCTGGGCGAGGCGGCCAGCGGCGCAATGAACAAGGCCGGCGACGCCCTCGGCCGCTAGACTCTCTTCCGGCCCGCCTCAGTTCATGATTTCGAAAGCGACGATCAGGCGCGTGACCTCGCCGCCATCGTCCTGCAGCGGCAGGACGAGGCCTTCCCAGCTCATGCGGCGGTTGTCGGCGGTCAGAAGCTCCTCGATGAGGATCACGGGCTGCCTGGACAAGGTGGCCTGGGTGAAGACCGCCCGCACGAAGTCGCGGTATTCGGGGTTGGGGTAGTCCTCGATCGAGCGCCCCGTCAGGTCGCGGCCGACGTAGGTGGCGCCGTTGGCCGAATGGACCCGGAAGACGAAGTCGAGCGGATCCCTTTCCACATCGAGCAGGTTGAGATTTCCTATGACAGGGCGGTAATCGAGGATGTCGAAGCCGCCGGCGGCGGGCAGCCGCTCCGGGCCGCCGCATTTGGCCCCCCAGATCGCGAAAGTTTCTCTGAGGCGTGGAGAGCTCAGCTCCTCGATCCGCCGCGAGGTGATCTCGACAGGGCCGGCCGCGCCCTCTGAGCGCGCCAGCCTTACGTCCCCGCCCGTCGGTCCCTTGTCGCCGGGTCGCGCCATCACGCCGTCCCCCTCCGGTCCCAAACAACACGATTCTGTCGCCGCACGGCACGGCAGGCAACCGGCAGGGCGGCGTTCCGGGCCATCAAGTGCGCCTTTTCCAACCTTCGCGGGAAATCTGCTGGCGGCCTTTCGATATTTCGGAAAAGCGGCAGGTCGCGGCGGGACGCCGCCGACGGACCCGCCCCGCGAAGCCAAGGCGATTGCGGCGTGCCGCGTTCCGCGCTAAAGGCAGCGGCATGACCCTGCCAGATACCTCCGCCGACACCTCCATCCAGCTCGTCGGTCTCGACGAGACCTTCGAACTGCGCCGCGCCGTGCTGCGCCCCTGGATGACGCCGGCCGAAGCGGCGGCGCCCTATATCGCAGCGGACGATCATTTCCATGTCGGCGCGCTGCAGGGTGGAAAGGTGGTCAGCACCGCCGGCTTCATGGCCGAGGCGCAGCCGGACTACACCGAGGTCTTCGGCCCCGCGCAATGGCGCCTGCGTGGTATGGCGAGCGACCCTTCAGTGCAAGGAAAGGGTCTCGGCGGCCGGGTTCTGGAATTCGGTGTCGAGGAACTGGCCCGGCGGCTGGCGGCGCGCGGCGAGGACGGCGCCGTCGTGTGGTGCAACGGGCGCACCGTCGCGCAGACCTTCTATGAGCGCCACGGCTTCCAGGCCATCGGCGCGCTTTTCGAGACGCCGCGCACCGGAACGCACTACGTGTTCTGGCGCAAGGTGGAGGTGGGGCCTTCGGGCGGAATCTAAAGGCGCAGCAGCACCGCAACCACGTCGTCACCCTCGGGCTTGACCCGAGGGTCCATGGTGCCACCACCCAGTCGCGGGTCAATGGATGCTCGGGTCAAGCCCGAGCATGACAAGTGGTGTCAAAGCCCTTCCAGGAAATCCCGCAGGCTTTCGTTGAAGGCTTCCGGCTGTTCCAGGTTGGGCAGGTGGGCGGTGCCGGGGATGACGCTGCCGGTTGCCTGGGGCAGGGCCTGGACCAGGTGGACGCAACGCTGCTGGATATGCGGAAAGTCGCCGTCGCCCCAGATCACCTGGGCCGGCGTCTGCAGGTCGGCGAGGCGGGAGTAGGCCACCGGAAAGGCGGCGGGGTTGGTCTCGCGCCCCGGATCCTCGGCATAGAGCGCCGCGCCGTTCATGGTCAGGAAGAGCTCGCGCAGCGCGCCGCCGACGCGGCCTTCCTCGCTGCCCGGACCGTCGAGCCACATCCAGGCTTCCAGGAGGTTCAGGCGCTCGAGGTCTTCGTCCTCCTCGGCTTCCTCCATCAGCTGCAGCAGCGCCTCGACCGGCGGCGGGAAATCCTCCGGCGAAGGTGCGCCGGTCACCGCCGGAGCGACCAGAAAGAGGCCGGCCACGCGGTCCGGGTAGGTGAGAGCAAAGTCGATGGCGATGCGCCCGCCCTGGGAGCAGCCCACCAGCACGGCCCTGTCGATGCCACGCTGGTCCAGCACCGCCAACAGGTCGTCGACCTGGGAGAAGATCTCGGGACTGTAGCGTGTAGCTCCGAAGCCGCGGCGGTCGTAGGCAACGGCGCGGCGCGACCCGGCAAGCGCGGCGAGCTGCGCCTCCCACATGCGCTTGTCGGCGACGCCGGCGTGCAGGAAGACCGCGGCGGGACCGGCGGCACCGTCGGCTTCGACACCCTCCAGCGTGGCCTTGCCACTGGCCACCCGGAAATCCGTCAAGAGATGCGCTTTCGCTGCGAGCGGCGTGTCCATCCGAAGCTCCTCATACCTGCGGCGGCTTGATCATGTAGCCGAGAGGCTGGCCGCCGAAGAGGTGGAGGTGGAAGTGCGGCACCTCCTGGTGACCGTGGACGCCGGTGTTGGCGAGGATGCGGTAGCCGTCGCCGTCGAGGCCCAGGTCCCTGGCGATCCTGCCCGCGGCGCGGAAGAAGCCGGTGATCTCAGCCTCCGAGGCCTTTTCCGAGAAGTCCGCGAAGGAGACGTAGGCGCCCTTGGGAATGACCAGCACATGCACCTTGGTTTGCGGCTGGATGTCGTGAAAGGCTAGGACGTGATCGTCCTCGTAGACCTTGTTGCAGGGAATCTCACCGCGCAGGATCTTTGCAAAGATGTTGCCGTCGTCGTAGGCCATGACGCTTCTCTCCAATTAAGTCGCGCACTATTCTTTCGTGCGCGATGCTTTCTCGGCAAGGCCGGAAGTGCCCTGACGCGCTTCCAGCGCCGCCCAGACATCGGCCGGTTTCACGCCGTTGGCCGCCCAGAGCACCAAGAGGTGATACAGCAGGTCGGCGGACTCGCCGACCACGCCATCCTTGCGGCCCTGCGCGCCCTCGATGATGGTCTCCACCGCTTCCTCGCCGACCTTCTGGCAGATCTTGGCCGGGCCGCGGTGCAGCAGCTTCGCGGTGTAGGAGCTTTCCGGATCGGCGCCGCGGCGGCTTTCGATCACCCGGTAGAGCGCATCGAGAAGCGAACCGTTCAGAGCATCCTTGGACATGACCTTCGTCTTTCTCTAGGCGGCCTGCGGTTCGACCGGACGCACGGGCAGGCCGTGCGCGGCGAGGCAGGCCTTGGCCTCGGCGATGGAGTAGGTGCCGAAGTGGAAGATGGAAGCGGCCAGCACGGCCGAGGCATGACCTTCGATGACACCCTCGGCCAAATGCTCCAGGGTGCCGACGCCGCCCGAGGCGATGACCGGCACCGGCACCGCGTCGGAGACCGCGCGGGTCAGGGGCAGGTTATAGCCTTCCTTGGTGCCGTCGCGGTCCATGGAGGTGAGCAGGATCTCGCCGGCGCCGAGCGCGCACATGCGCCGCGACCACTCCACCGCGTCGATGCCGGTTTCCTTGCGCCCGCCGTGGGTGAAGATCTCGAACTTCTCCGGTCCCACGGACTTCGCATCGACGGCGACGACGATGCACTGGCTGCCGAACTTCTCCGCCGCCTCGCGCACGAAGTCCGGGTTGTGCACGGCGGCGGTGTTGATGGAGACCTTGTCGGCGCCGGCCAGCAGGAGCCGGCGGATGTCCTCCAGAGTGCGCACGCCGCCGCCCACGGTCAGCGGCATGAAGCAGTGCTCGGCGGTGCGCTGCACCACGTCGAGCAGGATGCCGCGGTCCTCGTGACTGGCGGTGATGTCGAGAAAGCAGAGCTCGTCGGCGCCGGCGGCGTCGTAGACCTGGGCCTGCTCGACGGGATCGCCGGCGTCGCGCAGGCCGACGAAGTTCACGCCCTTGACCACGCGGCCGTCCTTCACGTCCAAGCAGGGGATGACGCGCACGGAGAGCATCTAGGCGGCTCCACTCTGCGGGCCGGCCAGCAGCGCCAGCGCCGCCGCCGGATCGAGCCGCCCGTCGTAGATCGCGCGGCCCGAGATCACGCCCTCGATGCCCGAGTCCTCGATGGCGAGCAAGGCGGCGAGGTCGTCCAGAGAAGCGACGCCACCCGAGGCGATAACCGGCGTCTCCAGCGCTTCGGCAAGGGCGCGGGTCGCTTCCACGTTGGCGCCCTGCAGCGCGCCGTCGCGCTCGATGTCGGTGTAGACGATGGCCGCGGCCCCGGCGTCCTCGAAGCGGCGCGCCAGGTCCAGGGCCTCGATCTCGCTGACCTCGGCCCAGCCTTCGGTCGCGACCTTGCCGCCGCGCGCGTCGATGCCCAGGACCACCTGGCCGGGGAAGGCGCGGCAGGCTTCGCGCACCAGCCCGGGGTTCTTCACCGCGACGGTGCCGAGGATGACGCGCCGCAGGCCCAGGTCGAGCCAGCGCTCGATGGTTGCCATGTCGCGGATGCCGCCGCCCAGCTGCGCGGGAATGTCGATAGCCTTGAGGATCGCCTCGACGGCGGGCGCGTTCACCGGCTTGCCCTCGAAGGCGCCGTTCAGGTCGACCAGGTGCAGCCACTGGAAGCCGGCCTCGACGAAACTCCTGGCCTGGGCCGCCGGGTCGTCGTTGAAAACCGTGGCGCTCTCCATCTCGCCGCGCAGCAGGCGCACGGCCTGGCCGTCTTTCAGGTCGATGGCGGGGAAGAGGATCATCGCTCGTCGTCCTAGGCGTCTTGCGGAGCCGTCCCTTCGGGGAGGGCGCCGTTGCCGTGCAGGTCCTTGTAGTAATAGTAGCCGGTGACCCAGCGGTCCTCGACCCAGGCGTAGTGGGGATGGGTGCCCCAGCGCACGAAGCCGGCTTCCTCCACCACCTCGATGGCGCGGGATTGGGTCTCGCGCACGTCCAGGTTCAAGACGCGCAGGCCGTTGGTTCGGGCGGCTTCCTCGACGCGGGCGACCAGCGCCGGGGCGAGGCCATGACCGCGCGCCCAGGGCGCCACGAAGAAGGTGGTGAGCTGGCCGGTCAGGCTCTGGGCCTCGTTGTTGCGCGGCGGGCGCACCAGCTGGGCCGAACCGGCGATGGTGCCGTCCAGGCGGCCGACGAAGAGCTCGCGCTCCGGCACCAGCAGCACGCCGCGCCAATAGGCCTCCATGGTCTGGCGCGGCGGCGGGGTCAGCCAGCCGAAGCCGCCGCCGTGCTGGATCGCTGCGTCGGCCGCGTCGCAGAGGTCGTGCAGGTCCGGTCCGTGAAAACCGGTCAAGCGATCCATGGTGATGCTTGCGCTCGAATCGTTCACGGTCATGGACTCCACCTCAAGAAATTCGCGAGCAGCCGGAGACCCGCACTTTGGCTCTTCTCCGGGTGGAACTGGGTTCCGGCCAGGTTGTCGTGCGCCACCATGGCGGTCACCGGCCCGCCGTAGTCGACGCTGGCCAGCAACTGGGCCTCGTGGGTCGGACGCAGGTGATAGCTGTGCACGAAGTACACATAGGGTGTCCCGCCGAAACCTGCTACCAGGGGATGAGTCCTGTCACGCAGGTTCAGCGCATTCCAGCCCATGTGCGGCACTTTCAGCGGCGCTTCCGACTCAGGTTGGGGCGCCGGATCCAGAGCCACCACGTCGCCGGGGATCCAGCCGAAGCCTTGGTGCTCGCCGTGCTCCAGCCCGCGCGTGGCCATAAGCTGCATGCCCACGCAGATGCCGAGGAAGGGGTGCGCCCGCTGGATCACCATTTCCTCCAGCGCCTCGACCATGCCCGGCACCGCATAGAGGCCACGGCGGCAGTCGGCGAAGGCGCCGACGCCCGGCAGCACCACCCGGTCGGCGCGGCGCAGGGCCTCGGGGTCGTCGGTCACCAGCACCGGACCGCCGCCCGCCTCGGCGGCGGCGCGCTCCAGGGACTTGGCGGCCGAACGCAGGTTGCCCGAGCCATAGTCGATGATCGCAACGGTCATGGGAGACCTTCTTGATCCTTGCGTTTGGCGATCCGGGGCGGCCGCCGTTTTCCGGAAGAGCCGCCCGTTCTAAGGGGACCGTCTAGAGGGAGCCCTTGGTCGACGGCACGGCGTCGGCCTTGCGCGGGTCGATCTGGATGGCTTCGCGCAGCGCGCGGGCCAGGGCCTTGAAGCAGGACTCGACGATATGGTGGTTGTTGGTGCCGTAGAGGTTCTCCACGTGCAGCGTCAAGCCGGCGTTCTGGGCGAAGGCCTGGAACCACTCCTTGAACAGCTCGGTGTCCATGGTGCCGAGCTTGTCGCGGTTGAAGTCCACCTTCCAGACCAGGTAGGGCCGGTTGGAAGCGTCCAGCGCCACCCGGGTCAGCGTCTCGTCCATGGGGATGAGAGCCGAACCGTAGCGCCAAATGCCCTTGCGCTCGCCCAGCGCCTGGGAAAAGGCCTGGCCCAGGGCGATGCCGCTGTCCTCGGTGGTGTGGTGGTAGTCGATATGCAGGTCGCCCTCGGCCTTCAGCGTGATGTCGATCAGGCTGTGGCGCGAAAGCTGCTCGAGCATGTGGTCGAGGAAACCGATGCCGGTCGAGACCTGGTAGGCGCCCGTGCCGTCCAGATCGATCGTGGCGATGATCCTGGTTTCCTGGGTGTTTCGCTCAATGGTTGCCCGGCGCATATCGTTCCGACCGCCCGAAAGCGGGTCCTTTGGCTGACAGGTCTTTCAACGAAGGCGCCGTTTTATCAGGAAGGGCGGGGGGACGCCAGCGCCGATCACGGCCCCTTCGAAGCGGGGAAAAGCCGCCATTTTCCGCGGTCCGCCGGGATGTCGGACCTGAAATCCGGCTTGACCCGGCCGCCCGTTTCGCCCATCTGACAGTCCATGTCAGACAATTCCCCCCAACAGTGGCACGGCACCACCATCCTCTCGGTCCGCAAGGGCGACAAGGTCGTGGTGGCCGGCGACGGCCAGGTCAGTTTCGGCAACACGGTCATGAAGTCCAACGCCCGCAAGGTCCGCCCGCTGGGCAAGGGCAACGTGATCGCCGGTTTCGCCGGGGCCACGGCCGACGCCTTCACCCTCTTCGAGCGCCTGGAAGCAAAGCTGGAGACCTATCCCCACCAGCTGACCCGGGCCTGCGTGGAGCTGGCCAAGGACTGGCGCACCGACCGCTACCTGCGCCGGCTGGAAGCCATGATGGCCGTGGCCGACGGCACCACCTCGCTGGTGCTGACCGGAAACGGCGACGTGCTGGAGCCGGAGGACGGCCTGATCGGCATCGGCTCGGGCGGATCCTTCGCCCTGTCGGCCGCGCGCGCCCTGATCGACGTCGACGGCCTGGACGCCGAGGCCATCGCCCGCAAGGCCATGAAGATCGCCGGCGACATCTGTATCTATACGAACGAAAACATCACCATCGAGAGCCTGCCCAGCAGCGCCGCTTCCACCGGCAGCGGCGACTCAAAGGCCTGAGGCTCGGAGCGCCATGACCGAAAGTACCTCCACGACCTCCTCGTCCTTCTTCACCCCGCGCGAGATCGTTTCGGAGCTGGATCGATTCATCGTCGGCCAGAACGACGCCAAGCGCGCGGTCGCCATCGCCCTGCGCAACCGCTGGCGCCGCCAGCAGCTTCCCGAGGAGCTGCGCGAGGAGGTGTTGCCCAAGAATATCCTGATGATCGGCCCGACCGGCGTCGGCAAGACCGAGATCGCGCGCCGCCTGGCCAAGCTGGCCCAGGCGCCCTTCATCAAGGTCGAGGCCACCAAGTTCACCGAGGTCGGCTACGTCGGCCGCGATGTCGAGCAGATCATCCGCGACCTGACCGAGGCCGCCATTCACATGACCCGCGAGCGCCAGCGCCAGCAGGTCAAGGCCCAGGCCGAGCTGCACGCCGAGGAGCGGGTGCTCAACGCCCTGGTCGGCGAGAACGCCAGCGCCGACACCCGCCAGAAGTTCCGCACCATGCTGCGCCAGGGCGAGCTGGACGCCAAGGAGGTCGAGGTCGAGGTGCAGGACAGCGCCGGCATGCAGCTTCCGACCATGGAGATTCCCGGCATGCCCGGCGCTTCCATGGGCATGCTCAATCTGGGCGACATCTTCGGCAAGGCCATGGGCGGGCGCACCAAGAAGCGCCGCATGAGCGTGGCCGAGTCCTATGATGTGCTGATCGCCGAGGAGAGCGACAAGCTGCTGGACGAGGAGGCCGTGATCAACGGCGCCATCACCTCGGTGGAGCAGAACGGCATCGTCTTCCTGGACGAGATCGACAAGATCACCGCGCGCGCCGAACGCGGCGGCGCGGACGTCTCGCGCGAAGGCGTTCAGCGCGACCTGCTGCCGCTGATCGAGGGCACCACGGTGGCGACCAAGCACGGGCCGGTGCGCACCGACCACGTGCTGTTCATCGCCTCGGGCGCCTTCCACATGGCCAAGCCCTCGGACATGCTGGCCGAGCTGCAGGGCCGCCTGCCGATCCGCGTGGAGCTGGACGCCCTCAGCCGCGACGACTTCAAGCGCATCCTCACCGAGCCGGAGAACAGCCTGATCCGCCAGTACAAGGCGCTGATGGAGACCGAGGAGGTGACCCTCGACTTCGCCGAGGAGGCCATCGACGCCCTGGCAGACCTCTCCGCCGAGATCAATTCCTCGGTGGAGAACATCGGCGCGCGGCGCCTGCACACGGTGCTGGAAAAGCTGCTGGAAGAGATCTCCTTCACCGCCACCGACCGCGGCGGCGAGACCATCGTCATCGACGCGGCGATGGTGCGCGAACGCGTCGGCGAGCTGGCCAAGAACGCCGACCTCTCGAAGTTCATTCTCTGAAAGCTGGCTCGTTGCAGAAAACAGCCTCGAGCCGGCTGTCCACCCTTCGAGACGGCGCTAAAGCGCCTCCTCAGGGTGAGGTCGGGAGCATGGACTGATCGGCCTCATGCCGAGGAGCGAGCGCCGGCGGGCGTCTCGAGGCACGAGGTCAATCGAGGCGCCAGACGGTTTTCGCCGGGCGCTCACAACAGGCGGAACTCGATCTCTTCGGTGATGGTCGGCGGGTTGGCCTTCCAGGCCGACTGGCCCTGGCTGAGGCTGCGCTCGGCGGTCTGGCCGACCAGCATCATGTCGACGGTCCGCCCGTCGCTGGCCAGCGGCATGAAGAGGCGGCTGATGCCGCGCGGCCCCTCGATCTCCGTATAGCCGTAGGCGCTGCGGCTGTAGAGCGCCCCGGGACCGGCCGCGCCGCGCCTGAAGAGGGCGGTGATGTGGTCGCGGTAGATCCCTTCGGGCAGTTCCTCGTGCTGCAGCTTGCCGGTCGGGTCGACGCCGATGGCGACGTCGGCGCCGACCAGGCGGAAGCGGAAGCGGCGCCCGTCCTGCAGCACGTCGACCAGCATCACGTAAGGCAGCAGCGGGCCGAGTTCGGCGGTGTCGATGTCGCCGCCCGCCGGCCAAGCCCGGCCATCCTTCTTCCCGATCCAATAGAGATAGAGGTCGCGCAGCTGCGGTTCGGGAATCCTGCCGGCGTCGCCAGGGCGGATCATCGGGAGCCTCAGTCCTCCCCGCCTTCGCCGCCGGTTTTCGCCAGCGCCCCGCGCCAGTTGCCGGCCGGATCGACCTGCTCCAGCAGCCGCTCCAGCGAAGTCTCGTCCATCGCCGAGACGCGTTCGGCCAGCAGGTTGGCCAGCAGGGTCGCCTTGGCGCTGAGGCCCGCGGTGTCCACCACCACGCGCGGATGCGACAGGTCGGCGAGCTGCTGCAGTTCCTCCGCCTCGTCCCAGATGATGCCGAGAAACTGGCAGACCCGGTGCACGAAGCGGCGGCTCGGCTTGCCGCGGCGGCCGTGCTCCATGGCCGAGAGATAGGCCGGCGAGACCTGCAGGCCGGCGGCCATGTCCTTCAGCGCCAGGCCGCGGGCGGCGCGGATGGCGCGCAGCTTTTCCCCAAAAGGAGTCATTTATTGGTCACCGGGCTCGGACTGGTCATAGAGGCCGTGGGCCTGGTGCCACTCGGCCAGGGATTCTTCGGGGTATTCGGCGTAACGGTTGGCGCTCTTGGCCTCGGGCGGCAGCTTCACCCAGCCCGGCTTGGAATCCAGCATGATGAAGACACTCTCCGGCGCCGCGGGCAGGGGCGTGTCGATGGCCGAGGCGAAGGGGTGCACCAGCTCCGGCCAGCGCGGATCGTAGGCATAGAGCGCCGAGCCGCAGTGCTTGCAGAAGTGGCGGCGCGCCGGACTGGGCTCGTCCGGTCCGGCCCCGCCGGCGCCGCGCGCCTGGTAGACGCTGACGTGTTCCTCGCCCTCGACCTTCAGGGTCGCGTAGACGCCCGACAGATTGATGGCATAGCCGCCCCCGCCCGCCGTCTTGCGGCAGATCGAGCAGTAGCAGCGCATGTAGGGCACCGCGGCGCGTGAAAACACGGAGAACGTGACGGCGCCGCAGTGACAGGACCCTTTCAGGTGCGGCATGGCAGACCCCGCTGTCACCCAGACGAAATTGCCTGGCGCATAACCGGATCACAGTTTAGCGGGTTCCGCAACGGAAGGCGATTCCTCGTTCCGGCGCGAAAGAGGGCGGGGCGGCGCGGGAATTCAGCGGCGGCGGCGCAGCAACACGTAGAGGGCGCCGGTGCCGCCGTGCTTCTGCTGGGCATAGTCGAAGGACAGAACCTTCGCCCGGTTGGGCGCCTCGTTCAGCCAGCGCGGCACGTTGGCGCGCAGCACGCCGCCCTCCTCCTTGTGCAGGCCCTTGCCGGTGACGATGAGGACGCAGCGCTTGCCGGCGGCCTGGCTCTCGGCCAGGAAGCGCTCCAGGCGGCGGTGCGCCTCGGCCTGACGCAGCCCGTGCAGATCTAGGGTCGCCTCGATGGGCAGCTTGCCGCGGCTGAGGCGTTCGGCCTTGCGGCGGTCGATATCGGCGCGGCTGCCGTGGGTCAGATCCTGCTGCGGGCGGGGCCGGGACGAGAGCGCGGCCGGCGCGGGAGGCTGCGGCGCGGTCGCCGCGGCGCGGCGCTTGGGCTTGCCGGCCGGGGATTCCGCGGCCGGCGCCGCCGCGTCCTGCAGCAGCTCGACGGCACGCGAATGGAGCCGGTCGCGCCCGGTGAGCGGCTTGATCTGCCCCGCCACATGCCGCCAGAGGCGCCGATCCTCGGACGAAAGGGGAGGCCCTTTGCGCTTGCCGCTCATCGCCCCTTCACCCTCAGCCGGGCCGCCGCCACTTCGGGCCGCCTCAGCCCGCGGCCGCGTCGCGGTCGTCGACCAGCAGCACGTGCAGGCGGCGCGGACCGTGCGCGCCCAGCAGGATGGTCTGCTCGATGTCGCCGGACCGCGAGGGGCCGGTGATCATGTTGACCGCGCGCGGCATCTCGCCCGGCCCGGCCCGTTCGCGCAGCCGCACCCAGGCCTCCTCGTAGGTGCCGGTCACCTGGGAGGCGCGCAGCACCACGATGTGGTTCTCGGGCAGGAAGTTGAGGGTGATCGGCGCCTCGGGGCCCGAGGCCATCATCAGGGTGCCGGTCTCGGCGATCCCCGCGAAGGCGCCGGTGACCGAAGTCGCATCCTCGGCCGTAGCGATGCCTTCGGCGATCTCCAGCAGCGGCTGGCCGTCCCAGGGCAGCTTGCGCAGGTCGTCGCGCGGCGCCATGCGGACCTGCGACGGCAGGTTCTCGTTCTTCAAGTAGTCGGCCACCGCCCGGGGCACCTCGGCCTCGTCATCCAGGCGCACCACTGTCGCCGAGACCTCGTTCAACATCTTCTCGAGCAGGTCGAGTTGCTCGGCGTGGGAAACCTGGGCACGCTGCGGCACCAGGTTGGGCCGCGGCGCGGCGAGGCGCTGCTCCAACTCGGCGCGCGTCGCCTCGTCCGGCCGTTCGCGGCGCAGGGAACGGCGCACCGCCGCCAGGATCTGCTGCTTGGAACCGCTCATCGGGCCACTTTCTCTTTCTGCCGCCCTGCTTGCTGCTGCTGGGCCCAGAGCTGCTGGAAGGTCTTGCCCTCGGGCGCCGGGAAATCGCGGTGCTTGGTCCAGCCGCGCAGCAGCGGCAGGGCATCGAAGCGCCCGCGCGCGCGCCCGAAATGAGCCAGCAGGCGCGCCTGCCAGCCGGTGAGGAAGTGGTAGAGCCTGGGCCGGCGGGCGACGAAGGCCCAGAGGCCGAGCCCGAAGCGCACCGCCGGCGGGGAGAGGTGGCGTTCGAACTCGCGCTCGCGCCAATGGCGCATCATCTTCGGCAAGGGGATGCGCATGGGGCAGACCGCCTCGCAGCGCCCGCAGAAGGTGGAGGCATTGGGCAGGTGGCCGGCCTCGTCGACGCCGATCAGGTTGGGCGTCAGCACCGAGCCCATGGGGCCGGGATAGACCCAGCCGTAAGCGTGGCCGCCGACCGCGTGATAGACCGGGCAGTGGTTCATGCAGGCGCCGCAGCGGATACAGCGCAGCATGTCCTGGAAGTCGCCGCCCAGCATGTTGGAGCGCCCGTTGTCGAGCAGGATGACGTGGTACTCCTCCGGCCCGTCCAGGTCGTCCGGACGGCGCGGCCCGGTGGAGAGCGTGGTGTAGGAAGAGAACTCCTGGCCGGTGGCCGAGCGCGCCAGGACGCGCAGGATGGTGCTGGCGTCCTCCAGGTTGGGGACCACCTTCTCCAGGCTGGCGACCACGATGTGGACCCGCGGCAGGGTCTGTGTCAGATCGCCGTTGCCTTCGTTGGTGACGATGATCGAGGTTCCGGTCTCGGCCACCAGGAAGTTGGCGCCAGTGATGCCGACGTCGGCCTCCAGGAAGCGGCGGCGCAGCATCCGCCGCGCCTCGGCCACCAGCTGCACCGGCTCGCTGAGCTGGCGCTCGGAGGGCAGCTCGGTGTGATGGTGGCGGAAGTCGGCCTCCACCTGTTCCTTGGTCAGATGCACCGCCGGCGCGATGATGTGGCTCGGCGGTTCCTTGCGCAGCTGGATGATGTATTCGCCGAGGTCGGTCTCGACCACCTCCAGCCCGGCGGTCTCCAGGGCCTGGTTGAGGGCGATCTCCTCGGAGATCATCGACTTGCCCTTGGTCACCACCTTGGCCTCGACGCGCCGGCAGATGTCGAGCACCGCCTTGACCGCATCCTCGGCGGTGGCGGCCCAGTGGACCTGGCCGCCGCTGGCGGTCACCTTCTCCTCGTAGCGCTCCAGATAGAAATCCAGGTTGGCCAGGGTATGGTTCTTGATGTCGCGCGCCTCGTCGCGCAGGGCATCGAACTCCGGCAGGCGGGCGCGGGCCTTGGCGCGCTTGTCGATGAAGCCGGTCTTCACGTGCTTCATCGCCTTCTGCAGCGTCTGGTTGGCGAGCGCCGCGCGGGCGTTGTCCTTGAAGGCGTGGGAAGTGCTCTGCATGGCGCTCAGTCGCTCCCTTCGCCGGCCGCACCGCCAGCCCCGGCTTCACCGATGGGCGGCTGATCGATCATGTCGGCCAGCACCTCGGCCACGTGGCGCACCTCCACGTCCGCGCCGCGCCGCTGCAGCTTGCCGGCCATGTTCATGAGGCAACCCAGGTCGCCGGCCAGCAGGGTGCCGGCGCCGGTCGCGATGATGTTGTCGGTCTTGGATGTCACGATCTTGTTGGAGATGTCCGGATACTTCACGCAGAAGGTGCCGCCGAAGCCGCAGCAGACGTCGTGCTCCACCATCTCGGTCAGCTCCACCCCGGCAATGGTGCCGAGAAGTTTGCGCGGCTGGGCCTGGACGCCGAGCTCGCGCAGGCCGGAGCAGGAATCGTGGTAGGTGACCTTGCCCTCGAAGCGGGAGTCGACCCGGGCCAGGCCGCGCACGTCGGTGAGGAAGGAGACCAGTTCCCAGGTCCGCCCGGCCAGGTCCTCGGCCGCCGCCTGCATCTGCGCATCTTTCTCGAAGAGGCTGGGGTAGTGCTCGCGGATCATGGCCGCGCAGGAGCCCGAGGGCGCCACCACGTAGTCGAAGCCCTCGAAAGCCTTGATGGTCTGCTCCGCGATCGCCCGGGTGTCGGCCCGGTCGCCGGAGTTGTAGGCCGGCTGGCCGCAGCAGGTCTGGGCCTGCGGCACCTCCACCCTGCAGCCCGCCCGCTCCAGCAGCTTCACCGCCGCAAAACCGACGGAGGGGCGCATCAGGTCCACCAGACAGGTCACGAAAAGTCCGACGCGCGGATGCCCCTCGGCCAGCGATGCATCAGCCATGAATGATCCTCCCAAATCCAGCCCTTGGGGCTTTCGGGGATAATGGTATTACCACTTGGGAAAAGCAAGCGGCGGGAGGCTGTTAGAGAGGCGTCACCGCGATGTGGACTGGGGAAACTGGGGCTGCTTGGCTGGATCGGCGACGATCATCGGGCCGGAAATTCCCGGATAGGCCGCAAGGGCCGCCCGCGCCGCAGCTATGTCCTCAAATCGCCGCGGCCCCGCCAAGCTGCCCAGGTATTTGCTGCCGCGGAAGAATTCGAAGTGGCCCAGATAGACGATCTGGCCCGCTTGGACGGAGAAGAGAGAATTCTGCCCATAGACCAACTTCGCCTGAGGATCGATGTATTCCAGGGGGTCAATGTAGGAGTCCTTGTCCCAAGTCAGCCCCCACTTGTTCCGATAGCGCTGTTGCTGCGCGACATACAGGGTCTTGAACTGGCCCGTTCCGGCCGCGACCAGGGCATAGGTGCCCGGATCTATTTGCTGCACCCGGGCTGGCGGATAGGGATCGCCGCGATGCAGCCGGACGGAATCGCGGATCAGGCTGGCAAAGCCCTTGCCGCCCGGCACCAGACGCAGGGTCTCGGGGTCGAACTCCTGCCAGTGGAGAGTCAGGCTCCTGTCCGGGTCACGGAAGTCTTCCGCCCAGACGATGCCGCCACCGAGAAGGACGATCGCCTTGTCGCTGGCGGCGTCGAAGTGGCTGGTGCGGTCGAGCATCGCCGGGGCACCGCAGGCCGCGGCGCCCAAAAGCAGAGCGACAGCCAGAGCTCCCTTCAACAGATTCGCGCGTGCCAACGGTTTCACCATCGCCGCACCTCTTGCGGGGGCTTGGCGGGATCGAAGGTCCTCATCACCCCGGAAATTTTCGGATAGGCCGACAGCGCCTGACGGGCTGCGGCTTCGTCCTGGAAGTAGTTGATCCCCCGGAGGCTGTCGATGTAGTCCCACTTCACGAACTCGAAGTGCCCGACGTAGAGGACTTCGCCCGCCGCGACGGAAAAGAGGTGATTGTTGCGGCTTACCTCGGCGGAAGGATCGATGTGCAGCCGCGGGTCGACGGTGAAGTGCCAGGACTGGCCCCTGCCTTTGTCATCCTTCAGCCCGTCCTTGGAACGAACAAAAGTGCTCATCAGGTGGGGAAACCCGGCCCCGATGAGCGCATAGTCTCCGGGCCGGACCTGCAGGACGGAGACCGTCGGCTTGAGATAGGCCGGTTCATCCGAGAAGGCGCTGGCCACGATGGAGGTCTCGAAGGTTGCGCCATCGGGAACCAGGCGCTTGGTGACGGGATCGTATTCCACCCAGAAGGTCGAGAAGCTCCTGCCGGCCCTGATCTCCTCCTGCTGCTCGCGCGTCACATTGGTTCCCAGGATGACGATTGCCGTATCGCTCGTCGCATCGAAGGTCAGCGAGCGGGAGGCATCGGAGTTGCCGCTGCACCCCGACGCCACGGCACCGATCATCGCCAAGGCCGCAAACCCGTGCCAAAAAGACTCCATTCCCAATCCCCGTCCGAACCTGACAACCATCGTTTCGCGCCGCGGGCGGTCGCGGCCTTGGCGCGCGCAATACGCTCTTTTTAGCGGCCCGCTCGCCCCTTTGGCTAGGCGCGATGCGCGCGTCTCGTTCAAGAAGACAGGTGAATTCGCGCGAGAGGCGCGTCAGCTCGCGGTCTTGCGGCGCTCGGCAACGGCCTTGGGCAGGAAGAGGTAGTAGGTGCCGCGCTGCTTCATGCGCCCGGCCTGCTCCAGTGCCGGCTCGCCGGAGCCCCAGAAGAAGTCGCCGCGCACCGCGCCCTTGATGGCGCTGCCGACATCCTGGGCGACCATGAGGCGGCGCAGCGGCCGGTCCGAAGCCGGCCAGGTGGTGTCGAGGTAGAGCGGCACGCCCAGCGGCAGCAGGGAAGAGTCCACCGCCAGGCTGCGGCCCGGCGTCAGGGGTACGCCCTGGGCGCCGATGGGGCCTTCGCCGGTGATCTCGCGGAAGAAGATGTAACGGGCGTTGCGCTGCATCACCTCCTTGGCCTTTTCCGGGTTGGCGCGCAGCCAGTCGCGGATCTTCTGCATGGAGGCGCTCTTGCGGTCGATGGCGCCCTCGTCGATCAGGGCCCGGCCGATGGCGTAGAAGGCGTGGCCGTTGGAGCCGGCGAAGCCGACCCGCGTGACCCGGCCGTCGGGGAAGACCACGCGGCCCGACCCCTGGACGTGCAGGAAGAAGGCGTCCACCGGGTCGGCCGCCCAGACCAGCTCCAGCCCGCGCCCGGCGAGCGCCCCGGCATCGATCTCCTTGCGGGTCATGTAGGGCACCAGGCGGCCGTCCCGGACCCGGCCGACCAGCCTCTCGCCGCGCAGATCGGCGCGGAAAAGCGCGAGGTCGACGGTCACCAGATCGTCGGGCACCCGGTAGAGCGGCGTCGCGCCGGGGGCGTCGGGGCCGGCGGCGGCTTTCAATTCGGCTTCGTAATAACCGGTGAAGAGGCCCTCGCGCTTGCCTGCGTTGGAAACGGCGAAGGGCTGGAAATGCCGTTCCAGGATCTGACGCAGCGCCGCATCCAGCACTTTGGGATCGTCGCCCGCCGGGATCTGCCGCAGAGCCGCGCAGGGGCCGCGCCAGTCGGCGACAGTGCCGGCCAGGGCATCTGGTCCTACCGCCCGGCCGTCGGGCTGCGCCAGCAAGCGCCCGCAGGAACGGGTCAGCGCCGGCAGGGCGGCGGCCACCTCGTCCGCCTCCCAGCCGGGCAGGGCCGCGAAGCCCACCGGCTCCAAAAGCAGGGTGGGTTCCGCCGGCGGCAGTTCAACCTCGGCTTTCGGCGGTTCGGCGGGCTTTTCCGGCGGCGCCTCGCGTTCGCAGGCGGCCAGCAGCCCCGCCAACAGCAAGGCGCCGGCCAGCGGCGCGGCTTTCATTCCGGTCCCGATGCGGCCCATCGGGCGGGGCTCAGTTGGGGCTGCGGCTGGCAACCAGCGCCCAGTTGGGGTCGCGGCTGCGGGTGTTGCGGGCGAAGGTCCAGATGTCGGTGACCTTGGCGACATGGTTGGGATCGCCGTCGACGATGCGGCCCTCGGCGTCGCGGGTCACGTTGACCTGCTCGGAGACGAACTTCACGGTCACGAAAGCCGTCTTCTGCTGCATCTCGGCCTCGATGATCTCGGCCGAGGTGATGCCGATCAGCGTCGTTTCCAGGGTTTCCTTGTTCTCCTCGCGCTCCTTGATGGCGCCGGCGAAGTCGTCGTAGACCTCGTTGGCCAGCAGCGGGCGCAGGGTCTTCACGTCGCCCTGGGCGAAGGCGCCGATGATCATCTCGAAGGCGGCGCGCGCGCCGGAAACGAACTGGCGCGGATCGAAATCGCGGTCGGCGAGCCTGATCTGGGTGATGCCGGCGGCCAGGGGGGTGTCGGCGATCTCCTCCTCGGGCGCCTCGGCTTCCTCGCGCGCGGCCTCGAAGACCTCGTCCTCGGCCAGGGGCCGCCCGGTCCCGCGGTCACCGGCCCGGTCGGGAAGCTGGACCACCTTGTCGTCGCCGCTCTCGCCCTTACGATCCTCGGCCTGGGTGAAAGGATCAAAGTCCGGTCGTTTCTCGTGACCGGTCCGCTTACCCAACACCGAACGGAGCTTGAGGATAAAAAAGGCTGCGACTGCAGCGAGAATGACTATTTCTATGAAAGTGCCGTCGCTCATCCGTTCACAATCGTTGAGGCGCGCCCATAAAGGCAACCCGGGGCGGGCACGGCCGCGGTCCGGCTGGCATTGCCGCCGGGTGATGCGCATTATGTAGGTAATTGGTAGGGAAAGAGCAAGTATGGCCCTCATTCTCCTGGCCCTCTTTATAGGCCTGCCGCTGCTGGAAGTCGCGGTCTTCATCCAGGTCGGCGAGGCGATCGGCGTCTGGCCGACCATCGCCGCCACCGTCGCCACGGCCCTGGCCGGGTCCCTGCTGCTGCGCACCCAGGGCCTGGCCGCGCTGACGCGCGCCCGCGCCCAGATGGACCAGGGCCAGCTGCCGGCCCGCGAGATGTTCGAAGGGGTCTGCCTGGTGCTGGCCGGCGCGCTGCTGCTGGTGCCGGGCTTCGTCACCGATGCGATCGGTCTGCTTTTGTTCGTCCCGCCGGCACGCGAACTGCTGCGCCTGATGATCGCCCGCCATATCGCCGCCAAGGCCGCGCGCGGCGAAGCCCGGGTCTTCGTCGACGGGGTCGAGGTCCGGCCCGATGGTCCGGGGAGGGACGATTCGCGAGGCGGCGGCCCCCGGCAGGGCCCCCGTCAGGGCCCTGGACGCGGTCCGGTGATCGACGGCGACTACGAAGACCTTTCCTCGGACGGCGGCAAGGACGGCGAAGACGGCCGGAACGCCTCGGACCTGAGGAGGCTTGGCCGGTGATCCTGGTGCGCCATGGGCAGTCCCACTTCAACGTTCATTTCGCCAAGACCCGCATCGACCCGGGGATCGTCGACCCGCGCCTGACCGAGGAGGGCGAGCGCCAGGCCCGGGCGGCCGGCGAAAGCCTGGCCAACTGCGGCGTCCGGCGCATCGTCGCCAGCCCCTATTGGCGCACCCTGCACACCGCCGAGATCATCGCCGAGGCCCTGGGCCTGCCGGTCAGCATCGATCCCCGGGTGCGCGAGCGCTATTCCTTCTCCTGCGACGTGGGCAGCCACCGCGCGGAACTGGCCCGCCGCTGGCCGCGGTTCAGCTTCGGCGACCTGCCGGAACGCTGGTGGCCGGAAGACGAGGAGAGCGAAACCGCCCTGGCCGAGCGTTGCCGCGGCTTTCGAGACAGCCACTTGGCGGAGAACGCCTGGGACGGACTGCTGGTGGTGAGCCACTGGGGCTTCATCCGCGGTCTGACCGGCGAAGCGGTGGGCAATGGCGTCGCCCTGCGTTTCGATCCGGTCGGCGGAGCGGCCGCCCCGGCCTTCTGAGGCCGCGGCAAGGCGCGCCCGGCGGCTGCCGCGCCCCGTTGTTTCCCTGGGCGATCCGTGATAGCCAAGCCGCCTCGCGATCAAAGGAGCCGGATATGGCCGAAGAAGCCGCTCAGCCGCAGCTGACCATCAACACCCAGTACGTGAAGGACCACTCCTTCGAGAACCCCAATGCGCCGGGCATCTACGGCAGCATGCGATCCGGCAAGCCCGACATCAACGTCAGCGTCGACGTGACTCCGACGCAGCTTCAGGATCAGGTCTACGAAGTCGTGCTGTCGCTGCGCGCCGAGGCCAAGATCGGCGATACCGCGGCCTTTCTGGTGGAGCTCGACTACGCCGCGGTGGTGAGCCTGGGCGCCGACCTGACCGAGCAGCTGCGCGAACACCTGATCATGATCGAGGTGCCGCGTCACCTCTTCCCCTTCGCCCGCGCCATCCTGGCCGACGACACCCGCGACGGCGGCTTCCCGCCGCTGATGATGGGGCCGATAGACTTCGCCCAGCTCTACATGAGCCGCAAGCCGGCGGAGGCCGCCGCCGAGAAGGGCGGCGAAGAAACCCCCGCGAACGGAGCCAACGGACAGGGTTGAGGACGGGGCTGGAGACGGGGCTGAGTTCCCGCACGGCGATCAGGCGCGCCAGAGCGGGTCGCTCAGTTTTTCCAGCATGGCTTCGTGCGCGGCCTTTTCCCCAGGGCTGGCCGCGTGGGGCCGCGGCGGCCGTACCTCGCGATTGACGGGGGCGGCGGCGCGGACCGTCTTGCGCTGGCTTTCCAGCACCAGGCCCGGCTGACGGCCGCCGCGCAGTTCCAGGTAGACCTCCGCCAGCAGCTCGCAGTCCAGCAGCGCGCCGTGAAAGGTGCGCGCCGAATTGTCGATCTCGAAGCGCCGGCAGAGCGCATCGAGATTTACCTGGGCACCGGGAAAACGCTCCCGCGCCAGGGCGACGGTGTCGATGGCGCGCTCCATGGAAAGCCGCTCGTGGCCCGCGTCCCGCAGTTCGGCATTGAGGAACTTCATGTCGAAGCTGGCGTTGTGGATGACCAGCTTGGCGTCGCCGATGAAGTCGAGGAAGCTCTGGGCAACCTCCGAGAAGACCGGCTTGTCCTTCAGGAAGTCCTCGCTGAGGCCGTGAATGCGCTCGGCCTCTTCCGGCATGTCGCGTTCCGGGTTGATGTACTCGCGATAGGTCCGCCCGGTCGGAATGTGGTGCAGCAATTCCAGCCCCGCGATCTCGACAATGCGGTGGCCGGCCGCCGGGTCCAGGCCGGTGGTTTCGGTGTCGAGAACGATTTCACGCATGACGTTTTCCCGGACGGTTTCCCGATTTGCGCCGGCGGCGGCGCCGGGCTTCTTCCCGCAGCAGTGTGACGATGGCCGTGAGCTGGCGCAAGCTGTGGCCCTTGGTCAGGCCCGTCTGCACCACGAAATCGGCGCGCCGGCGCTTTTCCGCGTCCGGCATCTGTCGCTCGAGCACGGCCTGCAGCTTCGCCTCGGTCATGCCCGGGCGGGCGAGCACCCGGGCGCGCTGAACCGCCGGCGGGGCCGAGACCACGATAACCGCGTCGCAGAGGGCATCGCCGCCGGTCTCGAACAGCAAAGGGATGTCGAGCACCGCCAGCGGCCGGTGCTGGCGGGCCTGCCTGGCGAGGAAGGCCTGCGCCTCGGCGCGGACGAGGGGGTGGAGAATGCCTTCCAGCCGGCTCAAGGCGGCGGGATCGCCCAGGACCTTCGCCGCCAGGCGGCCGCGGTCGATGGCGCCGTCCTTGTCGACACCGGGAAAGGCGGCCGCCACGGTGTCCACCGCCGCGCCGCCACGCGCCATCAGCCGGTGAACGGCCGCATCGGCCTCGTGAACCGGCAGGCCGAGGCGCCGCAGCATGGTGGCGGCGGTCGTCTTGCCCATACCGATGGACCCCGTCAGCCCGACGACCAGCATGGCGCCCGGCCCGGCCACTAGTCCCCCCCCAGCACGTAGCTGCGCAGCTCCGGCGTTACCCGGGGATCGGGACCGAACCAGGCGGCGAAGCAGGGCCGGCCCTGGTGCAGCAGCATCCCGAGGCCGTCGACGGCCGTACAGCCCTTGGCGCGTGCGGCCGCCAGTAACGGCGTCTCCAGCGGACTGTAGACCAGATCGGAAACCACGGCCGCGGAGTCCAGGCCGTCGAGGGACAGTTCGAGCGCCGGCTGACCGCTCATTCCCAGGCTGGTGGAATTGACCAGCAGGCCGGCGCCGGCCAGCGCTGCACCGCGATCCTCCCAGGGGACGACCCTTGCCGAACTGCCGAGATCTTCCGCCAGGCGCTCGGCGCGCGCGCGGTTGCGGTTGCACAGGCGCAGTTCGGGCAGGCCGGCGTCGAGCAGGCCCACGGCCACGGCGCGCGCGCCGCCGCCGGCGCCCAACAGCACCGCCGGGGCCCGGCTGGCGTCGAAGCCGGGCGAGCCCGCCTTGAGGTTCTCCATGAATCCGAAGGCATCGGTATTGGCGCCGCGTATCTTCTCGCCGTCGAAGGTCAGCAGGTTGGCCGCGCCGATGCGCCGGGCGGTGTCGTCCACCTCGTCGCAAAGCGCCAGCACCGTCTGCTTGTGCGGTATGGTGACGTTCACGCCGCGCAGGCCGGCGGCGGCCAGGCCGCGCACCGCGGCCTCCACCCTGTCGGGCTGCACCGGCAGGGGCACGTAGGCGCCGTCGATGCCGTGCTCGGCCAGCCAGTAGCCGTGCAGCCGCGGCGAGCGCGAGTGCGAAACCGGCCAGCCGATGAGCCCCGCGACCTTCGCTTTGCCGGAGAGGGGGAGAAGCGAGACGGTCATGTCGGCAGGGCCTTGTTCAATCGGAGGAAGTCGAGCAGCGCTAGCAGCGGCAGGCCCAGCACGGTGAAGAAGTCGCCCTCGACCACGTCGAAGAGCTGCGCCCCCAGGCCCTCGAGCCGATAAGCGCCGACGCAGGCAGTGACCGTGGGGCCGGAAGCTGTCAGGTAGGCCTCGATAAAAGCGTCGCTGAGCTTGCGCATGGTCAGGTGGGCAGCGGCGTTGTGGTGCCACATGCGGGTCCCGTCGCGCACCACGCAGACGGCGGTCCAGAGGCTATGGGTCTTGCCGCTGAGCGCCCGGAGTTGAGCGGCGGCGTGGTCGCGGTCGGGCGGCTTGTCGAACCAGACATCGTTGCAGGAGAGCATCTGGTCGGCGCCGATGACCAAGGCGCCGGGATGCTTCGCCGCCACGCGCCGCGCCTTCAACTCGGCCAGGGTTTCGGCCACCTGGGCCGGCGTCGCGCCCTCGGCCCTGAGGGAGGCCTTCACGCCGTCCTCGTCCACCGCGGCGGCCTGGAGATGCACGTCCAGCCCGGCGGATTGCAGCATCTGCGCGCGCGCCGCGCTGGCCGAGGCCAGCACCAGCGGCGGCGGTGCGGCGGCCATAAGAGTGGCCGGACCTTCCGCACCTCCCGCCATCACGCCTCCGCGCCGACGTGCTTGGCGTAGTAGTTCATGATGGTCGCCGCGGTTTCCTCGATGGAGCGGCGGGTGACGTCGATCAGAGGCCAGCCGTGCTCGACGCAGAATCGCCGCGCCTGGGCGATCTCCTGGCGCACCGCCTCCAGGTTCACGTAGTCGGTTTCCTGCCTGTCGTCGGTCAGCATGCGCAGGCGGTTCTGGCGCACCTGAACCAGGCTGCTCGCCTCCTTGGTGAGCCCGACGATGAGCGGGCCCCTGGCGTGCAGCAGTTCCTCGGGCATGGGGCAGCCGGGCACCACCGGCACGTTGGCGGCCTTGATGCCGCGGTTCGCCAGATACATGCAGGTCGGCGTCTTCGAGGTGCGCGACACGCCGACCAGGATGATGTCCGCCTTGTCGATGTCGCTGCAGTGCTGGCCGTCGTCATGGGCCAGGGCGAAGGTCATGGCGTCCATGCGGCTGAAGTATTCCGCGTCGAGCACGTGCTGCAGCCCGGGCGTGCCGCGGATCTCGACGCCGAAATAGTTGGCGAGTGCGTGGATCACCGGATCCAGGACCGGAATGCAGGGCAGGCCCAGCGAGGCGCAGCAGGAGGTGAGCTGGTCGCGCAGTTCGCGGTTCACCATGGTGTAAAGCACCGGGCCGGGGCTGGCCTCGATACCCTGCAGGACCTTGGTCATCATGCCGCGGGTACGCACCAGGCTCCAGACATGCTCGATCGGTTCGACGCCGCCGAATTGAACCAGGCAAGCGCGTGCGACGGAGTTGATGGTCTCGCCCGTCGCATCGGAAACGAGGTGCATATGATGAACCGTCATGCAGCCGACTCCAGCGCAGGGAGAAACCCGCCGAGGCCCCGAAACGGCTGTGCATGAAATGCCTTGTTCGTGCGAATTGCGGGGACAAACCGCCCTTCAATCCGCTTCGCGGAAAAATCCCTCACCTCTGCCTCGCAGTGCTCCAGAGCATTCTTTGGTTCCGGACAGTTTCGCCCCACAGGCCGCGCCGCTTTGGGATAGAACGCCTGTCTCTCGTTCTTTTCCCCGTTATCCCCTGCCGGCGGATTTGGCGCAAGGCATGGGATCATCCTGGTTTTTGCCGTCATCCGCCCACAGGTAGAGAACACCGCGGCGGACCTGCGGAAGACTCGCGGGATAATCCACAGGTCATCGGCAATCCCCAGGATTCACAGGGATCAACAACAATCACCCTAAGCTTTTTAATAAATCTTTTAGGAAGAAGGGGGGTTTGCTCGGACCGCGGAAAAGTCCATCTTGTCGGGCCTTGAGACCTCCGGAAAGACAGCGGCAAGAACGGATTGCAGACCCTGATTTCGATGACCCAAGCTCCCGAAACCTCTCGCAACGCCGAAAAGACCATGCTGCGCGCCCTGCGGGGCGAAACCCTGGCGCGGCCGCCGGTATGGCTGATGCGCCAGGCCGGGCGCTATCTGCCGGAATACCGGGAACTGCGGGCCAGGGCGGAGGGGTTTCTCGATCTCTGCTACACCCCGGACTACGCGGTGGAAGTGACGCTGCAGCCGATCCGGCGCTATGGCTTCGACGCGGCGATCCTGTTCTCCGACATCCTGGTGGTGCCCCACGCCTTGGGGCAGAAGGTCTGGTTCGAGGAAGGCGTCGGGCCGCGCCTGGAAGCGCTGGAAGAAGCTTCGGACCTCGACCGCCTGGACCCTGCGGCCCTACACGAGCGCCTGGCGCCGGTCTATCGGACCGTCGCGCGTCTGAGCCGCGAGTTGCCGGCAGAGACCACGCTGATCGGTTTCGCCGGAGCGCCCTGGACGGTCGCCAGTTATATGCTGGAAGGCGGTTCCAGCAAGGACTTCGCCGCGGGCAAGCGCTGGGCCTACGGCGATCCGGAAGCCATGCAGCGTCTCATCGATCTCTTGGTGGCGGCGACCGGCGATTACCTGATCGCTCAGATCGATGCCGGCGCCGAGGCGGTGCAGATCTTCGATTCCTGGGCCGGGGTCTGGCCGGAGGCGCAGCTGCGGCGCTGGTGCCTGGAGCCGGCCAAGGCGCTGGTGAAGCGTCTGAAGGCGGAGCGGCCCGGCGTTCCGGTGATCCTGTTTCCGCGCGGAGCGGGGCTGCTCTACCAGACCTATGCCGCCGAGAGCGGAGCCGATGCCCTGGGTCTCGATACCACCGTGCCGCTGGGTTGGGCGCGGGAGGTGCTTCAGCCCAAGGTCTGCGTTCAGGGTAATCTCGATCCCCTGGCGCTGGTTGCCGGCGGCGAGAGCCAGCGCGCGGCTGTGGAGACGATCCTGCGGGAGCTGTCCGGCGGTCCCTTCGTTTTCAACCTGGGTCATGGCATCGTGCCGCAGACCCCGCCGGAGCACGTCGCCCAACTGATGGAGCAGATCCGTGCCTGGCCGGGCGCCGGCGGATGGTGAACGAGGGCGCGGCATGAGCAAGACGGCGGTGGTGCTGTTCAACCTCGGCGGGCCCGATCGCCGGGAAGCCGTACGGCCCTTCTTGTTCAATCTCTTCTTTGACCCCGCGATCATCCGCCTGCCGCTGCCGCTGCGCTGGCTGCTCGCCAAGGTCATTTCCAGGAAGCGCGCGCCGGTGGCCGAGGAGATCTATCGGGAGATGGGCGGTGGCTCGCCGCTGCTGCCCAACACGGAAATTCAAGCGGAGGCCCTGGCCAAGGTGCTGAAGGAACGCGGCCTGGGCGAGGTGAATGTCTTCATCGCCATGCGTTACTGGCATCCGCGGGCAAAGGAGACGGCTCGACAGGTGGCCGCTTTCGCGCCGGATCAGGTGATCCTGCTGCCGCTTTATCCGCAGTACTCGACCACAACCTCGGCGTCGTCCCTGAAGGAATGGCAGCGCGAGGCCGAGGCGGCGGGCGTGACGGCGCCGAGCCGCGCCGTCTGCTGCTACCCGGAAGAGGCCGGTTTCGTGGAGGCGGTCGTGGAGCGCCTTCGCGACGCCTTGCGGGAAGCCGGTCAGGAAAAGCCGCCGCGTGTGCTGTTCTCCGCCCATGGACTGCCGAAGAAAATCGTCGAACAGGGCGATCCCTACCAGTGGCAGGTGGAGCGCAGCGTCGCCGCGGTGGTACGCCGCCTGGGCGAGGTGAACCTGGACTACCAGGTCTGCTATCAGAGCCGCGTCGGTCCTCTGGAATGGATCGGCCCGGCGACCGACGAGGAGATCGAGAGGGCGGCGCGGGAGGAACGCAGCATCATCGTGGTGCCGATCGCCTTCGTCTCCGAGCACTCGGAGACCCTGGTGGAGCTGGACATCGAGTACCGGGAGCTGGCGGAGAAGGCCGGGGCGGCGGGCTATCTTCGGGTGCCGACGGTCATGGCCGATGCGTCCTTCATCGAGGGCCTGGGCGAGCTGGTGGTCGCCGCCACCGGGTCGGAGCGGCCCGTCTGTTCGCAGGCGGGGGGGCGCCTCTGCCCGGCGCAGTGGCGCGGCTGCCCCCAGGCGGCGGGCTCCTGAAACAATAATACAAGGGACTTCAGAGGGTTATGGCAGGATTTCTGGGCGAGGCCTATCTTTGGGTCAAGGCGGTGCACATCCTGGCGGTGATTTCGTGGATGGCCGGCTTCCTCTACCTGCCGCGGCTTTTCGTCTACCATTGCCAGGCGGAGCCGGGCTCGGTGCAGTCCGAGACCTTCAAAGTGATGGAGCGCCGCCTGCTGCGCGGCATCATGAACCCCTCGATGATCCTGGCCTGGGGCCTGGGTCTGATGCTGATGATGAACATCGAGGCCTGGCATGGCGGCTGGTTCCACGTCAAGGCGAGCCTGCTGGTGGTCCTGACGGTCCTGCACATGATGGCGGCGCGCTGGCGCAAGGCCTTCGAGGCCGACGCCAACCGGCATTCCGAGCGTTTCTACCGCATCATGAACGAGGTGCCGGCGGTCCTCATGGTCGGGATCGTGGTCCTGGCGGTGGTGAAGCCGTTCTGACCGCGCCGGCCGGTGCCGTCGAATTGCCGGCTCCCGCCGCTTGACTTCCGCGCCGCCTTGCATTAACGCTCTGGAATCTTCTGAACCTTGCCGTCCGGCAACGTCCGTCCCATATATGGTTAACGAATAGGTAACCAGCCAAGCGTAGGCTGCAGTTTACAAACCTTCCCCGCTCTGCGGATTTATCCCGCATTCCTGGCACCTTCTCTAGCAGCAAGCGCTCTGGTCCAGGCCCGATCCAAAAACCTTCCCCTTTCCGACTAATGCGAGCACAGGCGTAAGCGCCCATGAACCTTCAAGAACTGAAAGCCAAGAGTCCGGCCGATCTCTTGGCCTTTGCCGAGGAACTGGAAATCGAGAACGCGAGCACCCTGCGCAAGCAGGACATGATGTTCGCGATCCTTAAGCACCTGGCCGACAACGACCAGCCGATCTACGGCGGCGGGGTGCTGGAGATCCTGCAGGACGGCTTCGGCTTCCTGCGCTCGCCCGAGTCGAACTATCTGGCCGGGCCGGACGATATCTACGTGAGCCCCAGCCAGGTGCGCCGCTTCGGCCTGCGCACCGGCGACACGGTGGAAGGGCAGATCCGCTCGCCCAAGGACGGCGAGCGCTACTTCGCCCTGCTGAAGGTCAGCCAGATCAACTTCGATCCGCCGGAGAACTCGCGCCACCGCATCAACTTCGACAACCTGACGCCGCTCTATCCGGACGACCGCATCAAGCTGGAAGTCGAGGATCCGACCATCAAGGATCTGACGCCGCGGGTCATCGACCTGACGGCGCCGATCGGCAAGGGCCAGCGCGCCCTCATCGTCGCCCCGCCGCGCACCGGCAAGACGATGATCCTGCAGAACATCGCCCAGTCCATCGCCAAGAACCATCCGGAGATCTTCCTCATCGTGCTGCTCATCGACGAGCGCCCGGAGGAAGTGACCGACATGGACCGCTCGGTCCAGGGCGAGGTGGTGAGTTCCACCTTCGACGAGCCGGCGCAGCGCCACGTGCAGGTCGCCGAGATGGTGATCGAGAAGGCCAAGCGCCTGGTCGAGCACAAGAAGGACGTGGTGATCCTGCTGGACTCCATCACCCGCCTGGCGCGCGCCTACAACACCGTGGTGCCGTCCTCGGGCAAGGTGCTGACCGGCGGTGTCGACGCCAACGCGCTGCAGCGCCCCAAGCGCTTCTTCGGCGCGGCGCGCAACATCGAGGAAGGCGGTTCGCTGACCATCATCGCCACCGCGCTGATCGACACCGGCAGCCGCATGGACGAAGTCATCTTCGAAGAGTTCAAGGGCACCGGTAACAGCGAAATCGTCCTCGACCGCAAGCTGGCCGACAAGCGCACCTTCCCGGCGATCGACATCGGCAAGTCCGGCACCCGCAAGGAAGAGCTGCTGGTGGACAAGGGCACCCTGTCGAAGATGTGGGTGCTGCGCCGCATCCTCATGCCGATGGGCGTCACCGATTCCATCGACTTCCTGGTCGACAAGCTGAAGCACCAGAAGACCAACCAGGATTTCTTCGATTCAATGAACCAGTAGTCCGGAATCGTTCGTTCGCGAGAAGATCGCGCACAAAGAAAACCCGGAGCGAATATCCCGCTCCGGGTTTTTCACGTCTTGCGGCTGCGGGTCGCGGATCAGTCGCCCGGCTGCGGGCCGTCGTAGCCTTCGACGATGACGAGGTCGCCTTGCGACGCGTCCTGGCGGAAGGCAATCGCCTTCCGATAGGCCGGCGAGCGGTAGCAGGCCAGCGCCGCGTCGTAGCTGGGAAACTCGATCACCACGTTGCGGCTGCGCGCGCTGCCCTCGACGGTTTCGGACTGGCCGGCGCGCACCAGGAAGCGCGCGCCATATTCTTTGAAAGCCTCCGCGTTGGCCGCGATGTACTTCTTGTAAGCCTCGGCATCATGCACGTCGACGTGCGCGATCCAGTATCCCTTGGCCATTTCCTGTTCCTTCTTCGTTACGGCAGCAGCCCCTACGGCAGCAGCACGGTGGAGCCGGTGGTCTTGCGCGCCTCCAGATCGCGGTGCGCCTGGGCGGTTTCGCTCAAGGGATAGGTCTGGTTCACCTCGATCTTCACCTTGCCGGAGGTCACCACCTCGAAGAGCGCCGAGGCGCAGGCCTCGAGCTCCGCGCGCTCCTTGTTGTAGACCATGAGGCTGGGGCGCGTGAGGTAGAGGCAGCCTTTCTTGTTCAGCAGGTTCGGGTCTATCGAGGGCGCGGGGCCGGAGGCGGCGCCGAAGAGCACCATCATGCCGCGCGGCTTGAGACAGTCGAGCGAGCCCTCGAAGGTGTCCTTGCCGACGGAATCGTAGACGACGGGGACGCCCTTGCCGTCGGTCAGTTCCTTCACGCGCTCCACGAAATTCTCTTCGCGATAGTTGATCGTGTGGTCGCAGCCATGCGCCTTGGCGAGCTCGGCCTTCTCGTCCGAGCCCACCGTGCCGATCACCGTGGCGCCGATGTGGTTCAGCCACTGGCAGGCGATGAGGCCGACGCCGCCGGCGGCGGCATGGAACAGCACCGTGTCGCCCTTCTGAACCTTGAAGGTGCGGCGGATGAGATATTCCACCGTCATGCCCTGCAGCATCATGGCCGCGGCGGTCCGGTCGTCGATGCTGTCGGGCAGCTTCACCAGGCGGTGCCACGGCATGATCCGCGCCTCGGCATAGGCGCCCGGCGGCATGTCGGCATAGGCGACGCGGTCACCGGGCTTGAAGGCCTCGACGCCGCCGCCGACGGCTTCGACCACGCCCATGCCTTCCATGCCGATGGCGGCCGGGTAGGGCAGCGGGTAGGCGCCCATGCGGTGATAGACGTCGATGTAGTTCAAGCCGCAGGCTTTCTGCTGCAGCAGCACCTCGCCGGGCCCGGGGGCCGGCACTTCCACGTCTTCGTATTTCAGGACCTCGGGGCCGCCGGGTGCGTGAATGCGGATTGCCTTGACCATCAAGCGAGATGCTCCTTGAAGAAAGCGACGGTGCGGCCGTTGGCGAGGGTCGCCGCCGCCTGGTTGTAGTGTTCGCCGCCCGGGCGCGCGAAGGCGTGGTCCTGGCCGCCGTAAACGTTGACGGTGACATTGGCGTGGGAGGCGAGGGTGTCGGTCACCTTGGCGATCTCCTCCGCCGAGGAGAACTGGTCCTTCTCGGCGACGTGCAGCATCAGCGGCTTGGAGATGTTGCCGGCTTCGCCCAGCAGGTCGCCGAGGCCGACGCCGTAGTAGCCGACGCTGGCGTCGGTGTCCGAGCGTGTCGCCATCAGGAACGCGATCTTGCCGCCCAGGCAGTAGCCCACGGAGCCGACCTTGCCGGTGCAGGCGTCGTGGACGCGCAGCGCCGCCAAGGCCGCTTTCATGTCTTCGATGCCCTTGTCGACGTCGAAGAGGTTGAAGAGTTCGAAGGCGCGGTCCCATTCCGCCTTGGTCTTGTCGGTGATGTCGATGCCCGGCTGGATACGCCAGAAAAGATCGGGGCAGATGGCGACGAAGCCCTGGCTGGCGAGCCAGTCGCAGGTTTCGCGCATGACCCGATTGACGCCGAAGATTTCCTGGGCGACGACGACACCGGGTGCCGCGTCCAATTGCCTGGGCACAGCCAGGTAGGCGTTGAAGCTGCCGCCGGGCACTTTGATGGTGAGTTCAGCCATGGCCTTTCCCTTGTTTGCTTCCCTTGTTGCGCATCGGTTTGTGCATCGGTCTTGGCCGCTTGGAGGCATCCTGCCGGCCGCCGCTACATCTTGCCGACTGAACCTGTGAATCCGGTCTCACTCAAAAGCATAGAGCGGACTCACAGGGTAGTTGGATCGCCCTCGGCGAGTCCATCGGACCCTGATCTGCTCCAGCCTAGCCGAAAGCCGGACCCGGCGCAGTGCCGGACGGCGCCGGTGCCGGGAATGTGTTAGAGAGGCAGGGCGTGCTGCACCGGCCAGGCGCCTTCCAGGGTCAGGAGGAAGGCCTTGGTCTCGGGCCCCTCGCCGCCGGAGAAGCCGCCGAGCTGCCGGTCGGCGGCGAGCACGCGGTGGCAGGGAATGAAGATCGGAATGGGGTTGGCGCCGCAGGCGGTGCCGACGGCGCGCGCGATGCTGCCGGTCGCCTTTGCCAGGTCTCCGTAGGATTTGGTCTGGCCGTAGGGAATGGCCAGCATCTCACGCCACACCGCGCGGTGGAATTCGCTGCCGCGCGGCTTCAGCGGCAGGTCGAATTGCCGGCGCGCGCCGGCGAAGTAGTCGCGCAGTTGCTGCGCTGCGTCGTGCAGCAAGGGAGTCGTCCCGGGTTCCTGCGGAGGCGCGGCACTGCGCCCCGGTCTATGCCAGGTCACGGCGACGATGGCGCCATCTTCCTCGGTGAGGATCACCGGGCCGCTGTCGGTCTGGACGGTGAGGCGATGACGGGTCATGCACGATCTTCGCGCGGGGCGAGGGCTTCGGCAAGGGCGTCGGCGTCGGTCATCGGCAGGGAGCAGTTCGGTCCGCGGCAGACATAAGCCGTGGCTTTCCCGCCGGCCTGGCCCTTGCCGGCGGCGGGGTGGCCCGGCGGCAGATCGTCCTCGGGGCTCAGCACCTGCAAGACCCGGTTGGGCAGGCAGTGGCGGGTGACCGTTTCCACCAGGGTGTCGGTTTCGGCCGCCCCGCGTGGGCCGACGATGACGATCTGCAGGGCGTTTTCCAGGATCTCGGCACCGTTCAGGAGGCTGGCCAGAGGAAAGAAATTGCGCAGCAGTTCGCCCGAGAAGGCGGTGGCCAGAGCCTCGGCCCGCTCCCGGTAGGCGGCCTTGCCGGTCAGATAGAAGAGGCGCGCGAGAACCGCGAGGATGGTGCCGTTGCCGGACGGCGTGGCGCTGTCGTAGGCCGTCTTGGTGCGGACGATGAGGCCGGAGGCGTCGTCGGCGGTCAGGAAGTAGCCGCCGTTGGCGGCGTCCCAGTAATGCCGGTCCAGGGTCTCGCACCAGGCCTCGGCCTGGGCCAGGTAGGCGGCCTTGCCGGTCGCCTCGTGGAGGGAAACGGCGGCGGCTGCCATGTTGGCGTAGTCGTCCAGGGTCGCCGGGTGGTTCAGCCGGCCGTGGCGCCAGGCATGGCAGAGCCGGCCGTCGCGCGCCATCTGCGTGGCGACGAACGCGAAGGCGGTCTCGGCCGCGTCGAGCCAGGCGGCTTCGCCGAAGACCGGCGCCGCCTCGGCCAGGGCGGCGATCATCAGGCCGTTCCAGTCGGCCAGGACCTTGTCGTCCCAGCCCGGCCAGACCCGTTGGCTGCGCGCCGCCAGCAGCTTCTCCCGGCAGGCGGCGAGCCTGGCTTCGGTTGCGGCGTCGGCCAGGCCCGGGGCGGCCGAGCGGTTGAGGATGGTCTTGCCTTCCCAGTTGCCGCCGGGGCGCACGTCGTAGTGTTGCATGAAGAGGCCGGCATCGGCGCCGAGCAGGGCGTCGATCTCTTCGGCGCTCCAGACGTAGAACTTGCCTTCCTCGCCTTCGCTGTCGGCGTCCAGGCTGGCCGCGAAGGCGCCGCAAGGTGCGCTGCCGCTGCCGTCGCCGTCGGCGATCATCTCGCGCAGCACCCAGCCGACGGTCTCGCGCGCCCGCTGCTCGTAGAGGGGGTTGCGCGTGTCCTGCCACAGCCAGGTCAGCACCTCGAGCAACTGGGCGTTGTCGTAGAGCATCTTCTCGAAGTGCGGCACCAGCCAGTAGGCGTCGACGGTATAGCGGGCAAAGCCGCCGCCCAGATGATCGTAGATGCCGCCTTGAGCCATCTTGGTCATGGTCAGGTCGACGGCGTCGCGCTGAGCCGGATCGCCGTTGCGCTTCCAGGCGCGCCACAGCAGCTTCAGGACATTGGGCTGCGGAAACTTGGGCGCGCCGCCGATGCCGCCGTTGGCCTGGTCGACCTCGCCCAGCAGACGCCCGGCCACCTGGTCGAGGGCGCTCTGCGCAATGGCGTCGCCGCGGTGGTTGCGCGACAGCTTGCTCAGTGCGTCCTTCAGCGCCGTGGTGTTCTTCTCGATGCGCGGTTTGTCGTTGGCGTAGATCTCCGCCACCGCCCTCAGGACCTGGGGAAAGCCCGGGCGGCCGTAGCGCGGCTCCGGCGGGAAGTAGGTGCCGCCCCAGAAGGGTTCGCCCTCGGGCGTGAGGAACATGGTGAGCGGCCAGCCGCCGTGCTCGCCGAGCAGCGCCAAAGCGGACTGATAGATGCTGTCAACGTCCGGGCGTTCCTCGCGGTCGACCTTGATGTTGACGAAGAGCTCGTTCATCAGCGCGGCGATGTCCGGATCTTCGAAGCTCTCGTGGGCCATGACGTGGCACCAGTGACAGGCGGCGTAGCCGACGGAGAGCAGGACCGGCCGCCCGCTCGCGCGGGCCTCGGCGAAGGCCGCCTCGCCCCAAGGCCGCCAGGCGACGGGGTTGTCGCGGTGCTGCAGCAGGTAGGGGCTGGTCTCCCCGCCCAGGCGGTTGCCGCCGGTTTGGGAGGACTCGGTCCGGGGGGCGTCGGCCTCGGCCATATGCGGATGTGTCCCTTCTCGGCGCTGCGCCGTGAGGCCGTGCGGATAAGGCTGCCGCCCCTGGATTCTGCCCGGGGGGATTGCGGCGGCCGGTGGCTGGCATGTAGTCTCGGATTTCCTATATGGGCCGTAGGCCCTTGGTGGCTCAACCACAAATGCTGAATGGGTTTGTCGTGGCCGGACGCGGGGAACGCAGTCCCCGGATGCGCCTGCCGCAGAGTTGCGTTCCGGGGATCTCATGCAGGGAAGGGCGACGGCGATGAAGATTCACATCGATATTGAGTGCACGCCGGAGGAAGCGCGCGCCTTTCTGGGCCTGCCGGACGTGGCGCCGATGCAGGAGGCGCTGATGGCCGAACTGCAGAAGCGGATGATGGCCAACCTGCAGGCCATGGAACCGGAGCAGCTCTTCAAGACCTGGTTGCCGGCCGGGCTGCAGGGCTGGGAGCAGCTGCAGAAGGCTTTCTGGGCCCAGATGTCCAGCGGAGGAGCTGGAAAGAAAGAGGAAAAACAATAAGTTATGGATGATACCGTGAAAAAGGAGGTCCTGAACCGGGATGCCGGGACAGGCGCCCGGAACGATCCGGATCCCTATTTCCGCTGCCATGTCTTCTGCTGCATGAACGAGCGCCCGCCGGGACACGAGCGCGGCTGCTGCAAGGAGAAGGGATCGGTGCGCCTGCGCAATTATCTGAAGGCGCGCGCCAAGGAACTGGGCCTGGAGGGTGTGCGCATCAACCAGTCCGGCTGCCTCGACCGCTGCGAGCTGGGTCCGGTCATGGTGATCTATCCCGAAGGCGTCTGGTATCACTATCGCAGCATCGAGGATGCCGAGGAGATCCTGCAGACGCATCTGTTGCAGGGCGGCCGGGTGGCCCGCCTGATGCTGAAGCCCGGCGACGAGACGCCGCCGGACGAATAGCGCAAGGCCGCCGCCGGACGCAGAGTCTTCAGAAGGCCCCAGAGGCCCGCAATGTCATGACCGACGAGACCATTTTCGCGCCCTCCACGGCGCCGGGCCGCGCGGGTGTCGCGGTGATCCGGATTTCCGGACCGCAAAGCGGTGCCGCGCTGCGCGCGCTGGCCGGCGATCCGCTGCCCGAGCCGCGCCGGGCCGTGCTGCGGCGCATCATGGATCCGGCGGCGGGAAGCGTGATCGACCACGGCCTGCTGCTGTGGTTTCCCGGCCCGGCCAGTTTTACCGGCGAGGACCTGGGCGAGCTGCAGCTGCACGGCGGACGCGCCGTGGTGGCGGCGGCGCTGGAGGCCTTGGCGGGGCAGCCCGGGCTGCGCCCGGCCGAAGCCGGCGAGTTCACGCGGCGCGCCTTCGACAACGGCAAGTTGGACCTGAGCGCCGTCGAAGGCTTGGCCGACCTCATCGACGCGGAGACCGAGGCTCAGCGCCGCCAGGCCCTGCGTCAGATGGAGGGCGGCCTGGCGCGGCGGATCGGCGACTGGGCGGCGCGGCTGACCCGGGTGCTGGCGCACTTCGAGGCGGCCATCGATTTCGTCGAGGAGGAGCTGCCCGAGGATCTCGGGGCGGCGGCGCTGGGGGAGGCGGAGGCCGTGGCGGCCGAGATCGCCGCGGCGCTGGACGACCGGCATCGCGGCGAGCGGTTGCGCGAGGGGCTTTCTGCGGTGATTCTCGGCGCGCCCAATGCCGGCAAGTCGTCGCTGCTGAACGCCCTGGCGCGGCGCGACGTGGCCATCGTTTCGGAAACGGCCGGGACCACCCGCGACATCGTCGAGGTGCACCTGGACCTGGGCGGTTACCCGGTGACGCTGGCCGATACCGCCGGGCTGCGCGCCCTGGAGAAGGCCGACGAACCGCAAGCGGCCATCGAGCGGGCGGGGATGGCGCGGGCCCGCGAGCGCGCCGAACGCGCCGACATCAAGCTGCTGCTGGTCGATCTGGACGCGGCGCTCAGCGACGAAGCGGTGCTGGACGGAGTGGCGGCCTTGCACGACAGCCGCTCCCTGGTGCTGCTGAACAAAGCCGATCTCTGCGCGCCCGAGGCGGTGCGAGGGCTGGGCCGGCGGCTCGGCGACTGGGATCCGATCGCCGTGTCGGCCAAGACGGGGACTGGCCTCGACCAGGTGCTGGAGCGGCTGGTGTCCCTGGCGGGGGAGAGCTTCGGCGGTGCCGAGGCCGCGGCGGCCATCACCCGGCATCGTCACCGCCGCGCGCTGGAGGATTGTCTGGAGGCCTTGGCGCGGGGGCGGTCGGCGGAGTTGCCCGAACTGGTGGCCGAGGAGTTGCGGCTTGCGCTGCGGGCGTTGGGCCGGGTGACGGGGCGGGTCGACGTGGAAGACCTACTAGATATTGTGTTCTCTGACTTCTGTATCGGCAAGTAGTAGGGGGTCCTACTAGATGTTTCACGTGAAACATTGCCGGCACCGAGGGGCGGTAGGGGATGCCGCTGGGCCGCGAGGCCGCCTGTTCCGGTCTTGATCGGGGCCGGCGGCCTGCTATAACCCGCGGCAACGTGAGGATGGCCGGACCCAACTGGGGCAGTCATGGCTGAGACCAAGACCTTTGATGTGATCGTCGTGGGCGGCGGACACGCCGGCTGCGAAGCCGCGGCGGCTGCAGCGCGCCTGGGTGCGCGCACGGCGCTGGTCACTCACCGCCGCGACAGTATCGGCATCATGTCCTGCAATCCGGCCATCGGCGGTCTCGGCAAGGGCCATCTGGTGCGCGAGATCGATGCCCTCGACGGACTCATGGGCCGGGTGGCGGATGCCGCCGGGATTCAGTTCCGCATGCTCAACGCCAGCAAGGGACCGGCCGTGCGCGGACCGCGCGCCCAGGCGGATCGGGCGCTCTACCGCCAGGCCATGCAGGAGGCGCTTGCCGGGCAGGCGGGCCTGACCGTCGTCGAGGCGGCGGTGGAAGACCTGGTGATCGGTGACGGCGGGGTCTGCTGCGGGGTGGTGACGGCGGCGGGGCAGGAGCTGCGGGCCGCTGCGGTGGTGCTCACCACCGGCACGTTCCTGCGCGGGCTCATCCATATCGGCGAGGAGCGGATCCCCGCCGGGCGGGTCGGCGAGGCGCCGGCCGTCGGCCTGGCCGCGACCTTGGCGCGGGCCGGCTTCGCCCTCGGACGGCTGAAGACGGGCACGCCGCCGCGCCTTGACGGCCGCACCATCGACTATGCGGGCCTGTCCGAGCAGCCCGGCGACCTGGACCCGGAGCCCTTTTCGAGCCTGACGGCGGCCATCACCCGGCCGCAGGTGAGCTGCCATATCACCGCAACGACCGAAGCCGGCCACGCGCTGATCCGCGACAACCTGGACCGGGCGCCGCTCTATTCCGGCCAGATCGAGAGCGTCGGACCGCGCTACTGCCCGTCGATCGAGGACAAGGTGGTGCGCTTCGCTGAGCGCGGCCAGCACCAGATCTTCCTGGAGCCGGAAGGGCTGGACGATCCGACGGTCTATCCCAACGGCATTTCCACCTCGCTGCCCAAGGACGTGCAGCTCGCCCTGCTGAAGACCATCCCGGGCCTCGAGGCCGCGGTGATGCTGCAGCCGGGCTATGCCATCGAGTACGACTACGTCGACCCACGCGAGTTGAAGGTGTCCCTGGAGACCCGGCGCCTGCCGGGGCTGTTTCTGGCAGGGCAGATCAACGGCACCACCGGCTACGAGGAGGCGGCGGCCCAAGGGCTGATCGCCGGCCTCAACGCCGCATTGCGGGCCGGCGGCACCCGGGAGCCTTTCGTCGTCGACCGTGCGGAGGCCTACATCGGCGTCCTCATCGACGATCTGGTGAGCCGCGGCGTCAGCGAACCCTACCGCATGTTCACCAGCCGGGCCGAGTACCGTCTGCGGCTGCGGGCCGACAACGCCGATCAGCGCCTGACCGGCCAGGGGCTCGAACTGGGCTGCGTCGGTCCGGCCCGGCGCGCGGTCTTCGAGGCCCGCATGGCGGCGCTGGAGGCGGGGCGGGCCCTGGCTGAGTCCCTGACGGCGACTCCCAACAGCCTGGCGGCGGCCGGGGTCGCCATCAATCAGGACGGCGTACGGCGCAGTGCCTTCGAACTGCTGCGCTACCCGGCGCTGGACGTGGCTGGCCTCGCGGAAATCTGGCCGGAGCTGCGGTCTCTGGAGCCGGCAGTGGCGCGGCAGATCGAGATCGAGGGCCGGTATCAGGGGTATCTGGCCCGGCAGGACGCCGACGTCCGCGCCTTCCGCAAGGACGAAGCGCTGGAATTGCCGGCCGACCTCGACTACGCCGCAGTGGGCGGTCTCTCCAATGAAATCAGGCAGGTATTAACCACGAGCCGGCCGGCGACCCTGGGATCGGCGGCGCGAATCCCCGGCGTGACGCCGGCAGCAATTATGGCCTTGCTGCGGCATGTGAAGAAGCGCGGTGCCGCGGCTGCCGCGCCGTCGCGGCCCTCGGCGGCCTGAGGGCAGGGGATGTCCGCTGCCAAGGGCGGTGCAGCTACGCCGTTGAGCCCAGAGGAATTTCGGGATCGTCTCGCTGTTTCACGTGAAACACTGGACAGGTTCCTCGGCTATGCGGCCCTTCTCGCCAAATGGAACGCCGCCATCAACTTGGTGAGTCCAAGATCGCTGGACGATCTCTGGCGCCGTCACTTCCTCGACTCCGCCCAGTTGCGCGACCACCTGCCGGAGACGCCTGGTCCTGAGGGGCGGGTTATTCTCGATGTCGGTGCGGGCGCCGGCTTTCCGGGGATGGTGCTGGCGTTGCTGGGCTGCGGCGTGGTGCATCTGGTGGAGGCGGACCAGCGCAAGGCGCAGTTCCTGCGGGAGGTGGCGCGGGTCACCGGCGCGCCGGTGGAGATCCATCCCCTGCGCGTGGAGAGTCCGGCGCTGGCGGCGGCGCTGCCCGCCGTCGACGTGGTGACCTGCCGCGCCTTCGCGCCTCTGCCGCGGCTGCTGGCCCTGACGGAGCGATTCCTGGTGCCGAAAGGTGGGGATAAAGCCGCTGTCGGGCTCTTTCTCAAGGGCAGACGGGTCGATGAAGAATTGACCGAGGCGGGCAAAAAGTGGAGACTGCAGATAGACCGCTTTGAGAGCGAGACAGATCCCGAGGGTTCAATCTTGCGTCTCAAACTTCTATCTCTTGGGGATGGAGCGTCTTGAACCTACAACATATTGAAGCCAGTCCGGAGCGTGGGTCGATCCCGCCAACTTCGGCCGCGACCCGCGTTCTTGCTGTCGCCAATCAGAAGGGCGGGGTCGGCAAGACCACGACGACGGTCAACCTGGCGACGGCTCTGGCCGCCTGCGGCAAGCAGGTCCTGATCATCGACATGGACCCGCAGGGCAATGCCAGCACCGGCTTGGGCGTGGCGAGCGATCAGCGCAGCCACAGCGTCTATCAGGTGCTGCTCGACGCCATGCCGATCGCCGAGGCAGTGACCAAGACCCTGGTGCCGGGCATGGACATCGTGCCTTCGGGCGTCGATCTCTCGGGCGCCGAGCTGGAACTGATCGACGTGCCGCAGCGCGAGTACCGGCTGCGCAATGCGATCCAGGCCGCCCGCGGCAAGTACGACTTCGTGATCATCGATTGTCCGCCGGCCCTGGGCCTGCTGACCCTCAACGCCTTGGTCTCGGCGGACTCCGTGCTGGTGCCCCTGCAGGCGGAGTTCTATGCCCTGGAAGGCCTCAGCCACCTGATGCGGACGATCGACCGCGTACGCCGCGGGCTCAACCAGGCTCTGACGCTGCAGGGCGTGGTGCTGACCATGTTCGACCGCCGCAACAATCTCTGCGAGATGGTCGCCGCCGATGTGCGCGAGTATCTCGGCGACCGGGTCTACAAGACCATGATCCCCCGAAACGTGCGGGTTTCAGAAGCGCCGTCCCACGGCAAGCCGGTGCTGCTGTACGACATGCGTTGCGCCGGCGCCCAGGCATACATCCGCTTGGCGCGGGAGATCCTGCAGCGGGAGAACGACCTGGCCGGCGAGCCGGCTCTGGCGTCCTAGGCTAGACTCTTTCGGTGAACCATGTATTTATTCATTCCGATAGCGGAATGAAACCGATGGCGCCATGGCGGGCTGAAGGGGCCTGCGCGTAAGCGCCGCGATGCTGCGAGATCCCGGGAGGCGCCCGCATGCGGGGGAGGTCTCGGCCGGGATGGGGAAGACTGCGACATGACTGACGGGCCATCATCGGATCACGCCAAGCGCACCAATCTGGGCCGCGGCCTGGCCGCCCTTTTTGGCGAAGAGAACGAGGACTACGCCTCGCTCGACAAGGTGCGCTCCACCAAGACCGTGCCGATCGAGCACCTGCGCCCGGGGCGTTTCCAGCCACGCCATCATTTCGACGAAGCCGCGGTCAACGCCCTGGCGGAGTCGATCAAGGCCCAAGGTATTCTGCAGCCCATCCTTGTGCGCCGCCTGGCGGACCGGCCCAACGAGTTCGAAATCGTCGCCGGCGAACGCCGCTGGCGCGCCGCCCAGATCGCCAAGCTGCACGAAGTTCCGGTTCTCATCCGCGATCTCACCGACGCCGAATCTCTCGAACTGGCGATTGTCGAGAATATCCAACGGCAAGACCTGACCCCATTGGAAGAGGCCGAGGGTTACAAACGTCTGATCGACGAGTTCCAGCATACCCAGGAAGACCTGGCCCGCACCCTGGGCAAGAGCCGCAGCCACATCGCCAACACCCTGCGCCTGCTGGGTCTGCCCGAGGGCGTGAAACTGCTGCTGGACGAAGGCAAGCTGACCGCCGGTCATGCCCGCACCCTCATCGGCTGCGACGACGCCGAGGAGCTGGCCCAAAAGATCATCAGCCGCGGCCTCAACGTGCGTCAGGCCGAAAAGCTGGTGCAGAGCGCCAAGGCCGCCCCCTCCGGACCCAAGGCGGCCAAGCCGGCCGACGCCGACAAGGGCAAGGACACCGACACCTTGGCGTTGGAGCGCGATCTCACCGCCCTGCTGGGTCTTAAGGTGAGCATCAACTTTCAGGGCAATGGCGGTTCGCTGACCATTCACTACCGGACCCTGGAGCAGTTGGACGATGTCCTGCATCGGCTGAACCAGATGCCGCCGGCCAACACCTGATCCCGATCAGGCAGAGAACTCTCCGCAGAATCAGCCGGCGCGCCGCCGGCGTCCCGGCGCGTTGGCGGCGATCTCCAGCAGCGCCCGCGAAGCCAGGGTTTCCGCCGGCGCCCCGGTGCGCTTGCAGGCCGCCTCGGCTTCCAGCAGTCTTTCCAAGGCGCGGGCGAGCTGCGCCGGGCGCCAAGCCTCAGCCTGGGCCTTGAACGCAGCGGCCGTCTTCCAGAACACCGGCGGACGCAGGCGTTTCATCGCATCGTCCACCGCGCCGCCGGCACCGGCCACCGCATGAATTCTCTGAAAGTGCCGCGCTGCCGCCCGCAGCAGGCTGATCGGTGAGTTGCCCTCCGTGAAACTGCGCGCCACTGCGCGCTCCAGCGCCGGAAGATTCCCGGCGCCAGTCGCCAAGGCGACGTCGTCCAGGCTGAGCAGCGCCGAATCCCCGACACAGATCTCGACGTCCTGCAGCGTCACCTCGCCGGTGCCGGCGCCCTTGAACAGCAGCACCTTCTCCAGCTCCCGCCGGGTCAACTCGCGGTCTCCGCCAAGGTGCGCGCTCAAGAAGGCGACGGCATCCCGACCGATCGCCAACCCGGCATCGGCAAAAAAACTCCGCACCACCGCCTCCAGGCTGCGGCTGTCATCGTGGTAACAGGCAAGAGCCGCTGCCGCTTTGTCGCTTTCGAAGAGCTTGCGCAAAGTCGAGCGCGCCGGCAGATCGTCGGCCTCGATGACCACGAAGGCGTCGCCCGGCGATCCCGACAGAAAGTCCTTTACCGTCGCGGTCGCCTTGTCGCCGGCATCGCGTACGCGTACGAAGCGCCGACCACCGCCGAACACCAGCGCCGCCGCCTCATCGGCCAGCCGAGCCGGATCCTCGGCCAACTGCGCGCCGGTCAACTCACTGACGGCAAAGGGATCGGCCGGATCGTCGACGATCTTCGCCAGCAACGCAGCACTGCGCTCCCGGCGCAAGCCCGCGTCGGGACCGTACAGCAGGACCGCGCGTACCGCCGGATCGGGAGATCGCACAAAGCTTTCGGCCTGCTTCGCGTTCAGCTTCACCGTCGTCCCGCTCCGCGGTTACGTTGAGGAGAAGTAGATCGACAGGCGGGTTTGAATGTCGTCCGCGACTTCGCCAAGCGCCCGGTCGCGCGCGTCTTCTTCCGACACCGTGGTGGCGAAGGGATTTTCCAAGATGTCATAGCTCGTGGTGGAACTGGAGCTTCCGGAAAAGAGCGCTTCGCCGCCGCCGAAATCGAACAGCGAAAACTTGGCGTCGATGCGCAGGTTGGCACGCGTCGCCGTCTCGTCGCGGCGCACGCCCAGTTCACTCAAGGACTCCGTCAACTGCACGGCCAGTCGGTAGCTCGGCGACACCGGCTGCCCTTGAGGATTGAGCCGATCGCGCAGGAAGTTATGCATCTGCTGCCCGACGCGGTCGCGCAGCGGCTCGATGCGCACCGTCGACAGGTTGGCGGACACCGAGCCTCCATCGTCCTGCCTTGCGTTCAGCGGCTGGAAGCCGCAACCGCTCAGCCCGCCGATGGCGGCCGTCGCAATGGTGCCCAAGCCCAAACTGCAAATCGTTCTTCTAGACCACGACATTGACGATCCGGTTCTTTACAACGATGACCTTTCGCGCTGCCTTGCCGTCCATCGCGCGTTGCACGGCCGGCTCGGCCAGCGCCGCCGATTTGGCATCCTCTTCCGCCGCGTCGACCGACAGACTGATGGTAGCACGTTTCTTGCCGTTGACCTGAACCGCCAGTGTGGCTTTCTCGTCGCTCACCAGCTCGGCAACCGCCGTGGGCCATGGCGCATCGACCAGGTAACCGTCGTGCCCGAGCTGCGCCCAAAGCTCTTCGGCCAGGTGCGGCATCATCGGGCCGATCAGGCGCACGACGAGCTCCAAGCCCTCGCGCAACGCCCAGAGCCCTGCGGCGTCGGCCGCCTTGAAGGCGGCCAGGCTGTTGGCCAACTCGTAAATCCGCGCCACGGCGCGATTGAAACGGAACTGCTCCAGGTCGTCGCTGCAGGCATCGACGGTCTTGTGCACCGCGCGTCGCAGCTCGACCGCGGCGTCGGAGAGGTCGCCCGGCAAGGGCGCGCCGACCGGCGGCAGGTTCTCCAGGTTCTCGTTCACCAGCCGCCACAGACGCTGGGTGAAGCGCCAGGCGCCTTCAACGCCGGCGTCCGTCCATTCCATGTCGCGTTCGGGCGGCGAATCCGACAGCATGAACCAGCGCGCGGTGTCGGCGCCATAGGTGCCGATGATGGCTTCGGGGTCGACGACGTTGCGCTTCGACTTGCTCATCTTCTCGGCGCGGCCGACCGACACCGGCGCGCCGCCTTCGACCAGACGCGCACCGCCGTCGGCGGTCTTTTCGACCTCCTCGGGGAACAGCCACTTTCCGTCGCTGTCCTTGTAGGTCTCGTGGCACACCATGCCCTGGGTAAACAGGCCGGCAAAGGGCTCGGCCACCCCGACATATCCCACCTCGGCCAGGGCGCGGGTGAAGAAACGCGCGTAGAGCAGATGCAGGATCGCGTGCTCGATGCCGCCGATGTACTGGTCGACCGGCAACCAGTAGTCCACGGCGCCACGCTCCAACGGCGCTTCGGCGCGCGGGCTGCAGAAGCGTGCGAAGTACCAGGAGGAATCGACGAAGGTGTCCATGGTGTCGGTGTCGCGCTCCGCCGCGCCGCCGCACTTGGGGCAGGTGGTGTGCTTCCACGTCGGGTGATGCACCAACGGATTGCCCGGGCGGTTGAAGGTCACGTCGTCGGGCAGCCGTACCGGCAGATCCTCGGCCGGCACCCCCTGTGGGCCGCACCCGGCGCAGTGGATCACCGGAATCGGACAGCCCCAGTAGCGCTGGCGCGAGATACCCCAGTCGCGCAGGCGATACTGGATGGTGCCTTCGCCATCGCCCTGTGCGGCCAGCTTGTCGATCGCCGCGCGCTTGGCCTCGGCCACGCCCAGCCCGTCCAGGAAGCCGGAGTTGAAGGCCTTGCCGTCGCCAGTGAAGGCCTCGTCGCCCACTTCGAAGGTCGCCGCGTCGGCGTCCGGCGGCAACACCACCGGGATCACCGGCAGCTTGTACTTGCGCGCGAAGTCCAGGTCGCGCTGGTCGTGCGCAGGACAGCCGAAGATGGCGCCGCTGCCGTATTCCATCAGCACGAAGTTGGCGATGTAGACGGGCAGCTGCAGATCCGCCACGAAGGGGTGTTGCACGGTGAGGCCGGTGTCGAAACCCTGCTTCTCCGCCGTCTCGATGGCTTCCTCGCTGGTGCCCAGGCGGTTGCACTCGGCGATGAAGGCCGCGGCCTCCGGGTTGGTCTCTGCGATCTCCGCGGCCAAGGGGTGATTCGCTGCAATGGCGCAGAAAGAGGCGCCGAACAGAGTGTCCGGACGCGTGGTGAAGACCGTCAGGCGGTCGTGGCGGCCTCCGGAGTGATTGGTGATCTCGAAACGGACGGTCGCGCCCTCGGAGCGGCCGATCCAATTGCGCTGCATCAGGCGCACCTTCTCCGGCCAGCGCTCCAGCCCGTCGAGGGCGGCCAGCAACTCGTCGGAAAAGGCGGTGATCCTGAAGAACCATTGCGACAGCTTGCGCCGTTCGATGGGCGCGCCCGAGCGCCAGCCCTTGCCGTCGATGACCTGCT